>JBNLDK010000239.1:0-227112 GCA_050304295.1 Polyangiaceae bacterium
CCGTGTCGTCGTCCGTGTCTTCGTCCGTTTCGTCGTCCGTGTCGTCGTCCGTGTCGTCGTCCGTGTCGTCGTCCGTGTCGTCGTCCGTGTCGTCGTCCGTGTCGTCGTCCGTATCGTCGTCCGTGTCGTCCTGACCCTCGCCGGTCCCGAGCAACTCGTCCGACTCCGCGTCGCTCTCGTCAGTCCGTTCCTCGGCGGGAGCGTCCCCACTCAGATCGACGGGGCCTTCGGGAGCCGTCTCACCAGTCTCAATCTCGAACTTGGCACGAGACGCATCGCTCAGCTCCGTAAACTCGCGGAGCGTCGGCAACTCACGCAACGACTCGAGGCTGAACAGCTCCAGGAACGCGGTCGTCGTTCCGTAGAGCATCGGACGACCTGGCTCGTCCTTCTTGCCCAGGATCCGAATCAAATCTCGGTCAAGCAACCCCTTGAGCACGGGCCCCGAGTCGACCCCGCGAATGTCATCCACATCGGGTCGCGTAATGGGCTGCCGGTACGCGACAATCGCCAACGTCTCGAGCTGCGCGCGCGAAAGTCGCACTGGGCGCTGGGCGAGGAATCCGCGAACGTACTTCGCGTAGGTCGAGTGGGTCCGAAACGCGAAGCCACCCGCCACTTCATCGATGCAGATCCCACGCCCCACCTGGTCCTGGCGTAGTTCGTCGATCAGCTCCTGCGCCCGTCGCTTGTCGATCTTGGCCGCTCGCGCGATCTCCTTCAGCGACAGCGGTCGGTCGGCAACGAACAGCACCGCTTCGACCAGTCCCTTCAAGTAGGCGTGCGTGTCGTCGACGGAATCCTCGTCGACCGACTCCCCCTCGCCCACCAGATCGAGCAACGAAGCGTCGTCTTCAGTCGGTTCAACGTTCTCCGCGGGGTCGGCATCCGCAGACTCGAGCGCAAGCTCGGGGCCTTCCGGGATTTCCGACCCCAGCTCGTCGCCGCGGCCCACCAAGATCTCAGGAGACTCATCGCCAGCCCCGCCATCCGGTAGATCCGGCGTGGCGCGGACGGCAGGATCTGCGCCACGATCCGCGCCCTGCTCGCCTAGACTCTCGCGGACCGGGCCTTCTTCTCCCTCCATCTCTGGCGCTTCAAACGCAGACGGTTCGCCCTGGGCCACCTCTGCGGCGGGTTCGCTCTCGACCGCCTGCGTCTCGGATGCCTTCACGGCAGCCGACTTCCGGTTCGCCGGCTTCCTGCTCGCTCGCTTCTTCTTGCCGGCCTGGGCCTCGTCCAGGTCCGTCTCGGGGGCCTCGTCCGCAGACAGTTCGCCCTGGGCCACCTCTGCGGCGGGTTCGCTCTCGACCGCCTGCTCCGTTACCACAGGCGTCGGCTCGGGCTTCTGGCTCGCCTTCTTCTTCCGGGTGAACTTCTTCTTGCTCGCCATCAGTAGTCTTTCTGCGACGCGTCAGTCTCGTTCTCGACCGACTCTGCCACCCTCGTGTCAGGCCGATCTGGGGGGACCGAGACGGCAACGGGGGCTTCGAGATCGCCAGAGACAACACCAGGCTCCGGTTCGTTGGCAGGAGTCGGCTCGGTGCTGAGCTCGGGTTCGACGGAGGCAACCGGATCGGGCTCGGCAGCGAAGACGCCTTCGGGTTCGGCGGCGGAAGCCATGGCGCTGCCGCGTTCGGCGGCGCACTCGAGACCCGCGCCGCGACCTAATTCGGAAGCCGATTGGAGATGGGGCGCTAAGTCGCCATCGATCCCCAGCTCGCTGGCCTCGTCTTCGGGTGGGGCCTCGTCTTCGGGTGGGGCCTCGTCTTCGGGTGGGGCCTCGTCTTCGGGTGGCGCCTCGTCTTCGGGTGGCGCCTCGTCTTCGGGTGGCGCCTCGTCTTCGGGTGGGGCCTCGTCTTCGGGTGGCGCCTCGTCTTCGGGTGGGGGGTCGGGCTCGCCAATGGCCGCAGGCCTCACCTCGGTTGCAGGAGCGGCGGCGGCGGGTTCGCGTTCGGAAATGGCTTCGGACTCGGGAGCGGGTTCGCCCTCTTGTCCCGGCTCGGGTGCGGGAGGGGCCGCAGCTTCGTGCTTGGGAGCGACCTCGAGCTGCGCGGAGGGATCGACGCTGGGCTCGGATGGGAGCTCGGGAGCGGCTTCTTGCTCCGCCCCAAGCGCGGGCTCGGCCGGGGGGGCAGGCTCGGGAGCGGGAACCCGCGGTGGTTCAGAAGCGGCTGCGGACTCGGGCGCAGCCGCAACCTTGGGCGCGGCGGCCATGTCCACACCCTCGTCGCGCTCCGCCGGCTCATCATCGTCGAGACTGATCTCGATCTCGATGGGCGCCAGCGGACCCGCCTGCACCAGCCGAGTCATCCGCAGTCGTGTCATCTCGAGCAGGGCCAGGAACGTGACGATGACATCAGCGCGGGTCCGCTGCCCTTCGAAAAGGTCCTCGAAAAGGCAGCGTCGCTTCCCCCGCAGCTGGTCCACGAGCTCGTTGATCCGGTCAGTGATCGAAAGGCGCTCGAAATGAATCTGGTGATCCAGCGTCGTCTTGACTCGATCGAGAACCGACTGGAAGGCATCGAGTAGCTTGAAGACCGGGATCTCGGCGAGTGGCGCGGGGCCTTGGGCGTCGGGCGCCGGCAGACCTCTTGGGTAGACATCACGTCCGAACACGTCACGCTGACCAAGCTTTTCGGCGGCGTCCTTGTACTTCTGGTACTCGAGCAGACGACGCACGAGCTCTTGACGGGGGTCCTCCTCGTCTTCGAGCTCGCCGTCCTCCTGATCTTCCGGCACGCTCGGAAGCAGCATCTTCGACTTGATGTGCGCCAGCGTGGCCGCCATCACGAGGTACTCGCTGGCGATGTCGATGTTCAGCTCCTGCATCAACATGACGTAAGCCACGTATCGCTCGGTGATGAACGCGATGGGGATGTCCAGGATGTCGAGCTCGTGTTGCTGAATCAGATGGAGCAGCAAGTCGAGCGGCCCCTCGAAGTTCTCGAGCTGGACTCGGTAGGTGTCCGGCGACGAATCTGCAGCGGACGCGTCTTCCCCACCCGGAGTAGCTGAGGGACCGTCGCCCCCATCACGCGAGGCAGCCTCGGCCAGCCCTGCGCCGCTGCCCGAAACGGACACGTCCTCGGGGAACGTGTCCTCTGCAAGAGAGGAGCCGTCCGTGGACTTCTCGGGCTCACGACTCGCGGGTACGTCTGCGGCCGCCTCCGGCGCGTCAGGATCTGCCCCTGTGGAGGGCGGGGGGGGAGGGCTGTCGATGGGTTTCGTCACCGGGGGGCACGGAGCCTACCTTCCTCACCCCAAATGTCATCACCGTCCCATCGGCCGGCTCCCGGGATACTCAGACCGTGCTAGCGTGGCCGTAGCGATGGCGGGAGCCGCACGAGTCTGCCCCAAGTGCAAGGCCGAATACGGGACAGACGTGCTCTTCTGTCCGAAGGACGGCTCTCCGCTGACCAACCCGCGGAACCAGACCCAGCTGACCGACGAGGACCCATACCTGGGGCTGACGATCGCTGACCAGTTCCGGGTCGAGCAGTTGGTCGGGATCGGCGCGATGGGACGCGTCTATCGTGCCTATCAGAAGGGGATCGAGCGTCAGGTCGCCATCAAGGTGCTGCACCGTGAGCTCCTACGCAAGCCGAACGTCAGCGCGCGCTTCCAGCGCGAAGCCAAGGTCGCCAGCCGTCTCATGCACCCAAACGTGGTCCAGGTGCTGATGATCGGAGAGCTCGCCCGCAGTCGACTCGACGTCGGCGGCGAGGGGTACCTGGTCATGGAGTACCTGGACGGGATCTCACTCCGCTCCGCGCTGGCTTCAGCCAACGACGCGCTGCCGCTGCCGCGCGCGCTCCACATCGCACTGCAGGTGTGTGATGCCGTTGGCGAGGCACACGCACAAGGCGTGGTCCATCGTGATCTGAAGCCCGAGAACGTGATGCTAGTGCGCCGCGGGGACGACCCGGACTTCGTCAAGGTGCTCGATTTCGGGGTGGCGCGAATCGACTGGGCCGACAATACCGTGTCGACCCAGGCTGGGGTCATCTTTGGCACCGCGCGTTACATCTCGCCAGAAGGCGCCCGCGGAGAACCCGTCACGGCAGCCAGCGATGTTTACTCGATCGCCACCCTTCTGTTCGAGTGCCTGGCGGGGCGAACGCCGTTCGACGGCGATAGCTCCGTGGCCATCCTCATCAAGCAAACCTCGGAGGAGGCACCACAGCTGAACAGCATCGCGCGCGCCAGCTACGTTCCCGAGCCGATTGTGCGACTTCTGACCCGCAACCTCGCCAAAGATCCGAAGCGGCGTTGCCAGGACGCACGTGAACTCGGGCGCGCACTGGTAGAGGCAGCGCGCGCGGGGGGGCTCAAGGCCGACGACCTGGTGATGCGGTCAACGCTGCTGGGGGAAGGCCACAGCGCCACCCTGATGACGAGCATGGAGCGCACTCGTCAGCTGGAAATGAATCCGGGGCTGGCCGCCCAACTCGAAGGCAAGCCACCGCCCAACGCGACTCAGGTGATCGACGACGACGGGAACCCCGTCGTCACCGAGACGAGCGCAGCCCCCTGTCCAGCCCCTGCGACGACGGAGCGCGAGAGCGGCTCGAGGACCTCCGACGAGGCGTCACTGCCAGGACCTGCCGGAGATGTCGGAACCCCACCCCCAAGTGCTCCTGAGACGCCCGCTGATCGACCCGCCGCCTCGCGGCCCAGCCGAGTCGACCCGACCCTGGCCGACGAACCCGCCGACGACGTACGCGAGCACCTGCACCGATCCCGCGCCGGAGACAGCCACCCCGACTCACACTCTGGCGCAATGGCGCGCGTGGGCAGCATCCCGGACACCGACAGCATACCGGACCCGACGAGCATCCCCGAGGGCGAACCACCTCCACAGGAGCCTGGTGGTGGGGGGAGCCGACTCGGAATCATCTTGCTTTGCTTCGTGGCAGGCGCCGCGCTGGCGCTGTTCGTTGCGTTCCGGCTCGGGGTCTTCGAAGCGCCCGAGCCGGGACTCGAGAGCTACGCAAATCGCGCCCGAACGGCACTGGCGGAGAGCGCCATCGCGTCACCCCCAGGTGAGAACGTGCGCGACATTACCGACGCCGCGCTGAAGCGGTGGCCAGGCAACGGGACTATCCTCGAGATCCGGCGCGATGCTGCGCATCGACTGGCCGTGCGCGCCCAGCTCGTTGCGGCCGACGACGCCGCAGAGGCCGAGCGACTGGCGACGCTGGCGCTCGAGCTCGATCCGAGCAGCCGCGACGCGCAACGCATCCTGAAGGGAGACGGGCGCATCCCGACTCCCGACGTGCCGGACTCGGCCGCCACCGCGGTGCCCTCGAGCTCGGCTCTTCCTCCTCGCCCCCCGCGACCCCCGCAGCGCCCACCGCCCAGCGCCGAGAGTACCGTTCCCGACGCGGGGGAAACGAGCGACGAGGAGGCCGTAGACGCCGGTGAGCCCACCAAGCAGGGAGGCCGATGGCTATGATCCGGTCGCTTGTCACCGCGCCACTCACAGCCGTACTCCTCCTCACGTGGTCCGCAGCGGCGCAGCCGGCTCCCGAGGATGCGCCGAGTAGCGGGACAGGCACCAGTGCCGCAGCGAGCGAGGAAGAGGAAGCTGAGGCAAACGCCGTGGCTGCGGCTGGCGAATCCGATTCGCTGGCCCCGACACAACCGGCAAGCCCCCCCACAGGAGCTCCGCCGAGGCCGGCCCCATCCCCCGCGAACCGCGCCGCGCAGACCGCGCCGGACGCCGAGTCCGTCGCCACCACCGCTGGTCGATCCGAGGCTCCACTCACCGGACGCCGATCGCTGGAGTCGCGCATGCAGCGACTCCACGGCATGGCAGAGGTGGGTCTGGGCTGGTTGACCCTGCCCGGCGCGGAGGTGTGTGTCGAACGCGGAGTGAGTCCCGACTGCCGCCGAGGCGACTCGAGCCTCGCCCTGGAGGCCTGGCAGATCTTCCGGCTGCCCAGCGGGTTCGCGCTGGGGGGAGGAGTCATGCTCGGCCTGACCCCGACCACCGATGCGCCGCCCCGGGAGATCCCCGAGGTCGAACGACGCCACAGTCGGGGCTACCTCACGGTCGAGGGCGGCGTCCGGTACTACCCGTATGTCGGTGAGTCGCTCGAGGGATGGCTCGGTCTTTCTGGGGGTCTGGTGGTGATCAGCGACACCTTCTCGACGGTGCCGCAGTCAGGCGAACAGAAGCCGCTGATTGGCCCAGCCGGCGTCGTCGTCCGCACGGAAGGGGGCACGTTCGGCATGGGGGGAGGGGTCGCCTACGAATTCGCTCGCAACTGGACGTTCGGCGGAAACCTGCGCATGGGCAGCTGGTTTTTGCCCCTGGAACCCGGCGTCAGTCCTCTGGGTGACGAGGCATCACTGGTCGGGCAAGTCAGTTGGTTCCTGGTTACCCTCAACGTGGCCTACCGCGTTCAGCTGTGAGTGCCGTTCGACAGCTGGGAGCACTGTATGCCCCGGACCAGGGTCAACCCGACGGGAAGTCGGCGAGGGCGCTGACCACGAGGAACTCCACGATGCGGTCAAGCAACAGAGCCGCCACGCCCAGGACTGCAATCGATCGCAGGGGCGCGATGACCGGCTGCAGGTAGGCGGGGCTCGCCGCGCGGACCGTGAGCGCGCTCGCGACTTCGACGACGACTGCGGTCACCACGAGTGGGACGGCAGCAGCGATCGCGATCCCGATCGCTGCGTGGAGGTCGAACACGGCGCGAAGCATTGGGGAGGTCAGGTCCGGGCCAACCTGAGTGGCGGCAGCAGCGACCCGAGTCGCCCCCCCAGTCTGCAGGAAAGCTACCGCGACGAGCATACCGAGCAGCGCACCTGTGGGCGTGCTCGGCGCGTCCACGACAGGGATGGACGCGGCCTCGCGACTGGCCCGCAGGTTGTCGATCAGGCCGCCAGTCATCGAAGCGGCCCACAACGCAGCAGCCGCACCGAGTGCCACCGGCAAGCCGCGCGCGAATTCCGCCATCAGTGCCACAGTGAGCACCATGTCGGGAGCGACGGGTCTCGCCGCCGGAGCCACCGCCGCGGCCATGGCGAACCCAAGACCTAGCCGGGCTGGCGCCGCGACCCCACGCAGCCCGAAGGCCGGAACCAGCACCACAGATGGCAGAATCCTCGCGAACGCGAGGGCCCACGCCCACATGTCCAGTCCATGGCCAGAAAGCGCGGTCTGGATAGCTTCGAGAATCCGGTCGGGCATGTATGAAACAGAAACCAGGGGACGCTGCGAGAACCCGCCAGAGCGCCGATCTGGGACTGGGGGTGCCCGGATCGTTGACTCGGGGTCGCGGGGCCGTTAACGGTGCCGCTGCAAGGAGACGCCGGTGACCCTCGACCCGTCGACACTCGGACACAAGGCCCAAACCCGCGAGTTCAAGTACGACTGGAAAACCGTGGCGCTCTACGCGCTCGGGATCGGGGCGAAGCGAGACGAACTCGACTACCTGTACGAGGGGCGCGGCCCCCTGGTCTACCCCACATTTGCGGTAGTGCCGCCCTACCCCGTGGTCGCGGAGTTGCTCGAACGCTGCGGCGGCAACCTCGACCTGATGGTCCACGGCTCGCAGCGGATCCGGCTATTTCGGCCTATCCCACCGGGAGGCACCCTGGTCACCGAAGGAGAGATCTCGGGCATCTATGACCTGAAGCGCCTCGCTCAGGTCACCTTCCTGACGCGATCGAGCTACGACGGCGAGCTCTGTTTCGAGACCGAGTGGAGCATCCTCTTCCGCGGCGAAGGGGGATTCGGTGGTCCCCCGCCCCCAAAGCCGCCAGTGGGGAAGGTCTCCAGCAGCCGTGAATCGACGTTCAGCGTCGAGGCATCCAGCACCCCGGAGCAGGCGCTCCTCTACCGACTTTGCGGCGATCTGAACCCGCTGCACGCTGACCCCGATTTTGCGGCGCGGGTGGGATTCGAACAAGGGCCGATCTTGCATGGCCTGTGCACCTTCGGGTACCTGGGCCGGGCCGTGGTGCGCGGCGCGTGCGGGGGCGACCCCACTCGGCTAGAGGAGCTGGGGGGTCAGTTTCGCAGGCCGGTCTGGCCGGGTGACACCATTCGAACAACGGGGTACGACCTGGGCGACGGACTGTTCGCCCTGCAGGCCCATGCGGTCGATCGCAGTGATCCCGTGATGAACAGCTGCTGGGCCAAGCTGAGACCCGTCTCATAACAGGATGCGTATGGCGACCAAGAAGACAGGCAAGGACTCGAAGACTCGGACCAAGCAGGCTCCCCGGAAGGAAATTGGGAGCCCGCCGTGGAAGCAGGACGACGAAGAGTCCGACGAGGACGAAGACGCCCCTGACGAGGATGACGAGGAGTTCGACGACCCAGAGGACGACGACGCGGACGACGACGGCGACGAAGAGGAAGACGACGACGACGCGGACGACGACGCGGACGACGACGCGGACGACGACGCGGACGACGACGCGGACGATGCCGACGAAGAAGAAGACTCGGACGAAGAAGAAGACTCCGACGACGGAGACGAGGACGAGGAGGACGAGGAGGACGAGGGCGAACTGCGTCGCGCTGTCCCCGCCCGTCGGGTTCGCCGTCGCCAGGAAGAAGACGAAGAGGAGGCGGACGAGGCCGCGGATAGCGACGAGGAGGACTGGCTCCCTGACTGGGCACCCTGGGTGGTGATGCTGGGCCTGATGGCTGTGGGTCTGCTCGGTGTCTTCGGAGTCTTCTCACCGGGAGCGGAGAGCGCGGCTGACCATCCGACACCGCAGGCATCCACGACACCGACCACCCACGAGAAGCCGACCAGCCCACCACCCCGAGGACCATCTCCGGGTCAGCAGGCCGACGCGGACAAGGTCGGCGCCAGCCACGTCCTGATCGCCTACAAGGGGGCCATGCGCGCCAATCCGTCGGTCACCCGCACCAAGGAAGAGGCCAAGAAGCTCGCTGCCGAGGTCACCGCGAAGGCGAAGAAGGGCGAGGACTTCGCGGCACTCGCGAAGCAGTACTCGGACGGACCAACCAAGACCCGTGGCGGCGATCTCGGTCAGTTCGGGCGCAGGCAGATGGTCAAGCCTTTTGCCGACGCCGCTTTCGAGCTCAAGGTAGGCGGCATCGCGGGACCGGTCGAAACGCCATTCGGCTTCCACGTCATCAAGCGCACCCAGTGAGTGTCACCCCCCAACCTCGGCTCGCTGCCCGCCGGTCGCCACATTCACCGGGCAGCGATGCCACGAGGAGCCTCGTCGGACTCGTGACGGCCGCGCTGCTGACCGGTTGTGTCGTCAGCACCTACGAGGGCCCCGCGGATCCCCCTCGGGTGGTGGTGCCCCCACCTCCGATTTCGGATGCTCCACCACTGGAGTCGAGCGATCCCAGCCTCGAGGCGCTCGATACGAGCGATCCCACTGCGCCCACCGTGGTGGCGCGGCATCTGGTCGTCATGCACCGCGACTCGGTCCGTGCCCCCGCCTCCATCCAGCGCTCCCGCGCCGAGGCGCGTGCCCGCGCGCTGGAAGCGCTCGAACGGGCCCGCGCCGGCGAGGACTTTGGCGTCCTTGCTGCGGAGTACTCGGACGAGCCCGGGGCCGAAGAGCGTGGGGGACGCCTCCCCCGCTTTCAGCGCGGTGACATGGTGTCGGAGTTCTCCGACGCGGCATTTGCGCTCGAGCCCGGGGAGCTGTCCGACCTCGTCGAGACGCCCTTCGGGTTCCACGTCATCGAGCGATTGGAGTAGCCCCCACTTCGAGCGGCTCGGTCCACATCGAGCCACTCACTGGGTCGACGACGACGGGGCCGGGGCGGTCACCGGCGCACTCGACTGTTTCAGCAGCTGCTGGAGCCGCTCCACCTTCTGTCGTTCGCTGAGCGTGACCTGGCCGAGCTCGTCGGTGGTGGTGTCCGGCGACAGCGCGTGGGGGTCGTCACCGATCCCCAGCACGCGGGCTCCGCGACGGGTGACAAGCCAGCGCAGCGGAGGGCGGGCGTCGTCGGGCTTCAACGTGAACTTCACCCCCTCGAAGGGCGTCCCCTCGAGCTCCTTGGCCCCTGCGACCTTTCCGAAGGTCTCCATGATGTCCTCGGCCCCAGCCGGATCCGGGGCGACGATGGCGAGCGCCTGCCACCGCTTCTCATCCGCAGCGTAGTGACCCAGCGCTCCCGTGCCCACCCCCCGGACCCCCAGCACATCCTCGAACTCGTGCATCACGCCGAGGGGGAGCCGCTGCTCGCGAGGCAGAAGGCGAACGGCGGGCGGCGGTTCCTTCTCGCCCGCGAGCTTCTCCCCGATTGCCCGCGCGAGGGGAGGCAGCACGCGGTTGCTGGTGCTCGCCAGCTCCTGCGGCGACTCCTCGGTGTTGGTGTAGGCCAGCTGCGCGACGTAGAGCCCACGCCACACATAGGCAATCCCAGTTCCGAGCGCGCCCTCCCCCCCCACGTCGAGCGGGCGGATCTTGGACTCGGCCGGATCCTGGTCGGCAACGACACGCCGCGTGTAGAAACCGTAAGCGCCATCCTTGGATTCGAAGCGGGCCAGCGTGACGCTGACCTCGCCCGTGGATCCGGCGCCATCCACGTAGCGCAGCGTCACCACCCGATCGAGCCCGTACCCCTTGTAGACCTCGCACTCGCCGTTGAACTGCTCCAGGCACACCTGGTCGATCGGATTCTTCGACTCCTTGCCGTAGGCGCGCGTCTCCCCGTTCGGATCGATGCAGTAGCCGGTCACCTGGCGCGGAAAGAATGGAGCACTCACAGCGTCGCCGGACCGCCCGCCGCCACCGCGACAGGCTCCGGCGGCAGCGCTGGGCTTCGGCGGCGGCGCCGCCCCCTGATCCCGTTCGAGCGCCGCCTTCTTGTTGCAGGCAAGAGTCAGCAAAACACCGAGAGTCAGAGGGAGGACGCGCTTCATGGGTGTGGGTCTCCGGCCCCGGTTTGGCACCGGGCGTCATCAGGCGATAGCATGGCCCGTTAGAGACGTTCCAACCGGTCATCGAGCCGGCGCGGAACTGCGTAAAGTTTTCACAGTAGCGCAATCGTTGCTCAGCGGAGCTCGAGAAATCCTCAATATTTCAGCTCTTTCCGAAGACGAGGAGGCCTGAAATTCGGCACGCCACTTGCTCAGTAGTTCACGGAACCGTGCGCAGACCGCCCAGCCCCCCCCCAGACGACCGTAGAGCCGATCGAATTCGACCGACTGGCCAGCTTGGGTTCACTCTCGTCGAGTTGATGGTGGTCGTGGTGATCATCGCCATCAGCGCCGCCATGGTCATTCCCCTCGCGACCCGTCAGCTGCGCGACAACCAGGTGCACCGGATCGCGAAGGAGGTCGCCTCCACCTACCGAAACGCGCGCATGCTGGCGATGGCCCGCGGAGGCGCGGTGGTGGTGGAAATGCGGAATGTCGGGGGCGTCAAGGTCCTGGAGGGACGGAACCCGACCAAGACCAATGCGTGCCAGTACTTGCCTGTCGCTCACTGCAACCGTGCCGGGGGCACTCTGAATCCGTGGACGGATCCCAACAAGACGGAGCTCGTCGAACAGCTCGCCAGCCCGTCGGGCATCAGCATCCGAATTGCAGATGGCAGTACGCAGCCGCTAACCCATGTCTGCTACACGCCGATGGGTAGCACCATGAGGATGAACACCGCGGTTGGCTTCGTCCCCATGCGGACCGCCCTGCCCTTGGACATCTACCGCCACCGCCCCGGCTCCCCAGACACCCCGGTCGGCCTGGTACGAAAGGTCGCGGTCCTGCCCAACGGGTCCGCCCGCGTCACCACCGCGGAGCTCCGATGACCAACGACCAGCGAGGCTACACCGTCGTGGAGCTGATGATGGCCATGGCCGTGATGGCGGTCAGCGTCACTGGCGTGATGGCGATGCAGAAGGTCACGGCGGTCGCCAACGCCAATGCGCGCGACGTAGCGGTCGCCACCCGGATCGCCCAGGCCTGGATGGAGCAGCTGCACGCCGACGCGCGCCTTTGGAACACGCCCTCGGAGAACGACGCCACCAGCGACATCAGCCAGACCGTGTGGCTCGATCTCGACTGGACCAACAGCAACGACTTCATGCTCCCCACCTGGGACGCCCAGCGCCGGTTTGGACCCGCCTTCGACGCGCTCGGACGGCCGGTGGATCCGTCCGGTGTCAACGCCAATGACACCGTGTTCTGCACCCATCTGCGGCTGCGCCGCCTGACCCCGGTCAGCAGCACCCGTGGTCTGATTCGCGCCACCGTTCGTGTCTACTGGCCGCGCGGTGAGGTCCCGACGGACTTCTGCTCGTCGGGAGAAAACACCAGCGCCACCAGCGGTGTCGGGGATCCGAACCGAGGCGACGAGTTCCACTACATCTATCAGACCACCATCATCCGCCAGCACACCGCCGTCGAATGAGCCACCTATCGTCCCCCCACGTTCGCCGCCGTCGCCAGACGGGCTTCACGCTGACCGAGCTGATGGTAGCGATCACGGGAGGGCTCCTCCTCGCCATCGCGGTCTTTGCACTGGCGCGCGACAGCACCCGCTTCTACCGCCGCGAGGCCCGAATCGGTGACGCCACACAGGCCGCCCTGGTGGGTTTCCAGCGCCTCCAGGCCGACATCCAGCGCGCCGGGTTGATGGCGAGCACCAACATCCAGCGCGACGACCGGCTCTGCACCAGGCCGCCAGCCCCAGGCTTTCCGGCCCGGATGATGGAGCTCGGGGCGATCCGGATCACGGATTCGACGCAGTCGTTCCCGAGCGTGTTCTCCAACGCCCTCAACGCGACCACAGGACCATCCGGAAGCCTGCCCCTGACACCAGACGTGCTGACCGTCGCCGGTGCGTTCACCTCCCCGGATGACTTTCCCATCCACAATGTCGAGCAACTCGCGGGCGCCTTCCGCGTCTACCTCCAGGACGAGATCGGACCGCTGGCCCGACTGCGCTTCGCCCCGAACGGAGCCGGCGGTGCATCGCCGTTGGACGATACGCAACGGAACCGGCTGATCCAAGGTCTGTTCCCCGTCGACCGCGCCCTGCGCATCGTCGACCTGGCGGGCAAGCACTACTACGGACGCATCACGGGCGCCGGATTCAGCACCAACTCCAGTATTGGAGCCTACGTGGATCTCGACGGGGCGCTGCCCCTGGATCTGAAGAAGGCCAGCAGCACGCGCTGCGGGCTCAGCAGCGGCGGCTTCGCCAACGTCGTGAACTTCGTGCGCTACGAGATCCGTCCGAAGTCCGCCGGCGGGTCGGGAGCGGGCGGCGCCGGCCCCAGCGGGAGCGAGCTGACGCTCTTCGAGCAGACCCGCACCGATCTCGTCCGCTACGAGGTCGACGTCTACAACAATCCCATCCAGAACACGGACGAAGTGGTCGCTGAGTACGGAGTCGATCTCCGTTTCGCGGTGGGTGTGGCCACGAACGACGGACCGGATCCGGTCGACGCCCTCACGTTCAGGGACGAGAGTGACCGGGACGCACGAGCCGTCTACACGGGCGGTCGCACCTTCGCGGGCACCGGCAACAGCGCCGACATTGGACGTCCCGACAACATCGTGGTGGTGCGAGCCCGACTCTCGGTGCGCTCGGCGATGCCCGACCGGTACGGTGGGATCCCCGACGACGGGTCCGTGGGTCGCGGTTTCTATCGCATGTGGCTCGGTCAGCGGAACATGCCCGACGGCGCAACCCGGCAGTTCTGGGCGCGCGTCAGAACCCTGCAGGCTGACATCAGCCTGCGGAATGGAAAGCGATGATGACCAGGCGCGCCCTCTCTCGCCGTCGGCCGATCCGAACCGCGCATGCTCGGGAGCGGGGCGCATCGATCTTCATCGTGGTCCTCGTCATCACGATGCTGACTGCCGTCGGCATGTTCGCGGCGCGCAACGCCTCGCAGGTCAACATCGCCGCGGGACACGCACGGCAGGGGATGCAGGCCCTCTACCTCGCCGAGATGGCAGTCGAGCTCGGCATCAGTCACATCGATGGACCGGTCGCGGGGAAGTTCGTGGAACTCACAATGTCCAGCCAGGACAAGCTGACCGGAGCGTGCACCGTCAACCTCGGAGTGTCCGAGCTCGCCTGCTACCGGCTCACCGATGAAGACGTCCTGGACCAGGTGCAGAAGGATCTGAGCGACAGCACCGCCACGCTCTTGGATCCCCAGACCACCTCGAACCCAGGCAGCTTTGGCCCGGCACTCCAGACCGATGAAAACACCGGTAGTGCCCAGGCGATGAACCAAGGCCGCGAGGGGCTGTTCGTCGTCGAGATGACCGACCCCTTCCGACTCCAGCCAACCGAAGGCTACAACGTGGACGATCCCGCGTTCACTCCGGTCCGACTCAACCTCACTGGCCGGGGCCAGATCCGCACAACGCCCAACACGGCGATCGCCCCCGGCAACGAGTGGTGCGGCAATGATGTCTCCGCGCGCACGGCCACCCTGATGGAGGTCCGTAGCTACGTCTTCTTCCCCCTCGTCCCGAAGTGAGTACCGCCATGGCCCAGCTCACCCGTCCCCTCTCCACCGGATCCTCCCTGGCCCTGCTGTTCGCAACGAGCGTGGCCGGCGCGCAGGTCTACGAGGCCCCCAATGTGTTGCTCCTCGTCGATTCCTCCGGGTCGATGGAGTACAAGGTTGGCTTCAACAGCAGCGGCGAGGAGGTGTTCCCGCAGTGCGCCCCCACGGAGGCGCTCATGGGCGCCTCGTGCCCTGCGGGCGACGAGATCCAGATCGTCAACGACACCTACGACGGCTACATCACACTGCCCTGCTACAACAACGAGCGGAGTCGCTGGATCACCCTGGTGGAAGTGCTGACCGGCGATATCGTCGACTACCGGTGCGATGCGGTCGACCGGTCGAGCTCCGGCTTCGCGTCGCTGTATGAGCTGCAGACCAACAATCCCCCCGACTACGGCTACCGCAACCCCTTCCACCGACTGATCTCGGGAACCTGCTCACCGGCCCCGCTGAACGTGGGCAATCCCAGCCAGACCGCTCTCCCCAAGGACGAGATCCTGTGGCGCAACTGGAGCGATTTCGTCGGCTCCTCGGTGTGCAGCACCGGCGGGTTCCAGGACAACGGGTTGATGGATCAGCTCGTCGACGACGTCCGCTTCGCGCTGATGACCTTTGACACCGATCCGGATCCGCGGGTGGGCAACAACAACATCCCCGACGGGATCGCGGGTACCTGGAGCTACTGGTCGTCGACCGCTGGCGTGCTGGGCCGTCCGGATGGCTGCAGCACCTGGAGCGACATGGAGGTGGGCGCCCGCAACGCTTTTGCCCCCGCCTGGGAGGGCCGCCTGGTCGGCTTCGGCCCACCGGCGAGCGCTCCCGACCCGAACCGCAACGAGTCAATCCAGGAGGTGCTGCTCGCGACGCGTCCCTTCGGGGCCACACCGATCGCCGGCATGATGACCGACGCCTACTACTACCTGTACGAGGATCCCCAGGAGGATCCCCTCTCTCCAGGCGACGAGCTCGGCCCCATGCTGACAACAGCCGAAGACCCGGCATCGGCCGACGGCTGCCGGGACAACAACATCATTCTGCTCACCGATGGTGAGCCCAACCTCGATCTTCGGGGCTACTGCAGCGGGGTCCGGGGGCAAGACGCTGGCGGCAACTGCCCCTTCGATACCCCGATGAACATCGCCGCCAGGATGGCCAACCCGGGTGGCTCGACCCCCGCCACCAAGACCTATGTGGTGGGCTTCTCGATGGCTGCGGTGGAGATCGGCGGCACCTTCAAGGACTGCGCGGAGCTCGATCCGCTGACCGACTGCAGTGACAACGTGATCGAGAACAGCTCGCAGACGCCGCGCGCGCTGCGCGCCTGCTGCACGCTCAACGAGATCGCCTTCAACGGAGGCTCGGACCGGGCACACTTCGCCAAGGACAAGACCACCCTGCGCGAGGAACTGGCGGCAATCTTCAACCAAATCGCGAGCCATCGTCCCTCCCACACGCGCCCCGTGATGGGCAGCAGCGGAGTCTCCGGCGGTGTCGTCGATGGCGACGGGATCACCTCGACCTTCCGCTTCTTCACCGGGTTCCTCAGTGACGTGGGAACGCGTCGTGGCGTGATCGAGCGGCAACGCTGGTCCTGCAAGGAGGACACGACGAGCGATCAGGCCACCCCGCTCCCGATCGCACCGGCGAAGGGCGACGACTTCGTCGCCAACGTCAACTCCACGGGAGGCGATCCCCGCCTCTTCATCACGGTGCTGCCCGGAGTCGATTCCGCGGGGGACATCCGTGCCGAGCGCTCGGTGCGCCCGAACGTATCGGGAGATCCTGACGGGATTGGGACCGCACGCGGCGCGGCGCCGCTGACTGGCGACGACGGGGCGAGCGGGGGGGATTTCGCCCAGAACTTCAACAACCCCAACAACCGGTTGCTCGGCGAGGCGGCCGATGGGACCGCCCTGGTGTCAGCCAACGACGCCCAGGAGATCGTGAAGTGGTGGATCGGGCTCGACAACAACCTCGAACCGCTTCGTCACCGATGCCCAACGCGGGGGGCGAGCGACTGCAACCTGGTCGCGGATGTTGACTACTCCACCCCGGCGGTGGTCGGCCGCCCCAACGCCCTCCTACCCGATGAGTCGTACTCGAAGTTCGCCAATCGTCATCGAGCCCGACCGCTGGTCCTCTACACATCGACGAACGATGGATTCTTGCACGCGTTCCAGGCCTATCCTCAGGTCGAGCCGGCAGGAACGAACAACGAACTCTGGGCCTTTGCTCCCCCAGCCGTACTGCCAGAGCTCGAGGGCTACTTCGGTTCGGGCACGGGGCGGCTCAACGATGGGGCCCCCATCGTTCGTGACGTGGTGGCCACGGAGCAGGGCGACAGATCGTTCCTGTTCGCTCGGACCGGGCAGGACACGCGCTCAGGCGACACGACCTGGCGCACGGCGCTGCTGCAAAGTTTTGGAACCCGCGCCAGCACCGACACCCAGTCCGGCTACTTCGCCCTCGACGTGACCGCCCCCGACCCCACCAAGAACGATCCGGAGTTCGGCACCAGCTCGGTCAAAGGCGGGCCAAAGTTTCTCTGGCAGCTGACCACCGACGCCGATGGTGTCCCGCTCTTCGGCCAGGCGGCGGGAACCCCGCTAGTCACCACGTTGTTCTTCCGCCCCAGCGGCGCGAGCGCCGCGCACGAGATCGCGGTGGCGGTCCTCCCGGGTGGGGTTGGAGGCGAGGACACGGTCGCCAGCGGGTGCACCCTGAACACGGCAGACGTGTACCCCCTCGAGGACGCTTCCCGCTTCGCGGTCCGAGGTACCAACGTGCGGTGCTGGGACACGACGGACATTGGCGCTCGGTCCTTGACCATCGTGCGGCTCGACAACGGGGAAATCATCCGAACCTTCCGCCCCAGCGCGGGGATCACACCGCTCGCCAGTCTGAGCGGAAGTCGCACCACTACCACCAACCTTCCCGCTCCAATCACCGGCCGGCCTGCCGCGTTCCCCGGAGGAGTTGGCACCATCGCCGATCGGCTCTACGTGGGCGACGCCGAGGGGGTGCTGTGGCGGGTCGACGTGTCCTCGACGGATCCGAGCGACTGGGAGATGGAGGTGATGTTCGACGCCTTCAACGCCGAGGTGAACCCGGGTGGCACGCGGCCAGGTCAACCCATCGTCATGGCGCCGGTCATCTCGACGAACACCGAGAACGAGGTCGTCGTCCTGCTCGCCACCGGGCAGCCCGACCCCACGCGCGAGACCACCGAGCTGAACCTGGTGTGGTCGCTGACCGAAACGAACGAGGGGAACACAGCGGTCAACTGGTACTTCGAGCCGCCCCTGGGGGAACGAGTCAGCGGCGAGATGCAGCTGTTCGATCGGAAGCTCTTCTTCTCGACCTTCCTGCCAACGAGCGACTGCGGGGAGGGAACCAGCACCATCTACGGGATGCACTTCACCGAGCCCCTGGGCAACTCCACCGACATCACGAAGGGAGGTGCCGCGATGCTGCCGAAGGGGGTGGGCTACGTCCAGTCCGCGACTCTCCGAGAACTCACTAACGACCCCGACGACGACCACTCGAACGTGTACGGGGTCACGGTAGCCCAAGTTCCCACCTGCAGCGAGGACACCCCCTCGACCGCCTTCGGCGGCGGCCACACCCAGGTACGCAACGTCAAGCCCGGGAAGTTCCAACTGATCATGCACACTGGCAAGAAGGGCGACGTGGAAACCGGAGGTGGTGTCGGCACGGCCGAGGTCGAGCTACCCACGCCCGCGAGCGTCACCAGGATCGATTCGTGGGCGGCGATCGTCGAGTAGTCAACGCGGGGGCGCTGCTCCTGGTGGCCATCACCTGGAGCGCCTGTCGTCGAGCGTCCGACACGCACGACGAACCGGGCCCGACCGCCAGCACCAGCGCCAAGCCAGTCGATCACTTGGCACCCGGCGAGCTGGCGCCCGGAAAGGACGAGGCCTTCGGTCTACCGCTCCCCCGGGGAATGGAAGTCAAAGCACGGTTCCCGGGAAAGGTTCACGCCCGCGGCAAGCTGGCGCCAGAGGACGTCGCGAACTACGTGCGCGAGCGCGTGATCGTGCGATACGTGGAGCTGGGTGCAGCCGCCACCATTTTCCCCCGCGTGACCATCAAGAACGGGCCGAAGGATCGTCTGTTCACCATAGAGGTGGAGCGCGCCCCCGGCGGCACGACACTGATCATTTCTGACAGCACCCCCCTCCCCAAGCCGCCCGTCGAGATGACGGAGGCCCAGCTCATGCAGCGAGCCGGGCTCACGCCCGACGGCAAGGTCAAGAACCTGAAGGACCTCGAGTAGCCCTCACCGGTTCGCCTCGTCCTCCCGCCGCATTGCCTCCAGCAGCAGGACCCCAATCCCCTGACGCTGGAAGGCTGGCTTCACCGAACCGCTCTTGAACGAGAAGCGTCCCTGGGTCCACTTCATCACGTCGCGGAGGACCTCGACGGCGACCTGTTCCTTGCCGTTGACGAGCACGCGGAGAAGGGCTCCCTCATCCACTTCGAAGACCACGTCGCGCTCTTTGGTCTTCACCTGAAGGGTCCCGCTTCGCCGCTCCATCTCGAGCAGCGCAAGGGCCGTCGCGGCGGAAAACTGTGCAAGGTCACCGTTGAATGCACCCGTGCTGGGTGTGCGCGACGAAGGCGGAATATCCATCATCGAATCGCGCTTCTTCCGGCGCAGTCGGTTCGCCATCGTGATCAGAGCGCGAACCTGGGCGACAACCTCTTCGTTGCGAAAGGGCTTCGCGATGCAAACATCCGCCCCCATTTCGAGGCTCTGAGTGCCCTCGTGACCACTCTCGGCGTTGGTCAGGAAGATGATCGGGATCTCGCTGACCGGCCCCTGGTCGGTGCGCAAGCGCTTCGCGACCCAGAAGCCGTCGATGTCGGGCAACACGACGTCGCAGATCACACAGTCGGGGATCACGGTTCGGGCCTTGCCGAGCCCCGACCGGGCGTCGGTCGCGACCTCGACGACATAGCCCGAGTCCTCGAGGACCCGAGCCAGGACCGCCGAAATCCACTCGTCGCTTTCGATGATCAGGACCCGGTGCCCGCTCACACTGGAAAGCTACCACGCCCCCCGGGCGATCCGGAAACTCGCGCGGCGCCATTGGTTGCGAACCTCTCCGGATTTCGCTACCGAACGGCGTGCCAGAAAGTTTGCGCAAGAGCCCCCTTGACGAAGACCATCGCAACCTGGGCGCTCGACTGGTGCCCTTCGCCGGGTGGTCGATGCCAATCCAGTACGCGGGCATCTCGGCTGAGCACCGCGCTGTTCGCGACGCCGCCGGTCTCTTCGACGTCTCCCACATGGGAGAGATCCAGGTCACCGGCCCCGGCGCCATTGCTGCTGTGAACCGCCTCGTGACGAACGATCTGAGCCGCGCTGCCGACGGCCAGGCGCTCTACACCTGTTGCTGCCACGAGCGGGGTGGGATCCTGGACGACCTGATCGTGTACCGCCACGCGACAGACCACGTCCTGATCGTCTGCAATGCGGCGAATCGCTCGAAGATAGTACCCCACTTCCTCGAACAGGCCGCGCGAGGCGACGCCGCGGTCGAGGATATCAGCGACGCCACAGGGCTCCTGGCGCTCCAGGGGCCACGGGCTCTCGACGTCCTGGCGAGCGCGGGAACGTCGCTGGACGTCGCCCGAGACCTGCCCAGCTTCCGGGTCGGCCCCGCTCGGGTGGCGGGTATCGACTGCACCGTAGCCCGCACGGGCTACACTGGCGAGGACGGGGTGGAGCTGTTCTGCGCCATCGCAGATGTCGTCCCACTCTGGCGCGCCCTCCTCGTTGCCGGTCGTGGGGTCGGGATACAGCCAGTGGGCCTTGGCGCGCGAGATACACTCCGACTGGAAGCGCGTCTGAGCCTCTACGGCAACGAGATCAACGAAACCACTCACCCGTACGAGGCCGGACTGGGCTGGACGGTGAAGCTGGACGGCGACGATTTCATCGGCCGCGACGCCCTACGAGCCGTGAAGGCGCAGCCACTCCAGCGCCGTCTGTGCGGCTTCGAGATGGTCGGCAAGGGTATCGCTCGACATGGCTACGCCCTCGTCACCGAGGCGGGGGAGCCGCTGGGCGAGTGCACTTCCGGAGCCCCCTCCCCCACCCTTGGAAAGAACATCGGACTCGGCTATTTGCCACCCGAACGGACCCACATCGACTCGACTCTCTGGGTCGATTGCCGTGGTAGACGGATCCCCGCCCGCGTCGTCTCGACTCCCTTTTACAGGCGGGCGCAGGCAAGCTAAAGGACAGGGCGATGGGCGCTCCCGACGAAGTGAAGACAGACCGCAAGTACACCAAAGACCACGAGTGGGCGAAGACCGAGGGCAACGAGGTTCTCGTCGGAATCACCGCCTTCGCCGTCGATCAGCTCGGCGACATCACGCTGGTGGGACTCGACGTCCAGCCGGGCGATGAGGTGGAGGTGGGCCAGGTTTTTGGCACCGTCGAGAGCGTCAAGACCGTCAGCGATCTGTTCGCGCCGCTCAGCGGCAAGATCACGCGGATCAACGAAAAGCTCGACGAGGCTCCCGAGCTCGTCAACGACGACCCCTGGGGCGAATCCTGGATGGTTGCCATCGAGCCCTCCGGCGACGGCGAACTGCTCGACGCCGATGCGTACCGCCAGCTGATCGCCGACGCGCAATAGGCGCGATCAGCCGAGCCCGAGCGCGCCCACTGCCCCCGGCTCACCCCGGCAATCCCCTCGGCACGCCGCAGCGACCTCCGAGCTCGCTACGGCTCGTCCTCCGGTCGGTAGGCGGGCAGCGGGTTCGGCCACCAGCGCCCACCAGTGCGGCGATACACTGTCAGTCGGGCAAAGTCGAAGCCGAGCAGCGCGTGCACCGACTGTGAGTCGTCGGTTCCCAGCGTGCCGCCAGCGGCCAGCGTGACGCCCCACGGAGCCCCCAGCGCGAGCGAACCGGCAAAGCCACGGCTGACATGAACGAAGCGGTGGTACCCGCCGAGATCGAGGGCGAGCCCCCAGCCACCGTTGACATAGCCGTGGCTGGCCGTGCGCAAGGCGAGGGACAGGTCCGTACCGTGGCCAAAGTGCGTCTGCATGCCGGCGAGCCCACCGACGATGATCTTGCCACCCGGCGGGCTCCCCATGCCCGTCTCGACGCGGAGCGAGGGCACGAGCTCGCCGCTGCCCTGGTGAGTGACCGCTGCCGGGCCGAGCCCCACCCCCACCCAAGACGACACATCGGCGCGCGCGGCCGCAACCTGAAGAAGGATGGCGAACCCGACTGCCGAGGCAAGTCCGGCACGAAGCGAAGTCGATGGACGCATCAGGCGGGGGGCTACCACGAGACCGCCGGCATAACCAGCGGATTGACCGCGATGCACCGGCTACTGGTTGCGCTTGATCACGTGGAAGCCGAACGGAGTCTCCACCACTTCGCTGATCTCGCCCACCTTCAGCTTGAAGGCGGGCGTGCTGAACTCCGGCACCATCTTGTCCTTCTTGAACTTTCCAAGGCTCGCTCGGTTGTGCTTGGAGTCATCGTCAGAGTACTCCAGCGCGAGCTGCTCGAACGGCTGCTCCTTGGCGCGAGCCTTCTTCAACACCTCCTCGGCGCGGGCCTTCGCCTCCGCCTTGGTGCGCTGGACGTCGCGCGGAGCACGTTTTGCACCCCGGTACGCGACGAGAATGTGCTGCGCGGCGATCTCCTCCGGCTCGGCTTCAGGCTCGGGCTCTTCGGCGGCAGAAGTGGCCGGCAGCGGGGCAGCGACGGGCTCGGAAGGCAGGGGCGCCGGGGGCAGGGGCTTCTCTTCGCAAGCGGCGAGGACCACCACGCAGACTGCCCACCCCACCGATACGGCAGCTCGCCTGCGCGTTCCGCACGTCCACCAGCTCCACATCGGGAGTGAACAGCTGGCGAGAACCCGGAAGACGCCTCCTTCCGCACTGCTCGCCGATCTCGCTCGTCCTGGCTTCGCTCGATTCATCCGTGCCTCCACAGCGCGGAGTTTAACCAAGTTCGACCAACGTGAGCGTCAATCCGTCGCGCGAACGAATCCAGGGGGGATTCCAAGCCGAGGGGCGGCCTCGCCGCCCCCGCAGACCAGGAATCAGGCGGCGGTATCCAAGTACTCGCGTAGCCGCCGGAGCGCCTGGGTACGAAGCTGACACACGCGCGGCTTGCTCACTCCGAGCTCCTCACCCAGATCCTTGATGGGCACGCCATGTAGATCGCGCTTGACGAGCACATAGCGCTCCCGGGCCGGCAAGTGGTCGATGCCGCGCATTACCCGCTCGAGGGTCATCTTCTGCTCGAGAATGTCCTCGCTGGTCTCGCGGTGGTCCGAAGCAACGCGGTGTCGGTCACGGAGACCGAGGTCCTCGTAGTGGACGACCGCGGGCACGAGTCGCGCGGGACGAGTGCCATCGGGGTTGCGTCCTCGTCGGCGCGGCAGCCAGTCCTCCGCGCGCAGCTCGTCGATGATCGCGCCCCGCACCCGAGTGCAGACGTAGAAGTCGAAGCTCTCCGCAGGGCGCTCGTGACGACGTCTGAGAGCGTCCCAGAGACCGCTCATCCCGGCGGCAACCAGGTCATCCCGTTCGATGCTAGGCGGCGAACGACGATGGATCTGCGCCGCGATGCGCAGCACCACGGGGCGATACTCGTCAACCAGTTGAGCCAGCTCGGCCGCCGATGCCCGCGGGAGAGTGTTGCGAACCCCCGACGCCGGAAGGTCGTCGACGTCGGAGAAGGTCGGGGGGACGGTGGGCGTCGGAGCAGGCGGAGGAAGGGAATGAAGTACCGGCACGTTACTTTCTCGGCTGCAGGTGGAGGGGTCGGAGGCGCGGGTCGATCCCGAGCACTGCATCAGCAACCTCCGTGCCACGCCCTTCCGACGGCCCGATCCTGGCCTGGATGAATGCGGACAGGTCTCCGACGACCCCCCCCACCACAACACGATTACAGCAGCGTCGTTGCTTTCCCGAGCATTGGGATGGAGCGCACCAACAACCACATCGCCGCCTCGAGACAGGTTGGCTTGACCCCCGGGTGCAGATTGACCCCCGTCCCAGTGCGAGCAGGCCCACGGCCCGACGGGAACGTGATAGCGTGCCTCGCAGCCACCAGGGAGATTCCCATGACCAAGATCGCCTCCTTCCTCGTCGTGACCCTCCTGAGCCTTCTTCTCGGTGCCTGTGCAAAGTCGGGACAGATCCACGTCACCAAGAGCCTCGACACCAAGCTGGATCAGTTTTCCACCGTGCACATCACGGCGACCGGCGCGACCACCAAGACCAACCGAGCCGCGCGCAAGTTCGAGAAGATGCTCGGTCAGCGACTGCAGAAAGCTGGCGTATTCGAGGGGGTCGAGTCGAGCGCCGGTGTGGTTCTACGGTGCAAGGTCACCCACATGGACTTTGGTGACGAACTGAAGCGGGAGCTTTCCCTGAGAGGCAAGGCGAAGGCCACGATCGAGATCCGGATCACCGAACCGGATGGGGCGCTGCTCGGGCACATCACGGCGACAGCGCAGACGACGAAGAAGAACGACAACGATCAGCCCGCCGTCCGGGTGCTCGAGATGGCCGCCGACGCCGTCGTGGACTACCTCGCGGAACGCAAGCAGGCCAAGCCTGCCGGCAAGTCCGTACAGAAGCCAGCCGCACCAGCGGAGGCCGAGGAGGAAGTCTCGATCGAGGATGAGGTCGCCGAGGAGAACGCTGACGAGCAGAACACTGACGAGGAGTGAATTCGACTGGCGCAGGGAACGTCAGCCCCGCGCCCCCTCGTCGCGAACCCGCGCGTGCTCGAGCAGCAGGGAGCTGGTTCCCGCCTGGATTTCGTCCTGCACATCCACCGTCGTCGGGACGAACTCGAAGCGCCCGACCCTGAGATCGAGCAGCCGGAAGAGCCGGTCCCGGGGCGATTCCCCGGCCTCAGCGGTGTCGACGAAGACCTGCACCGGTCGTCCTTCCCTCACCAGAATCCGTCCGTTCACGGCCGGGCCGACCCGGACGTACCCGGTCATCCTCTCCATCTCGATGAACGAGAGCAGCGAGGTCAACCCAACCTGCTCCAGATCGCCCCGCAACGCCTGATCGGGAGGCGGCTTGCTGCCAGACGCGAGCTGCATAGCCCGCACCGCGGCGCGATCCACCCTCACCTTGAGATCCTCTGGGTCTGGAGGCTTCGGCAGGTAGTCGTCCACCCCGAGTCGGTATCCCCGCAGCCGATCGGCTTCACTGGCCAGCGTCGTGAGAAAGAGGACGGGCACTCGGGCAAACGCGGGCCGGGATCGCAACATGCGCAAGAGCTGCCACCCGTCCATCTTCGGCATCTGCACGTCGGTCAGCACGACGTCCGGAGGGTCGTTGATCGCCTTGCCCAGCGCGTCGAGTCCATCCGTCGCCAGGCGCACGTCGTCACCTCGTTCGACGAAGGGGCGAGCTGCCGCATCGCGCTGTCGTGGCTCGTCCTCGACAATGAGGATCTTGAGGCGATAGCGGTGCGGAGAATCACCTCCAAGCTGCCCAGGCGCCGGCTCGGAGTTCAGGATGTACCACTCGAGGCGGCGCCGCGTGGTCTCGTTCGGATCGATGAACCGCGCCCCCAGGTACCACGCCTGGCTGGCCTCATCGTGATGGACATCAACCACCTCACACGGGATTCGGACTTCCGGCCCCCCGTCAGGCAGATCGATCCGGACCTCCACCTGGCTGCCCAGAGGAAACTCCTGACTGGTCCGCAGTCGCATCCCACCCCGGGACAGGTTGCGAGTGTAGGCCACCACCAGGTCGTCCATCGTCTTGAAGCGCACCCGAAAGGACGCGGCGACGCGTAGGTCTTGACCCCGGCGGTTGCTAGTCAAAGGTGATCGCTCCCCAAGCTGCGTTCAACACGCGGAGACTAGCACATCCGCCGCAGGGGAGCGCCAGGCATCAGTCGCCGCCCGAGTCGCCGAGCAAAGCACACAATCCCTTGGCGTTGACCACCGCATAGTCCCGGACGCAGTTATTGAAAACGGCATGCACTTCCCGAGCCCCCTCGGCGAGTTGCCGGGCGGGCTGCACCCAGGGGCGCAGCTCGTCTGGGGAGTACAGGTAGTCGAAGCGCTGGTGCACGGTAGCGCCACGCTGGTCCCAACCAGCGACGTTGCGCCCGTGGAAGCGGATGATCGCCAATCGAGACGTCGTGACCGCCGCGACCGGCGGCACGCCTCCGACGCGCCCCGCCGGTTCGTCGACAGAAACGAATGTCAGGTCGTGCTGGCGTAGCAGATCCAAAACGCGGGCCCGCCGCTCGCTGGCAAGCCAGCTCCGATGTCGAAACTCGACGGACAGGGGTAGACCCGTCTGCTCCTGGGCCAGGCGCTCGAGGCGTCGAGCGTTGCCCCGGGTTGCGTCGAACCAGGGAGGGAACTGGCAGAGCACCGAAGCCAGGCGGCCCGCAGCAACGAGCGGCTGCAATGACTCCTGAAAGCGGCGAACCAGGTCGTCTCTGAGTTCGTCCGGGAGCCGCTCGCTTCGAACCCGCCCCCGGTCGTTGGCCAGCGGCGCCGCCACCGCGCGCAGGTCTGGAGGCAGCCGGTGGACGTCGAGCGAATGGCCCGTCAGAACGGGGTGAGCCTTCACGTCGAAGCGGAAGTCGGCGGGCGTGTGCTCCACCCACCGAGCGACGGTTTCTGCGCTGAGAAGCGCGTAGTACGTCGCGTCGACCTCCACCAACCCGAAATGGCGAGCATAGTGCTCGAGCCGATCCCCAGCCGAGTGGACCCCTGGCGGGTAGAAGCGTCCACACTGGATCAGGGTCTTGTCGGTCCAACCCGCCGTCCCGCACCGAACTGTCCCCGACACCGCGGGCTTTGGCGCGCTCTGCGCCAGAGCCCGCGCGGCGTCCCAGCGGGCTGGATCGGGCTCGGGAAGGTCGACCATGCCCTCGCAACACGCGCAGGCTAGCGCCGGTTGCGCATCGCCTCGAGACGGAGTCGGAGCGCTGTCAGACGGATGAAGCCGGTAGCGTCGGACTGCTCGTACACGTCATCTGCCTCGAAGGTGGAGAACTCCTCGCGGTACAGCGAGTGCGGGCTGCGGCGTCCCACGATGATGACGTTGCCCTTGTAAAGGCGGACGCGCACCTCGCCAGTCACTTTGGTCTGGGTGGCGTCGATCATCGCCTGCAACATTTCGCGCTCCGGCGAGAACCAGAAGCCGCGATACACGAGCGTCGCATACTCCGGCACCATCGCGTCGCGCAGCCGGATCTGCTCCCGGTCGATCGTGATCGACTCCATCGCCCGGTGCGCACGGAGGAGGATGGTCCCGCCGGGCGTCTCGTACACCCCGCGAGACTTCATGCCGACGTAGCGGCTTTCGACGATGTCCACCCGGCCTACGCCGTGCTTACCGGCCAGCTCATTGAGGCGGGTCAGCAGAGCGACCGGGCCGAGTGCTTCGCCGTTCACCGCGACGGGGTCGCCCCCCTCGAAGGCGATCACGATCTCTTCCGGCTCGTCCGGTGCATCCTCGGGGTCGGCGGTCAGCAGGAACATGTCCTTCAGCGGTGCATTCCATGGATCCTCGAGCACCCCCCCCTCGTAGGAGATGTGCAGCAGGTTGCGATCCATCGAATACGGCTTCGCGGTGGTGACGGGCACCGGGATGTTGCGGGCCCGAGCGAACTCAATGCAATCCGACCGGGACTTGAGGTCCCACTCGCGCCAGGGAGCGATCACCTTGACAGCCGGGTCGATGTACATCGCACCGAGCTCGAAGCGCACCTGGTCGTTGCCTTTGCCCGTGGCCCCGTGGGCGATGGCGTCGGCCCCCTTCTCGGCGACCGTCTTCATCATTCCCTCGATGATGCATGGCCGAGCAAGCGAAGTTCCCAGCAGGTACTCGCCCTCGTAGATGGCGTTCGCGCGAAACGCCGGAAATACGAAATCCTTCACGAAGGACTCGCGCAGATCCATCTGCACGTAGTCATCGGCCCCGGTGGCCCGGGCCTTGGCTTCGAGTCCATCGAGTTCCTCGGCCTGACCAACATCTGCGCACCAGGCGACGACCTGGCACCCGTACGTTTCCTTGAGCCACTGGAGGATGATGCTCGTGTCGAGCCCACCCGAGTACGCCAGCACGACCTTCTTGACGTTCTTCACAATCTGCTTCCTTGCACTGCGCGGTTGCCTGCCAGCCCCGGACGAACTGCGTGATCTCGCGGCTGCATATTGTCGTCAGTTACCCTGGCCGGACGCGGTTGCAAGGGCTTTTTCGAGGTCGCGATGCGGCACCACCCCTGCGCGTCGCCAGGTCTCATGACCGTCCCGGTCGAGCACCACGAGGGTCGGAATGCGCGAAATGGGCCCAAAAGGTCCAGTGCCGTCCCGCGTCGCCTCGTCCGCCATGGCCGTTGGCAACGACAAGCCCAGGGAGTCACGAAACGTCGCCGCCAGTTGCGCGTACTCGGGGGTCTCGAGCACGACCACCAAACCGTTGGCCCGGGGGGTCTGGACGCGTAGAACCTCTTGCAGACGCTGTGCCTGAACCTGCGAAGCCAGGTCGTAGGAGGCCACGAACAGGACGGCCGTGGCACGACCTCGGGTCGCGGCCGAATCAACGAGCGTGCCGGCTAGGGTCTCGAACGCAAAATCGATCACGGGACCCCGGGACACCGCGGGCACGGTCGGCGGGGGTGGCGCCGACGCACCGCAGCTCACGGCCCCGCAGGCGGCGAGCAGGACCGCCAGGAGCGGCAGCTGCCTCACAGCAGTGGGGGCGAGGAGCTTCCCTCGGGCCCGAACAGATCGGCGAACACCCGCAATGCGTCAGGCAGCGGGCGACCGCTGCGCTGGTGCGCCAGCACCGTGGAGGCAAGTTCGTCGACCAGTGTGTTCAGCGGTGCGCTCTCGAGGATTGCTCCTTCGACTTCGTTCCTGGCACGAGGGGCATGCTCACCATCCATGATCGGATCGTGGCGCACCCACTCGAACCCCTGGCTAGGGTAGTACCCGCAAGCGAGTACCTGAACGAACCGCAGGTAGAGCGGAGACACGATGGTCGCCACGTGCATCCCCTCGGGCGTGCGCCCCCGGAACCCGCGAGCGGGCACGCGCGGCGTAGCCCGAGCGTCAGGCTGACCCATCGCCGTCGTGATCCGTTGCCGTCGCGCCGGATCCGTTTCGACCGCGAGCAGGGGGGCATACATTGCAATGCGGGGCACCCCCACTCGCTCCGAATCCTGCTCGAGCGCTTTCAGCCAGGTGTCTCGCGCGGGTCCATCCAGCTCCTCGTAGGCCAGCGCAGCTGCGAGCGCTGCCTCGGCATCGGTGGCCAGCGCGTCCAGCCACGCACACCACGCGTCCACCACGCGGCGCTCCACGACGTCCGGCGACGACTCGGAGCGCTCCGCCGTCTTCGGCTTCCCGGACTGCGCTTCCTGCACACCCGGAAAGCTAGAGGATCCCCGCGACCCCCGCAACGCCCGAGCCCGTGTTTGAGCCACTCAAAGCAGAACGGGGCAGTACGCCGGGCGGCCGCCACGTTGTCTCATCCATCCGTCCGGGCAGCCCGTCACTCAGGCGTCACTCGCGCCCCCAACTCGACCATCATATCCGCCAACAGTTCGTCCAACTCAACCTGTCGCGAAACCGGCGCAGCGATCACCAGGTCCCCGCCCCGTTCCGCAAACAACGATCCGACGCCTTCACTGGCCTCGAAGACGCCCTTGAGAAAGACAACGTCCTCCTTGGCGACCCTCACGTGACGCGAGATCAACCCTTGACCCAGGAGCGGCGCGACGGACATGAAGGGGTGGTATTGCTCCCCTAGGCTATCGACGCAACCTTGTCAGCCCCATCCCCCGGTCCCAACTTCTGGGATTGAGCCCCCAATCGTGACCCACACCACTGCCACCAACCGGCGGGACGACTCGGAGGACATTCCTTCCGAGCTGCCTCCGCTCGACCAACTCGACGACGATGATGTTCCTCTCGACGATCTGGAACAAACCTGGATCGCGATGGAGCGCCCCGTTTCCGGCGATCCAGTGCTGGACGAAGCCGCCATCGACCTCGATGTCGGGATCCGCATCGACGAACCGCAGGCGGACAGCGACGACAGTCAGGGGGCGATCGCGATGGACCTCGCCGCCCTCATCAACATCGACGACGCCGATGCCGGCGATGAGGTCGACGGACCGGGTGGACTAGACCCGGCGCTGGGCATCGAGGAGCCACCACCCGTAGCGGAGGATGGAGCCGCAGAAGGAGTGGACGAGGCCACGGACTACCTGGTCGCTGATCGACTTCCCGGGCTCGACGCAGACGAGGAGGGACTGTTCGACGTGGATCCCACGTGGAGCTTGGACCAGGGAGCGCGAGATGAACCGCCACCTCTCTGGAGCGACCCGCTTTGGTCGGTCCTGGCCATCAGTACCCACGAGGTCCACATCGCCCCGTCCTCGACCCAGCGCCCGTCAGGCCTGGGCGAGGTGCTGTGTGTGACTCCGCGGCCGCCGCTCGTGGCGGTCGTGCGGCAGGAAGGGCGGTTGGCGCTGGCGAGGGCCGTCACTCAGGAAACGTTCGACATCCAGCCCCTCGATGACGAGGCCCACCGCATTGCCGATGGCGACCACCCAATCGTAGCTGCTGACGGCAAGTTCGTGGCCCTTGGGGACGACACACAAGGAATCGTGGTCTCCTTGGACGGAGGCAAGAACTTCGAGGCCGTTGCTGGGTGCGCTGGGGTTACCGCACTGGCGCTCGCCCACAGCCGGGAGCGCCCCCTTCTGCTCGCGGCGATCCACCGCGAGTCGCAGGACGTGAGCGAGCTGGTGTGCGTCGACTTGACACGACTCGCCCCGCAGCGCGTCGCCACGCTCCGTGCCACGCGCCCCGACGACTCTGCTCGAGTGCGACTGCTGGTCTGGGACAGTGAGACCGACGAATTGCTGGCCACCGGCGAGTTCGGCGATGCTCGAATCGTTCCCCCGCGCCAGTAGCCGCGAGCAAGGCATCCAGGGAGTGGACTCAGAGACGGCGCAGCATCGCTTCGTAGATCTCGGCTTCGGCCTCGCGCTCCCCCGTCCGCGCGCGGCGCGCCAGGCGCTGCAAGACAGCGCGCGCGGGGCCGACGAGCTGCGAGCGCTCCGTCGGGTCGGACTCCTCCAGTCGCGCCGAAAGCAGAGCCAGCAACTCCTCGTCGCGTCCCAGCGCCTCGAGCACCTCCACGAGGCGCTGCACCACTCCGGCGGCCTCCGGGTTCCCCCTCAAGGTGGCCTGGAGGCGGTCGGCCTCCTCCAACAACGCCTCCTCATCGGGGTCCTCCGAGTCCTGGTCCACATCAAATCGAGGCGCGAGAACGTCGGCGGCAGCCTCCTCGCGAGGAAGCGCTGGTGGAGGGGGAACAGAGCTGCCAGCCGCGTCGCTGGGTTCGAACTCGACCTCCGCGGAATCGCCCGGTTCCTCCGGTGCGCTCGTCGACGATCGTGCCCGAGCTGCAACGACCGCGGCGACTTCACGATAGAGACTCTGCACGCGAGAGTCGTGCGGAACGAGCCGCAGGGCCAGTGCCAAATGCCGTTCCGCAGCCACCACGTCGCCCTGGACCTGGCGCTCGAAACGCGCAGCGTCCAACAACCACTGACTCCAGGACGGATCTGGTGCGGGGCGCAACGCGATCGTCTCCCGCAAGCGAGCATAGGCTAGGGATGCGCCAGCCACGTCGCCCACACTGGCTCGCCATCGTGCCTCCCACGCGCGCGCCTCCACCGCCCGGGGAGCCGCCACCGGAACCTCGGCCACTCGAGCGATGGCCTGAGGTAGGTCGCGGTACTCCCCAGCGAGCAGCTTGGCAAAGTCGAGCAGGGCATCGGGATCCACCCCGGAGCCGCTCTCCCCCAGCGCAATCGCGCGTTGGAACAGCGCGAATGCGCGCGGCGCACGCCCTGCCTCGACCAGAGCCCGCGCCAGGCCCGCAGTCGCCAGCGCATCGTCCGGTACGTATCGCAACGCGCGCTCATAGAGCCTGCCCGCGTCACGGACGAACCCCGCCTCGAGCAGGGCTCGGGCCGCCCGTCGGCAAACCTCGTGTCGGGCGCGACTCCCGCTGGCCCCCGCCTCGACGTGCTGGGCGTCAGCCAGGGCCCCCTCGATGTCGCGAAGCTGGACCCGCTCGCCAAACCGCGCCCAGCGCACGGGGGCCAGGCCAGGCGCGCGAGCAACGGCTTGATCGAGCAGCGGCAGGCGCTCCCGGGGCGTCTCGTGAAGCAACGCCAGGCGCCGAAGGAGGAGTGCGGCGAGAGGCGCGAATTCCTCCCCGCGCACGGCTTCCTCCACCGCCGCTCGCGCGGCCGCTAGATCGCCGACCGCCGCGAGCAGGTCAGCCGCAACTGCGCCCCCATGGACCGCAGGGAGGGCCTCGACCAACATTCCCAGGGCCGCCTCCGCGCGCCCGCCGACCGCCACATCGATCTCCGCGATCAGGCGAGACAGCTCGGGGTGGCGAGGGGCCCGCTCGAGCGCCGCAACATACCCGGCCCGCGCCCTGTCGAGTCGACCAGCCGCCAGCGCCTCGTCCGCCTCCGCGACCAACTCCGCGAGCTCGAGCGAGCGCGCCGCATGAGCAGTGAGAGCGGGCGGCAGCGCGGTCGCATCCACGTGCAAGCTCAACTCGTCGCCATCCGCGTAGAGTCCCCCGCACTGCACGCGCCCCGCAGCCGGGACGCGCGCCCCGATCGCCGGCAGGATCTGACGGCAGAGCCGGGAGGCCACGCGGACAAACGACAGTTGTCGACCCTGACGAGCCACGTGACCACCGACGGCGCTATCGACGCAGCGCAGCGCGTGACCCAGCGCCGGGCCATCGAGCCCCACGGCGCGGGCGCGGCTGACCACGAAGCGCGCGTCCGCGCCGATCGGGGCCCAGAGCAGGTCGAATGCGAGCGCGGCGGTCGGACCCACGACTCCGACCCCGAGCCCCTGGTCGACCGCCCACACGTGTACCCGAGCCCCACCAGACAAGACCGAGCGCACACGAGGTTGGAGCCAACGGCCAACTCGATCGAGGCTGCAACGCAACTCGAGTCGCTCGAGTTCCCCTCGCCGATGGCGAAACACCGGGACGCCCCCGCTCAGGTCCAGCGGGAACTGAAGATTCGGCAGGGTCAGCGCCAACCCCGACACTTCAATCGGTCCCACCTCGACAGACTCGTAGAGCTCCAGCCCCAGCGCTCCGCGAGTCACGCTGAGCCGCAGCGGTACGTGGGCTTCCGGTTCGGGCCGGTGGGGACGAGCCGACGCTGGTTGGCGCTGGGCGGACGGGGGAGACGCAGACACGCACCTGGATCGTAGCAGCGCCGCCACCCGAAGGTGCAAATCGTCGTACTTATGTAAGCATCAATCGGCCGCCTCGGCTCGCGGGGGCGGGCGGCACGCTCGCGCCTTCTCACCCAGCTTCTTCTCCATGCGTCCGACGAGTTCGTCGAACCCCTTCTTCTTGATGATGCGACCGAACTGCGAATGGTAGGTGTCGACCAGACTCGAGTCCTCGGTCCGAATGTCTCGCACTCTCAGCTCCCCGTCGACCGTGTGCACGACGTAATCGATGGTCACAGGGTCCTGCCGCTTGTCGGTCTTGCTGGTGGCAACCGTCTTGACGATGTGCCCCTTGTCGATCGCGCTGCTGCCCGTGAACTCCACAGAATAGTTGAGCGTCTTCTCCAGGTGTCGGCGGTAGGCGTCTCCCACCAGCGACCGTAGAATGCAGACGAACTGGTCTTGTTGCGTCTTCTTGAGCTTGCCCCACTCGTCCCCGAGAGAATCCCTGGCAATCGTTCGATAGTCGATCATCAACTCGAACGCTTGGTCGACCTTGGCGCGATCGCCGTCCCGAATGGCCGAGGTCAGCACGACCTGCTGGTCCTTGATGAACTGCTGGGGAGTCCGCTCGGCGTGAGCCAAGGACGGCGCCAGGGCGACCAGGAGAAAGGAGACGAGGAGGGCGGAAGTGGAGGCACGCATGGTCATTTCGAAGGAGCAAAGCGTCAATCGGTTCGGTGACTACATTGCGTTCTACGCAAGTCGGATGCCAGAACTTCAAAAAATCCGAGACGGGGAGCACAAGTAGCTGGAATCACAAGAACAAGCCACCCGTAGCTAGGACGAGGGACACCCAGGTGGCAGCGGTGGTGCCCCCCCCAGAAGTAGCAGGCTGTGGCGCCGTCGCAACGCCGCCGGTTCACACCCCGCTGCGGGAGTCCCTCAGGTTGGGCGAAAGAGAAATCCGATCCTCGCGCTTCGTGCTCCCCGCGCGCCCCACGTCTGCGGGCATGCACACCCGAAACTTCGCGCCCCGCCCGCGCTCCGCCTCCACCACCACGTCGAACCCATGATCGTCGGCGATTCGCTTGACGACCGCCAGGCCGACCCCGGTCCCATGGGAGCGCGTCGTGAAGAACGCGTCGAACAGGCGCTCCCGGGCATCGGCATCGATCCCAATACCGTCATCCTCCACCGAGAGCACCACCCGCCCCCGCTCTTTTTGCACCGCTACCATCACGGTATCTCCAGCACCGCTCGCTTGCACGCCATTACGGACGAGGTTCCAGACGAGCTGGCGTAGCTGATCGCCATCAGCCATGACCACAGCGTGCTCCGCTCCTGTGTAGGCCACCTCGACATCGCGGGAGGCACGTCCAGCTCCACCAGCCAACCGCACCACTTCGCGAGCCAGTGCTGCCACATCGACCGGCAACAGCTCGGGCTTCCGCGGACGCGCCAACTGCACCATGTCCGACACCAAGTCGTTGAGCCGCGAGGCCTCCCGTAGCACGATGTCGCACAGCTGCTGATCTTCTTCCGAGAGTCCAGGACTCCCTCTCAGGATCTGCATCGACCCGGCAATCGAGCCCAGTGGGTTGCGGATTTCATGGGCCAGGCCCGCGGCCAGCCGCCCCAGCATGGCCATGTGCTCTGCTCGCTGAGCGCGCTCCTCGGCCCTCTCCAAGCGACCACCGGTGAGTCGTAGGCGTTCGGCGAGATACCCGCTGAGGAGCGTCACCACGACCAGCACCAGCAGATTGATGAGGACGTGGTACGCGAGGTCGGCCGTCGGCAGCAGATAGAGGCGAATGGGCTGATCTGGGGGTACCGGGAGCCAACCGGTCGCGATGGCCAGCACCCCGGGCACGTACAACGCCATCGCGGTCATCGCCGCCAGGCTGGCGCCGCGCATGCCAGTGAGCACCGCCCCCGAGAGACAGGTCAGCCCGTAGAACGAGGTGGCACCACTCGACGCCCCCCCCGACAAGTACACGATGACGGTCCAGGTCAGCTGATCGAGGATGAGCTGCGTGTCGGCCAGGCGGCGCGTGTGCCTACCGGTGCGTAGTATGGCCGCGGAGGCCCCCGCCATCGCATACGCCACTGCCAGGGTCAGCGTGGCCCCCTTGAAAGTGAAGGACTCGATGTCGAGCTGTCCCTGCCGCCCATAGAACAGGACCAGCGCGGCGAGCAGAAATGTCAGAAACAGCAGCCGAGCGCCCGTGAGCCACGCGAGACGGCGGGCCAGCGAGGTTCCCGCGGTAGGCGGAATGCCGAGGACGATCCGCACTATCGCCCACTCCGCCGAAGGATCACGGCTAGTCGGCCTTGATGTTGCCAGCCAGGGAGAAGATCGGCAGATACATCGCCACCAGGACCACCCCGACCATCCCGCCCACGCCTACCATCAGCAGCGGCTCGATAGCCGATGTGAGAGCCGCGACCGCAACGTCCGTCTCTTCCTCGTAGAAGTCGGCAACCTTGGAGAGCATCTGATCCAGTGCGCCGGTCTGCTCGCCGACGGCGATCATCTGCACGACCATGTCGGGGAAGACCTTCACCTCGGCGAGCGGCTCCGCCATGTTCTTTCCCTCACTGATACGTGCTCGGACATGCTGCACGGCACTCTCGATGATCACGTTTCCGGCAGTCCGAGCGCAGATATCGAGAGCATCGAGGATCGGAACGCCCGACTGCAGAAGCGTGCCCAGCGTTCGGGTGAAGCGGGCCACCGCGATCTTCTGGAAGGTGGGCCCGAGCAGCGGCAACTTGAGCTGGAGCTGGTGGAAGAAACGCTTCCCCGCCGGATTCCGGTAGGCGTAGGTGACGGCGATGATCAGAATGATTACCGCTGGAATGATGAACGGCAGGTTGGAGATGAAGCCAGTCGACAGCGCGATCACGATGCGCGTCAGCTGTGGCAACGCCTCCTTGCCACCACCGAAATCCGCGAACATGCTCTCGAATGCCGGGATGACGAACGTCAGCAGAACGGTCATCACGCCGCCCGCGATGAAGATCACGATGGTCGGATAGACCATGGCGCCCCGCACCTGCTGGATCAACTTCTGGCGCTTCTCGAGGTAGACCGAAAGACGATTCATGATGGTGTCGAGAATTCCGCCCACCTCGCCTGCCTGAACGAGGTTGACGAAGAGCTCATCGAACACCTTGGGGTGCCGGCGCAGTGCGTCGCTGAAGGAGGCTCCCTGCTCGACGGCGTTCTTGACGTCCTTGAGGATGCCGCCAAAGTGCTTGTTCGGCTGCTGATTGGCCAGGATGTCCAGGCACTGCACCAGCGGCAACCCGGCATCGATCATGGTGGCGAACAGGCGGGTGAAGGTCACCAGGTCCTTGGTGCCTACCGAAGCGCCCAGGGTGATATTGCCGAACTTGATCTTCTTCTTTACTTTGACCGGATTCAGGTTTTGCTGCCGAAGCCGATTGGTGACGGCATTCTCGTCCTCCGCCTCCATCGTTCCCTTGCGGAGTTCTCCGCTTCGGGCTCGGGCTTCCCATGCAAACTCGGCCATTTGATCGCCTCGACTAGGTCTCCGACGCCACAGCATAGCCGGCCGCCCACCTGACGGTCAAAAACGGCCCCTCTCAGATGCCCGTCCCACCCATCAACGTGACCCGGGAACCCACCCTGGACCGCCTCGCCGAAGAAAGGATCGTCCGGGCGGGGGTCGCCCCGGCCGCCGCCCTGGGGTGGGCCCGGCGGGATCGAGACGGATGGCGGATGGCAGTGGGCGCCCAGGGCCCACACCGCCCGTCCACCCAACCCTGGTTCGACCTCGCGTCGGTCACGAAGCCGTTCGTCGCCTTGACCGCGGCTCGGCTCATCGACTCGGGACAGCTCGACTGGCGGACGGTCCTGGCAGACTGGGCACCCGAGCTGGCGGGGTCCTCCGCCCAGGACTGCCCACTCGAGGATCTGCTTTCGCATCGCTCAGGACTTCAGGCCCACATCGAGCTCTTCGCACCCTTGCGCTGCCGTCGGGGATTTTTCCGCGGCCGCGCCATGCGTCAAGCCGCCAGCGCCCAACGCCCAGAGTGCGTCGCACCGCGACCACGAGAGGGCTATCCACCCGTGTACAGCGACCTCGGGTACCTGCTCGCGGGAGAAATGCTGGAACGCGCAACTGGTCTACCGCTCGACGCCCTGGTCCACGCCGAGGTGTGCGAGCCGCTAGGATTGGCCGTCGCGTCAGTTCGGCAATGGCTCGAGCAAGACACCCCGCGCAATTTCGTCCCCACCGAACATGTTGGCTGGCGCGGTGGCGATGTGCACGGCGTCGTTCACGATGAGAACGCCTGGGCGATCGCCGGCCACGGGATCGCCGGTCACGCCGGTCTCTTCGGTACGGTCGACGGGGTGCTTGCCCTCGGGGCGGCACTGCTGGATGCCGTACACGGTCGCTCGTCGTGGCTAGCCAGTGCCACCTGCCGCTGCCTCCTAGCACCGCGCCCGGGGGGTACGCTGCGGCTGGGCTTCGACGCCAAGTCCTCGGGTCCCTCCGCAGCCGGGACGCGGGCGGGGCCCCAAACCTTTGGCCACCTGGGCTTCACCGGCACCAGTCTTTGGTGCGATCCGGACGCCGGGGTGGCCACTGCACTGTTGACCAACCGTGTTCGGCCATCCCGCAGCAACCTGGCCATTCGCCTTGCGCGGCCCGTGGTACACGATGCCCTGTTCGCAGCTGCAGAGTGACTCCCGACAACTCCATCGCTAGCATCCGGCACGAGGGCGGCACAAGTCGGCCAGACGACCAGATGTCTCAATATCCCCAGTCTCTAGAATCCAGTCAGAAATCGTGCAACTGTTGGAGAACCTTCGAGGGCCACCAGGCCTGGTTTGGAGCCTCATCGTCGGCCTATGTGGAAGCTAGCCATCGAGGATGACCAAGGCCACCGGACCGTGGTCAACCTCGTCCGCGACGAGTACACGATTGGACGGGCGCAGGAGAACACCGTCCGGCTGACGGAGAGGAATATCTCTCGTCGTCATGCGGTGCTGCGTCGGACCGGCAGCACGTGGCTGTTCGAGGACCAGTCCAGCTACAACGGCTGCTACGTCAACGGTGTCCGCGTCGCGGAACCCAAGTCACTCGAGACGGGTGACCTCATCCAGCTGGGTGACTACCGGCTGGAAGTCGCGGACGAGTCGGTGGCCCTACTCGAAGGGGACCAGTCGTCCACAGATTCCACCTCCCCCTCCGGGCTTCCGCGTCACTCTCTGACCGGCCAGCCCGATCGGCTCGTCATGCTGGTTGGGCCAAATCCCGGAATGGAGTTTCCACTCGAGAACGGGGCAATCATCGGCCGGGGCGAAGAGTGCGACATCTCGCTCAACCATGGTTCCGTCAGCCGTGTCCACGCCGAGGTCCAGACCCTGGGTGACGGCCGCTACGAGATCATCGACCGCGAAAGCGCGAATGGTGTGCGGGTGAACGGCGCTGAACTGCAGCGCGCTCTGCTCGACGCCCGCGACACGATCGAGCTCGGGGACATCGTACTCAAGTTCATACCAGCGGGAATGATCTACCGACCTGGCGTGGACGAGAGCCAGCAAATCAGTTCGTACTCGACCGCCCCCGATCCACTACCCTCGAGTCCCGCGCTGGCTGCCGACGCCATCCACGGATCGATGCTGACCCCGGGGCGCATCGCCGCAGTTGGCGCTGCCCTCGTCCTCGCGCTGGTTCTCGGCATCGTGATCGTCAGCGTACAGGGCAACAGCACCGGAATCGCGCCGACTGGTGGAGCGGACGGGGCGGCGCGGGTACTGGAAGACGCGCAAGCCCTGCTCGAGAGTGGAGAGGTCGAGGCTGCACACCGGCTCGCGCTCGAAGGGATCCCCGAAACCAGCAACGCCAGACAGTCGAGCGAATTCACCACCATCGAAGCCCGGTGGGCAGATCAACTATTCGACCGCGCCAACGCCGAGGCGGATCGTGACGAGAAGCGAGAGTTGCTCGAGCAGATCGCTCAAACGACCTCCGTCGACTCCGAGCGTCGCAAGCGTGCCGCAGACATGATTGCCGCGCTCGACTCCGGCGGGGTGGACATCAGTCAGCTCCCGGAGGCCGAAGCCCAGCCGCCCTCACCGGACCCCAGACCACCAACCGGACCGGTCGCGAACGTCAACGACCTGGCCGAGGCAGAGGAGCCAGAGAGTCCGGATCCCCCCATCCCCCCAACGGCCGCGGCTCCTGCCTCAACCGCGGCGCGGCAGGGCACGAACCGCCGAAGCCCCACGACGGCCGACCCTTCGAAGGCAGCGTTGTCCGGCAGCCGTTCGGCACAGTTGGCGGCAATCAACGCCTACCGGGCGAAGAAGGCCGCCGGTACCCTGACGGACCAGGAAGCCAGGCTGCTCCGCGCTCTGTGCCGACAACACGGCGTGCCCGACTGCAGCCAGTAGAGTCCCCAGACACCACGAGCCCTCCTCCTGACCGGGGAGTGGCTGGTATCGCGAAGGCAGTGAGCCAGAAAGCTACATCGACCCCCACCGTACCTCCCCCAGTCGCTGACCATGCCGCGGTCCAGGGGAGCGTGGTGACCCACTTCGCAGTCCCACTCGGGTCGAAGCCAGTGGGGGCAGTGTTGACGGTACTCGCGCTCGCCTTGACGCTCCAGCTGACGCCCGGTCTCGAACGCTGGCGGCTCTTCGGCGAGCGCCCCGCCCCTAGCCCGGCAGACACTCCGGCCGAAGTCCCAACGCCAGTGCTCACCGCGGGCGAGGCACGACTCGAGACCGAGACGCGCGCCCGCCCAGAGCTCGCGCAACCCGAGCATGTCGTCATTCCCCATGGCCCCCGTGGCCCCCTGGACCGCGGCGCTCCCAAGAAGGCACTCTACCTCGACATCGAGCGTCCCCCGGTCCCCATCATCGACCCCTCTCACCGCGGACTGGCAGGTTTCTATCGCGCGCTCGAGCGCACGGTGAACCAGGCCCCCAACGGCGTCACGAGGATCGTGCACTTCGGTGACTCGATCGTCACCAGTGACTACGTGTCGGGGACCCTGCGACGCAAGTTCCAGAAGCAGTTCGGCGATTCCGGGCACGGCTACATGCTGCTCGCCAATGCCTGGCCCGCGTACTTCCACAACGATGTGGATCGGTTCTCGTCATCCGGGTGGCTGGTGAGCCGCATCGTGGGTCCTCTCGCCCCCGACGGGCTCTACGGGCTGGGAGGAGTGTCCTTCCGCGCCCCCCCTGGCTCCCGAGCGCGCTTCGGCACGGCCAAGAAGGGCTCCTACGGGAAGCGGGTGTCACGCTTCGAAATCCTGTATCTCGAGACGCCGGGTGGCGGGAAAGCTCGCGTCAACCTGGACGGCGAGGAGCACCTAGTACTCGACACCAACGCCGAGCAGAAGCGAGTCGTCAGCAAGGTCATCGAGGTCCCCGACGGGCCCCACGATCTCGAAATTGTCACGATCAGCGGCTACACACGGGGCTTCGGCGTGGTCATGGAGCGCAGTTCCCCCGGTGTCGTCTACGACGCGATCGGCATCCAGGGGGCGCGCATCCGCTTCCTCGACAAGCAGGACGACGACCACTGGGCGCAACAACTCCGGTGGAGAGATCCGCACCTGCTGATCTACCAGTTCGGTGCCAACGAGAGCGGCGACGGGTTCGCCTATCCGATGGATGAGTACTACACGACGATGAAGACGGTGCTCGACCAGGGGAAGCGAGCAGTCCCCGACGCCGGCTGCCTGGTCATTGCCGCCATGGACCGAGCCGAGAAGAAGGGGACCGCCATGCGTACGATGCCCGTGATCCCCGCCATCGTGAAGGAACAGCGCCGAGCCGCAGCGGCCGCGGGGTGTGCGTTCTGGAACACCTACGAAGCGATGGGCGGCCCCGGTTCGATGGCAGCCTGGGTTCAACGAGGCCTCGGTCAGGCCGATCTGACGCACCCCACCGGAAGCGGGTCCGAGGTCCTCGCCAGCTGGGTCTTCAACGCACTCATGCAGTCGTTCAAGGAGTACCGGGAACAGGAATGAGCGCTACGGTTCGCCGTGGAGCCGCGCATAGTCTGCCAAGAGCAGCTCGGTGAGTTCCGCCCCGAGCTGCTCATAGCCCGCACGCTTGAGGTGCACACCATCGCGACCCGCCAGCGACGGTTCGGCGCTCATCCATCGCGAATACGCCCCGTCCCCTCCCATCATCTGGAATAGGCTAACGTAGCCGCAGTGCAGTCGCCTGGCGGCCATTCGCTGCATTGCATCGATCTCGCGAACCCGTGGGTCGGTCCGGCCTTCACGCATGACATCGGTCGGCCCCACCAGCAGGCACGATGCCGTCGGTGCCGCGCTGGAAACCCTGGCCAAGAGGGCGTCGTACTGTGGACCGTAGCGGTCGATCGGCCACTGCTGATACACCTCGTTGGTCCCGAAGGCGATGACCACGAGCGAGGGCTTGCGGCGCGCCAGTTCAGCCACCCATGTGGAGCCATCCCATGCCAGCGGGGTGGCAACCCGTGCGCCATCGATGCCAACCGCATCGAGCACCACGCCGGCGGTCTCGCTGCGAACATCCACCGAGAACAGCTCTGGATCCCCGGTCAAGGCAGCGATCTCCAGTTCCCCCCCCGGCTTGCCCACCAACTCGCGGTGGCGGATCTCGACACCGCTCCCGTCGTGGCCCGAAACGGAGACCGGCTCCTGCTCGTCTATCGTCACCTCGAAGCCCGACGCCGCCGTGGGCAAGCGATAGCTGATATCGTAGCGAGCCTCCCCGACCACCGCCCCGCGATAGAGCTCCAGGACGAAGCGAGCCTCGCCCCCATCGGGGACCGAGCGCATGCCACCCAGACCGAAGATCCTGTCATCGGTCGGCGTTTCCTTCGCGGGAGCGAGGGGCAATCGCCGCCATCCCCCGTCGCGGACGACCTTCGCCCGGCCGTGACGGTACGGACTAACGCCAAGTCGAATGAAGCCGGGCCCGCCGTTGCCGAAGCGCTGCTGGAGACGTTGCCGAACTTCATGCGTGAGGAAGTCGGCCGCCGTGTGAGAGTCACCCAGCCAAACGATCCTGACGTGATCGGAGCGCTGCCCCGACGCCAGCTCGTGAAGGGCGGTGTAGAACGACTCGATCGCGAGCTGCGGTCCGGGCGCTGGCGGCGTAGACGCTGGCGGTGCCGCCACGGGAGGAACAGTCACCGAGGGTCGAGCAGACGGGGCGGCAGCGACGGGTGGCGATACCGTTGGCGGCTGCGTTCCGACGCCCGCCACCGTGGGCTCGATGCTCCCGGTAGTGGCGCAAGTCACCGCCACACTCGCCGCCACGAGCGCGACGAGCCCCTGGGCGAGGCGGTCCAGGCGCCGCTGCGGTTCAAGGGAGTGTTGCGTCCTGTTCATTCGAATCCAAGACGGTGGACCGAGCGCCCCCAGGTGGCAAGCGTCGTGTGGTCGAGCTCTACGCGGATCAGGAGTTCCTCACGGTCAGTCCCCAGCGAGAGGATCACCGGGGCCGCCGGTACAGCTGACTCCGCCAGCCCCCACAGCGCCGGCCTCGCCAGCATCACCATCGAGGTGGTGGAGGGGATCCGCCGCAGCGCTGCAGCGACGCGCTCGTCCGCGCTCAGCGAGCGCGCGGGATCCGAGCCGGCCGCCACTTGAAGCGCAAGGGCCTCGTCCGCCTCGGCCCCAAGCGCCGCATGAAACTGCTCATCCGTGACCACCCACAGCAGCTGCGTCGGCGCCGGGTGCTCTGCATCGGCCGGAACCGTCCAGACCACGCGTGCGCGCGTGGCAGGCTGTCGCACTGTCGGGATCCGAGCTGGTTCGAGGGCAACGCTGGGATGACCAACGAACGCCTCGAGCGGTCCCGCAAAGGCTGGCATCTGCAACGCCTGCAGAGCACCGCGGACACCTGCGTCCAACCGCTCGGCGTCCCGGACGGGCGCCCCAATCGCCACCCCCGGCCCCTCTCGGGTCACCAGGAGTCCGATGGCGAGTTCATCACCGCGACCACGACTCAGATCGGACAGAGCTGCCCCCAATCGTCCGCGGTCAGCTTCGCCTAGTCGCGCCCCAAAGAGCCGTCCCAAGGCGGCAACGACCTGCTCGTCCGCCATCGCCCGTCCGGTCTGGGTCGACCCAACCGCAACGGCAGCGACGGTCTCCCGAGGCAGTCGCAGCAACGCGCGCCGAGGATCCGTCGGCTGGTCGCGCACCCAGTGGCTGAGCGCGTTCGACTCACCCGCGCCCAGCGCGATACGCACCTCCACGACTGCCTGCGTCGGTTCCACCACGACCGTCATCGGCCCCGCGCCTGCCAACACATCGAGCAACTGCGTGGCCAACTTGTCAGCACCCCCGAGCGCGGCGTCAGGATCCGCGAAGTCGGGGGGACGGCCAGCACGACGCTGGCGCTGCTCGCTCAGCTGTCTCTCGAGCGCATCCTTGGTCTGTTGCCAGCGGGAGCGGAGACGCGCGAGAACCGGACCGCGGAGCGCGGTGGGCGGAACCACGAGAACCAGTGACCCAGCGGGAGCTGGCGCCGCGGCTCGCCCGGCGTCAGCAGCCGTCGTGAGGCGCCGCGGCAACTCGAAGGCGACGTACGCGCCGTACTTCTCCAGATCTGCCCCGTGAGCACCGACCAGCAGCGCATTACCGGCTACCCCCAATGCGAGGTCGCCGACCGGTGCCCGGCGCTGCGGCTCGAGCAGCGTCACTTTGGCGTCTGCGGCGGGTCGCGCGCGGTGGGTTGGATTGCGTCCGGTGGTCAGCGCCGCCACCAGCTCGCCCCCGCTGCTCATCCGGATCCCGATCACGGCTCGCGGCGAGTCACCATCCACGACGACACCGACGATGGGCTTCTCGACCGCCACGTTCGGTGAGTATGCGGCTGGAATCCCCAGCAGATCGGTCAGCGTCGCCGAGAACGTGACAGGCTTGAAGCCCAGCGCCGCGGCGAGCAGTGGTTGGAACCGAAGCCAGGCGCGGTCGGGATGCGCGACGTAGAGTTCGCCCAGCACCCCCTCCGGCTGGGTGGCTCGGACCGGCACCGACGACGAAGAACTCGTCGCGGGCGCCGGTGGAGTGCTGCGGCGGCGGCACGCGGTCGACACCAGTGCTGTCACAACCACGATGAGCAACCACGTGGCGGCCAGCACTCCGCGGCGCCAGAGCGACGCCGTCACGGCAACCTCAGAACGGGATATCGTCGTCGCCGCCACCCGGTCCGTAGTCTGCGTCATCGTAGCCGCCGCCCCCGGATCCACCCGCGTCCTGCGGCGGCGGACCCGCGAACTCGTGGTCGCTCTGGACGCCACGTCCGCCGCCCCCACCCCCACCCTCCCCGCGTCCCGCGAGAATGATGTTGCTGGCCACGATCTCGGTCCGATAGCGCTTGTTTCCGTCGCGGTCCTCGTAGCTGCTCGTCCGCAGTCCACCCTCGACGAAAAGGCGGGCTCCCTTGGCGAGGAATTTGCTGAGCGCCTCGGCGCGCTTTCCCCACACAACGACGTTGTGCCACTCCGTTTTCTCCTGCCGAACCCGGTTTCGGTCCAAATACGACTCGGAGGTCGCCAAGCGCATCTTGAGCACTTGCTGCCCGCTGGAGGTGACCCGAAACTCCGGATCAGCACCCAGATTTCCGAGAAGCAAGACACGGTTGAGACCTTCAGCCATCGATGCGCTCCTTCATGCAGTATCAGCCACCACTTCGGGCTGGACCTGCATGCTCCACGCCCAGCGCAATCAGTCAAGCCAGCTCGGACCTTGCCTGACGGCCCACGGCAATTGCCTGCGTGACGCCAGGCCCTCAGCCGGTACTGAGTGAGCAGGACTCACGTCGTCCTCCCAGCAGGCCGGCCCACAGGTCGCAGCTGGAGCCCCTGTTGTGGCGCTAGTCTTGCTCCCTGCCAAACTCGGCAAGTGCGGCCGTCACCTCCGAACGGAGCTCGGTCAGTGCCGCCCGAAGCTTGGCCGCTGCGCGCTGATTGGGATCGCCGGGCCCCGGCGGTTCGACGCCCTTCTCTCGGAGGCGCTTTCGCGCTCCCGCGATGGTGAACCCCTGAACGTAGAGCAGATCCTTGACTCGAAGTAGCTTCTCAACGTCCCGCCGCGAGTAGATTCGCTGCCCCTTGCGGGATTTCTGGGGGCGGATGGTGCGAAACTCCGTCTCCCAGTAGCGCAACACGTGGGGTTCCACGCCCACGATGTTGGCGACTTCACCGATGCGATAATAGAGCTTGACGGGAAGCTCCCCTTCACGCGCCAACCGCCATCACTCCTTCGCCTGGGACTCTGCGGCTAGACCGCCCAGCCCCACGGAGCCAACGCCTGGCTCCCCAAGCCCGGATGTGCGAATCGCGTCCTCGATATCGTCCGCGTCGTCGGATACGTCCCGACCCTCGTTCAGCGCTTGCTTCAGGAGCTGGCTCGCCTTGAAGTTGAGCACGCGTCGCTCGGTGATCACGATGGGCTCCCCGGTCTGGGGGTTCCTCCCCTGGCGCTGGCGCTTGTCCCGGAGCACGAAGTTGCCAAACCCCGAGATCTTGATCTTCTCGCCTCGACCCAGAGTTTCCTTCATGGTCTCGAACACCAGATCCACCAGATCGGCCGCTTCCTTCTTCGAGAATCCCCCGAGTCGCGTGTAGACCGCCTGAACGATGTCGGCCTTGGTCATGCTTGCCCCGTCGTGCAAAGTGGCCTTCCGGACGTCGCGCGAACGCCCTTCAGAACTCATCCCAGCAGCCCCTCATGGTACTCCCGGACGCCAAAAAGTCTAGGCAGCTCGGGAGGGTGCAGCGACGGACAGGAGCCACCCAAGACTCGCCGAACCGCTGACAGGCCAACCGTTCGGTAGCTTCGCGACGAGCGTCCATGGCAGGTCACGCCGCTCGGGCGATCCTCGCGTCCTCAACCTCGGCGCTGGGAACGCTCGTTCGCTGCGCGCGCCGGTGTGCCTGCTGCTCGGAGATGACCAGCGCTGCCACGTAGACGTAGCCGATCATGAACAGCCCGGCGAACGGGGCCGCGAAATAGTGCCCGGTGCGCACCGCCGTCACGACGGTTACCGCGCAAACGATCGCCAGCGTCATCTCGACCCACGGAAGGTGAGCCGCCTGCCAGTAGCGCCCAGCGGCGTTGCCCTTCTTGGGGGTTCGCACGAACTCCCCAGCCATCGTGCGCAAACCACTGTAGACAGCTCGCGTCTGATTCGGCGAGAGACCGGCGTTGAGCGCAATCAGGGCCGGCAGGCGGATCAGCGCAGCCAACAACGAGCGTCCCTGAGCCAGATTCGCGAGCCCATAGAACAGTGCCAGCGAACCCGACGTTGCCAAGGTGATGGGCAAGTCCACGAGAAGCATGTTCTGCCACGTCGCGGCCGGCATGTAGGCGACCGTCGGCAACAGTAGCAGCGTCAACCCCATGATGAACGGGTAGGCGAAGTGGGGAGTGAGGTGAAAGAACGCCTCCACCTTCTGCGCCAGCGTCAAGCGAGCACTCATCACCACCGCGAACAGCTTGCGACAGGTTTGCACCGTCCCCTTCGCCCAGCGGAACTGCTGTTCCCTGAAAGCCGACATGTCTTCCGGCAGCTCCGAGGGGGTCAGCACGTCGGGACGATAAACGAACCGCCAGCCCTTGAGCTGGGCGCGATATGACAGATCCAGGTCTTCGGTAATCGTGTCGTGCTGCCAGCCCCCGGCGTCGCGGATCGCCTCAGCACGCCAGATTCCGCCGGTCCCGGAGAAGTTCCAGATGAAGCCCGCACCGCAACGCGCTCGATTCTCCACCATGTGGTGCCCATCGAGCATCAACGCCTGAACGCTGGTCAGCAGGTTCAGATCACGGTTGATGTGCTCCCACCGGGTCTGGACCACCGCCACCGCAGGATCCTGGAAGTTGCCCACCACAGACCTGAGGAAGCTGGGCTGGGGAATGAAGTCGGCGTCGAAGATCGCCACTAGCTCCCCCTTGGCGCGGGCCAAACCGAAGTCGAGCGCCCCAGCCTTGTACCCCACCCGGTCGGGCCGCCTGACGTAGACCGCGTCGAGGCCTCGCGCGCACAACTCCGCCACCTTGTTTTCGGCAATGGTGCGCGTCTCGTCGCTGGAGTCGTCGAGAACCTGGATCTCAAGCCGGTCTCGCGGGTAGTCCATCTGCCCGACAGCATCGAGCAGTCGCGCGACAACCGTCGCCTCGTTGTACATGGGGAGCTGGATCGTCACTGTCGGCAGCTCGGCGTCGGGCAGCGCGATCGTCTGGGCGGTAGCGGCAATCCGTTTGTTGTGCCGCCAGATCAAGTAGACCAGTCGGGCACGGTGAAAGCCGTACAGGCAGAGAATACTGAAACAGGCGAAGTACCCGAGGACGAGTGCGAGTTCCATGATTGAAGAGGGAATTACCACCGCCCCGAGAACGAAGTGTCATCGCTTTGTAATCAATTGCTACAAGTTGTCTAGAACACATTCGAATGTTATTTCAGTCACTTGCGCATCCGGAACAAATGGAAGAGGCCTCCCGTTCCGTGAAGAGTGGGGAACGCACCAGCATCGGTTTCTGCTATCGGTGACCCATGGCGACGAAGCTGTTCGAACCTGGCGCAGCTGACGTCCTCTATCTGATCGACCTCAGCGGCTACGTGTTCCGCGCGTATCACGCCATCGGCATGCTGACGACAGCGACCGGCGAGCCGACGAACGCGGTGTACGGGACCGTGACGATGTTGGACAAGCTCGTCCGACAGCGAAAACCCTCCCTCCTCGGGGTGGCGATGGACTCCCGCCGCCCGAGTTTCAGACGAGACATCTATCCGGACTACAAGGCCAATCGCGATCGTCCGCCGGACGATCTCATCCAGCAGTTCCCGCGGGTCGCAGAAGTCATCGAGGCCTCCGCCATTCCGATCCTCCAGCAGGAAGGAATGGAGGCCGACGATGTCATCGCTACGGCCGTATCCCAGGCCCGCGAGCAGGGCCTACGCACGGTGATCGTCAGCGCAGACAAGGACCTCATGCAGCTGGTGGGGGACGACGTGCTGCTCTGGGACTCGATGAGGGATCGCGTTGTGGGTCCGGACGAGGTGCGGGAGCGCTTCGGAATTGCTGTCCATCAGGTGCGCGACCTTCTCGCCCTGATGGGTGACACCTCCGACAACGTCCCCGGTGTTCCCTCCATCGGGCCGAAGACGGCCCGCGACCTGCTCCTGGAGCACGAAACCCTCGAGGGGGTGTACGCTCACCTGGACGCGATTCCGCGCAAGAAGCTCCAACAGGCCCTGGCCGAGCACCACGACCAAGCCCTGCTCAGCCAGCGACTCGTCACGCTCCGAACTGACTGCGACATCGTCGTCGAGCCGGGCGCATTGCGGTTCGGTGGGAGGGACGTGACGCGCCTGCGCACCCTCTACGGGGAGCTCGGCTTCCATCGCCTACTTGCAGGACTGAACGACGAGGCCACGAACCCCGACGGGGGCGCGCCAACGGCGGTGCCTTCCGTCACCGCAGCCAGCGAGACGGAGGTCACCGTCGTCCTCGACGCGACCCAGCTCCGAACCCTGGTCGAGCAACTCCAGGCATCCGGCACCATCGGACTGGCGGCGGAGAGCTGCGAGCCGGGCCACTTCGGCCAGCAACTGGCCGGAATCGCGATCTCGTGCGCCACCGGGGCGGCCACCTATGTCCCCATCCGCCATCGCGCCATCGGTGGACCCAAGCAACTCCCGGCGGAAACGGTCCGCGAAGCGCTGGCCCCCGCACTCGCCGATCCGACCATCGAGAAGGTGACTCACGACGGCAAGCACCTGGAGGTCCTCCTTCACCAAAGCGAGTTCGAGCTTCGAGGCGTCGGATTCGACACGTTGCTCGCCAGCTATCTGCTCGACCCAGAGACCCGCCACGGGTTGGCTGAGCAGAGCGAGCGGGAACTCGGGATCCTTCCGGCAACCTACGACGACCTGACCAAGCCGGGCCGCGGCAAGCGCCTTCCCTTCGATGAGGTCGCGGTGGGCGAAGCCGCTCGGTATGTCGGCACCCGAGCTGACCTCGCGCTGCGGTTGCGCTCGCGAGTCGCGCCGCAGCTCGAGACTGAACGGCTGACGCACGTGCTGAGCGACCTCGAATTGCCACTCAGTCGGGTTCTGGCGCGCATGGAGCTCCGGGGTGTCCTGATCGACCCCAACCACCTCGAGCAACTTGGACGCGAAGTAAACGCGGAACTCCTGCGGCTCGAAGCCCGCGCTCACGAGGCCGCTGGTCGCGACTTCAACGTGAACTCCCCTCGCCAGCTCGAGGTCATTCTCTTCGATCAGCTGGGACTGAAACCCATCAAGCGGACGAAGACGTCACGGTCGACCGATGCGGCCACTCTCGAGGCGCTGGCCGAGCAGCACCCACTGCCAGGAATCATCCTGGAGCAACGCCAGTTGGCCAAGCTGAAGGGAACCTACATCGACGCGCTGCCGCAACTGGTACATCCAGAGACCGGTCGCATCCACTCTTCCTGGGAGCAGGCGGTTGCCGCGACGGGACGACTCTCGTCAACCGACCCCAACCTGCAGAACATCCCGATTCGCACTGAACTCGGCCGCCGCATCCGCGCCGCCTTCGTCGCCCCCACTGGCCACCAACTGGTGAGTGCGGACTACTCGCAGATCGAGCTGAGAGTGCTCGCCCACCTGTCGCAGGATCCTGTCCTGCTCGACGCTTTCCGCACGGGCCAGGACGTGCACACACGGACGGCCATGGAGGTGTTCGAAGTCGAGGCTTCCGCCGTCACCCGAGAGATGCGCCGTCGCGCCAAGGCAGTCAACTTCGGGATCATCTACGGCCAGGGAGACAGCGGACTCGCCAAGAGCCTCGGAATTCCACGCACCGAGGCCAGCAACTTCATTGCAGCCTACTATCGGCGCTACGATGGCGTGCGCCGATTCATGGACCAGACCCTCCAGCAGGCCCGCGCTGGCGAGTCGGTGCGCAGCCTCCTCGGGCGTCGCCGACTGCTTCCCGACATTGGCAGCGCGAACCGCGCCAAGCGCCTCGCCGCAGAACGGGTCGCAATGAACATGCCGATTCAAGGAACCGCTGCGGACATCCTCAAGCGCGCCATGCTGGCCCTGGCCGAGCCGGTGACGCCGGGTGCCCGGATGGTCCTCACCGTCCACGACGAGCTCGTCTTCGAGGTTCCCGATGGCGAGCTGGAACTCGCCTGCCAGCGCATTCGCAGCTCGATGGAGTCCACCATCGAGCTGGACGTCCCGCTCGTTGTGGACGTGGGCTGGGGCGCGAACTGGAACGCGGCCCACTGATGCCGCGCACGACGCACACGGACGTGCTGGTGCTCGGGGCCGGTCTCACCGGCCTCAGCGCAGCCCTCGCGCTGCAGGACGAGAACGTGGATCATCGACTCGTCGAGCGGGCGGACCGCGTGGGTGGCCACGCCACCACGCTCGAAGACGATGGCTTCCGGTTCGACCGCACGGGCCACCTGCTGCACCTCCGCTCGGCGAACATCGAGGCCCGAATTCGAGACTGGCTCGGCCCCGATCCCCTGACCATCCAGCGCCGCAGTCGGATCTACTCGCACGGGACCTACACCCGCTACCCGTTTCAAGCGAATACCTACGGACTCCCACCCCAGATCGCGTTCGAGTGCCTTCAGGGATTCATCGAGGCGCGCCTCGCCACGGCACCGCGAGAACCACGCAACTTCGAAGAGTACTGCCTGACCCACTTTGGCGCCGGCATCTCGCGGCACTTCATGCTGCCCTACAACGAGCGGCTCTGGGGCGTTCCGCCGAGCACCATCACCAGCGAGTGGTGCCATCGCTTCATCCCGGTGCCGAAACTCGACGACGTCCTCGCCGGAGCGGTCGGGCTGAATGATCGGGAGCTCGGCTACAATCAGTCGTTCCTCTACCCGCGCCGCGGAATCGGCGAGCTTCCGGCAGCCATGCATCGCGATCTCCGGCGCCGCGCCGAACTCGAAATGGCGCCGAGGCGCATCGACTACCGGCGCCGGCGAGCCCACTTCCGCCGCGAAACCATCAGCTACGACGCGATCATATCCACCCTTCCGCTGCCTGCCCTGGTGGCGTTGCTGGACGACCCGCCGGAGGAGATAGCCGCTGCCGCTCGCCAGCTCCGCTGGACCCACCTGTGGTATCTCGACGTCGGACTCTCTGTGCCCGCCGGACACGACCTGCACTGGGTCTACGTACCGGAGGACAAGTACCCCTTCTACCGCGTCGGCTGCTACAGCAATTTCTCGAGCGAGCTCGCCCCACCGGGCTGTGCGAGCCTGTACGTCGAGCTTGCCGATCGCGCTGAACCTCGGCTCGAAACCCTCCTCCCGCGGGTGATCACCGCACTCACGGAGATGGGCTGGATCAGCAAGCCCAGCGACGTGAAGTTCGCCAGAGCGCGTCGCATCGATCCCGCCTATGTTGTCTTCGATCATGACTACTTCAGCGCACTGTCGACGATCCAGCCGTTCCTTGCCGAGGCAGGCCTGATTAGCGCGGGGCGCTACGGCGCCTGGAACTACTCCTCGATGGAAGATGCCATCCAGTTTGGGCAACAGGCTGCCACCCAAGCCCGAGAGCTGGTCGATGACTGAACGCCGCGCGCAGGAGATCGACGAACCGCCCTTCGTCTCGATCGTGATCCCAGTCTACAATGAGGAGGCCATCCTTCACGCCGCCATCGTCGACCTGAGGGAACGCCTCGCGCCGCTCGACTGGCGGTACGAAATCGTCCTGGCTGAGAACGGCTCCAGAGACGCCACCGTCCAAATCGCGGAACAGCTGCGGGGGCGGTACCCTGAGATCTCCGTCATTTCCGTCGCGCAACCGAACTACGGCGCAGCCTTGCGGCAAGGGATTCTCCACGCTCGCGGCACCTACGTTCTGTGCGACGAGATCGATCTGTGCGACGTCGCGTTTCACCAACGAGCAGTCTCGCTGCTCGAGGCGCGGGCCGCCGACCTGGTCATCGGCTCGAAGCTGATCGGTGGTGCCAGCGATGAACGCCCGTTTCTCCGCCACGCCGCCAGCGTCGCGTACACGTCGGTTCTACGGGCGATGTTCGGCTTTCGCGGCACCGATACCCATGGTCTGAAGGCATTCCGTCGACGCGCTCTGCTCGACGTCGTGTGCGCCTGCGTTGTCGATCGGGACGTGTTCGCGAGCGAGCTGGTGATCCGCGCCTACCGCGCGGGGATCGAGGTGGTCGAAGTGCCGGTGCGCGTGATCGAGAAGCGCCCTCCGTCCATCAACCTGCTGAACCGTGTCCCTGGGGTATTGCGCAGTCTCGCCCGACTGACCTGGGCGATCCGACTGAACGGCTAGAACAACAAGCAGGTTGTTTGTTGTTCCAGGTGCCCAACCAGCGACTCAGAACACCGACAGAGTTGCGGGGGAGTCTTCCGCTTCGGGCAAGCTGATCGGTGTTCCAGGCACTCCCCCCAAGCCCCAAGCACCGTCGGGGAAGCTGGAAGGCTCGAGGATTTCGGGCTCGGGCTCCGGGCACCTCCGTGCGCCAAGCTCGGACTCGCTATCCCTGTGCAGACTCTGCGCAGTCCACCAGTCACCAGATCTCGATCCGCCAGCCCCGACGACGGGCCACACGCCGCAGGCGCGCGTCGGGATTGACCACGACTGGGGTCGCCACCAGCTCCAGCAGCGGCAGGTCGGTGATGCTGTCGGAGTAGAACGTGGACTCTTCGAGCAAGAACCCCTCTGCCTCCGCAACGCGGGAAGCCAGTTCGACCTTCGCAGTACCGTAGCACAGCCTGCGTGGACGTCCCGTCAGGCGTCCATCCTCAACTTCTACGTCGCTGCACACGACGTGCTCGATCCCCAGGTCGCGCGCCAGCGGTCGTGCGGCAAACCGCAAGGCGCCGGTGACCAGCGCCACGACCTCACCAGCCGCTCGGTGGGATTCGACCGCCGCGCGACCAGCGTCGCTGACGTGCTGACGAACGTAGTCGAGATACCAGCGTTCACAGGACTCGTAGAACAGATCCTCACGCCGCCCTGCATACTTCTTGAACGCCTTGGTCGCCACGCCCTGCGCGTCGCACCAGCCAAACGTGTAGAGCAACACCCACCAGCCGGCCTGCAGGAGCTCAGGCAGAGACGCCTCGCCAATATCCCGCTGGTAGCGCATGAACAGCGTCGCCGTGTCGCGCCGAACGAGCGTCCGATCCATGTCGAACAGTGCTGCCTTCTTACCGCTCATCGTGACCGCGGCCCCCCGAATCCGCTGACCTTTATCCTCGATACGGCGGATCGCGCAAGGAGCCTAGAGCTTGTGCCATAAATGTGGCGCAAGCATCCCTTCTGCCAAGCGAATCTCCCAGTTCGATGCCCGATCTTCCAGTTGCGAGCGTCCTCCCCCAACTGATCGAGCTCCTGCGCCACGAGCCGAACCTCGTTCTTCAGGCACCCCCGGGCGCTGGAAAGACCACGTGCGTGCCCTGCGCGCTCTTCGACGCCGGGGTCACGGGCGGCCGGGAGGTCCTGGTGGCCGAACCGCGACGTTTGGCCGCTCGCTTGGCCGCGCAACATGTCGCGACAGAGCGGGGGAGCGCCCTCGGCGAACAGATCGGATACTCTGTGCGCTTCGACTCGAGGGCGACCCGAAGGACGCGAGTCCGATACGTCACCTACGGAGTGCTGCTGCGACGTCTCCTGGAGACTCCCCAGCTGGACAACGTCGGCCTCGTCATCCTCGACGAATTCCACGAGCGCCAGCTCAGCTCCGACCTGGTGTTCGCTCTCCTGCGCCACCTGCAAACAGTGCACCGCCAGGACCTGAAGCTGCTGGTCATGAGTGCTACCCTGGACGCGCCGGCAGTCGCGCATTTTCTCGACGACTGTCCGTGTCTGCTCAGCGAGGGTCGCCTGTTCGAGGTCCGCATCGAGCACCAGTCGGGAGCCGACGACCGCTCACTCGCCAAGCAAATCACGAGCACGGTCAGGCGGGCCCTGGACGAGGTGCCAGCCGGCGACTTGCTGGTCTTCGTGCCAGGGGCGAGCGAGATCCGCCACGCAAGCAGCGAACTCGCGGGTATTCTCCGCAGCCACGACCTGGAGCTGACCCCCCTGCACGGCGACCTCTCCGTCGAGCAGCAAACACGAGCCGTCACCCCCGGACGCCGGAGGAAGCTGGTCCTGAGCACCAATGTCGCCGAGTCGAGCGTCACGGTGGAGGGCGTCACGGTGGTGATCGACAGTGGCCTGGCCCGCGTCGCTCGAGCGTCTCCCTGGAGCGGACTCCCTGCGCTGACGACCGAGTCGATCAGTCGGGCGTCCGCCGTCCAACGCGCCGGGCGAGCCGGGCGAACCCGACCCGGCGTCGTCTATCGCCTCTACTCGCGCAGCGACTTCGAGCGCCGCCCTGCCCAGGACGTGCCGGAGATCGCCCGCACCGATCTCACCGAGGCGCTGCTGATTCTGCACGGCGCAGGCGTCACGGACCCGAACACACTCCGGTGGCTCACACCGCCCCCCCCAGCAGCGTTGGCCGGCGCCGAGCAGTTGCTCCGACGACTGGAAGCCCTGACCAGCACTGGCAGGCTTACGGAGATCGGCCGGCGAATGCTCGAATTCCCCGTCCATCCCCGACTCGCGCGAGTTCTCGTCGAAGGCGAGCGCCAAGGTGTCGGCGACGACTCCGCCCTCGCTGTCGCGCTGCTCAGCGAGCGAGATCTGCGCGCGGCAGCGCGCACGCAACTGGATTCGCCTCGCCGCCCCGCCGACGGCCGCGGTCCCAGCGATGTCGAGGAGCTCGCCGACCGTTTTCGCGAGGCCCTCTCCCAACCGCACCATCGAGTCCGCTCCCTGGGTCTGGACCCTCGGGCGGTCGATGCCGTCCGGCGAACCTGGACCCACCTGACCCGAGGCATCAAACCCGGGGCGACCCGTGAGCGCCCGTCCACCGAGGCGCTCGCGTGGTGCCTACTGCACGGGTATTCCGACCGCGTCGCGCGCCGCCGGGAGCGGGGCTCACCCGAGCTGGTCATGATGGGGGGAGAAACGGCACGACTCGGCCCACAGAGTGTCGTTCACGACGCGCCGTACTTGCTGGCGCTGGACGCGGAAGACCGAGCGACCCGCGGACGGTCCAGCCGTGCCCTCGTGCGCGTGGCATGCGGCATTGATCCTGACTGGCTGCTCGAGAAGTACGCCGACGACATCACCGAGACGGACGAGCTGACATTCAACTCGCAGACCGAACGCGTCGAGCGTGTGCGCCGCCTCAGCTACGGGAGTGTCGTGCTCGACGAATCGCGGGGACCTGCTCCAGCTTCCCCGGCCACAGCCCGCGTGCTCGCCCAGGCCGCGCAGGCTCGGGCATGGGACCGCGAAGCCCTCGACCGACTCGCCGCGCGTCTGCAGGTGCTCGCCGAGCACTTCCCCGGCCTCGAAGTCCCGCAACTGACCCCCGAGGTCGAGCAGCAGCTGCTCGCCGCGGCCTGCCGCGATGCCACGACCCTAGCCGAATTGCGCGAACTGCCACTCGCCGAGCTGCTGCTGACCCAGCTCACTCCACAACAGCAAGCCGAGCTGCGCACCCACGTACCGGATGCCGTCCAGTTGCCAGGCGGGCGCCGACTCACGGTGGAGTACGCTGCGGGGAACCCACCTTGGGTAGCGTCTCGGCTCCAGGACTTTTTCGGCATGGCGGCCGGGCCCAGTATCGCCTCCGGCCGAGTGCCACTCACGCTCCACCTCCTTGCCCCCAATCGTCGCGCCGTGCAGGTGACCCGCGACCTTTCCGGGTTCTGGTCGAAGCAGTACCCCGCGCTCCGGCGCCAGTTGATGCGGCGGTACCCCAAGCACGACTGGCCGGAAGACGGCGCCGTGGCGCGCCCGCCGCCCCCCGGACGACTGCGCTCACGCCAGTAGCCCGCACCGCACGTTCCAGAAAGAAATCTCGGAACCTCCCGGCCGCTCCGGCTGTCCATGCCAACATCCACAGCGGACACCGAGCAAGCCAACACCTCGCTGGGTCGAGGTGACGCGCGCTGCCGATCTCCCGCTGGAAAGGAGCCTGCCGTGCGTCATTCGCTTCGGATCGTGCCGTCCATCGTTACCGTCGCCGCCGTCACCATCCTCACCGGTCCGGTGAACGCCCCCGGCGTCCGTCCGGCCAGTGCAGAAACCACCGCCGTTGAGGACTGCGTCAGCCTGTCGCTCGCCGAGTCCGACCAGGGACTCACTTACGAGTTCGCGAACGCTTGTGAGCCACGCCTGTCCTGCCGCATGAGCTGGAAGGTCGTGTGTGGAGACGACCGAAGTGGTCCAGCACGCCCGGGCTCGAAGCACTTCACCATCGCTTCTGGTGCCTCGACCAGCATCGAAATCTCCGTCGCCACCTGCAGGAGTGAGAGCTGGCTCGTGGACGACGTCTCCTGGACCTGCGAGCATCACTGAACCGACCCCCGCGAGACGGGGGTCGGCGCCCGAGCCGCCACCGGCTCGCCTCCCGAGGATTCATCCCAACTTCGCCTGCAGACGAGCCAGCAACTGCAAGGCTTCGAGCGGCGTCAGGCACTCGATGTCGAGCGCGCGTAGCGTATCTGCCACCTCGCGGTGCGCGGGTGACCCATCACTCGTGGGTGCAAACAGGTCGAGCTGATTCGGGTTCACTCGCCGCCGGTGTGGCGGCTCCGCGCGCTCGGTCGACGACGCCCCTTCCAGTGACGCAAGCACCGCTCGAGCTCGGGCCAGCACGGTCTCGGGCAACCCCGCCAGCTTGGCCACCGCCACGCCGTAACTCCTACTCACGGCACCGGGAACCAGGCGATGGAGGAACACGATGTCATCACCAACTTCACGCGCGCTCACGCAGTAGTTCGCGGCGTGCTGACTGGCCTCAGCGAAACTGGTGAGTTCGTGGTAGTGGGTGGCGAAAAGCGCACGGCAGGCCACTACCTCATCCAGGTGCTCGGCCACGGCCCAAGCGATCGCGAGACCGTCAAACGTGCTCGTCCCGCGCCCGATCTCGTCGAGAATGACGAGGGACCGGCGCGTGGCGCTGCGGAGGATCTCCGCGGTCTCCCTCATTTCGACCATGAAGGTGCTCTCACCTCCGGCGAGGTTGTCGCTTGCCCCGACCCGGGAGAGGACCCGGTCCACGACCCCCACGCGGGCCTGCCGCGCCGGCACATAGCTCCCCATCTGAGCAAGGATTACGGTCAGCGCAACCTGGCGCAACAGGGTGCTCTTCCCGGCCATGTTCGGTCCCGTGATGAGCCAAAGCCGCTCCCCCTGTAGATCCAGAGCAACATCGTTGGGTACGAAACGCCCCTGCGCAGCCAGCCGCTCGACGACAGGGTGTCGCGCGTCGACCATCTCGATCACGTCTCCGGAGTCGACCTCGGGTCGCGTGTAGTCGTGTCGGTGCGCCACCTCCGCGAGGGCCGCCGCCACATCCCAGCGCGCGACCCGTGCGGCCAGGCCGCGAACGCGCTCGACGTGGCCAGCAGCCACCTCGATCAGATCGGTCAGCAGCTGGAGCTCCCGCTCCCGATGCTGATCCTCGGCGTGAAGGATGCGGTCCGCCAGCGCGTCGAGCGTGTCGAGCGTGTAGCGTTCTCCACTCGCGACCGTTTGCTTGCGACGCCAGTCCGCTGGAACGCGGTTGGTGTGTGATCGCGTCACCTCCACGTACCAACCGAACACTCTCGTGTAGCGCACCTTGAGTGTGGGGATCTGCGTCGCCTCTCGCAGTTCACTCTCGAGCTCGACCATCCGCGCGGTTCCACTCTTGCGAAGCTGATCGAACTCGGCGAGTTCGGGGTCGAAGTCGGACTGGAAGATGGCCCCCTCCTTGGCCTGGGCGGGCGGGCGCTCGACGAGCGCCCGCGCCAATACCTCGCGCAACTCCTCCACGAGATCGGGAGGCGAAGCGTCGAGAGCGAGTGTCTCGCGGAACCCCGGATCCCCCAGCGACGCCAGGATACCGACCACTCGCTCGGCTGCCCTCAATCCATCGCGCAGTGCCCCCAGATCGCGTGGGGTCGCCTCACGGAGGGAAACCCGCACAGCGAGGCGCTCGAGATCGCCAATCCCGCGGAGGGCCTCCCGCAGCTCTTCCCGGAGCCGGGGATTGGTGACGAACACCTCCACCTGGTCGTGGCGACGGCGGATCCGCTCGACGTCCATGAGCGGGGCCAGCAAGCGGCGACGCAGCAACCGGGCACCTGTCGCCGTGCGCGTAGCGTCGAGCACAGCAAGCAGGGTCGCCCCCTGGTTGCCGGTCAGAGACGTGACGAGCTCCAAGTGCACCTGGGCGGTTGTATCGAGCACCAGCGCTGCGGCCGGCTCCCAGCGCCCAATCCTCCGCACGGGTAGCTCGGAGCGCGGGTTGCAGGCGCGCGCAAAGCGGAGCACGCGGGCGACGGCGCGGCGCGCTAGCGCCCCGAGGTGCTCCGCATCGGCGGCAAGGCTGCCCAAGGCCTCACCGATCCGCTCGGCGCTGAGCGGAGGATCATCGCGCACCGCAGCCGACGACACCGCCGCACGCACCGCAGCAACCACGACTTCCTGTTCCGCGCGCTCGTCCTCGTCGTTGGCAGGGCCTGGACGGCCCACTAGAATTTCGCGCGGCGCCGCGCAGCTCAGTTCCCCCAGAACCGCCGTGACGTCGCTCACCTCGGCAGCTCGCAGCTCCCCCGTCGAAAGGTCGAGGAGCGCAATCCCCACACCCTCGACGTGGCTGTCGAGTGCCGCCAGCCAGTTGTTCGTGGCCGCATCGAGCTGTTCCCGATCAGTCACGAGTCCAGGGGTGATGACGCGAACCACCTCCCGTGGAACGATGCCCTTCACCGTGGCGGGATCAGCCATCTGCTCGCAAACCGCCACCTTGTAGCCCCGCTCGAGCAGACGTGCGATGTACCCGTGCGCCGCGTGGTGGGGCACCCCCGCCATCGGAACCTCGTCAGGCTTGCCACGGTTGCGACTGGTCAGCGTCAGGTCGAGTTCACGTGCGACAAGCACCGCATCGTCGCCGAACATCTCGTAGAAGTCGCCGAGCCGAAAGAACAGCACGGCGTCGGGGAAGCTCCGCTTCGCCGCAGCGTGTTGCTGCATCACCTTCGTCTTGGGCCCTGCCACTGCGATCCCCTACCAGCGCCGTCGCTGCGCTGCCACCGCGGGAACGCATCGCGCCAACCCGACGGACTCTCCCCGGCGGCGCGCGGCACACCGGGCGACCAGTCGTTTCCTTCACCCAGCGAGAGCCAACAGTCCTCGCTGCCCCGGACATCGCGCCGGCCGCGGACCAGTCCTTCCCGTTCCTGAGCTACTCTCGCGAATCGCGCGCCCCGCCTCAGAAGAAGTACCGGCGCACCCCCACGGTATCGAGCTCGACGAAGACCAGGCCCTGGGACGCGCCATCGGTGATGACGAGATCCTGGGACTGGGGGAACCAGTGCATGCGCTGGGGCGACACCGAGGTCGAGCTTGCCGCGATACTGGTGGCCAACGCTTCGAAGCCTCCGCTGTACTCCCAGGTGAACGCCATATCGCGCTGACTGCGCTGGCGACCGCGGTAGATCGCGAATCGCGTCGTGATGTTCTGGAACACGCAAGGGGAGTCCAGATCGACCGCCCCTGCTTCATCCATCACACAGGCGAGGCATTCACCGGGGCCACAGGCCTCGATCCCGGGAGCGGGCTTGCGGTGAGAGCGGGTAGCGATCTCTTGAGCGCGGCTAACGAGTCGCGCTCGGCGTGGGTTGCAGTCGCGCACGCACCGCAATCCAGCGTCGGTCGACGCGGCAACGACATTGTGCTGGAAGCCCGTCGACGAAGACACCGTCACCCACTGGCGCCCCCCGCGCACCGCGTAGGACAGGGCCTCACCACCGAAGCAACAGTCCAATTCGCGCAGCAACTCGGCCCGGCGAGCTCTCTCCTCTTCGCGAGGGGTGACCAGCAAGCGCCCCTGATAGGCCTCGAGAATCATCAGGTCGCGAGAGGGTTGCGGTTCGTCGGGGGTACCGAAGCGGGCCTCGCATTCGTAGTAGAGCCCCTCGTCACCGCATGTCTGCAGGTCCCAATAGCGATCGTCCTCGCCGGGCAGTTGCGCCGTAATCTGCACGTAGTCGGCGTGCCAACGTGAAAACGCACCGAGATCTCGGTTGGCAACCGCCAAGGCGCGTCCCTGCTCGCGAGCGAGATCGCGATCTTCGACCCCTCGGTCACAGAACACTCCCCCGTGGTCGGTGAGGATCGCCGTGTCGTCGAGCACCTCGAGAAACGCCACGTCGCGCTCAGGCATGATGGCGCCCTCGAAGACTGCGCCAACACTGTCCACCGGCGGGAAGGCACGGGGCTGCTGGAGCAAGAATGCCAAACCGTTGCGCTCCGCAACAGCGGGGTCCGTCTCGAGGCGGTTCCCTTCCAGATCGCTGCGATACAGAGTCGTCCCCACGCGCACCTCGGCAGGGCTCGATGCCGAGAAATCCACCGCAAGCAGCTTTGGGGACTCCAAACCCTCGTCGGTCTGATTTGTCGGCAGGCTGCGCCCCTCGGCATCCCGCAACTGCGGGAACGTGCGCAACGCCGGCGCTCCGATCCCCGTGTCGCCACTTGTCAAGAACACCTTCGCGCTCCGCGTGCGGTGGGGTTCGATGACGCGACAGCTCTGCTCATCCGACGTGGTCCGATCACTGTCGAGCGTACCGTCCTTGGTGAACAATCCGCCCGGAACCTCGGGGTCCTCGGCACACCCTCGGAAATCATCCTCTGCGCCGGGATTGGTCACGACCGGGCGTCGGCAGGCCGCGTCCAGATCCTCCACGTCCACGACCACGATATTGCCGTCGGTGAGGGCGATGAATCCGTAGGTACCGCGGAGCTTCCGCGGCAGAGCGCCACCCGTGTAGTCTTGCTCCGTGCGATATTCCTCCATCTCCGACGACGAGATGGACGGATCCGGATCGCATAGCACACCGTTGACGGCGACCCCGGTCTCGGGATCTGGTTCGGGCAGGTCACGGAAGACGAATTCGACGTCCTTGGCCGGCGCACCAAACCTGAGCCGGTCCGGCGTCTCGAACGGTAGCAACGGGGCACCGGGTCGCAGCAACGGCGTCCGATCGGCCGACTCCGGGCTGACGTCGAAGATCATCACGCTCCCTGCCAGATCATCGACGGCATACACGAACCGCTCCCCGCGCGTCGTCAGCGGACTAACCGACAGCGCACTCGTGAACACCGTCCGCCCCGGTTCCTCGTATGCCAGAGGGAACAATGCCGGCTGCTCGGCGATATTGCATGGGTCGGAAACATCAAGCCGATGAATGACCGGGGCGGCGAGATCCCCCACGTACAAGACCTCGTCCTGGAGCTCCACGTCCGACGGCCGGGAGTAGAAGGGGCCGCCCGCAGGGCCGTAGTTCAGTTCGGGGACGCAGACCTCGTCGGACCTGAGATCGGGCGGGACCACCTGACGCACGCTGTCGGGACGCGCCTCCACCGCAAGCGCAATCCGCCGATCGACGGGGCAGGGCTCGAAGGCACCGGGCTGCGGGTCGTCAGCGTCGGCGCCAGCGTTGAGCACCTCCTGGGCGTCCAGCACCCACAGCTCGCCCAGGTCGGGCATGGTCACCGCCAGCTTGCGGCGTCCAGGCGGAGTCGTCTCGAGGGAAAGGTCAGCCTCACACAGGTCCGTGCCACCGCCCACGGTGGGGGGTGACCGAGGGGCATCGCAGCCCGCGCGAATCTCCCCGGCCTCGTCGGGGGGATCGATCAGGATGGTGAGTCGTCCGGGTGCCGAAGGCAGGGAACACGACGGCCAGGTGATCAGATCCCGCGGGGCCTCGTCGTCACCCGGTGCGAGGATGCAGCTCGAGGGGATTGCAAAGATGCCGTTTCGATTGGGACCGCCCGCCACCGCGACGAACGAGGCGGTCCCCCCCGGTGTGGCAACGATGTCCACGGGGTTCTGGCCCACGGGCAAGAAGCTCTGTCCAGGGACCAGTGGATCGGCATCCAGGACCGCACCCCAGTCGAGATCGATGACGGCGACCTCGCCTCGCAGCGTCTGCGTAACCAGTGCATAGAGCTGGTGGTCGCCGTCCCGGTAGTCGAAGTCGGGGCACTCGTGTATCGAGCGCCCTGGGTCGGACTCTGCTGCAGTGCTCAGACACACAAAGGCCACTGCGCCGCTCCGCTCGAGGGAGCGGTGGGACTGGGTGAGGCTGGTCTCGGAACATGCGGCCAGCACCACGAGGGTTGCCAGCGAGAAGCCAATCGAAGACAGGTTGCTCTTCACTTGGAAGCCCTCGGGGCCGTGGGGGTGCCGACGGTCAGCACGATCTGTCCGTAGTTTGCGTGGCGCTGGTCGAGGTCGATGACACCGATGTAGGAATCGGTGAAGTGGGCGAGATACCCATAGGAGTACCGAGGCGCCTCCCCCATCTCCGCGCGCGCCGCATCCGCGTCGACGACGAGCGCGTGGGGGCCGCGCCCCGTCTCGGTGAAGCGCTCGATCCGTCGCGCCACCGGATCGTAGATGGCGATCTTGCGTTGATCGAAGGAGATCACGAAGATTCGGGTGACCGGATCCCCCTGCGGGTCGATCACCGTCCCGACCACTACCCGCGACACGCCCAGCGGCATCGGGAGGCTGTCGTAGAAGGTCGGCATGTCATCGCTGGAGGTAATACTGGCGTTCGTCCGAGTCCGGCCCACCAGCAGGCTATTCGGCGTGCGATTGCCAACGTAGATGCCAAGAGGGATCCCGGCGCACTCGCCGAGACACACTTCGTCCCCGCCACAGGAGCGCTCACAAGCCCGGCGCTCCCCCGCGTCCACCGCAATCCCGCGTGAGTCGAACCCCACCGAGTTGGCGTCCACCCCCACCGCCCCAGACTGTTGCAGGAAGGGCCGCTGGATCGTGCCTGAGTTGCTGGCATCGTCGAAGACGCGCAGCAACACGACATCCGCGGCCCCTCGGAAAGTTGCGAGGAAGCCCCGCTGATAGTCGGCGCCAGTGGCGATCTCGGGCTCCGGGATCGCTGCGATCCCAACCACCCGAGCGGGCAGGCCTCGGCTCACCCACTCGAGCCGGGGCCGGTCCGTCCAGTCATTGATGAACAAGGAAACGGCGCCGTCGGTCTGGTGCGTCACGGCAACCGCTGAGCCGTCACTCGTCGCATCCACGGCAAACGGCTCGGGCGGCATCCGGATGTCGCGGGTGTTCTCCGCGTCGGGATCGTCGCCAACACGGTGCTGGTCGTTGCAGTCACCGTCATTGCCCGACTGACCGCAGTCGAGTTCGAGCCCGTCTCGCCCGACATCGATGTAGTGGAGCGTTGCGTCACCACGCACGGGAACGAACAGTCGACCCCAGTCGAGGGGGACCCCATCGGCGTCTCGCGCCCGGCGATAGACAACGTCGGTGGCAAACGCGCCGATACCGACGCGTCCGGCGATCAGCGAGTCGCCGCCATCCTGGGGGTGCGTGACATCGACGGGACCACAGCGACCCGGCGCCAACCAACGGTCGGCGGCGGACTTCTCACCAAAGGGACCGCAGGGCTCACCCGCGTGCGCTCCAGCTCGCGCGACGCACCAGTGACTGGGAACGCCATCGTTTTCCGGTGAGGGGTCGAGATCGCAGCGAGCGGCGGCGTCACAGTCCGCGTCGGACTCGCAGTACTTCCGGACCAGTCCCCGCAGTCGCCCCAGGTCGACTGCCTGCAGCGCCCCACCATTGTACTGAAGGTCGAAGTCACTGTTCGCCACGTACAGGCGATCGGCCGACGAGTCGATCGCCAGGCCAGTCGGAAAGTAAAGGCGGTCGAGGGGGGGCTCCTGCCCCTCTCCCGGGGAGAAACAAGCCGTCAGAAGCAAGCAGGGACCGAGAATAGCGGCCCGCGGGGCGAACATCATCGGCGCGGACACTAGTACGAAATCTCGATCCAGGCGACGCGGACTGAGAAATTTCCCCGGGGCCACCGAGGCAGGCCCAGCGGGGTCACCCGAGGTCGAGAATCACGACCCCTCGCTGGATCTCGTCTTCCTCATCCTCGCGCCGATCCTCCGGAGCGGGGTGGTAGAGGTCCAGCGGCAGCTCCATGCGCGGCTGAGGCTGATCCTCCTGACGCATCCGCTCTTCCTGCTCGCGTCGTCGAATCTGCTCGATGATGAACGGGGGAAGCATGTTGTCCAGCCTGGGAGCGGGCTCCCTGATTCCAACTAATTCTAATTTAACTACCGACCGAGACGGGTCAAGTTCCGCGGGCGATAACCGCCAGGCGTGCAGCGTCGCTCACCACCGCCGCAACAATCGCCAGCCCCACGGCCGAGAGGTGAGTGCAAGTAACCTCTCCCCACACCCGGCTCGACCAATAATGGTGCGTTCCCCAATCTAGCCGTCTGAACTAGCGTCGCATCATGCTCCCGCGCGCAACAGTCGCCGGCTGGATCCTGGCGGTGGGGATGGGTTTCACTCATGTGTCTCGCGCCGAGAGTTTCCGATTCGATGAAGAGCGCTGGGACAGCACCACCGAGCTAGTCCGCATCGCCCGCGAGCGGCTCGGCAAAGACCGTGTCGAAACGCCCGCCGAGCTCGACTGGGCACGCCTTCGCCCCGGCGACGGGGTCATCGTGCTGCACCCAGAGCGCGAGCTCGACTACGCGGAAGCCCTCGCTTTCTTGCGGGCGGGGGGCAGATTGGCCCTCCTGGACGACTATGGCCGGAGCGAGCCGATCCTCGACCGCTTCAAGATCCGACGCGTCGACGCGCCGCGAAGACCCGCTGAATCGATTCGAGACAACCCGCAACTGGCCATTGCCGTCCCCACCATCCAGGTCGTCGCCGGTCAGGAGCAGGGTCGGCACCCGATCGTGGCTGGGGTCAGTCAGGTCGTCACCAATCACCCCACGGGGCTCGTCCACCCTAGTCTTACCCCGGTCCTGACCATTCCTGGCGCGCAGGACGACCCTGACGTGACCCTCGCCGTCACCGGAATCATCGCGGACCGGGGTCGGCTGTTGGCCATGGGAGACCCCTCGGTGGTCATGAACCTGATGCTGCGCTACCCGGGCAACCGAGCTTTCGCGGCAGGGTTGATCGATTACCTGGTGGAAGACGACTCCTGGGGCGAGCGAGGAGGGCACATCTACCTGCTCGCCAACGATTTCCCACAGCATGGAAGCTACGGCGGCACCCCAACGATTGCGAAGCAGCTCCAAGACCAAATCACCTCCGCGCGAGAGCGACTCGCCGAGCTCCACCAATCCGGCATCCCGGCCACCGCAGCGCTGGTTCTCGGCCTGCTACTGACCCTGGTCACCATCGGATGGACAACCTCGACCGCCACGCGGCCCTACCGTCGCACGGTTCCCAGGTTCGCGCGGCGTACAGACCTGGTTGCCCAGGGCGGAACCGCAGGCCGGGTGGCGTTGCTGGCGGCCCCGACGACGCACCGTGCCCTCGCCGTCCTGGAGCTGAAGAGCGCGCTCGAAGAGGGGTTGGCCGAACGCCTTGGCATGCCGTCAGGAGCTGGAAGCCGGGAGATCCTCGCCGAGATCGATCGACAACAGGCGCTCAGTCAGCCATCGTCCGGTGAGCTCCGCGCATTGCTCGCGGAGATGCGCAAGGCCGAGGCCGCCATGGTGGCCTCGCAACCGGTTCGCGTGACAACGAGAATGGTGGAACGCATGCACGCCCAGGTGAAGTCGATTCTGCAGGAAGTGGTGGTGAGCAGGAGCGTCCAGGCATGACCCACGCTTTGCAGATCAACGAGCTCGAAGCCGCTCGGGAGCGGCTGAATCAGGTACGGCAGCAGATCGGCAACGTGTATATGGGCGACCCGACGCCGGTCGACATGATGCTGGTCGCGCTCCTGGCGCGCGGCCACGTGCTGCTCGAAGGGGTTCCCGGCATTGCCAAGACGACCCTGGTGAAGGCGTTTGCCGTGAGTCTTGGCTGTTCGGTGCGGCGCATCCAGTTCACCCCCGACTTGCTGCCCGCAGACATCACCGGGACCTACGTCCTGAGCCCAAAGGATGGAACCTTCTCGCTGCGGGCAGGCCCCATCTTCGCCAACGTGGTGCTCGCCGACGAGATCAACCGTGCCCCGGCCAAGACCCAGTCGGCTCTCCTCGAAGCGATGCAGGAGCGCCAAGTCACCATCGAAGGGGACCGGTTCGAGCTGCCCGACCCGTTCTTCGTCCTCGCCACCCAAAACCCGATCGATCTCGAAGGGACGTACCCTCTGCCCGAGGCGCAGATCGACCGCTTTCTCGTTCGCGTCCTGATGGGGTATCCCGGTCCGCGGGACGAAGTAGCCATGCTGCGAGCCCATGGCGTCGCGGCCCCGCTCACGCGAGCAGTGCTCTCCGCGAACGACGCCCTGAACCTACAGTCGGTCGCCGCACGAGTCCACGTCGAAGACGACATCTACGACTACGCCGTGAACCTGAGCACCTACACGCGCAACCACCAGCGGGTGGTGCTGGGGGCCTCACCCCGGGCGTCACTCGCCCTCCTTCGGGCCTCGAAGGCGCAGGCGGTCATCGCGGGTCGCCCCTTCGTGACCCCGGATGACGTGCGCATGGTCGCAGCGCCAGTTTTGGCGCACCGGCTCGTGCTCGTCCCCGAGCTCGAAGGCGATGCACGCGCCCGGGAGTCGATCATCGACGAGGCCGTGCAAAAGGTAGGCTACAGACGGGCAGTACGACCCGTCTGAGGGGTTGCACACGCCGCCAGATTTCGCGATACGGCCAGCATCAACCCGACCCGAGGAGAGCTCCCGTGGCCACCATTCGTGCCTTCCGTGCCCTGCGACCACCTGCCACCACAGTCGCCCGCGTCGCCGCCCCACCCTACGACGTGATCAACACGGCCGAGGCGCGAGCGCTAGCGGCCGGCAACGAGGACAGCTTCTTGCACGTGTCTCGCCCCGAGATCGATCTCCCGGAGGGAACGGATGAGCACGCGGACAAGGTGTATGCGCAAGCGGCCACGAACCTGCACCAGCTGGTCGAGCGCGGCGTGCTCGTGGCAGACGCGGCACCGCACCTGTATGTCTACACTCAGCGGATGGGTGATCACCGCCAGAGCGGCCTGGTGGCGTGCGCCAGCGTCAGCGACTACGACCGCGATGTCATCAAGAAGCACGAGAAAACTCGACAGGACAAGGAGGACGATCGCACTCGCCACATCGACGCGCTGGGGGCGCACGACGAACCGGTCTTTCTGACCTATCCCGCCCAGGCAGCAGTGGATGCCGAGATCGAACAGGTGCAATCCGCAGCTCCCACTTACGACTTCACGACGGACGACGCTGTCCAGCATACGCTGTGGGTCGTTCCCGCTAGTCAGACCCAGCGCTTCATCGATCTGTTCTCGCAGATCGAAACGCTCTACGTCGCCGATGGACACCATCGTAGCGCCTCTGCGTCACGCGTCCACGCTCTGCGCCAGGGTCAGCCCGGTGAACATGACGTCTTTCTCGCCGTCATATTCCCCCACGACCAGATGCAGATCCTCGCCTACAACCGTGTCGTAAGGGACACCCGGGGACGCTCCCCTTCGGTGCTCTTGGAGCAAATCCGCGAGCGGTTCGACGTCACCGAAGCAAGCTCCGCAGTCCCGACCGAGCCACGAACGTTCGGACTCTATCTTGACGGCCGCTGGTGGCGATTGGCGGTCCGCGCAGGAAGCTTCGATGCGACCGACCCGGTGGCCAGCCTCGATGCGTCGATCTGCCAGGACCAACTGCTCGCCCCGATCTTCGGGATCGAGGATCCGCGACGCGATCACAACGTCGACTTCGTCGGCGGAATTCGCGGAGTCGCCGAGCTCGAGCGGCGCGTCAACGAGGGCTGGACCGTGGCGCTGCACCTCTTTCCGACAAGCATCGAGCAGCTGATAGCGGTCAGCGATGCAGGACGCCTCATGCCCCCCAAGAGCACCTGGTTCGAGCCAAAACTTCGCTCGGGACTCTTCGTCCACCCGTTCGAGTAGGTAGTCCGTTCACAGCTGCAGAGCGGTGGGGGTACGGCTGCTGCGTGCGCTGGGCACGGGAATGGCCTGCTCGAAACTCAAGACAAGCCCCCACGTCTTGCGACTCCCGCTTGCCGCGACATCCTGACGGTCACGGTCGACCGGGAACCCAACATCCGCCCGGAACACCGTCCGATCGAACATCGGGAACAGTAGCCGTGCACCACCGCCCACCGACTGGCGCAGGTCAAGGCCCGCAAACCCGTCGGCAGCATCTCCAGCGTCGTAGAAGGCTGCCGCCCCCAGCTCCACCCCTAGAAGTCCAACGGACGTGGTTCGAAACTCGAACGTGCTGGCCACCAGATCCTTTCCGCGTCGAAACCCCGATGAGTAGCCCCGCAGTCGATCCACACCGCCGAGCACGAAGCGCTCCCGGTAGAAGTCCCGGTAGCGATGAGCAGCAACGACATCGTAGACGAGTCGTCCGAAGCCCAGCCGCGGCGTGGCCAGATACACGTGCCCCGTGAAGAGTACGTCCGAATCCTCCGCGGCCAACTCCATGGCGGTAGCGCCAACCACCCGCACGAAACCGTCGCCAAACGGCAAGGTATAGCCACCGGAGGCTGCAAATCCGAACAGATCACGAGAGGAGCCAACCGCCGTACCCGCCGGATAGGCGCGCAAGGTGACGTCGTGCCCCGTCTGCACGTCCTCTTGCAGCGCCAGGGTGTCGACATCGAGGGTTCGCAAGAACGTCGTGGAGCGGAAACGCAGCTCGACGAATGGATCGATCCGCTGGTGATCGGGTGGCACCTCGCCAGCCCGAAACTCCCGCTGGGCCGCGCCGGCAAAGTCGGTGCCGGCTGCTCGCATGGAGTACTCCCCGCGAAACGCCTCGATCCCAGTCGAGACATCGAGCTTGTGCCTGCGACCGAAGGAGCGCACCAGCTCGTTCGACCCGTACCAGACGCCGCGCTTCCATTCGTAGGGGATCCGGTCATCGCCCGGAGTCGCCTCGGCATCGTAGGTGCGTTGCACGAGGCCCTGGTAGCTGCGTTCCACATCGTCACGCCAAGCAGCCAAGACCCCCCACCCCCACTTGGCGTCGAGCGAATACAGGTCCTGTCCGTACCACACCCAGCCAAAGGAGCCTTCGGAGCTACCATCACGCCGGTCGAAGACGAGAGCGGCTGACGCGGAAGCGAAGATCCGACTGCCGGCAACCCGCGGGTCCTGGTATCCAGCACCGTAGTAGTAGCTGCCCGGATCGAAGCCCCCCTGAGCTGACACGATCTTGTGCTGTCCGGCGAGGTTGATCTCGTCCGCGGCCAACCGCATCTGCGAGATTCCGTCACTAGTGATCTCCGGGTCCCACGCTGCTCGCAGGCTCCAGATGTCCTTCGTGACGACGACCACCCTCACCCGGTCCGACGCGCTCCCCCGGATCGGGATCGCCAACACCAGGGAGACCTGGGCGATCTCGCGGAGGTTTCGCGCCGACTCGTTGATGGACTCGGCGTCATAGCGGTCGCCCACGGCGAACAGCAGCTCGCGCTGGATCACCCGCTCACGGGTGGTTCGGTGCAGCACGTTGACCCACCGAGGCACCGGGTCTCGATGATCGAAGACCTGCAAGCGATAGACGACGATTTCCTCGATGATCTTCCCATCAGGACTCGAGTCGGGCTCGCTTCCGGCCGCGGCGGCGGCCTCTTGGATCACATCGAGCTCGTAGGCGGAATAGGCTCGTTCCTGCCCCATCGCCGTCCGAACCGCGGTCAGCACCAGGAGGCACATCCACGCCAACCCGAAGCGCCTGGCCGTCATCTGACACAAGCAAAGGCGGTTCCGCCCGTCGGCTCAAGCAAAAAGGCGTGAAGTGACACCACGCGGACGCGCTGTTCCATCACTTCCCGCGTCGACGCGGGGGCAAAAATGGGTGATCTTGCTGTGGACACCCGCGATGCGCACCACCCTCGTCGCCACCCTCGTTGCTATTCTCGGCGGGATCCTTCTGGGTTCTCTCGCCGCCGCGCTGAGCGTGACCTGGCACTCCGCGCCACCTCCCAGAGCCGGGAGCTTCCAGCCACCGTTCGAGCCGGTCTCCGCGCCTCCTACCGCTCGTGCCACACCAGCCGCGACTCCTACCGTCCCCGAACCGAGCAGCGAGCCACCTCCCTCGGCGACGCCCACCGCCGCGGTGGATCTGTCGAAGACCACGCTCGAGACCGAGGGACCACTCCCCAGCTGGCTCGAGAACCCGCTAACCGCCGATGCCGACGCGGTCACTCAGGCCGCGGTGAGCTGCGCGCGGGGCAACGCAGACGACTGCATGCGCGCCGGAGACGCCTACGACGCGGGTCGCGGGATTCCCGCGAACGAGCGACAGGCCCGCCTGAATCGCGTCGCGGGAGTTCGCCTGTTCGAGGCCGCCTGCAAGAAGCGCAAGCCCACCGCCTGCTACTCACTCTCGGTGATCTACTCGACGGGACTCGGAGTGACACGCAACCTGGAGGCCGCTCAGGGACACCTGACAATCGCCCAACGCATCTGCCGCACTGCGCAGGACGACATTTGCCCGCGTCTCCCCGAGGCCAGCACGGAGTAGCCCATGCAGGTTCACCCGACCCGCACCTCCGTGGACTTGTCCGTGGCAGGAATCCTCGTTGTGGTCGCGGGGATCCTCTTGCAGCAGGCTGCGATCGTGGCTTGGGGCGGCGCACTGCTCGTCGGTCTGGCGGTGGCGCGCGGGGTCACGCGGCTCAGCATTGGCCAGATTCGGGCGGCGGGGTTCGAGATGCTGTGGAAGGAAGAACCACGATATCGCCGAGTCGCGCGCGGCGAGGCGGTCGAGCTGATCGCCGAGATCCGCAATCGCGACCGCCGCGCAGCGAGGTTCGTCGAGCTCCGCCCGGTGTGCTCTCCTTTGCTCGAAGTAGAGGTCGAGCCGACCGCCGGAGAGGTCCCAGCTTCGGGTCGACTTCGGGTGGTCGTCACCGTCCGCGCCAACCGGGTCGGTCGCCACGGCATTCATGGTCTCTCGCTCGAGGTTCAGGGCAACCCGGGACTGTTCGAGGTGCCTCTCACCTTCGCCAATCCGTTCGGAGTCGAGGTGCTGCCCCGGCGCAGCAGCATCGCCATGCGCACGGCCCGCGGAGGACGCAGCCGCATGGGCGCCCACGCTGGTCGGCCCGGCCCGCTGTCGGGGGACGGCAGCGAACTGCGCGAGCTGCGCGAGCACCAACCGGGCGACGCCTTCAAGCGGATCGCATGGAAAGCCTCGGCGCGACGCGGTCATCTGCTGGTCCGCGACTTCGAACGCGAAGAACGAGACGTCGTGTGGCTGCTTCTCGATGCGTCCGTGGAGCTCTGGGCCGGAGCGCCCGGGACAGCCCCGCTGGACCTCGCGATCGACCAGGTTGCTGCGGTCGCCCAGCGCCACCTTGCCCAAGGCGACCGTGTCGGCATCGGGGTACTGGCTTCCCGTCGGCTTGCGTGGCTCCCTCCCGACCGAGGACCCGCCCAGGAGATCGAGATCTGTAGCGTGCTGGCCCAGGCAACGTCGACCATCGACGTCGACCGCAGCGACCTCGACGAAGCGGAGGTAGCAGGACACGTGCTGGAGCACATGCGTCCGCTCGACCCGCAGAGCGCCCGCCGCGTGCGTTCGACGGAAATCGACCGTATCGCACGGCGAGCCGATCGACTGCGCGCTCGGGCCCCGATGACGAGCCGGGAGCCCCACGCGCCGACCGGGCGGGAGCGCGCACTGCGCCGCTATCTGGAAGCATTCGGGATCGGGTCCCCGCCCCGCATGGAGCCCGAGCGTCCCCGAACAGACACGCAGATCGCAGAGGCGTTGAGGACGCTGCGCACCACCCGACGACGCCCCAGTATCATCTACCTGTGGTCACCTCCTCCGGATCCCATGCGCCGCTCGGAACTGCTACGCGCGCTGAAGAAGCACCCGCGCCGCCGTATCGAGCTCAGATGGATCGCTATGGATCCCACAGCAAGTTTGCCCGACACTGGCCCACTCGAACGGGCGGTGGCCTTCGCCGTAGGCGAGCGCGCCCAGGTTGCGCGGGCTCGCGGCGAACGCGCCCTCCGACGGTATGGCGTGAAAGTCGAACAGCTACGACCACCCGCCCACCCTGCAGCCACCAGCATCACAAAAACCTGACAAGTAGCGTCCCGCCTGCCTAAACCAAAGCGAGGTCATGCCCAGCGCCACCCCCAGCCCCAAGACACTTCTCGACCGGTACGGGCTGCGCGCCAAGAAGCACTTTGGTCAGAACTTCCTAGCCGACCCCGGCCTCGCCGCGCGCATCGCTGCCCTGGCCACGCCGCAGGCGGGCGGCTCTGTGGTCGAGATAGGTGCTGGTCTCGGCGCGCTAACCGCCCCCCTGCTCGACCGGGCGGCACGGGTCACCGCCATCGAGCGAGACCGTGACCTGATACCCGCACTGAACGATCGGTTCTCCAACGCCATCGAGGACGGTCGGCTCACGGTCCTCGAGGCCGACGCCAAGCAGGTGGACTATTCAGCGCTGCTCGCCGGCCCGCAGCCGCGGGTGCTCGCTGGCAATCTCCCCTACCAGATCACCGGACCACTGCTCGAGATCGCGGTTGGCATGGCTCCCCAGGTGGCCCGCGTGGTCGTGCTGGTCCAGCTCGAGGTCGCGGACCGGCTCGCCGCGCGCCCGGCCACGGCAGCCTATGGTGCGCTGACCGTCTTCGTGCAGGCGCAGTTCGCCGTCGATCGAGCGCTGGTGGTGCGGCGCGGCGCCTTCTACCCGCAGCCCGGGGTCGATTCGGCCGTCGTCGTTCTCACCCCGCATGCCCGTCCCGTCACCGAGGAAACTCCAATCTTTCGCGAGGTGGTTCACGCCGCATTTGCCCAGCGGCGCAAGAAACTCCGCAACGCCTGGCGCGCACTGCAGCTCGACGATCGACTCGAAGCCACAGCGCGGCGCGCGGGCATCGATCTCGACGCCCGCGGTGAAACGCTGCAGCCGGCCGATTTTGCGCGGATGGCCGCCGAGGTGAAGCGGTGACCGCTCGAGGCAGCCGCCGCGGTCTCCTCATCGCGGCGCTCCTCGGAGTCACGCTGGCGTGCGAGCGCCCGCCCCCGAAAGATGACTTCCCCGGCCCCGTGAGGAGCGCGGAATTCGGCATCTTCTACGGGGGGCAGGTCCAGGAACGCGAGCACATCCCGCTCGTCGTTGATCAGACGAAACAGTCGCATGGCATTCGCATCGACTTCGACCACCCCACCACGGAGGAGCTCACGGTCAGCTGGGAGCTCGACATGCCGGGTACGACACGCGGGGTGCGGGACGAGCGCGGCATTCGAGGCAAGGGGCGCTTGATCCAACACGGTCAGGCACAGGTCCCGAAGGGGCGAGCCCGTTTCGACCACATCCTCGCATTCCGACCGGGCGACCCCGTTGGGGTTTGGAACGTTCGGGTCCGCGTTGCCGATCAGATCGTGATCGATCGCGCCTTCGAGGTTCAGCGACCCAGTCCTTGAACCAGGGCAAACACTGGCCGCGCCGACAGACTGCGCGCGACTTTTCGCGTGCGCCAGTCGACGGTACGGTCAGATCATGCTGGCGACGCCCGACGTACTGGGTGACGCGCACGGAACGGCGCGACTCACCGAAGAAGCACGCAGCTACCTGCAGAACCGTGTGCAGCTCTTCGCGTTCGTCGCGTTCGGCCTGGTCGCGGCCCACTACTGCTTCATCAACGGTCTCCGAACCGTCGGCGGGCACCCGTGGAGCGACTGGTTCAATGCTGTCGCACTGACCCACCTGGCAACGGCGATGTGCCTGCTCGGCGCCTGGCTCCTGCTGCGACTCGGTCGGCGTACTCCGGGCATACTGCACTGGGTCGACGCCTTCACGACGCTGTCCTTCGTCGGCGGTATCGCCTTCCTGGGGATCGCCGCGCGTCGCGGCTACGCGCCGGAGATGGTCGTCGTCGTCGGCGGTACCCTGGCGCTCTTCGCGCGCGCCACACTGGTTCCGAGCGCAACGGGCTACACGCTTTCCATCAGCTCTTCGGGAGCCATCATCGTCATCGCAGCCTGCTACTACATCGCTGCCGACACAGCGCAGTGGCGCCCCGACATCAAACTCGACCACGGGACGTGGTACTACGCCACGATCATCGCTTCGTGGTGCGCGCTGATGGTGGCGATGAGCACGATCGCGTCCCGCACCATCTACGGGCTCCAGCAGCAGGTACGACGAGCGCAAGTGCTCGGCCAGTACGAACTGGAGGAGCAGATTGGAGAGGGGGCGATGGGCATCGTCTACCGTGCCCGGCATGCCTTCCTCCCGCGCCCAACAGCGATCAAGCTACTCCGGCCAGAAATGGTCAGTCGGCGCCTCGTCGAACGCTTTCGACGGGAAGTGTACGCCGTGGCCCGCCTGCAGCATCCCAGCACCGTCGCCATCTACGATACCGGCCGCACCCCGGACGGCACCCTCTACTATGCGATGGAGCTACTCGATGGCGTCGAACTGCGAGACATCGTCCTCGATCATGGTCCGCTGCCACCTGCCCGGGTGATTCATATACTGCGCCAGGCCTGTGGCTCGCTATCCGAAGCCCACGAGGCTCACCTGGTGCACCGGGACGTGAAACCCGGAAACATCATGATCTGCCGGCATGGTGGTATGCACGACGTCGTCAAGCTACTCGACTTCGGCCTCGTCAAGGACCGGGATCAAACGCGGGGAACGGACGAGCCGCAACTGACGAGCGCGCACAGCGTGATCGGCACTCCCGCCTACATGGCCCCGGAGGCGATCACCGATCCGCTCCAAGTGGACGCTCGCGCCGACCTCTACGCGCTCGGGGCCGTGGCCTACTTCATGCTGACCGGGGCCAACATGTTCGACGTCCATACCCGCGACGAGGCCTTGCGCCTGCAGCTCACCGAGATGCCCCCGCCCCCGTCGGCACGTCTGGGTCACCCCCTGCCCGCGGACCTGGAGGGCCTCGTCATGCGTTGCCTGGCCAAGGATCGCGACGCCCGGCCCGGGTCGGCGCGAGACCTCGAAGAGGCACTGGAAAGGTGCCAGGACGCGACGCGCTGGACCCAGCGAGAAGCCCGAGCCTGGTGGCGCCAGCACTGCTCCCACCGAACCGACGCGCCATGCCCGGTCGAAGCCGGTTCAACTCCAGAGGTGCTCCAGGTAGAGCGCTGAGTCGCGCCCTCAGGTGCCGTATTTGGCGCACAACTGCTGCGCAAGCTCGACGTACCTATCCACGGCGACGGCCCGCGTTTCCCCGCGCCGCGCCGCCCAGGCGTCGTACTTGGCGCGCCCCTTGAAGTCGAGTGGTCCTGGGCGCGACCCCGAGACATCGCCGACCGTCGCCTGCTTGTACCACCCATAGAGGGCCAGCAGCTCATTCGGCGCTGGGGTTCGCGGGAGTTGCTTGACGGCCGACTGCGCGGCCTCGAATCGATCCTGCTCAGACACGGGTGCAGGTTTCCACCGCGAACCCCAGCGGGCAAACACAAACTTCGCAGGTCAGGGCAAGACCCAATGGAAACGATCGATTGACACTTCGCCAAAGAGCCCCGCGGCAGCATATGGGTCCCCCGCGGCAAACACCTCCGCAGCCGCCCGATCATCGAACTCGATGACCAACAGGCTGCCGCGCATCGTCTCTCCGTCGTCGGTCAGCAGCGGACCGGCCAACTTGAGCCGCTCGCCCAGCGCGCGCAGATAGGCGAGATGCTGCGTGCGGTTGGCAGCGCGAAGCGCTTCCGAGTTCGGGCGATCCTGGCAGCGGATGGCAAACAGCATGGTGCCGATCCTCGAGCGAGACCGCCATCCCTGTCCACCCCGAACCGAATGACTGGCCGGTCATATTAGAAGAAGACTCGAACGAATTTCGGGATGTGGCTTGCGCGCCGTGCGCGCGCGACGCACATCGATGCTATGGCACCGGGACGGAGTCCCGAGCGTGCCCGTGGGCGCTCCGTCCCGCCGGTCCTCCCCTCTCCCAGCAGTCTCCGATGAAGCGGTACTTGCCATTCCTGCTCCTCGGCGCAGCCGCCTGCAACAACGCTGGCGCGGCGCCTCAGCCGGCCGACACCAAGCCCCAGCCCCCGGCGGCAGAGGGCATTCGCGTGGAGACGGCAAAACTCACCGAGACCGAAGCCAAGCTCCAGATCACGCTCCCCGGCGAAATAGAAGGGCACCGCGACGCGATCCTGCAGGCGACTCCCGGAGGGCTGATCGAGAGCGTGCACATCAAGGCGGGGGAAACCGTTCGAAGAGGCCAGGTACTGGTGCGCGTCGACACCGCGACGCAGGCAGCGCGACTGAACCAAACCGAGGTGGAGCTCAGTTCCGCCGAGCGGGAACTGCGCCGGGCGCGCGACTTGGAGGACGTGATCCCCAGGGCCGAACTCGACGCGGCCGAGACGCGCTGGCGCGCCGCAAGGGCCGCCATTGGATCCCAGCAAGTGTCCGTGGCTCGGTCGGTGATCACCGCGCCCTTCGACGGCGTGGTCGTGAGGGTCGACGCCGAGGTCGGTGAAGTGGCGGGCCCCGGCGTACCCCTGGTCCGCGTCGTGCAACTCGACCCGGCCAAGGTCACGGTTTCACTGTCCGATCGCGACGTGGTGGCCCTGCAGGAGGGGATGCAGGCACACGTCAAGGTCAACGCGCTGCCGGACCTGTTCGTCGGCACCGTCAAGCGGGTCCATCGCGCAGCCGATCTCGCAACCCGGGCGTTCACCGCGGAAGTCGAGATCCCCAACGGCGAGCAGAAGCTTTTGCCAGGAATGATCGCGTCCGTCACCCTGCAGCCTCAGTTCGAGGGCAAGGGGCTGGTCGTCTCCCAGGACTGGATCGTCACGGGCATCGAAGAAAACGGCGTATTCGTCAACGAGAAGGGCGTCGCCAAGTGGCGCTCCGTCAAGCTCGGACCGATCCTGCGAGATCGTGTCCTGGTGACCGAAGGGCTCAAGCCCGGCGATGAGCTGGTCATTACCGGTCACCGCGAACTAGCCGAGGGGGATCCTCTCCTCGTCAGCCGTCACGGCACCTGCTGCACCAACGGCCGCGTCCGCTTCGACTGATCGCGGCCCGCCCGCGTCCACCACCATGATTGCCGCACTCATCCGCCAGCGGGCCACGGTGTACCTCGTCGTGGTAGCGACCGCCGTCTTCGGGCTACTCACTTACCTGTCGCTGCCCCGCGAAGCGGCGCCGGACGTGGATATCCCCATCGTCATGGTCACGACCGCGTACATCGGCGTGTCTCCGGAGGATATCGAGAGCCTGATCACCGTACCACTCGAGAACGAGCTGTCAGGCCTCAAGGATCTGAAGAAGCTCGAGAGCACGTCGGCCGAGGGCGTCAGCCTGATCATGCTCGAGTTCGAGCCCGAGGTGAAGATCGAGGACGTGCTGCAGCGCATCCGCGATCGGGTCAGCACGGCCGAGGCGAAGCTTCCAGACGAGGCAGAAGACACAGAGATCACCGAGATCTCGGTCGCCGAATTCCCGATCATGATCGTCACCATCGCGGGACCGGCGGATGAACTCGAGTTGAAGCGACTCGGCGAGAACCTCGAGGACGAGATCGGTCGAATCTCGGGGGTGCTCGAGGCCAGTCTGTCTGGTGGCCGGACGCGGGAAGTCCGCGTGCAGGTCGATCCGTACCGGCTGCAGCACTACAACCTAGCGCTCGACGACGTCGTCATGGCGGTGTCGAGCGAGAACGTGAATATCCCGGGCGGCGATGTTCGAGCCCGCGAAGCCAACTTCCTCCTGCGGGTGCCTGGCGACTTCGAGAATCCCGTGGACCTCGAGAAGGTGGCCATCGCCAGAGTGGGTGACCGCCCCGTCTTCCTGACCGACGTGGCCAAGGTCGTCGACGGGTTCCAAGACCGGGAAACCTACGCGCGGATGAACGGGCAACCCGCCGTGTCGATCGCTGTCAAGAAACGCACAGGATCGAACATTCTGGAGATCGCCGAGTCCGTCAAGAAGGTCGCCACTGAGCACTCGAAGAGCTGGCCCGAAGGCGTCGAGTTCCGAGTTCTGGGCGACGAGTCTCGCTTCATCCGGGATATCGTGGGCGAGCTCGAGAACGGCATCATCACCGCTCTCATTCTCGTGGTTGGCATCATCGTCTTCTTCCTCGGCATCCGAAACAGCCTGTTCATCGCCGTCTCGATTCCGCTGTCGATGTTGCTCGGCATGGTGGTCATCTGGACCCTCGGCATCACCCTGAACATGATCGTGCTGTTCTCGCTCATCCTGGCGTTGGGGATGCTCGTCGACAACGGCATCGTGCTGGTGGAGAACATCTACCGCCACCTCGAAGAGGGAAAGAGCCTCTACGAGGCTTCCGTGCAAGGGGCCAACGAGGTCGCGCTCGCGGTCACGGCCTCGACGATGACCACGGTGGCAGCGTTTGTTCCGCTGCTCTTCTGGACGGGCATCATGGGCCAGTTCATGGGCTATTTGCCCAAGACGGTGGTCATCATTTTGCTCTGCTCGCTGGTGGTGGCCCTCTTTGTGCTGCCGGTGCTGACCTCGACCCTGATGCGCAGTCGCCCCGTCGCCGCGGGCGGGAAACGGGACCGCGATTCGGCAACGATGGCAGCGTACCGCAGCCTGCTCGAGTGGTGCATCCGCCACCGGTACGCGACCACCGGGTTGATGCTGGCCACGCTGGTCGGAACAGTCGTCGCCTACGGAGAGCTGGGCACTGGGCTCGAGTTCTTCCCCGACGTCGAACCGGACCGAGCCACCATCACCGTGCGAGCTCCCGACGGCACCGACGTCGAATCCACCGACCGTATCGTCCGCCGCGTCGAGGCGATCGTGGCCCGCGAGCCAAACGTGGACGTATACGTGGCCGAAACGGGAGTCGCCGCCAGCGGTCACTTTGGCGGCGCGCAGTCGGCCGCCAACCAGGCACGGTTGACCATCGACTTTCTCCCCCACCGCACGAAGGCGAAGCCGGGCGACGAGGTACGGACCGAGGACACTCGCCAGACGATCGACCGCCTCCGCCATGCCGTGCAAGAGATCCCGGGCGCAGAGATCGTCGTGGAGAAAGAACGCATGGGTCCTCCGGTAGGAGAGCCAGTGGCAGTCGAGGTATCCGGCGAGGACTTTCACGAGGTGGGCCGCATCGCGTCCCAGGTCCGTCGTGACATTGCGGCGGTACCGGGAGTGACGGATCTGTCGGACAACTATCGAGTCGGTCGTCCCGAGATGCGGATCGAGATCGATCGCGGCGCTGCCAAGCGGATCGGAGCATCGACCCAGCGAGTGGCAGGCACCATTCGCACGGCCGTGGCCGGCAATGTCGCCAGCAAGCTCCGTGATGGCGAAGACGAGTACGACATTCGCGTGGAGCTGAGCCCAGAGTACCGCAACGACCTGCAATCCATCCTCGCCCTCCGGGTCCCCGGCGACAGCGCCGGCCCGGGCACGCCCGCCGTCCCCCTGTCTGCCGTCGCCTCTTACGATCTGGCCGGCGGCAGCGGATCGATCCGTCACATCGATCAGGACCTGGTCGTCACGATCGCGGGCGATGTGGAAGAGGGATTCAACGAGGATTCAGTCCGGCAAGCAGTCAAGCAGCGGCTCGACGAACTCCAGCCCAATCTCCCCGGTGGGTATCACCTCCGCCTCGGCGGTGCGGATGACGAACAGCAGAAGACTCAGCTCTTCCTGCGCAATGCGTTCTTGGTGAGCATTGCACTGATTGCTCTGGTGCTGGTCAGTCAGTTCAATCGGTACGATCTTCCCCTCATCATTCTCTTCTCGGTGATTCTGTCACTGGTCGGGGTCCTCTGGGGATTGATCATCACGCGCACGCCATTCGGCGTCGTGATGACCGGACTGGGGGTAATTTCTCTCGCTGGAGTCGTCGTCAACAACGCGATCGTGCTGCTCGACTACGTCGAGAAGCTGAAGGAATGGGGTAAGTCCACTCACGAGGCGCTCGTGGAAGCTGGCATGACGCGTTTCCGACCCGTCATGCTCACAGCGGTCACCACCATCCTCGGACTGGTACCGATGGCCGTCGGCATGAACATCAACTACCGGCAGCTGACGGTGCTCTTTGGCGGCACGAGCGCCGAGTGGTGGGGCCCGATGGCCGTCGCGGTGATCTTCGGTCTCGCCTTCGCGACCGTTCTCACCTTGGTCCAGGTGCCCGTCATGTACAGCATCATCGAGGATGGGCGGAGTGTCCTCGGACGGGCGTTCGGTAAGTCGCCGGAGGCCAAATCGCCCCCAACGCAGCCGCGAGCATCGGGCGCGGAGTAGTCACGCGGCTAGTCGCAAACCTCGGCCTGGCAGCTCCCACTGACACAGTCACGCGCAGCGACACAGGCTCGACCCATCTCGCAGGCGGCGCAGTCGGATCCACCACAGTCGATGTCGGTCTCGTCGCCGTTCTGCCGCCGGTCATTGCAGTCAGGACCTGCTCCCCCCTGCGCCTCGGGTTCCAGCGTGTAGGTGTCCGTGACGGCTACCGGGCACCCGACTAGCCCCAGCGCGGCAACCACCAGAGGAATGGAGCGCAACCCGGTCACGGAAGGACTCCGCCCACTGCGACTTCGCCGGGGCCCAGCCGAGCGAACAGCCGCGCTGTGAGAGCGCGCGGCTGCTGGGCCGCGGGCACCTGCGGTCCGCGAGGATCTACCGAGAGCAGCAGTCCACCCCCCACTGCGAGGCCGGTGAACCCCACCCCGTAGCCGATGGCCGACGCCGTTCGTGCACGGCGAAACACTCGGAGGTCGTCCTCCAGCTGCCGTGGACAGGCCGGACGGCAGCCATCATCCAGCTTGGCCTTGGTCTCGAGCATCAGCACACCCGCGGTGATACCGGCGGCAAACCCGCCGCCAGCCACCCCCAACGCGAGGATACCAGTGGACTGACGACCAAAGCGCCTTGGTCGAGTTTCGGGCGCTGGGGGAGGTGGAGGAGACACGACCGGAGGAGCGTCGACCCGCATCAGAACCTTGATGTGCTCGCCACGCTGCGGAGTGATCCAGCGAGTGTCGTGAACCGTGTCGTCGAAGGCTGCCAAGATCAGGTGCTGCCCGGGATCCAGCGGGCGGCGAACCCCGACCATCTCGACCGGCAGGACCTTGCCGTCCAGTCGAATCTCGAGTCGCTCGTCGTCGCTCGCCACCCCGGTCACGTTGATCGTGACGAGCGGGATCTGTTTGCGCAGGGCTTCCAATCGCTCCGTGGCCTCGTCCTTGGCATCGCGAAACGCGGCCGGTGTGCCCGCACCGTGCGGCATATGACGGGCTGATTCGTAGCTCTCCGCCGCCTCGATCAGGCGATCGAGATGCTCGAGCGCGCGCCCCCTCAGAACCGCAACCGTTGGAGCCGGCACCAGCTCGTAGGCGCGGCGGAGCAAGTCTTCCGCGGCCGCATAGTTCTCCGCGTTCATCAACTCGATCGCATCCCGGGCCATCTGCCGAGCAGCACTTCGCGTGTCGTCGTCCGAAGTCGTCGGCTGCGCGCGGACCGTAGTCGCCAGGCAGAGTGTCGCGAGTACCATCCCCCGCAACCCCAAGCGTCGGGAGCGAACGGGGGCGTCGGCACGGGTTGGCCTAGAACCCAAAATCATAGGTCTCGGGATCTAACCTACGCCGATCCGGACGGCGAGGTCGATGCCGAGGAGCCAACGCGGGTGCGGAATCGGCGGGATCCGCCGAAGAAGAGGCAGATGGGGCCTCGGTCGAGATGACGGCGGTTGCCGTGGTCGAGGTCCAGTTCGGGACCACTGGTGACGGAAACTCGCGGACCGCGGGCGCGGGTGGTCCGTCCAGCACGGGCTCCACGACCGGCTCGCTGGGATCCGACGCCAGCGCGAACACCAACGCCGATCCCGCGGCTAACGCCAGCGCCGCCGCCGCAATCACCATCCAGATCCCTTTGCTCGACTCCGCCGCGGTCAGCTCCCCGCTCTTGGCGAAGACCCCCGTCCGCGGCCCCGCCGCCGGGATCACGGTTGGACTATCTCCGGCGGCGGGCAGCGAATCCCGCTCGGGAGGCGCCTCGCTGAGCGCGACCCGCCCGTTGTCAGCAAGCCACGTGCGACGCAACGAGAAGCCGGACACGTCCTCCCGCACCCCCGAGGCCAGGAGCCATCGAGCGAGGGCCACCCCGAGCTGGCGCATCGACCCCCAGCGAGCGTCGCGTTCCTTCTCCAGCCCACGCCGCAGGATTTCCCAAAGCGGTTCATCACCCGCCTGGTGGTCCGAGAGGGGCTGCGGATTCTCCTGACAGATCGTCCACAGAAGCGCGTTGTAGTTGCTGCCCGAAAACGGCCGAACACCCGTGATCGCTTCGTAGAGCACCACGCAGACCGACCAGACATCGGTGCGCACGTCCACACCGTGCTCACCACGCGCCTGCTCCGGTGACATGTAGTCCGGCGTCCCCAGAAGCGTACCGTCGATGGTGAGCTTGGAGTCTGCGTCGATCATCCTCGCAACCCCAAAATCGAGAAGCTTCGGCAGGATCCGGCTCACGTCATCCCGCGACAGGAAGATGTTCTCGGGCTTCACGTCGCGGTGCACAACGCCCCGACCGTGGGCCATCACCAGTCCCTCGATGATTGGCAGCATGACCTGCACCGCCCGGGTCGCCGACAGACGAGACTGAGCATGCAGCACGTCCCCCAGCGTTTCGCCGTGGAGCAACTCGCTCACGATGAAAGGATCGCCGCGATCGGTCTCTCCGAACTCGAACACCCGACAGATCGAGGGATGTGCGAGACGTGCCGAGGCGCGTGCTTCCTGGAGCACTCGCGCCGCCGCTCGCTTGGGGTTTGCTGTGTCAGCCAGGTCGATGATCTTCATCGCGACATGCACGTCGAGGACCTGGTTGTGTGCTACCCACACGATCCCCATACCCCCGCGTCCCAGCTCGCGCACCAGCTGGAACTTGCCGGCAACCGTCTGGCCCGATGCGTATCCCACTCCCTCGGTGGGGCCGGTCGAATCTGTCGAGATAGCCGCGCTCATCACCCGCACACTGCGCGTATTCTTGCAGAATGACGTCCCGCCTGCAGCGAAGCAAGGATTTCAGCGAGCGGTGCTCGGCCCCCCTCGTATGGGGTCCTCCAGAGGGCAACCACCACCAGCACGGTCATAGTGCCGACAAATCTGCCCCAACGTCAGCTCGGGCGGTTCTGGTCGTCGGTAGCCGGACGTGCTTCTTGATCGGAGACACTGGCGCGAAATGCCTTGACGTAGTCCTCGCGATTGACCGCCAGTAGCTCGCTGAAGGTCCGATATGTCGGCGGGGGTGGATCACCGTACAGCTCCAGTCGCACTGCGGCCCAGAGCTCCTGACAGACCAACTGGACGTGCTCGGGACTGCCGGGCGCTCCGTCGAAGCGTTCGAGCGCCTCGTCGACTTCCTTGAGGTCGAGCCGCGTCTGAACCGGGTCCACCGCATCCTTCTCGATGAAACGGTCCGTGAGCAGAAGCGCTCGGTCGTCCATGATCTCGACAAACCCCGGACCGACCGCCACTCGCCGCTCCTCGTTCCCCTGCACGTAGGCCACGATACCCGTCTTCAGCGCCGCCAACAGCGGCTGATGTCCGGGCAAGACGCCGAACTCGCCCTCGACGCTCGGGATCGTCAACGCCTCGACCTGCATGCTCAAGGCGACGCCTTCAGGCGTCACGATCTCGAGCTCGATGTGGTTCGACTTCGCCATCGGAGGGACCCGGGGGCGTCAGGCAGCCTTCTCGCGCAGCTTGCGCGCGTTGGCCTTCACTTCCTCGATGTTGCCGACCATGTAGAATGCCTGTTCGGGAAGGTCGTCAAGCTCACCACTGAGGATCTCCCGGAAACCGTCGATGCTCTCCTTGAGCGGGACGTAGCGGCCCTCCTTGCCGGTGAACTGGCTGGCCACGAAGAAGGGTTGCGAGAGAAACTTCTGAATTCTCCGTGCGCGCGCCACAACCAGCTTGTCGTCCTCGCTCAGCTCGTCCATGCCGAGAATCGCGATGATGTCCTTCAGGTCCTTGTACCGCTGCAGCGTTTGCTGGACACCACGCGCCACCTGGTAGTGGTCCTCACCCACGATTCGGGGGTCGAGCATCGTGCTGGTCGAATCGAGCGGATCGACGGCCGGGTAAATCCCCAACTCGACGATCGCGCGAGAGAGCACCGTCGTGGCATCCAGGTGGGCAAATGCTGTCGCTGGTGCAGGATCCGTCAGGTCATCGGCAGGAACGTAGATCGCCTGAACGCTGGTGATCGAACCGCGAGTCGTCGAGGTAATTCGTTCCTGCAAGGCACCCATCTCGGTGGCGAGCGTGGGCTGGTACCCCACCGCAGAAGGCATGCGCCCCAGCAACGCTGACACCTCGCTACCCGCCTGGGTGAACCGGAAGATGTTGTCGACGAAAAGCAGGACGTCTTGCCCCTCCTCGTCGCGGAAGTACTCCGCCGCGGTGAGCGCGCTCAGAGCCACCCGCGCCCGCGCCCCCGGCGGCTCGTTCATCTGACCATAAATGAGAGCCGTCTTCGTGATCACGGACTCCCCGGTCTCGAGCTTCGACTCCTTCATCTCGAGGTAAAGGTCGTTGCCCTCACGGGTTCGTTCCCCCACCCCGGCGAAGCAGCTCACCCCGCCGTGGGCCTTGGCCACGTTGTTGATGAGCTCCATGATGAGCACGGTCTTGCCCACCCCAGCGCCGCCGAAGAGCCCGATCTTGCCGCCCTTCCGGTAGGGGGCGAGGAGATCCACCACCTTGATGCCGGTCTCGAAGATCTCGACTTGGGTGCTCTGGTCCACGAAGGCTGGCGCCGGACGGTGGATTGGGAGTCGCTGATCGGTCTCGACCGGACCCGCCTCGTCCACGGGGCGGCCCACCACATTCAAGATGCGCCCCAGGGTCGCATTCCCCACAGGCATCGAAATAGGGCCACCGGTGTCCGTCACCAGCATCCCCCGTACCAGCCCCTCAGTGGAGTCCATCGCGACAGTGCGGACCACCGACTCGCCGAGATGCTGCGCGACCTCGAGCACGAGGTTGTCGGGCTCGTCCGAGATGTTGGGATTGGACGTGTAGAGCGCGTTGAGGATCTGCGGCAGACGTCCTGGCGGAAACTCGACGTCGACCGCCGGTCCAATGACCTGAATGACCTTGCCCTGCCCAACTGCTGCCAACTTCTCTGCCTCGGCCATGTCTTCTCCCGGGTGGGGGAGCGTCTAACACGACGCGCTAGGCCTGCCAAACCCCTCAATCCGCCCTCTTCCGAACCCCTGGCCGACGCGATTCTCGGGCCCCCAGAAGCGGACACCCCAACCGCCTCCCTCTTGGCTACCCAACCAGATGCGGTATGGGTTTCCCCAGTGATTGACCAGGAGACGATCGAGCGGATCCGCGAGCAGACGGACATCGTCAGCCTGGTCGGCGAAAACGTGAAGCTGCAGCGAGCGGGACGGCAGCTGAAAGGGTTGTGTCCGTTCCACAAGGAGAAGACTCCGAGCTTCAACGTCAATCCCGAGACCGGACGCTTCCACTGCTTCGGGTGCCAAGCGTCCGGCGACGTGTTCAAGTACGTTCAAGAAACCGAGGGGCTCACCTTCGTCGAGGCCATCCGGCATCTGGCCGAGCGCGCCGGCATCACCATCATCGAAGCGCGGTCATCCCGCGAGCAGAGCGAGGAGGCAGCGGCCCGCCGTCGCAAGCAAGAGCTGTTCGACGTCAGCCACGCCGCAGCGGTCTACTTCGAGCGCCAGCTCGAGGAGCATCCTCTCGCGAGCATGGCCCGAGACGAGCTCGCTCGCCGCGGGCTCGTCTCGGCATCGCCCACCGACCTGGTAGCGGACACGCTCCAGGCATTTCGGGTGGGGTACGCGCCCTACGGATGGGACGGCCTCGCCGGCCACCTCACCCAACTTGGACTGAGCCCACGCGCCGCGGAGGCAGTGGGGCTGGTCGCCCCTCGCCGCAGCGGCGGAGGCTACTACGACCGGTTCCGCCATCGCCTGATGTTCGCCGTGCTCGACTTGCAGGGGCGGGCGATTGCCTTCAGTGGGCGTGCCATCGACGAGCCAGATCCCAGCCAGGTCCGCCAGCTGGGGCTCGAGCCGATGAGCAGCGGACAGGACGGCAAGGTGGCGAAGTACGTCAACTCGACGGAGTCGCCCATCTATCGCAAGGGGAGCACCGTGTTCGGTCTCTTCCAGGCGCGCCAGCACATCCGTCAGGACGAGCGGTGCGTCCTCGTCGAGGGAAACTTCGATGTCGTCAGCCTGCACGCGCGAGGCATCAAGAACGTCGCAGCACCGCTGGGAACAGCGTTCACCGCCGAACAGGCAGCGCAGATCAAGCGTTTTGCTCACACCCTTGTCTTCATGTTTGATGGCGATCGGGCAGGACGAGCTGCGGTTGCCAAGAGCCGTGAGGCCTGTAATCGCGCTGGGCTCACCGCCAAGGTGGCCGCTCTCCCCGATGGCATGGACCCGGACGACTTGGTCCGCCGCGACGGCCCGGAAGCGATCAGCAAACGAGTGGCAGCCGCCCGGGGAATGCTCGAGTACCTGATCGATTCCGCACTCGACCGCCTTCCCCCGGTCAACGATGCCCAGGCGCGCATGGAGCGGGTCAACCAAGTCGCTCAACTGATCGCCGACGAGCCGGACCCTGCCATCCGGCAGCTAGCCGGTAGCTATGCCAACGAAGTGGTTGCGCGCCTTGGAGTCCCGGAAGCCAGCACCTTCCGTGCCCTCTGGAGCCACGTCCGCAACGCCGCCCGCGCCCCCATTCCGGCCCGCGGACCTACCAGAACCGGGCCCGGCGGGTCTCACCGAACGGATCCCCGAGAGATCATCGGCCGAGAAATTCTCGGCGCTTTGCTGGACTATCCGGCGCTTCTGAGTAAGGCAGAGGTCGTGGCGCGGCTCGGCCACATCGAAGGGGATGCAGCAGCGGCAGTCGCTGCGCTGCGTCGTGCGTGGGAGGATCACGTTACGTCAGGCACCGGCGGAGGCGGCGACCCAGCAGCGATCGGGACCCGACAGATGCGGGGCGCGCTGGAACAAGTGCTTGCGAAGCTGCCGCCATCGATCCATTCATTCGCCGCGGCGCGGCTCGCTGCGCCGCAATTCGAGGGATTCGAAGACGCCAGGATCAAGTTGCTGGACGATCTGGAGGGGCTCCGCGAGCTGGCGCTCGACCGTGAACGCGCCAACGTCGTTGAGCAACTCCAGCAGGCCACCGCTGCGGGGGACGAGGATGGAGAGATCGCCATGATCCGGCGACAGGAAGAGGCGGAGAAGGCCCAGGCGGCCCAGATTCTGTCGCGCCTCCAGCGCGACAACGCATCAGAGAGGTAGTGGTGGGAGCAAAGAAGTCGGAACGTTCGCCAGCGAAGAAGGGGACCGCGACCAAGAAGGGCAGCGGAAAGTCCGGTCCCCCGACCGCGACACGGGCGGCGAAAACCGCCAGCACCGCCAAGCCGAGGACCACGGGCAAGGCCTCGACCCCTGACAATGGCAAGCGCGTCGCGGAGAAGGGAGCCACGGCGAAGAGCCCGGCTGCCAGGCGCGACGGCGAGGGCAAGTCGAACGGCAAGGGCAACGAGGTCGAGCAGCTCATCACCCTGGGCAAGCGCAAGGGCTTCCTGACGTACGACGACGTTCATGAGGCACTTCCCGGCGAGGACATCGGGCCCGACCAGATGGACGACGTCTTGTCGGCGCTCGACGAGCAGGACATCGAAGTGATCGAGGACACCCCAAGCCTCAAGCTCCAGCCGCGCCGGGGCGGGGACAGCCCGTCCGACAGACCACGCAAGCGCTCACTCGAGGACCGGGACTCCGGCCCCCCGCCTTCGCACGCATCGGGCAGTCCCTCCACTGCGCCGTCCAAGTCGGACGATGACTACTACAAGAGCAACGACCCGGTTCGCATGTATCTGCGAAAGATGGGCAGCGTGGCGCTGCTCACCCGCGAGGGCGAGGTCGAGATCGCCAAGCGCATCGAGGAGGGCGAAAACGCCGTACTCGAGGCGATCCTCAACAGCCCGGTAGCGGTTCGCGAGATCATCGAAATCGGAGAGAGACTCCGCTCCCACAAGATCCGCGTCAAAGACATCGTACGCGATGCGGAAGACGAGGAGCAGGAGTTCGACGAGGAAGAGGCGGACCGCCGCATCATTCGCCTCATCGACCGCGTCAAGCGAATCGACCGGAAGAACAACGAGACGCTGGAAGAGCGAAAGGTCGCCGGGGAATCGCGCCGCAAGGCCATCGACAAGGAGCTGGCCGGAAACAAGAAGGATCTCGTCAAGACGCTTCAGGAGATGCGGCTCAACAAGAAGACCATCGACCGCATCGTCGCCAAACTGAAGACGATGATCGAGAAGGTGCAGAAGGCCCAGGCGAAGGCGACCGCAATCGAGAAGCAGGCTGGTATCAGTCGCTCGGAGCTACGACGAGCCTTCCGCGACGCCAAGGAAGACCCGGAGGCGGAGGAGGATCTAGCCCGCCGACTCGGCGTCACGCGCCCACAGCTGGACGAGATCGAGCACGCGCTCCGCAGCTCCCAGAAGGGCGTAAGAAAGGTCGAGGAGGAGCTCAAGATCGACGTCGCCGATATGCTGAAGACCTACGCGGCCATTCGCCACGGGGAGCATCGAGCGGAGCGAGCAAAGGCCGAGTTGGTCGAAGCGAACCTGCGCCTGGTGGTGTCAATAGCGAAGAAGTACACCAACCGCGGCTTGCAGTTTCTGGACCTGATTCAGGAAGGCAACATTGGCCTGATGAAGGCCGTCGACAAGTTCGAGTACAAGCGCGGCTACAAGTTCAGCACCTACGCCACCTGGTGGATTCGTCAGGCGATCACTCGCGCCATCGCGGACCAGGCGAGGACCATCCGCATTCCGGTGCATATGATCGAAACGATCAACAAGCTCATTCGAACCTCACGCTACCTGGTCCAGGAGTTCGGCAGGGAACCCACGCCGGAAGAGATTGCGGAGAAGATGGAGCTCCCGCTCGACAAGGTGCGGAAGGTCCTCAAGATCGCCAAGGAACCGATCAGCCTCGAGACCCCGATCGGAGAAGAAGAGGATAGTCACCTCGGAGACTTCATCGAAGACAAGAGCGTGGTCAGTCCTGCTGAAGCGGTGATCAACATGAACCTGAGCGAGCAGACGCGCAAAGTCCTCAAGACGCTCACTCCACGTGAAGAGAAGGTGCTGCGGATGCGCTTCGGGATCGGGGAAAAGAGCGACCACACACTGGAGGAGGTCGGCCAGGACTTCGAGGTCACCCGCGAACGAATCCGGCAGATCGAAGCGAAGGCACTCCGCAAGCTCCGCCACCCGAGCCGATCCAAACAGCTCAAGAGTTTCATCGAAAGCTGACCCCTCAAGATGACGATGACGCCTGCTCCCGAGAACCGGACGAGCGAGGCGGCCTCGGTCGCCATCGTGGAGGACGACGCCGCCGTCCGAACCTCCCTGGTGCGCCTCCTGCAGGAAGCGGGCTACGCAACCGCCGAGTATGCATCTGCGGAGGACTATCTTGCGGACGTCGACCCCGAGGCGGCAGCCTGCGTGTTGCTCGATGTCCGCATGCCCGGCATGAGCGGCATCGTCGTGCATTCCGAACTGGCCCGTCGTGCTCCGCTAGTTCCAGTCATCTTCGTCACCGCTCACGGTGACGTGCCGATGGCCGTGGATGCTCTACGCCGCGGCGCGTTCGACTTTCTGGAGAAGCCAGTGCGCGCCGGGCGCCTGATCGAGAGCGTTCGCGACGCGCTGGCCTGGCAGCGCCATGCCCGCGAACGGCAACTCCAGGATGGTCACCTACGCAGCCGGTTCGCCAAGTTGACGGAGCGAGAGCGAGAAGTCGTCCGGTTGGTAGCCGAGGGACGAACGAACAAGGCCATTGCGGCCGAGCTCGGGGTCAGCTCGCAGGCGATCGACGCGCGCCGCTCCAACGCCATGGTCAAGCTGGGAGTGAGCACCGTCGCTCACCTCGTCCGCCTCGTAGTCGCGGCGGAAGCACTCGGAACCGCCTAGGACGCCGATCAGCTTGCTCGAAGGGGAAGACACGGAGCGCCCAGCAGAGGCGAGGCGCCCGGAGACAGGTGCTTCCCGCTAGCCCTGCTGCTCTGCCAGTGTTCTAGGTCGTTGATTTGGAACCACAAGCAACCTCCTTGTTGCTCGAGATGATTCCTTCCTGGAGGCGAACGGATCCAGTGTTGGGAAGTAGAACGAGTCTGGACCAGAACCGGGCGCTCATTCTTCCCATGGCTTGCCGAGTGCACGCAGCTGCATCTTCGCTTCGTCGCGGTACGGGTTGTCCAGCTGCGAGTGACGCATGAAGAACTCCCAGTGGCGAATCGCCTTCTGACTATTTCCCAGAGCGCGCGCATACAGGAGGTGCGCTTGGGGTATCCACACCGGGGGCGACTTTGCCTGACTCGCGATCTCGACCGCTTTCTCCAGATGAGGACGAGCCGCTTCCTGTTGACCCCGATCGGATAACAGCTTCCCAAACCGATACTGCCAGTCGGCATTGTCTGGATACGCACGCACAGCTGCCTGCCACTCCCGCAGCGCCTCCTCCTCGCGATTCAGGTCGCGCAGGGCCGCTGCCAGGTCGGCGTGAGCCTCGTGTAGTGAGGGGCGCAATTCCAGAGCGGTGCGGATGTCGGACTCGGCATCCTTCGCCCTCCCCTGCTTGTACCGGAGCACCCCGCGTTGCCAGAATGCATCGGCGAGACTCTGGTCGATCTCTAGCGCGCGCCGCAACGCTTGCTCGGCGTCGGCGAGCTTTCCTGCCTCCAGTGCGGCCCGCCCCACGTAGAGATGGTGAACCGCCTTGTGAGGATCGAGTTCGACGGCCTTCGTCAAGTAACGCAGAGCAACGACCGGCTCCTCACCCTGGAGGAGGTACGCGCGCCCGAGGCAGTGGCTTGCCTCAGCGGAGTTCGGCCGTTCTCGCGACACCTCAATCAGGAGCTTGGCGGCATCGGTGGCCTGCCCAGCAACAACGGTCGCGCACCCGACCCGCAGCTTCAGGTCGAGATCGTCCGGTGCTTTGGCCAGCGCCCCCTTGTAGGCCTTCAGGGCGTCCTCGGTGCGTCCGGCGGCCTCGAAGACCAGCCCCCGTTCGAGCGAGAGGCCGGGGTACTGCTCGTCCAGCTTGGCCACCTGGTCAAAGGTCTCGAGCGCGGTCTCGAAGTCGCGGTTGCGGCGCTGCACGACGCCAATCTTGAAGAGCGCACCCACATCGTGCGGCGCCAGCTTGCGCGCGATCAGCAACTCGCCCATCGCATCCTCGTAGCGCCCCTGCTGGAGCGCCAGCTCACCCAGCGCCTTGTGCAACGTGGGCGACGACGGCAGCTTGTTCTTCGCCTCGTCCAGCATGGTCTGAGCCCGCTCGGCGTTCCCTTCCCCAGCCAGCAGGCGTGCCAGCGATACATAGGCGTGAACGACCTGTGGATCCTTGCCCCCGGCTTCGATGGCACGCTCGAACGCCTGCTTGGCGTCCTGCTTCTTACCTACCCCCACCAACGCTTCGCCGTGCCAGTACGCGACCGGCATGCTCTTGGGATATGACTCCGATAGCTTGTCCAGCATCGGCTTTGCATCCTCGAGCCGCTCCAGTGCCAGCAGGGTCTTGGCCACACCCACCTTCACTTCGAGATCATCCGGATCCGCCTTGGTCCCCGCCTCGAAGCGGGCAAGCGCCTCCGAGTAGCGCCCTGCCTCGTAGAGGGCCTCGCCCAATCCCTCCAAGGCGCCTGCCGCCTTGGGATCGAGCTTGAGCGCCTCGTTGAACGCGGCCTCCGCCTTCGAAACCCGAGAACGCCGCAGGTGCACGTCGCCCTGCAGCGTGTGCAGCTCGACCAGTTCGGGGGGGCTGGCATTCTGGGGGGCCTTCAGGACACTCGCGATCAGTTCGTTGGCCCTTGCCTCGTCCTCGCGAAGCGTCCAGGCGATCCGCGCCATCAGAATCTTCGCCCCGACGTGCCCCGCGTTGCGCCCCAACGCCTCCTTCGCGTGGCGCTCGGCGTGGTCACCATCGCCCTTCGCGTAGTATGCGCGCGCCAGGCCATACGCCGTTCGTGCGCTCTGCTCGATCTGGTCCGCCGCCTGCCAAGCGGCAAGCGCCTCGTCGGGCTTCTGAGCGCGGAGCATCATCTCGCCCTGCAGAACGCGAACGTCGATGTTCTTCGGCTCCCGCCGCGCCATGTCAGCGACCTTCTTGTCGACCTTCGCCAGTTGGCCCGACACCGCCTCCTGGGCCGCTCGCGCCAACTCCAAGTGCGGAACATCCTGCTCCCCGGCCAACTCAGCGATATTTTCGGTCGCCGTCGCCCGACTCTTGATGTCCTCGCCGAACCGCAGCTCGTAGACGAACGCGACGAACGACGAGTACGCCTTGAGGCCCTTCACCCGTTTGGCCTGCTTACGTGCTCGTTCCGCGTTTTCCAGAGCTTGTCTTGCCTGTGGATAGGTATCCGCAGCAAGTTGCTCCCGGGCGGCAGCCACCGTATTCGTGAGCAACTTCTCGTTCTCCGCCCCGTAGATCAGGTCCGTCGCCACGTAGATGCCGAACGGTCCATAGGGCGTGAAGGCCATCGCCCCTCCACCAAGGACGAGCGCCGTGAGCCCGACCAGCGCAACCCGCAAGAACCGACGCTTCTTGGGGCGCCGCGGCTGGACCGGCTCGATCCGCTCCCCAACGGCCATCCGAACGTGCATGGCGTCTTCGCCCGCAGGTTCTCCGTCCCCGCCATCCTCTTGCGGAATGGCGCCAAACTCCATGTCGTCGTCGTCGGTATCGGACGACCCGCCCCCGGCATCGAGGGGCATCTCCCCGTCGTCATCGCCCCCGGAGAGATTGACTTCGCCGTAGCCGACGCCCCCTCCAGCCTGACGCACGATACCCTCGTCATCGACGCCCGGCGGCGGCCCCGAGGGCGGAGGTGGGACGGAGGCCGCAAATGGATCGGCGGTCAGCGCGTCCGCCGCGTCCATCCCCGGAATGTCCACCTCGCCGAACCCGCCAGCGAAATCGTCAGCCGCCGGCGGCGGTGCCGATCCCAGCCCGTCCAGGGACACCTCCCCGAACCCGTCGAGGCCCCCCCCCGGCTGGGTAGCAGTTCCCGCCACGGGCACGTCCGAGATCAGGGGGAGGTCTCCATCACCGCCCGGCGACGGCAAGCTAGGCAGCGGCAACCCAAGACTCTGTTTGGGATTCGCCGGCAGCGCCGCCCCCGGAGAGGGCAAGTCCATGGGACCGCCAACTGTCGGGAGATCCACTCCGCCGCCGGTGGCTGGGAGGCTGGCGGCGGGTGCGGGAAGGTCCAATCCTCCCGGCTCCAGACTCCCGCCAACGAGCGGCAACCCGACTCCCCCGCCCACAGTTGGTAGGTCCACGCCATCCGCGACTGCCGGCCAGTCTCCGGTCGGGGGCCGTGACACCGCGGGCAGGTCGGTCCCACTCAGCGAAGGCAGATCAGCCCCCAGCGGTCCCGGCACTTCGGGCAACGGGGACTGCCCGGAGCCATCGGTCCTGAGTCCTCCCCCAACGGCCGGCAGATCGAGACCATCGTCCAGCGCAGGAGCTCCGAAGTCGACGGCAGTCCGTGTCGGATCACCGGTCCCCGGCGCTGCGACCGCCGGCAAGCCCGGCTGCGAGTCGTCGATCGTGGGGATCGCCGGCAAATCGGCGATGTCGTCGGGAGTGTCACCCAGACCAGCAGCGACCGCGCCGAAGCCGATGGCCGTCGCAGCTCGCCCTGGCTGCTGTCCAGCCACTGACGCTGTATCGCGACCCGCGGCTGCAAGATCCAACTCCTGGTCGTCTGGCAGGGCAGGTTGATTCGGTGCCACTTCCTCGATCTCGGCGAGATCGGGCACCACTTCCTTGGTCCTGAATCGTCGCGGAGGGCGTGGGGGCGCCTTCGGGGCCGCCGGCGCCGGCAGGCCAACGTCCTCACCTTCCTGCCCACGCGCCACCGGAGCGGGAAGTCCAACGTCGCCGTCTTCGGGCATGGGCCGCGGAGGGGAGTCTGCCGGTGCCCGGAAGGGTGGCGGCCCGCCCCCGATCGCAGGCAAGTCGAGGTCGTCGAGTTCCGACCCGGTACCAGCCGGTGGAGCCACCCCGAGCTCCGTCCGCTTCGACGCTTGGGCCGGACGCGGCGGGGATCCAGGGCGAGGAGCCGCAGGCGGCGAAGGCAACGGTGGCTTCGCCGCCGCCCCCATCCCCGCTCCCGGCGCAACTCCCACCATGGTCGGCTTGTGAGCTCGACGGGGCGGGGGAGGACGCGGGGGTCCCGGCGCAGCGGGGGCCGGCGCCGCTGCCGCTGGTGCGCCGAGGTTGTCGGGAGGCGGATCGACCTTGAACGAGGTTCCGCACTTTGGGCAGCGCATGTTGAGGCCGCCCGACGGAACTCGGCGCTCATCGACTTGGTAGGGGGCCTTGCAGCCCGGGCACTCGACCTTGAACAAGGTTCCGCAATTTCTAGCAGGTCGGGCTGGGGTTTGTCGCGCAATTGCAGCCCACCCGCCTCGGCGGGCGGGGGAGTGGGGATCTTTGCCCGCCGAGCGTCAGTTCGTGGTAGGCGCGGCCCATGCAGCGCTGGGCGTCAGCACTCTTCGGCCTTTGCGTGCTCAGCGCCGTGGCAATCGTGGTCTGGAAGCCATCCCCCCGCCCTGTCTTCCCGCCAACCGGCGCCCCATCGGCCTCGAATAGCGCCCAACCCGCCCGTTCGGTCGCGCCGGCGGCTATCGAGCCCCCCCCTGAACCGAGCAGCGGGCCGGAAGAGGCCCAGTCCGATGGCCCAGTGCCCGCGCTGCCCGATGGGGCCCCGAAGAGTGTAGATATCGGGGTAATTCAGTTCGCCTACCGGGGCGCCGAACGGGCGCCGTCCAACGCCCCCCCCAAGGAAGTGGCGCTCGAGAAGGCGACGAAACTCGTGGCAGCGGCGACGAAGGACTTCGATGCTGCCGTCCCCCAAGGTGATCCCGGCTCGACGGGAGACCTCGGGAGAATCCCTCGCGGTGTCCTCGAACCGCGCGTCGAGTACGCAGTGTTCACGCTGGAGCCGGGGGGCATTACCCAGGAGCCGCTAGACACGCCGCGCGGCTACTGGATCGTGCGCCGAAGTCGGTGAGGCCATCGCGGACTGCCCCGCGGCCCGTTCTTCCCATGACGCTTGCGGTTGCGCGGGGTCGCCAAATCACGCGATAGTCGTTGCAAATCCGGAATGTCGAGCACAAACGGGTCGCCGAGCGCGAGTAAGTCTGCCCCCCCTGACCCTTCGATCGTCACGGCGACGATCGCGCGGCTGCGCGCCGAGCACGAGGTGGCAGAAACGGCGACTTCCCGGGCACTGCTTCTGCACGAGCTCGGAGTGCTCGAAGAAGCCATGGGGGACGAGGCCGCCGCGGCCCGAGACCAGCTCGGCGCCGTCAATGCAGAGCCCGATTTCGCCGAGCCTCTCGAGCGATTGATTGCGATCATCGAGCGCCGGCAGTCGTACAAGAATCTCGGAAAACTGCTCGAACGACTGGTTCGAATCGCCGAGGAACCGGCCGAGCGGGCGCGCGCGTTGGTCGAGCAGGGGTTGTACAAGGCCGACCATCAGCAAGATCTCGACGGTGCGCGCGAACTGCTCGAGGAAGCGGCCGCGGAACAGCCGGAAGATGCTTTCGTGTGGTTCGCCATGGAGCTCGTTGCGGGACGCCAAGAGAGCTCCGCCCTCCGCAGCCGCGCCTTGGCGGCCCGCGCGGAGCTCACCCAGCACGAACCATGGCGGGCCTTGCTCCTCGTGACCCTGGCTCAACTCCTGGGCGCGGAAGGCGAGGTCGACAGCGCGTTCAACGCCCTGGATCAGGCCATCGGCCTGAAGACCCCCGCCACCTACACGGCCCTAGCAACGCTGGCCAACCTGGCGACCGAACATCAACGGCACTCAGTTCTAGCCGACACGCTCAACACACAAGCCACCCTCATCCTGCGTTCGATCGACGACCCCAAGAGCGGGGATGCGGTGGGCGTTCCCCGCCGCGACCGCTCGGCAGCGCACGCGGCCGACGCGTGGTTGCGAGCTTCCTACGCGCTGCGGGAACAAGGGAATCTCGTCGGGGCGGTCGAGACGCTGGACCAGGCCCTCGAGCAACTTCCGCAAGCACCGGCGCTCCTACACGCCCGCACGGCAGCCGCCGACACCCTCGGGGACACCCCTACGGCAGCGCGCCTGGCGCAGCGCCAGCTGGACACCGGCGTCGGCGGTCCGTATGCCGCCGGACTCTGGCTTCGGGTCGCCGAAGGTGCCGCCGTGCAGGGAGACATCACCGCGGCGCTCGAGGCGGTAGAGCGGGCACTGCGAGCCGACCCGGGCTCGATTCCTGCGCGCGCCCTGGAGCTTGACTTTCTGACGGCGACGCAAGATGCGCCTGCCCTCGCGGGAGCCCTGGAATCCCTGGCCGAGCAGTTTGAGGCGGACGACGCGAAGGCGTCCGCCTTTCTGCTCGCCGCCGATGTCTGGGCGCGACGAGCGAAGAACGCGCAGGCAGCACGCGCGGCGCTCTCGCAGGCCGGCATGTATGGCGCCGGACCCGGCACCGTCGCCCGGGTGGCACGCATGCTGGCCACCCTGACGGACGACGCCACATGGTACGACGAGGCCACGCGACGCCTTCTGGCAGCCGGAGCGACGGAAGCCGAGCGCCCCAGCCTGTGGGTCGAGCTGGCACGAAACCGTCTTCAACGGGGTGATCTGGAAGGGGTGGCGAAGGTTCTCGAGTCGCTGGCGAGCGCTCCTGGCGGAGAGTGGCTGGGTAGCTCCCTGACCGCCTTTGCGTTGCCGCTGGTCGCGACACTCGACAACACCCGAGCCAGTACCGCACTCCAAGAGCTGAGCCGCCTGGAGTCCGATCCGAGCGCAGCCCGCGCCTGGCAGTTGGCCGTGGCGCGACGAACTCTCGCCGCCAACCCGAGTGGCGCCGAAGAGCTGCTCCGGACGCTGCACGAAACCGACGGCGCCGACATCGTCACCGCCACCCAGTTGGCCACCCTTTATCGCCAGCGCAGCCAGCCCCTGGAGGCGGCCCTCGTCCTGTCCACATGCGCCGCCACCATCGAGGAACCGCAGCTAGCGGCGGCGATGCAGATCGAGGCGGGGGTTCTCCACTGGCACGGAGGGGATCGCGACGCGGCGGTCAACTGCTTCAACATCGCGTGTGCACACGCTCCGGAGGCGGGCGAGCAGATCCTGAAATGGGCCCTGCGGGCCGTCGCGCCAGACGATCTTGCAGCCCGACGCCGCGCCCTGGAAGCCTCCGCGGACGACGGCGACGCGGGACTCACCCACCTCGAACGCTTTGCCCTCGAGGCTGGCCCCGGAGGCGATCCCGAAGACGCACGCGCCGCGCTGGAGTCACTGACGGACGACGCCCACCCGGATCTCGTCGCAGCAGCCGTGCTGTCCCGCTCGGTCTGGGGCCGCGAACCCGCCGACCGCGCCATCCAGGAGCATGCGCTCGCCGAGCTGGAAACCCGATCCCCGGCGGCCGCCGCGCTAGCACGTTCTGCTATCTTCCAGCTCCAGTTGGAAGACGGCGCTGAGCCCGCGGAGCTCGAACAGAGCGCCGCCCGCTGGAGCGAAGTCGACGACAGCGCTGCCGCCGCCCTCGAATGGGTCGGAGCGGCCGTCGCACTGGGAGACCCGGCGCAGGAAGCCAGTGCCAAGCGCGCACTCGCCAAACGTCTCGGGGGGGACGCCAGTCTCGCGGTCGAGGCCAGCGCTCGTCTCGTTGCTCTCCTCGGCGGCGACGACCGCCAGCCCCTGCTGCGCTCGAACCACCCGGCGGCCCGGCTCACCAACTTGGAGCTGGCTCCCCCCGCGGGAGACCCCCGTCGCCGAGCGACCGCACTCGGGAACCTCGGCGACGTGCTGGGGGACGAAACCGCCACCATGGCCGCCGCGCTGGCGGGCTGGAATCAACTGGCCGCGGGCGATGCTGCCGGGGCAATGATGATGTTTCGCTCGGTCATCGAGGCGCTGCCCGACGAGCTCGTGGGATGGGAGGGGCTGCGCGCTGCCGCGGAACAGGTCGGCGACCGCAGCGCCGTCGCCGAGGCGTGCGCAGCCCTCGGCGACGTTTCGCGCAACGACGCGATGGGCGCGGAGTTCTGGGAGCATGCCGGTCTGATCTTGCTCGACGAGCTCCAGGACCCAGCGCGAGCCGAGCTTGCCTTCGGACGCGCCGTCGAGCGGGACATCAGCCGGGGAGTCGCGTTCGACAAGCTGTTCCGAATGGTCCGCGCCCGCAAGGACGGCCCGCGATTGCTCGACCTCATCAGCACCCGTCTCGAGGTGGCCGAGGATCCCGATGAGCTCGCGAAGCTGTTCTGGGAACGGGCGCGCGTCCTGCGCGGGGACAACCGTATCGACGAGGCACTGGCGGCCCTGGAAAACGTCACGATGCTGGAGCCCGACCATGTGGGGGCACTGGCACTTTCCGGGGAGGTCTACATCAAGCGCGGCAAGTTCGCCGAGGCGGCAGAGAAGCTGGCGCGACTCGCTCAGCTCGACGAAGCCCCCCGCCAGCAGCGGCTCATGAGCGGAGTCGCCGCCGTCGACATCTTCGAGAACAAGCTGGACCAAGTCGATCGAGCCCTCGAAGTCCTCCTCGGACTGCACCGCGACGGACTCAGCACCCTGCCCGTCCGCGAGCGGCTGGCGCGCACAGCGGCGCGGGTCGGAGCCTGGGAATCGGCGACAACGGTACTCGAGGAGCTGATGCACCAGCGCGACACGAGCGAAGGCCGTATCGAGGCGGCGCGACTCGCGCTGGCTATCTATCGGGACCGCCTCGCCGCGCCCGACCAGGCCGAGGCGGCGGCCGAGAAGCTTCTGTCCGAGGCGCCAGGAGATGGTGAGGCCCTCGACCTCGTCCTCGGCGGGCACTTCTCGGGAGCGGCGACGGAGCAGTTGCTCGGCGCCGGACTGGAAGCGATCGTAGAGGAGCTTGGGGAGGACCCACTGCAGGCCGAACAGATCGACCGGCTGGCTCGGGTCGCCGCCGTGCTCGAGGAAGCACCCCTGCGGCAAGCCTGTTTGGGAGCCCTCGTGGCCGTGGGCGAGGGCACGCCAGAGATCGACGCCGAGCTGACGGTCCTCGACCAGCGCGTGGCACGACTTCCGCAAATCGCCATCGACGAGAGCGCCCTGCCCGATCTCTGCGACCCCGAAGACGGGGGACCGATCGGGTCCCTGATGCAGTTGGTGGCCCCAACGCTCGCCGAAGCCCTGGGTCCGAATCTCCAGGCGCTGGGAGTCACCCGACGCGATCGTGTCGATCCCAGCGCTGGACTCCCCATCCGCAACGAGGTCAGCGCGTGGGCCGGAGCACTGGGCATCGACTTCGACCTGTACGTCGGGGGCAAGGACGATCAGGGTGTGTACGGGATCGCGACCGACCGACGCGCGCTTGTCGTTGGCAAGGCCATCAGCGCACCTCTCCAGCCCCATGCGCGAGCCGCCGTCGCTCGCGAGCTCTTCGCGCTGCGCCGAGGAACCATCATCCTCCGCCACCGCGACCCGACCGACGTGGCCGCGATTGTGGTCGCCGTCTGCAACATCGCGGGACATCCGCTGGCATCACCGCACTACGCCATGCTCGACGAGTTCCAGCGCCTGATCGCGCGAGCCCTGCCCAGAAAGGTCAAGCGGGCCTTGCCTGAGGTCGCGGCACAAGTCGTCGCTGACCAGCAAGACCCGCTCGCCTGGGTGGCAGCAGCCACGGGGAGTCTCGATCGCATGGCGGCGGTGGCGGCCGGGGATGTTTCGCGCGTGCTGGCCAGCAATCCGCAGTCCCGCGGGCAGCTCGGTGCCTCGATTGAGGCACAAGAACGCGCTGCCAGGCTGCTGGCATTCGTCCTTTCGCCCACCTACCTCGAGCTGCGCGAGCAGCTCGGCATGGGAGTCCGATGACCCATCCGAAGGACCCGAAGCACGACGGTGCGAGCGGAACCGGTCACTTCCCGGGTGCCGGACGGAGTGCGCGACCGGGAGCGATCGGGGAGGAGCTGGGTGAACTGGACTTCGAGCCCGACGCACTGCTCGACTCGTTGCTCTCCGAGCATCCGGCCCCAGCCGCGGCTCCATCCCCCCCCCGGCGCCCCGCACCGGCCGCGCCCAGCGCTCCAACGGCCCCTCCCCGCCCTCCCCCACGCCCGGGCCCCCCGCGGCCCGAGGCCACGGCGCAGCCCCCCGCAGTGATGCCACCCGGGCCCCCAGTGCGTGAGCCGTTTCCGCTCAGCCCGGGTGCCCCACCCGTGGGCTCGCGACCGCCTGCACCGCATCGGATGCCTTCGACATCCCCCCAACCACTGCCCCCCACGGGACCCGGCATCCCGGCAACTTCGCAAACCCTCGAACCCGAGGACGACCCCACCCGGATGCTGACCTTCGACGACGTCGAGGTGGAACCCGCCAGCGCTCCGGCCGGCGCCGACGAATTCGAAGAAGACGACGACTCGCGGCCAACCAACGTCGAAGATCGAGACGAGGCATCCATCGCGACCCCGCTCCCACCTGCACCCGACGAGTTGCCCACCCTCGTCGACGAGAGCGAGCTGGACGAACCCACCCGTATGATGACGCTCCAGCAAGCAGGTCTCGGGACCCCCGAATCCGAGAGCGACGCGCCAGAGCCACCCGCACCGGACTACGAGGACCCCCACGACGGGCTCGAGAGCCTTCCGCCGGCGGACCTGATGGCCGAGCCAGAACCGCCGCCCCCGGCCCTCCGGGAATCATACGGTCACTCCGCCGAGGACTGGCCCGACGAGCGCCCGGCGGCAGCCCACCTCGCGGAAAGGAACTTGACCGCCGACTGGGTATCCCGGGCGGAGTGGATCGAAGGCGAGGCTGCAGTCACCGATTCCCCCGCCGCCCAGGCGCGAGCCCTGCTTTTGGCCAGCGAGCTCTGGGCCATGGCGGGCGAATTGGAGCGCGCCTCTCAGACGGCGCAGAAGGCAACGGCGGCCTCCCCGGCCTCACCGTTGAACACCCGCCAGCTGCGCTGGCTGGCGTCCATCGAAGGGGACCACCGACGCGCCGTCACCACATTGGAAGCGGAAACGCGCGCCGCTCCCAACGGCGAGGCCCGCCTCCACAGCGCTTACCTCAACGCGCACACCCGTCGACTGCGGCTCAGCGACGCGGATACCGCGCGACAGCGCATCGAGCTGGCGGGGAAGCTGCACCCGTCCGATCCCCGCCCCTATCTGGCTCGCATCGCGGAGCACCTGGGCAGTCAGGCGGAGCCGCCGCGGGTGGTGATCCCGGACGAGCCCGGACTCGACGGGATGCGCAACGCACTCGAAGAGGTCTCACAGCGCCGCAAACCGCCGAACACGGACGCCTCCCTCTCGCCCACCATCGCCTTCCAGTGTGCGCGGCACGCGCTCGCCGAAACCGACGCCGACCGTGCCGCCGAAGCCCTGGCAGCCTTGGTCGCGGTCGACGGGCTCGATCGGGCCGCATTGTGGCTAGCTGCGTCGCTCCTCGCGCCCCGCAGTTCCAGTCGCAGCCGCGCGGTGTCATTCATCAGCGCACTATTGCGGCGCGAGCGTACCCCAATGGCCGTCCGTACCTTGCTCGTGCGCGCCCTCGAGCAGGGCGACGCGAAGGCGGTACAGGCCGCGCTGGACCCAGGTGACGACAGCAGCGTCTTCGCCCCCTCTGATCAGGTCGTGCTCGGCGCACTGACCGGCGCGCCACCGGAGATGATGGACCCGTGGTTGCAGGCCGTGCAAAGCGACGAACTCGCCCCCCTGGCGACCGCGGTCCTGTCCACGGCACTTCCCCCGGGCACCCCCATGGGTCCATCGGCGGGGGATCCCCGTGACACGTGCCAGGTAGACTTGGGCCGCGCGCTCGGTGCCACTGAGACGAGCACGCTGAACAACGCGATCGACGCCTTCGTGACTGAGCATGGCGAGTCTCCCCTCGCGCGTGCGCTCACGCTCGAGATGGCGCTGGCCGCGGGTGAAGCGAGTCTCGTCGCCCGCCAGCTCGCCGACTGGCCCGTCCCCGACGGTGGCGGGCCAGGTGCCGCGCTCGATCGCCACCTGGTGGCGGCCCTCACCTACGAGATGACCGGCGCGCCAGAGGCAGCCGTCGACTCGTACCGCGCAGCCCTGGCCTCGGACCCGGGCTGCGAGGCCGCGGTTCGTGCATTGCTCGCCCAGACCGACACGGGCAACGCTGCCACCACGTTGGTCGACCTGGCCAACCGTATCCCCGACGAAGTTCGGCAGGCGCTGCTGCTGGTGGAGGCTGCAGTACGCCAGGGCGAGGACGCCACGGGTGCCCACGACGAACTGCTGCGCCGGGCAGCCGAGCTCGAGCCCGAGCTACCCTTCGCTACAAGCCTCGGGGAGCACGCGGCTCGCGCCAACGGAGACGCGGATGCGCTCGTCGACTGGCTCCGCCTTCGACGGATGGCGGCCACGGACGCGTTCGAACGATCGTTGCATGCGCTCCGCGAGGCCTTGTTGATCGCCGACAGTGACAGCGAAGCAGCGCAGAAACTCCTCGAGGAGTGCGTCGCATCCCGCCCTCAGGATGCCGGATTGCGCGAGCTTCATGAGCGCTTGGTGCCCGGCACCAGCGCTGACAAGGGTCACTGGCGCGAGGAGCTCGCAAGCCACAGCGAAGGGGCGGCTCGGAGCATGCTGCTGTTGACGGCAGCCCTCCAATACGAGCGAGCCGGCGACCAGGAGGCGGCCCATCGCGCGGTGAGCGCTGTCGGGAGCTCGCCCGGAACGCTGGAGGCAGTCTGGACCGAGCGCATGGCTATCGGGACCGACGGAGCCAGCGCTCTTGCAGAGCGCTGGCTGAACGAGGTGCGGGCCACCGAGGAACCGGTCGCGCGTCGAGAACTGCTCGAGCGACTGGCCGCGCTCGAGATCGCCCGGGGTGATCGGGACAGTGCGCGCCGGCACTATCGAACCATCCTGGAACAGAACCCGGAGCACCTGCCGGCGCTTTGCTGGCTCGAACACGATTGCCTCGGCGGCGGTCAACCCGAGGCTCTGGAACCGATCGCCACCCAGCTGGTCCGACTGCTCGACCGCCAGGAGGCGACGGCCCACGCCCTGCTCGCAACTCGCCAACGAGCAGCCAGCGGTCGTTGGGACGATAGCCGCGAGGTCATTCTGGCCACGTTCGCTCGAGGTGAGCCACATCCGTGGACGATCCGTCAGCTGAGCACGCACTCGCGAGTCGCCGGGGACGACCAGCACCAGCTCGAGGCGGACCGCCAGCTACTGGACCGGGCGAATCGCCCCCTGGACGGGGCCACCCTCGCCCTCCGCGCTGCGGAGGCGGCCGCTCGCCTCGGTCGTACGGACGACGCGCGCGATCTGCTCGAGAGGGCCGTAGACATGATCCCCGACCACCTCGTGGCCCTGGCCACCCTGGCCGAGGTGATGGAGGGGGCTGGTGATTTCGAGAATGCCGCGACGGCGCTCGAGGCACTCGCTCGAACCAGCAACGTCCCCAAGCATCAGCTCGAATCCTGGCATCAAGCGGCCGTGCACTGGCAGGATCGGGTGAACGACGTGGAGCGCGCCCGCGTCGCGCTCGAGCAGGCGGTCGAGATCGACGTCGGACACGACGACACCTTCACCCGCCTGCGGAAGATCTACGTCGAACTGGGCGATCGCTCGTCCCTGGCGGAGTTGCTCGAATACCGCCTCGACCAGACCACCGATCCCGACGAGCGAGTCGCCCTCGAGGTGACCCGCGGCCAGGCCCTCGCAGAGGTCGGCGATCGGGAAGCCGCCAAGAGTGCCTTGGCAGCAGCGCTCGAGGCAAACCCGGACCATCTGGACGCCCTCGGTGCCTACGCTGATCTGTGCCTGGCAGACGAGGATTGGGTGGGAGCCGAGCAAGCCTGGATCCGGCTCGCTCGCCACGCCACAGAGGCCGAGATCCAGGCGGAAATCTACCGCAAGCTGGGCGGTCTCTACGATCGCCAGATGCCCAACCCCCAGCGCGCCGAGCTCTCGTACCAGGAGGTGCTCAAGCGCCAACCCAACGACGTCGCGGCGACCGAGCGCCTGATTGAGGTCTATGGTCAACTGAGCCAGCCCGAACGTTCCGTGGAACTGGCCACGGAACTCGTCAATCGCGCCAGCAGCCCCGACGAGAAACGCACCAGGACCCTCGCACTGGCCCGCGTCTACGACGAAATCGTCCAGGACCGGAAGCAGGCGGAGGCCATCCTCGACAAGGCGCGCAAGGCCTACCCCCACGACGGCGCAGTGATCCGGTCCATGGCGTCGTTCTACGAACGGCACGACGAGGCGCGCTCCCGACAGGTGTTGCTCGAGCGGGCTACGACCGACGCCCGGCGTGCGCTGCACACCGGACGCTTCGATCCCGCCTTCTTCGGCGTGCTGTCGACGGTAGCGCAACTGCAGGGCAACGACGACGCCGCGAAGATGGCCCATGCCACCCTGGCCGGCCTGCGTGGCGAAGATGCCGCGCTGGACGGAGTCGGACCTGCCGCCGGCAATCCCGAACTCGACGACCTGCTGGCCCCCGATCTGCTGTCACTGCCCTTAAGAGCGCTGCTGCGCAAGGCCGGAGCCATCCTCGACCAGGCCTTCGCCTTCGATCTGCAGGCGGTGCGGGCCGCCCCGCTCCCCCCGGAGGCCGCCGGCTACGTCGCGCACGTGCAGCAGGTGGCCACTGGCTTCGGTCTCGGCAACGTCACCCCGCACTTGACGGCTGCCCTCGGCTCCGTTTGCATTCCCGCCGGGACGAATCCCCCACAACTGGTGATCGGCGAGAACCTGATGGGGTCAGAAGACGACAGCTCGCGCTTCTTTCTCCTGCTGCGCGGTCTCAAGATCCTCCAGTCCCAGGGGTCGGCGCTTTCTCGCGCCGCCCCCATCGACCTCTGGCCCATGATGGCCGCGTTCCTCCACGTGCTGTGCCCATCGTGGTCGGCGCCCAGCGTGGACGCCAAACGGTTCGCCGAACACCAGACGAGGCTCCACGGCCAGGGCGCGGCCCACCTCGATCCCGACGTGCCAGCGCTGGCGATGGAGGTGGCTGGCTCGATCGGCAACCGCGCCAGTCAGGTGGGAACCGCCATCAACCAGTGGGGCAACCGCACCGCGTTGCTAGCCCTGGGGGACATCAACGCGGCATTCCGCGGTATCGCCCTTGCCCAAGGCCAGACCGCAGGGCCACCGTCGGGAGGTGCAGACCGGATGAAGTGGATCATGCGCAACCCAGAGGCGCGGGATCTCGCCGTCTTCAGCGTCAGCGACCAATACGCAGAAGCGCGCCGACGCCTCGGTGTCACCTAGAGCACTCTTCGGTCGCGTCGAGCCTGGCCGCTCCTCCCCCGTCCCCATGGGGATGAGAGTGGGGGCTGCGCTCGGAGGGGCGGCGCCCAGTGCTGTCATGGCCTGGGAGTCCTCGGTCGCTACGCGACCTGCGGCCAATCCGAGTGAAGAGTGCTGAAGTGGCGGTGGGTGCGCCGCCCCGGCTTTGGCGAGGGCAACCACTGTGCCCATCGTCGCGGTGCTCCCGGTCCCGATACGGGACGCGGACCAGTCTACCCGGTCCTGGAACCCGGAACGCCCCCAGGGCTTTGAGCTTCGTCCAAGGAGCTCGTCGTCCAGGTGCTTCCGCCGAGGAGCGGGGCGAAAAGCGTTGAGGGGACAGGATGTGCTACGGATCCAAGGTGGCCCAGTCGGCACGAGCCGCGGCGCGAGCCATGGCGGTGGTCCTGCTCTTTGCGTCTGACCACTCGTCCGGGCAGCCGAGCGTGGGTCGGTTGCCCGATACCCACCCCGTCGAATCAGGGCCGACAGCCATCTCCCGCGAGCCGCGCTCGAGTCCACAGGAAAGCCCGACGACAAGCTCCTGGGCCACACGTTCCGCCCTGCGCTGGTTCGAGAAGGCCGCCCGCGACGAGCTGGCGGGGAACTACGCACGTGCGCTGGACGCCTGCGCCCACGCGCTCCGCGCCGATCCGACCTTTGGTCCCCCATACTTGACGATGGCCCGACTGCGCGAACGGGTCGCGGACCTGCGCGAGGCGGAGCGCCTCTACAACCGCGCCGTGCAACTTCCGGAGGTGGCCGCGGCCGCACTCGCGGGCCGCGCCCGCCTGCGGCACCGGATGGGGCGCGACGCGGAGGCAATCCACGATCTGGAAGCCGCGGTCGCGCTCGGCGCGGAGGATGTCGAGCATCTTGCCCTACTCGCTCATTGGCACGTGAAGGGGCGCAACTGGGCTGCCGCGCTCGCCTGGCACCGGCGACTCGAGGTGGCGCTGCACGACGGCGGCGACGCGGCACGCGCTCAGCGCGTCCACCTGCAAGTGCAAGCGCTGATACTGCTGGCCGGCGACACCGATCCGGTCACCACGGGTCGCGATCATCCCAGCTGGGTGCGCCGCTCCCTGGCCACGCTGGCCCGATAGCCGCCGCAGAGACCCCAATCAGAGCTGGGGTTCGCGCCAAGTCGCGCCGTGGTCGTCCGACACTAGCACCGGGTACGTTTCCGTCGTCTTTGGTCCGCCGCCGTAGAGGTAGAGCCTGTTCCCGAGCGCGAGGAGCCGGCGCGGCACGGGCACGTGCGCCTGAAAGTCCGGGTGTGCCTGGCGGTCGAAGGCGATGGTGAAGGGCGACCACGTCCCTCCGTCGTCGCGCGACGATGCGACCCGAACGATGTCGCCCATGTTGAGCGCCACGACGGTCGTGCCGTCGAGCCGTGCGATGTCGAGCGGGTAGCGGGGCCGGGCCGACACACCGCGCAACTCGGGCAACGCCATGGACACGCAGGATGCCCGGAAGGGGCAGAGCTGCAACGTCACCTCGTCCCCCTGCTCGGGCTTGAGCGCCACCACCAGCGCCTCGCGATCGCACGCGGCAGCAAAGACCACGAGGTCGGAGCTCGCCAGATCGGCGACGGTGGGGACCCGGTCCGGTCCCACCGACATCACCGTGTGGTGCGTTCCATCCTCGTCGAGACCGAAGCTGTAGGCGCGGTCGCCAGCGGGGCAGCGTTCGCCAAAATCGGCCACTTCATCGCGTCCGCCGGCGACGTGCGTCCAGGTGAGCCCACCGTCGTTGCTCGTCAACACCTCGAGCAGCGCCCCCTTGCCGAACGCGACGGTCCAGCCGAGCTTCGTCTGCTCGACTGCGCGGTAGCGGGCCCTCCAGGCAGGGAGACCACGACCCAGGGTGGGTCGAGGGATCGGGGCTGGGTGGACCGCCTCGGGAGCGTTGGGCGAGCGCTTGATGAGCCGCGTGTACCCCCCACGCGAGAAGGGCCAGGCAGCGTCGGCGAGATCCGCGAGACGGTCCGTGGTCACGCGGAGCTGCTCGACGGTCACGCTGCCACCGGGTCCTTGTGGTCGCTGGTCGGGTCGGCTGCCGTATTCGGCGAAACTCCAGGCCATGGCGCCGTGTGCGCGTTCAACCTCCCGGGACTCGGTCAACTCGTAGGCGGCGGCCGCACATTTCTGGAAGGGGCGCTCGTCGGGCTGAGCCCCAACCACCCGGCGCCGAGCCAAGGCGAGAAACGCCTTCGGATCGTCGCGCAACAGGTTCGGCCCCGTTGGTCCCACCATGCACAGCGCGTAGTCCGCAAACTGATTGGCCGCCGCGTGAAGGGATACCGCGGCGTTCGCGCGCGGGTAGGCCCACCAACCCGCCAGCGCGAAGATCGCCACCAGGAGCACGGACCGCAGTCGGAACGGGAGGCGGAGACTGGGTTGAGGCGCCGTCTCCGCGACGGGTGTGGCCATGCTCCGAAGCTAGAGTTCGGAGCCAAAACTGCCAAGTTTGCTGGGGCTACCCAGGGACCCACCCCCGACTTGTCTCGACTACGTTCGCTTTCGCGGGCCCCTTTCGAGCCTCGCTGGGCGTGAACGAGCACCAGTGCGACCAACAGTCCCCCACCGTATCGCCGACGCCCTGATCTCGATCCAGAACGGACCAAGATATAGCTCCCGTCGTGGCAACACTCGGCGAGGACTCGTTCCTCCCTGGAGGACAATCTCGCTGCTGGCTCGTGGCGGGAGCCTGTCCAGTTTCCTAGCCACGCAGCCACCCATCCACGGACGTTCGGCTTGGCCGACACGTGCAGAGACAGCAGCTTCGGGCCGGGTCTACCGGTCGGCTCTAGATGGCGTCGGTGCGCGCACGCTTGCGTCGCCGGCGAGCAGCCTCGCTCATCTTCTTGCGACGCTTGACCGAGGGCTTCATGTAGTGACGTCGACGCTTCAGCTCGCGGAGGATGCCTTCCGCTGCCATCTTGCGCTTGAGGTGCTTGATGGCGCGCTCGATGCCCTTCTCGCCAACGGAGACCTCGAGGGGCTTACACTGGACTGATTCGCTAGGATTCGGCAAGGGGCAGCGTATATGACAGGCCTCCGTCACCATTTCAACCCTTTTCCCGCACCAAACCGCCGATGACTCGAGCCCCACCAGCCCCCAGGCGCCTGGTGCTCATCACCACCTCATATCCACAGTATCCGGGCGACCCTTCGGGACACTTCGTTCGCGCGGAAGCCACTGCGCTGGTGCGCCGTGGGGCGGAGGTCACCGTCCTGGGTCCGGGCCAGCCCCTGAGCGAGCCTCACGGACCTCGCACCATTGGCCTCCCTGACCTTGGGTTGTTCGGTTGGCCGGGTGCCATTCCACGCCTGCGCCAGCGACCCCAGCGCCTCCTTGGACTGGGACGATTTGGCGCGGCAGCAATCGCGTGGCTGCGCCGGGCTGGGCCTCTCGATGGCGTCATCGCCCACTGGATGGTGCCGTGCGGATGGCCGGTAGGTCTGGCAAGCCGGGCTCCACTGGAGGTGGTTGCCCACGGCTCGGACGTCCACCTGCTCCGGCGCGTACCTGCGCTGGCGCGGCTGGTGGTGGGCCAGCTGAGGGCGAAAAATGCCCAATTTCGGTTTGTCTCAGAGCAGCTGCTGAAGGACCTCTGTGCCGTCGTGGGCCCAGATCTGGCGACCGTTTCGCGAGTCGAACTCCCCCGGATCGATTTCCCAGACGTCCCTGCTCGCGCGATGGCGCGGCAGCAACTGGGTCTAGCTCCCGAGACCCGTCTCGTGCTGGTTGTCGGTCGTCTGGTGCAGGGCAAGCGACTGGGAACGGCACTGGCGGCTGCCACACTGATTCCAGACGCTCAGATCGTGGTGGTTGGCGATGGCCCTCTGCGCGCCCCGCTGGCGCGGCGCCATCCATCCGTGCGCTTCGTCGGCCGCGAGTCGCACCAGCGTGCGCTGGCGTTCATGGCCGCTGCGGACGTTCTCGTGACCGCCTCGCGAGCCGAGGGCGCTCCCACGGTAGTTCGAGAAGCGCGCGCCATCGGGCTGCCGGTGGTGGCCGCGCCTGCCGGCGATCTGGCTCGGTGGTCGGCAACCGACAGCGGTATCGAGCTGGTCGCGGCCCACCCCACGGACAGCAACGATCTCGACTGAACGCGCCGTACCGACTCGCCAGCTTGCCGCCGACGACAACTCCGCGCGCATCATGCCCGAGTAGCAATTGCTGCCACAGAGCGTCGCGTTGGCACGGCGGGCCTTACCGGTGTGGGGCAAACCAGGCTAAATGGGCAGCCAACGCCATCCTCGAATACCCATGATCAGCCCCTGACGGACAGGGGGCTCGACGCCACACCGATGCTCGACTCACCACTGCCGAGGGATCTCCACCCGGGTTTCCCTCCCGCCCACGGCGTCCAGCCGTTGGGGCGCGACGGGCTGCCGTGGGTGCCGCATCCACAAGGTCCAGCGAGCAGGCCATGAGCTCGTTCTGGACCTGTCTGGGCGTGACCATCGCGCTGGGAAACTGCGCCTGCACGCGTGCGCCCCCGCGGGTCGAACCCGCTCCGGCACCGTCAACCCCAATGCTCGAGACCGAGACGAGCGGATCGGCGGCCGTTGCCGCCGATCTGCCCCCTGCGGATCGTGCCCCCCCATTTCGTGGTGGAGGTGAGCGCGCAGTCAACGGCGACCACGGACTGGTCACCTCGGTGGAAGCGCACGCAACCGATGTCGGAACCGAGATCCTGGAGGCAGGAGGCAACGCAGTGGACGCCGCCGTCGCGATCGCCTTCACGCTGGCGGTAACGCACCCGAGTGCGGGCAACATCGGGGGTGGTGGTTTCATGCTGGTCCATCCTCCGGGCGGAACAACGGTGGCCATCGACTTTCGCGAGACTGCACCGGCAGCGCTGACGCAGGGGGCTTTCGACGCAATGATCGAGGCTGACGGACGCGGGCCGTCGGCGGTCGGTGTGCCGGGCAGCGTCGCGGGGCTGCTCCTCGCCCACGAACGCTTCGGCAAGCTGAACCGACAGCGGGTACTCGCACCGGCCATTGAGTTGGCTCGCACTGGACACGTGATCGGGCAGCGAGAGGGGCTGACCATTGGTTGGAGCTGGCGCCACCTGCGCCAAGACCCCGCCGCCCGAGCCATTTTTGGCGACCAGGGACAACCGCGGCGCGTGGGAACGCGCCTGTTCCGCCGCGACCTCGCCCGCACGTTGCAGCGCATCAGTGAGCGGGGGCGGGCAGGGTTCTACGAGGGGGAGACCGCGCAAGCCATCGTGCGCCGCCTCGCTGGAGCGATGAGTCTCGAGGATCTGCGCCACTACCGGGCGGTGATGCGCGAACCCCTCAGCATCGAATATCGCGGGCTCACGGTGGAGATCATGCCCCCGCCATCGGCGGGTGGCGTGGTACTGGCGCAAGTGCTCCTCGAACTGGAGCGCCAGCGCGCCTACCGGCTCCCCGCTGACTCGCCCGAAGCGCTGCACCTGCTCGCCGAGGCCTCGAGGCGAGCCCAGGCGGAACGACGGTTCGGCGTGGTCGACCCGGACGCGCTCGCGCACGAGGAGCTGCAGCGCCGGATCGCGCGCTGGACCGACCCGGCCCAGCCGGTGTGGACACTCCCCATCGATCGGTCCCACGCCACCCCCTCCCGCGACGTGCATCCCCTGTACGAGACCGCTCTCCGCGAACTGGAACACACGACACATTTCTCCGTGCTGGACGGAACCGGTATGGCCGTCAGCTGCACGACAACGCTATCGGCGGGATTTGGCACCCGGCTCGTCGTCCCAGACACGGGGATCGTGCTCAACAACGCGGTCGCTTCCTTCGGCACTGCTGGCGACAACCGCCCGGTCCCGGGCCGCCGGACGATCAGTTCGATGGCCCCGACGCTGGTCCTGCGGGACGGTCGCGTGGCGCTCGTGCTGGGGTCACCGGGGGGCGACACTATCCCAAGCACAATCGCCCAGGTATTCATCAATGTCGTCGACCATCGAATGACGCTCGACGAGGCGGTCGACGCGCCCCGGATCCACCACGGATTCGTTCCCGACCAGCTCCGCTACGAGCGACGGCGACCGCCGCCTGAGCCCGTGCTGAAGACCCTGGTGACCATGGGACACGAGCTGGGAACCAAGTATCCGATCGGCGATGCCAACGTCATCCTCGCCACCGCGGACAGCGCATGGGCATACGCGGACCCCAGAGAAGGTGGTCGTGCCGCCGCCGCGCGCCCGGCAGGGAACAAGGACGAGGGACCGCGAAGGCCTGCAGAAAACGAGTAACCCACCGGTGCCCGGCCCCGCTCATCGGGCGCCAACCCGGCGCTCGCCACGACGCAAGCCGCACCCGGCAGAACCGGCGGTCGGGACACGTCGCGGGTTAGTGGACGCAGACGCCACAAAAGAGTCAGCGCAGCGAGCTCAATATCTGGTATTGGCAGAAGCTGTCGGCCACCCAGCCCGACCATCGATCGATGAGCAGCCTCTCCAAGACGAAGCGCGAATTCGAATGCCGGGACACGCTGTGGTCCGCGTTCGAGAAACTGTCGGATCAACTCGATTGCTCCGTCGACTTCCTCATCAACGACGCGATGAAGCAGTATGCGCGGCAGCGCGGCGTGCTGGGACGTGGCGGACCAGCTTCCCAACCCTCGAGGAAGCCCGACGCGCCACCCGCGTCCTCCGGCTCACGCCCTGGGGCCGACCGTCCGTCGGCACCTCCGCTTCCTCGCAGCGTGCCAGACCCATCCGGGCCGCCGAAACGGCCCAGCGCACCGCCCCCGCCGCCGGGGCCAGCGCCCCCCCCACTACCAGGCAAGAGCGGAGGTCTACCGCCCCCGCCCGGCCTGCCGAGGACGAGTGTTGCACCTCCTCCGCCACCACCCGGAGTGAGCGCCCCTCCCCGGCCGCCACCCGGAGTGAGCCCCCCTCCCCCGCCGCCCGGAGTGAGCGCCCCTCCCCCGCCGCTGCCACCGCGAGCTGGACCGCCACCCATCGGCAAGCCGTCGGGACCGCCCGCACCACCGCCACCACTATCCATGCCGCCGGGAGCGCCGGGCGCACCGCCCCCCATTGATGCAGTGACGTTGCGCCCACCGCCAGCTCCCGGTGCGCCCCCGCGAATTCCGAGCGGACCTCGTCCCCCGGGACCGCCTCCGCTGCCTGGGGCTTCGGCTCCGCCTGGTCGCCCACCTCCGCGCAGCTCCGTGCCGCCGCCGCTGAGCACCGAACCGACACACAAGCTCGGCACGCTTGCCGTGGCGTGTGAGGGGACCAAGGTCAGCATCAGCAAGCCACGTTTCGTGATTGGACGCGGCAAGCAGTCCACCGACCTGACCATCAAGGACCCCAACGTGTCGCGGCAGCACGCCATGGTGGAGTTCGTCAACGGCCGGCACTACATCGTCGACATGGGGTCCACCAACGGAATCCTCCTCGACGGTTCGCGGATCGAGCGGCGCCTGATCAACGACGGCGACATGTTCCAGATCTGCGATCACACGCTGGTCTTCATGTTCGACTGAGGCCACTGACCCCGGGCCTCCGTGGGCCGCGCCTTCGAGTAGCAGGGCCCATCAGCCGGCACCTGGCGACGTAGTCGAAGGAGGATCGCTGGACTCGCCAGTGTCGCCGCATTCCCGCGGGGGACGGGGTACCGGCTGGTCCGTGCAGAGCTGGGCGTGGCGTTCGAGAAAACAAGGCGTGGTCGGGCTCTGGCTGTGCAGGATCACACCGCGGTCGACACAACCTACCGCGTAGTGTGCCCGCACCCATACGTCAGCGGTACCGACCACGTACAGGTGGGTGGGCAGCAGCTTCGCGTCGTTTCCGGGAGGAGCGAAGCGCGGTGGGGGCATGGGCACCTCGTGCCACTCGCCCGTCCCGACACGCAGGAAGAGTCGCGAGTCCTCGGGGAGGCCGAGATCTTCCGCCTCATCGCTCGCCATCACCACCCACTCATCTGAACCATCGCGAGCCCGATCCAGCACTCGACGTCCCCATTCGGGGAGCGCCAACGCACTCCATCGCTCTCCGTCGAACTCCAGCGCATGGCGCTCCCGTCGGTGCAACGCGACAAGATCAGGCCAGATCGTCACTCGAAAGCGCCAAGACCCATCTGGCACGGAGATCCGGTCCACCCGCTGCCCGTCGACCCACCGCTCCAGAAACTGATCGTGCCCGACCGTTCCCCACACGACCATCTGACCGGGCCCAACGGGCTGCATCCCCTCCAGAACTCGATCCTCGTACAGACTCGAGGGGAGCTCTGCGCCTTCCCCCAAGACCACGACCCGCTGCTGCGCTTGCGCGGTCACCAACGCCAGCGGCTGGCCCTGCCACTCTTGTAGGGTGTAGCGATCACCAGCAGCCCGGTCGTACGGGATCAGCCCCACCGGCGACCAGCCTTGCTGGTGCCAGGCAAGTAGGTGATCACCCCTGGCGCAAGCGGGTCGACCTCCACAATCCCTCGGTCGCGTTCCCCACAAGCGTTGCGGCCAACGGCCCGTCACCTGGGTGACCCCAGTGGTGCCCGGGTCAGTGAACCCACCGACGTCGAAACGAAGAGCCGGATCACACAGGAAGACAGCGTCGCTCACCGGGCAGAGGCGCAACGAACTGGGTTCGCGCCCATCTCCGTCCCTCCCTTCCACGACGACGTAGAACGGGGACGGAGCTGGCCCATCTGTCGCCGCCCACCACTGGATTGGGGGCCCCTGCCCCACCACCGGAGGCGACACCAGCGGTGCGGACTGACACGCGACCCCGAGTACGAGCCCGACGAGCACCGCTCCGCGTCTACCTCCGAGGCCTGTCACCAGGTGCTCCTCCGGATTCCGTGAACGGCGCACCACGCCAGTCCGGCTCCCTCGGGAGCCCCACGGCCAGATGTCTGGGCCGCTGCCACCACCGCATCATGGACGAGACACGTTCCGCATTCAACGGGAACAGTGGCGAAGTCGATCTACTCAGCCACGGGGCGTGGGGCGCGCCGCAAGCGCGGCGAGATCGCGAAGAGCCACCGCCACGGATACGCCATGGTCCTCACAGTACTGAGCGACAGCCATGATCGCGTCACCACCGCGCCAGAGCCGCATCGTCCGCTCGATCGGGTCCTCCTCGATGATCCCGTTGAGCCGCTCGGTGACCCAGTCAGTGCGGGACTCCACGAAGTAGAGCACCAGGTCGTCGATGTTCTCCCCGACGAGCAGGTCGACCTCCGGCCGGAACCCGTCCCAGCAGTTTGGCTCGCGCAGCGTCGCTTGACGGAGTCGCTCGAGCAGTCGGTTGGAGAGCATCGAATCTCCCTCGATGGTGACCCGCACCAGGCTTCCCGCCGCCGTGTACTCCACCGTTCCGGACAGGTGCAGTCCTCGCGCGAGCTGGATCGAGAGGGGTTCTTCGCCGTGCTCCGTCCCCGCCAGCTGCTTGCCCTCGTCCACCATGACCCTCGCCCCAACAGTGACCGCGTTCCTCGACTCGCTCGCCTCTGGTGCGCGCTCGGCGCTCCTCGCTCCGGTCACGGGGGCGTCAACTCTGCGCCCGCCGAATGGCACGTTCCAAAGTCATGGCCAGCAGCTGAGGCGGCACCGGCTTGGTGATGAAGCAGGCAGCACCTGCGGCCAGCCCGGCCACCGGTCGCTGCGCATCGGAGTAGCCACTGACGAGGACGACGGGGATCTGCCGGCCCAGAGCCTGCAACCGCTCGATCAGGTCGACACCATCCAGGCCCGGCAGGACGAGGTCCGTGACGAGAGCATCGAACTTCGACTGCGAGGCCTCGACGATCGCCTCCTCCGCGTCCCGACAGGGCACAACGTCGAACCCGAACTGCCGCAGGGTGCGCGCCATCCCCTGCCGCACGAGTTCGTCGTCGTCGACCAGCAGGACCCGCTCGGGTCGGGGAGCAGCTGCCGGCACGAGGGAGTCCGGTCCCGGACTGAGGGTGGGCGGGGCTTCGCTGATGGGAAGCTGCTTGGAAGATTCAGGACACATGACTCGTGGTTCCTCCATCTCGGCGGGAGATCCCGCAGCACCGGAGCTGGAACGCCAACCCACCATCGAGAATTCTTCGTCATGAACGGTGCCGCGACCATCTCTGAATTGGCGATCGAGCACCGCACGTTTCGCCGCTTCGAGCTGCGAGATCCGCAAGAAGCGTCCACCGCCGCGACCCGGTCGCAGACCTGGACGACAGGACGACCGCCCGGAGGTCCCAACCGGGTACCGTCACCGATGAGGACCCCAGTTACGTCGGAGGCTGGGAGCCCATCCCCGTCGTGACGAGGGCGATCCACTGACGAAAGTCCGCCACACCGTCCACGGCGGGCTCGCAGTCTCCGGATTGTTGAGCCCCAGCAGGCATCTGCTCTATTTGGGTCATCGATGAGCCACCGATCGCGCAACCGAATCTCCCGTCGGCCCTCACCGGAGAGCCTGGCCACCGTCTTGCTTGGAATGATCGTGGGGAGCGGAACGCTGCTCGGGTGCGGTCTGAAGCCTGCCACCCTGCGCGAAGCCCCCCCGCTCCCCCCCCAATCCATCGACCACCAGCTCGCGAAGCCGACGCCATCCGCAACCGGCACCCGGGGAAGCAAGACAGCGATCACCCCCGCCATCGCTCCTGAGCTGGTCGACGCGTTGGCAGGGAGCTCGGAGCCCCGAATCCTCGCCGCACCGCCGTCCCTCCCACCGATTGCCGAGACGCCTCCCTCACTCCCAAGCAGCCACGTGCTCGAGTCTCCCACTCTGCCCGGGCCAACGTTCAGAGAAGACGAGCTCGAGCGTTCGACGCCAGTACTGCTCGGGCAGAGGGCGGAGACTGCCGCTCGCTGGAACCTCGGCGGGTCGAGCCGCGAGGAACACCCCATCCACCAGCCGCGATACCATCCTGGTACGCGCGTGATCGTCGACGCCGCGCTGGCCGGCGTTTTCGGCCCAACCAAGCCACCAGCCGCGATTCGGCAGCAGGTCGAAGCGAGAGCCCGCGCGCGCGGATACTGGCCGCTGCGAGTCTGCTACGAGTCATCGTGGCGGGCCGGTCTCGACGGACCCACCGAAGACAAGCTCCGGGCCACCCTCCTCGCCTCGGGGAAGGTTCAAGCAACGCGTTCCCTCGACGCGAGCGGCCCCGCGGCACTGACCCAGTGCCTCCGCCACGCGCTCACCCAGATCCACTGGGGTCCCCTCCCGGCCAGTCGCATCGACGCGGACCTACGGATCCGATTCTGGCCCGGAGATGCACCGCTTGCCCGGGACGCCACAATCTCGGACGACGCCTGCGCCGACGCCGCAGTCAGCGAGCCCCTCCTGCAAGCGGCGGAGCTCTGGCAGACCAGCACCGCCGAGATCGGCGCCTGCGTCGCTCCCGCTCTGGCCCGGGACTCACAGCTCTGGGGACGCCTGGCACTGCTCGCGCGCTACGACACCGCGGGTCAGCCGAGTTCGGTCGCCGAGTTCCAAACGACCTTTCCCGATCCGGCAGTGGTCAGCTGCGTGACCGGCATTCTGGAGCGGAGTAGCTTGGGCACGCAGCCGTGTGCCGTAGAGGTCGTCTTTGCGCTCCGCGTCGGCCATCCCGAATTAGACTGACGGGCGCGTCCCGTGCCGCGACGATGCTCCTCTGGAGCAACCGGACCCCGACCGGCCGCTGGCGCAGCCCCAGACTGAGATCAGCGCGGGATAGGTTCCCGATGTCCCCACCCTCGCGACAACCGACACCAGGAGAGGGTTGGTGCTCCGCAGAAACGAGGCGGACAAGGCCCGCAACGTTCAGCGTCCTCGCCTGGGTGTTCGGCGAGCCTTGGATTTCCCAACAATCCCAGCGATGATCGGCGAATGTCGCCGAGGGACAGGGCTGCGCCCACGCGCATTGCCGAGCTCGAGCGCCTGCTCGAGGAGCAGCGCCGAGAAACGAACCGCGCCCTCCGCGCCCTCGACGCCGCAGAGGTCGGGATCTGGGAGAGCAATCTTGTGACCCAGACGATCTGGTGGTCGGACACGTTCTACCGACTCTGTGGCTATCGACCTCAAGAGTTCCCCATCACCATGGAGCGCTACCTCTCGATGGTGCACCCGGAGGATCGCGATGCCGAGATGAAGCAGCGGGAGCGGGTGATCAACAGCGCTGAACCCTGGAGTGCCGAGGTCCGGCTCCGAGGCGCCAACCCGACGTACCGGTGGCTGCGCATTGCCGGTCGCGCGGAGCACGACTCGACGGGAAAGCCGGTGCGCGTAGCGGGTACGGTGCGCGACGTCACCGCGGAGCGTGACGCGCGCGACCAGCTACGAAACACGAAACTCCTGCTCGAGGGAGCCCAGCATGTTGCGGGCCTCGGAACCTGGACCTGGAACCCCCAGGGCGGACCGGACAGCGCCTGGTGGTCGAAGGAGCTCTACTCGATCTACGGACGAGATCCCGCGACGGGTGTCCCTGGCGTCGACTGGCTCGACCACATTGCCGAGGGCGACCGGGAGCAGATGCTCAAATCCCTCGAAGCGGCTCAGGAATCGGGTGAGCACGACATGGTGTACCGGATCCGTCGCTACGACAACGGCGAGGAGCGGGTCATTCGTGGTCGCAGCAAGGTGCTTCGCGACGCCGAAGGTCAATCGTCCCAGCACGTCGGCGTGGCGCTGGATGTCACGGAGCAGCACCGCCAGGAGGCGGCGCTGCGCGAAAGCGAAAATCGTTTTCGCGAGCTCTTCGCCAACCTGAGCAGTGGGGTGGTGATCTATCGCGCGATCGGGGAAGGCACCGACTTTCAGATCCTCGATGCCAACCCGGCCAGCATCGCGATGGCCGGTCGCGGTCTCGACAGTCTGCAGGGTTGCTCGCTCCTCGAGGTCTTCCCCGAGGTTCGCTCGCTCGGTCTTTTCGACGTTCTCCAGCGGGTATGGCGCACCGGACAGGCGCAGCATCACTGCGCTCGCCGCATGCACGCGGGTGTCGTCGAACTCTGGTTCGACGTCTACGTCAGCCGACTTCCCAATGGGGAACTCTTCGCCGTCTTCGACGACACCACCCGACGCCGACAGACAGAGGCTGCCCTGGAAAGGAGCGAGCGCCGCGCCCAGGGATTGATCGATTCGATCGCGGACGCGCTGCTCATGATCGACCCCCAAGGGACCATCACCTGGACCAACGAGCACGCCAAGGAGGGCCTTGGCGCCGTCGTCGGGAGCTGCCTGTTCGACATGGTTTCCACCTCCCCGTCCGCCGGCGAAACCCTGCGCGCCACGCTCCAAGCGGTCACCGAGGACGAGGTCCGGGACCAGGAACTGACCGTCGCAACTCCGGAAGGCACGCGCTGCTACTGGTGCACCTTCAGCGTCGCGTCCACCGACGAATCCGGTCAGCCACGGGAGTTGGTCGCGGCGATGCGCGACATCACCTCGCGCAAGAACGCTGACCGCGAGCGCCAGCGCCACGAGGACCTGCTCCGCCACACGCAGAAGATGGAGGCCCTTGGCACCCTCGCCGGGGGCATTGCCCACGACTTCAACAACATCCTGGCCGCCATCTTGACGTTCACGAGCCTCGCGCGGGAGGACATCGACAACGAACACCCTGCACAAGAGTCCCTGTCGGAGGTCGTCTCGGCAACGATGCGCGCACGGGAGCTGGTCGCCCAGATCTTGGCCTTCAGCCGCCGCGCCGACAGCCAACGCAAGGAAGTCTCGCTACCTCGACTCGTGGGCGACGCGATGCGCCTACTGCGCGCCACCACCCCCACGACCATCGCGCTCGAGTCGGCCATCGAGGTCGATTCCTGCGCGGTGTTGGGCGATCCCACACAGCTGCATCAGTTGCTCGTCAACCTGGTCACCAATGCGTCGCAGGCAATCGGCAACAAGCCTGGCGTCATCCGCGTCGTCCTGACCGAGGTGGACAGTCTCGGGTCGACCGGCACGCCCCCGCTGCCGAGTCCCGGTCGTCACGCCAAGCTGACCGTCTCGGATACCGGCTGCGGCATCCCCGCAACGGACCACGAGCGGATCTTCGAGCCCTTCTTCACCACTCGCGGCGACCGCGATGGCACCGGACTGGGGCTGGCGATCGTGCACGGGGTGGCCACCGCGATGGGCGGTCGGGTCACCGTGACCAGCGAGCCCTCGCGCGGCACTCGCTTCGACGTCTACCTCCCGACTTATCGTGGCGCCAGTCGCACCACCGCAACCTCGTCGCGACCGCCCCCACGTGGGGCGGGGGAGCGTGTCCTGCTCGTGGAAGACGAGAGCTCCGTCCGCGCTGCACTGCAGCGCGCCATCGCGCGCCTCGGATACGTACCGGTGACGTTCGAGCTCCCGGGCCCGGCGCTTGAGGCGTTTCGTGCCAATCCCGGCAGCTTCGACCTCGTGCTCTCCGATCAGTCGATGCCGCAGATGCCCGGCACTGAACTGGTGGCGGCAATCCGTCAGGTGCGATCCGACATGCCGGTGCTGATGATGACCGGCTACAGCCAGTCACTCGACGAGCGGGTTGCCTCCGAACTCGGCGTCACCAAGCTGCTGCGCAAACCGATCGAGCTCGACCAACTCGCCGACGCATTCCGCCTCGCGCTCAAGTAGCTCTCGCCGCCCGTGCACGCGCCACTCGACTGGTGTCACTCGCGAAAGTAGGGGCGCTCGTTCGCGAAGAGGACCCCGCGGACCAGTGAGCGACAAACCGCCGGGGTCCGCGGATCTTTGCGGACCAGGCCAAGCACACAGTACTGAGCCTGAAGCTCGACGGGCAACAGCATCGGCAGCGACTCGACCGCGGCGGCGGACGGCGCCCCGTCAGGGGGGGACGTCGCGGCAGCTGCAACCGGAGCCCCCGGCGCGGCGGTCGCGCGTAGGGGCTCGAGCAGCGCCGCAGCGTAGGGCCCCGCGATCTCCCGCGCCCGAGCGAGCCAGGCGTCGAGGTCGCGATGCTCCCGGGCCGCTAGCCCCAAGGCCGCCCACACCGTGACTGGATCGATCCCAGCATCCGGCGGCAGCTCGAACGCACGCGCCACGGTGGCCGCGTCGGCTCCATCGGACGCTGCCACGAGGCGCAGCACGCGAGGTTCGAGCGGGCTCGTCGCCACCGCGTGCAACGCCGCGTCCAATCGTCCCGCGCCAAGGTGGTGGTAGGCGAGCGCCGGCCCCTCGACGCCATCTCCTCGCTCCAGGGACAAGAGCACATCGAGCTGCCGGGACTGCGAGCGCAGCTCTTGCCAGGGTGGCGTGTCGGCCCCCTCTGGCTCCAACCTCGCCAGGCGTGCGAAGAGCAGCGCCGCGTCGGCTTGCCGGGCAGGGCGATGCCGGCGCGCCACCTGGAGCGCGGCCAACGCCTCGACATACTGACCACGACTCGCCTGCGAGGCACCCGCCGCATAGGCGAACCAGCCGTTGTCGGGATGGTCCTGAAACCCCGTGATGAAGGCCCCGTCGCGCTGAGCCTCGTCCGGTTCGCAGCGGGTGACGACGTACTGGAGGTCGGCGCTGTTCGGGTGAGCCGCCAGCACCTGCCGGTGGCGACTGCAGACGGTCTCTCGACGCGTCTCGCCAGCCGCATCCAGCTCGAGCCGCAGCAGCGCCACCGACAGCGGTTGCTCACTCAGGCGCTCCTCGAGCAGGGACGAGAACTCCGGCAAGTCCTGCGCCAATCCCAGCCACTGACTCGCCCAGGGCGAATCCAGTGTCGCCCAGCGCGCGTGGACCGCAACCAGACTCTCGCTGGGCGCCCCATCGGGGAGCGCGGTCAGTTGCACGTCCGGCGGCTTGCCGGCGAATCCGGTCAGCACCGAACGGGTCGTGCCACCGCTGCGCGTGGAGAGGTTCTCGGGGGGGTCCGCAAAGTAGTAGTCGGCGCGGATCTTCTGCCAGCGCACAGCCCCGAGAGCGCGAGGCGGGCGCTCGGCAGCACTGCCGTACGAGGCGGTCCAGTGCACCAGCGGACTCGCAGCAGCGACGTTGTAGACATAGGTCCCCATGCCCTCGTCGGCGCTGGCCGTGAAGGACTCGATGACGGTCCCCGACGCCGCCCGCGCAACGACGGGAATGGACCTGCGGGCGTCCAGGGGGACGTCCGCGTGCTGGTCGCTCCACAGCTCGACCACCCGCTCACCGATCGTCACCTGAACCGGGGCGTCGAGCCCGTTGTAAACGATGACGTGCGCCGAGCCGACACGCGCACCAAATCCGAGCACCGAGCCGAGAATGACCACCGCCACCGCCAGCCGCAGCGCAGCCGGGAAAAATCCATCCGCAGTCATGAAGCGGTCCCAGAGACCGAGCTGTCGCTGTCGCTCGCGTTCCTCTCCCGGCACCTGGGTGGCGTAGCTCTCGGGAGCCACTGGCGCCGTCGGCGCGGGGCCGAGCCCCTCACCGGCCAGGAACGCTTCCGCAACGCGGTCCTCCGCCTGGAGGAGCGCCTCCAGCGTCCGTCCGCGAGCCACTGCGAGCGACCCGAGGTAGGCATCCGCCCAGCTGTCGACCACCTGCAGCCAATCCCCGATGTTCTCGGGGGACGGGAGCGCGAGTCCAAGGTCTTCGAGGGCCTCGCCCCAGCTTGGCACCTCCAGCGCGGCGGTCGCCAGTTCAGGAAGCCGCAATTGACCCTTCTGCTCGTGGATCCGCTGCAGCACGAGGAAGAGATCCGTCGCAGCCGCCACGAGCCGCGTACGCTCCGCCTTGGAAACGGCGCCATCCGCAATGACAATGGCGAAGACGTTGGCAAGTGCACCCCGCGCATCGCCCAGGTCAGCGACGGTGTGGGTCACGTAGTGGAGCACCCGTCCGAGGCCGCGCAGGTACTCGGGCCAGCCGTCCCCCAGTTGTTCCGCGGCAGCCAGATGTGCCGTGCGCACTTGCCGGTCGTGCCGCCAGATCTCGGCGCGGGCGCGGCGCCGCTCGGCGTCCACCTCCGCGATCGCCCGCGGCAACTGCCGCCGTTTCAGACTCTGGCCACGATGTCGAATGACACCGCCCGGTGCGGAGAGGATGCCATCGCGGAGCGCCTCGAGACTGGCGTGCTCCTGCTCCAGTTTGCGCACCGTCTCGAGCAACTCGGCCAATGAAGGAGGATAGAGCCTCGCCAAGGCCTCGCGAAGACCTCCGGACTCCGGGAACTCGTCGTACATGTCGTCGGGTCGCCGACAGCCGATGGCGGGGGAGCGACCGAGGTAGCAGCCGCGGTAGCGCTCCTCTAGGCTGACACTCTTGAAGTACTCGCCCAGCGCGTCCCGCGCTTCTTCGTCGCTGGCAACCTCGAGCTCCCGTTCCGTCTCCAGCTGACTCACGACCATTGTCGTCGCCTCGCGACGGGTGGCGACCGCATCCGTGAACAGGCACCAGGCGCTGCGGTCGTCGAGCGGAGCCGGCGTGTAGCGGCTCTTGGCGTTGTCCTCTCGCTGGCGGTTGCCCGGATGGGTGGACCACATTCGCGGAGGGACGGCGAGCGCTTCCTCGAAGATGCGGTGCGCTTCGCGCTCGGTCGAGGGAAGCGGCGGCACCCGGCCAAAATCGGCATCGCCCAGGATGCGCCGCAACTCGTCAGTGACGGCGGTCTGCAGCGCGTACAGATCACCGGGGCGCCGACCTCGGTTGGCCAGCTTGAGCGTCACGTTGAGGGCCTCGTCGAACGCGGTATCGGCGGCCTCCAGACGGTGCAGCGCGTGAACCAGCGCGTCGCTCCCAGTAACGGAAACAGCGACGATGTCCGCCTGAAACTCCATCTCACGCGAGAGCGCCCGCTCGGCCAGCAGGGTCAGGCTGAAGGCGGTGTCGAGTAGCGACCGCACGGACCACGTGAAGAGCCGCAGCAACCACCCGATCCACGCCACCCGCAGATCGATCCCTGACAGAAACTGCAGTGCACGGTCGAACCAGTCGCGCGTCGCCACCAGATGGCCCACGACCTGCCGGGCGATGTACACCCAGCGCCCGACGTACATGCTCCTTTGGGCGAAATGCCCGAACTCGTGAGCGAGCACCGCTTTCAGCTCGCTCATCGTGAGCACGTTGACCAGGCCAAGACCAACGTCGAGATTCTTCCTCGTCGGCAGCACCAAGTTCAGCAGCGACAGATCATAGAAGACGCATGCATTCACCCCGGCAGACAGGAAGACCCGATGCGGATGCGGAGCCCCCGTCTCGTCAGCGAGTCGTCGCAGGAAGGCGAACAACCGCGGTTGATCCGCCTCCGTTACCTCGATGCTCTTCGGCAGTTCGCCGCGACGGATGGCAAACAGTCCCTTGACCAGGAACAGCGCGAGTACGAGAGACGCCACCCCGGCCCCCAGCGCGAGGGGCAGTTCCCCTTCAGCACTGCCAGTGAAAACCCCGTACAGGTTGCGCCAGGCGTTGCGAGCCAGCCACCCACTCAGCGCGAAGTAGAGCAGCACGAAGGCCACGAGTCCGCCCAGGGCGATCCAGGCGTGGCGCCGGTACGCTACTGTCGGTCGGGTCAGGTCCTGGGGGACCGCTGGGGGTCCGGGGGGATAGACGTCGTCCACGTTCCTCTCCTCAACGGCTTGAACAACGCTGGAATCTATCAACTGCGACGGTACGCTAGAACCCTTGTCCGGATTTCTCGGGGATTCGGGAGGGACACGACCATCGGGGGAGCGCCTCAGGCTCGCTGCGCCTTTGGAGCAGGACTTCCCTTGGCCGCGGCTAGGGCTTGAGGATCTGGATGACCTCCACTCCCGAGCCGGAACGCACGAGTCCCGGACACTCGCTCGCAATCGAGACGGCTTCGTCCAGGCTGAGAGCGGCGACGATCATGTAGCCGCCCACGAGTTCGCTCACGTCGACGACGGAGTCGTCTCGGGGATCATCGACGGACACGAGTCGCCCTTCACCCAGCTTGCCTCCCAGGTCGACCAGCTGCTCCCGATACTTCTCCATCCAGGCGGTGAACTGCGCTGCCATCTCTTGCATCCGGGGGCGAGCTGGCTGGGAGCCGTCAGTCGGGAGAGGGCGCTGGAGGCAGAGATACTGGTACTTGGACATGGCGTCTCCTGGTCGATGCGATCGCTGGGCGTCCGCCGACCGCCTTGGCCTGCATCCGCTCCCAGAAACCCGGATTTTCTAGTGCGAACACGCGAGACCCACAGTCGCCAACGAGCCGAATGTCGAGTACCCGAGCCATCACAGTCTCACCGGAGCGGATGGTCCACCTTCACACACCTCGCCCGACAGGCACCATCGACGCTCCTCGCGAGCAAGCGCCGAGGTGGCACAGGACGAGTTCGCGCCGGACAGCGGCTCGACGGCCCGACGTCACGCAGGAAGGCCACTGATGCGCTCTGGATGCCTGCTCGCTCATGAGGCTGATGGGATCTTTGTTCGATCCCAGGCGTATGATGGGTGCCCATGTCACATCGCCTCAACGACCGTCCGCCGCGACCGCGCGGAATCGCGCGGCGACTGGCATACCCCGCCTTGATCGTCGCATCCGCCTTGGGCACAACCGGCTGCCCGGAACGGGACGCAGAGACCAAAGCAGAAGCATCCCACGACGAAGCCGTCGCCCCTGCGGGCTCCGCCTGTCCGCCATTCGAAGAGCCGAGCGCCTCCACCGTTCCCTCGGCAGACATACCGCTTGCCCCGCCAACGGTTTCGGCCTCGGCTTCCGCTTCGACCTCCGCGCCCAAGCCACCGCCACCGGCAATGCGACCGCCTCCGATGCACCCTGCGGGCACTGCCCCCAGGGTCTTCTCCTCAACTTCGACGGAGGTCTCTCCCCCTCCCCCCCCGCGCCAATTCCACCCAATGGACGATCCAGCAGGAACCGGGTACTGACAGGCGTGACTCGTTGCTCCGCTGGGGCCGTCGACTATCATGAGTCATTGTGGCGCGCGGCGACCAGGTCACTCGCCTGGAACGTACGCCGGTGAGCCTTATTTGACCCGCTCGGTGACCTGTTCCACGATCCCATGTATTGCCCAACGACACGTGCTCGCCTTCAGCTTTCCTTGGTCCTGCTGACCATTGCCGCCACTACCGGGTGCTCGTCCGGCAGTGAGTCGCCCTTCGAGACCCAGGCTGGCAACGGCGCATTGGGTGGAGCTGCAGCGGCTGGAGGGACAGGAGGCAGTTCCAGCGGTGGCTCCAACACGGGCGGCTCCACCGGCGGTTCCACCACCGGCGGCTCCAGCACGGGTGGCGCCAACACGGGCGGTTCCACCACCGGCGGTTCCAGCACGGGTGGCGCCAACACCGGCGGTTCCAGCACGGGTGGCGCCACCACCGGCGGCTCCAACACGGGCGGCTCCTCCTCGGGCGGCTCGGATGCGACGGGCGGCGGGGGGCCGACGAACATGCGCGACATCCCTTCGACCCAGATCGTCGAGGAGATGCTCATCGGCTGGAATCTCGGCAACACGCTCGATGCGGACCCAGGCGAGACCGCCTGGGGTAACCCCCTCACGACTCAGGCGATGATCAGCGCGGTGCATGCCGCCGGCTTCGGCACCGTTCGGATCCCGGTTACCTGGGGACACCACATCGGAGGTCCTCCGGACTACCCCGTGGACGCCGAGTGGATGGCCCGCGTCGAAGAGGTCGCGAACTATGTCTTGTCCACCGGGATGTACGCCATCATCAACACCCATCACGATGAGTGGGTATCGGTGATGCCTTCCGCCAACCACGATGAGGTGGCGAACCAGCTGGGCGTGCTGTGGACCCAGATCGCCACCCGTTTCCGAGACTACGGTGATCACCTCGTCTTCGAGACACTGAACGAGCCCCGCACCCGGGACGACACGGAATGGATCGGAGGGACCCCGGAGGCGCGCGCAGTTCTGAACAGCTACAATCTCGCGGCAGTCAACGCGATCCGCGCCACTGGCGGCAACAACGCTATCCGCCACATCATGATCCCGACGCACGCCGCGAACCCGTCGGACACGACCATCAACGACCTCCAGATCCCGAACAGCGATCCGAAGATCATCGTCTCCCTCCACACCTACTACCCGAACGCATTCAGCTTTGGGAACGGGGACACGAGCTGGGGCGACGGTACCGACCGGGCGGAGATGGAAGCGGAGCTCGACCGGATCTACAACCTGCTCCCGGCCACCGGCCGCGCGGTCGTGATCGGAGAGTGGGGCAGCGTCCATCAGAACAACACCGCCGATCGGGCCCGCCACGCCGAGACCTACGCCCAGCTCGTCACTGAACGGGGCATGTGCCCAATCTGGTGGGACAACGGGGCCATCGCCCAGGGCGCCGACGGGTTTGGCCTACTCGTGCGCAGCGACTCGCCACCGGGCTGGGCATTCCCCGAAATCGTGACCGGGCTGATCGCCGGAGCGACAGCCGGCGCCGCCGCACGGTAGAAGTTCCGACCTTCGCGAGCCCGTCCGGACGCGGATGCACTTCACGCCTTCGTACCAAATATCCGCGACCCCTCCACGCCTACTCCCCGCGCGCCTGGCAATCTCGCCAGGTGGGACACCGCGGAGGACGATGGATCGGTTGGCTGGGCTGGCTCGCGGCCGCGGGGAGCCTGTGGGGCGTACCGTGGACGGTCTGCGGACACCGAGCCGGTGCGCTCTATCGTGGGGAGCTCGCGGACCAGGAACGGTTCGCCCGCGCCGTGGCGGCAGACGTTGACGCAATCGCGAGCCGCCAGGTCTACCATTCCGGCTTCGCTCGCTTCGACGGGCAATCCGCGATCGCCGTCTACCAAATGACCGCCCTCGGACTCGGTCAATTCGTGCTCGAGCATCCCGAGAGGAAGACCGAGTACCTACCGACCATCGAACGCGCCGTCGAGCGCCTCATCGACCCTCGCACCCACCCGTACGCCGCCCAGATGTACGGGCGACACGGAACGCGCGGACTGGGAAGCGGGGGGCACGCCTACATGGGCTACGTGAATTTGGGGCTCGGGATGCTGCGGCGCCTCGACCCGGAAACGCCGCACGCCGCCCTTCACGACCGCTTGACGAGCGAGCTGGCGGACCACCTCGCCCGCTCGCCGACCGGCCTCGTCGAGACCTACCCGGGAGAAACCTGGCCCCCGGATGTCGCCGCCGTGGCGGGATCGATCGGGCTGCACGGAACCGCCACGGGGCGCGACTGGAGCGTCGTGCTGGAGCCTTGGGCCCGGCGGTTCGCCGAGTGCGCGATCGGAGAAGGAGGATACCTGGTCCAGCGCATCCGGACGGGAAGCTGCACGGCAGTTGATGCCCCACGCGGCTCGGGCACAGCCGTGGCGGCGTACTTCCTCGGCTTCGCCGATCGTCGTCTGTCGCAGCGATTGTGGAACGCTCTGCGGGACACCGGGTACCAATCGTGGCTCGGGTTCGGGGGTGTCCGCGAATACCTGCCGGGGAAGGGGGGCGCCGGGGATCTCAACGCGGGCCCCATTCTCCTCGGAATGAGCGCTGGAGCCAGCGGTTTCGGGCTCGGGGCGGCACGCGCGCACGGAGACCGCGAGCGCTACATCGGAATCTATCGAACCGGCGCTCTCCTATCGGTACCCGTGAGCGATCGGGAAGGCTCCCGGTTTGCGCTCGGGGGTGTGCTTGGCAACGCCTTGCTCCTAGCCATGCTCACCGCAGAGCGCCCGCCGAGCGCAGGCGAGGCCCCATGAAGATGCGCCACCTGGTCCCCTTCGTGGTCCTCTTCGGGCTCGTCGCAGGTCTGGTCGCCACACACCGGGCACTGGCGCTGACTGTGGTCCAACATGACCCCATCGGAGCGCTGGTCACGGGCGGCCAGGCACCGGGTTCGGAGGTGGCCGTGGCGGCCGCGCTGGGCCTGCTGCTCACGCGGGGCATACTGCTCTTCGGCGTACCACCCGCCTTCGTGCTCGCGCTCACCGCCGCGGTCCGTCGGCTTGCCCGGTCGCGTTCCGCTTCGCGTGGGACTGGCTCGCGCCCCGAGTCCGCGCCTTCTCTGCAAGACGGAGCCCGTCCACGGTAGCTCAGCACCACGCGCCCGGCGGCTGCGCGTTGGATCCGGGCCCATCCAACTTGACCGGACCACCATCGGATGCTGAGAAGAAGCATGCCAAGAGCAACCGCGTCCCGCCCCGTGAAACTGTCCCCCGACGATCTCGAGCTCCTCGACGAGGCCCGCCAAATACTCGGCGCCGACACGATCGTCGACGCGATCCGCCTCATGGCCCTCACCGTGGTGGACGCTTCCCAGGCCCGACCGACCAAGACGCGCCAGTCCACCAAGACCACGACCGGCAAGGCAGTACGAACGCCAACGAAGACCGCCAAAGTCCCAAGAGCCACCAAGAGCGCGAAACCAAAGTGAGCTCCGGTCGCTACCTGCCAGCCGCCCGCGGTCGGGCGGGGATCTCGACGATCTCGACCGAGTCGCGACCAAGATGAACGCCGTTCTGGTCCACCACCTCGACGCGAACGACGCAGCGCCCGCACCCCGACCGGGGGGGTACCGTAGCGACCATCCAACGGCCGGAGCGCCTCCACTCGACTTCGAGGGGACGCGCGTCGAGCGTGACCCGCGCCTCGGGCTCGACATCGCCCACCGCGTTCCCCTCGCGGTCCTCGACTCGATACTTGAGCTCGATGGTGTCGTGCGGCCAAAACGCATACTTGGGCCCAGCACGAACGGTCGCGCGCACCTGCCGGCGGACAAGCTTGACCAGCGCGAAGTCGAGTGACCCGGGTGCGCGCAATGCGAGCAAGGTGCGGTCGCCTGGGCCCAGCCCGATGAGCGATGTCGCCGGAACCGTGTGGTGGGTCGCATCGTTCCAGACAATCAGGTCGTCCGCGTCTTCGAACGAGACCTTCTGACCTGGTCCCAACGCCACGGTTCCGCCGGGATGAACCACGGCCCCAGGCGGCACCTGTAACCCGACGATGCGCGTCACCAGCGGTTCCGACCAGCGCCCAGGAACACCCGCCATGTCGAGCGCTCGGCACCGCCAAGAGTGGCGGCCGCGAGGCAAGACCACCGCCGCCGGGATGCGAGGGTCGCTCGTTTCGATCCGGCGAACATCGCTCGCCTCTACGGCCAACTCCAGCTCATATCGGGCGGCGCCGCTGACCGGAGACCACGCAACCAACGGAGCTTCGATCGTATCACCCGGAGCGGCCAGGATGAGTTGCCGACGAGACCAGGTCGGAGCGAGCGGCAAGGGGGATCGCTCTGGGGGGCGATTGAGATTCGCGTAGAGTCGCCGCTCGAACTGGGGCACGACCTCCCACCCCGACTTCTGCAATCCCAGCACCGAACCGCCGACATTCGCCACCAAGAGACCCTCGGTTGTGGCGACGAAGGTGGCAGTCCCGCTCGCGGCAATACCCATCACCCGCCGCTGGGTGCTCATTAGCACCGCTGCGGGACGACCAGCGCTGGGCTCGACCTGAACGTCCACGCGACCCTGGCGCAGCAGGAAGGGAAAGACCCGAGTCGATCCTGTCTCGGGCAGCCGCATGTGCTGAACAGGCAAGGGTGTTACCTGAGCACCCGCTTCCAGACGCACCACGAGCCCGGGGCTCACCTCCAGAACCGCGCCGCTCTCGCCAGCCTGCTGGTATCCCGGGTGCTGGGAGATGTGTCCCCCGACCACGCGCGGGCTGCCATAGGCGCTGGCGGCCACCAGCATTGCCGCGACAACCGCCCTCCCGGCGACCGCCGCAGCCCTCGGTCGCAACCTGCTTCCCATCGAGACGATGAACGGCCGGCGCCTCCCGATGCTAAGACCGCCCCTCTCGATTGCGCCCCCACCTCTCGCAGTGAGACACGGATGGACCACCGGACGGACCGCAGTGGACCGCAACCGGGTTAGCCGGACTGAGTCCGAACTTGTGGCGGGGCGGAAGGACAGTGGCGATGCGCGAGGTACGGTGGGCGCGGCGAGATCGCCGCCCGGGGGACTCGCGGGCAGGCGCCCAACGGTCACACTTCGCCCCCCGAGCAGGCGCGCGCCGACATGGACGCACTGCTCCCTCTTCCCGCAGCCCTCGGTGCTTGGGATCGCGCTGCTACTCCAGCGTCACACGGGTGCGGCTCGCGCCCGCGCGCGATGGTGTACCCGGAGCCACCAGGTGCCCACGGGGAACACCGCCGAGCGATCGCCTGCGGTCCATGCCCTCAGTGCCTCGCGGTAGGCGATGCGAAACTCCTTCTCGACCCGAAGGCACGCCTTGCGCACCGCGACGTCGCGAGCTGCGAGCACGGGATTGATCTGTCGCCGCGATTCGTAGCTCCTCGCACGATGGAGGAACGATTTCTTTCTCATGGCGTCAGCGCCAAGAAAGACGAGCCCCTGACTGGCCACCGAGGCGCGCGCTTGGGTGACGGCAGACTGGACTGCGGCGCGGACCTGGGCACGCCACTCGGGGCGCTGGTCGCGCATCTCGGCGGGCGGCTCGCAGCGCAGTTCGACAAGCTCGGGCATCGTTCCCGAGGGGTCGAAGTAGACGGCGGGCCTGCGGACGGCTCGATGCGTCCCCGGTAGCCAGAGATTCACGCCGGGCCACTTGTCCGGGGCGTTGACCAGCGCAGCAGCAACGGGGTTTGCCGCGCAGTAGGCGATCTTGTCCACGATGTCCCCGAGGGTGGGAAGCCGCACCGCACTGGCCGGTTCCGCGGCCCAGAGGTTCTCCCACTGCCCCTGAGAAGCATTCAGTGCCTTGGCGAAGGTGCGATGCAGCTCCCTGAGAAAGTCGGGCAACACGCCTCGTGGGTCGGACACGACCAGGTGATGATGATTGCTCATCACCACGAAGGCATGAATGACGATTCCACATTTTTCGGCTGCCCAGGCCGCGCAGTACTCCGCAATCGCGTTGGAAACGGGGTGCGGGCGCAGTCGATAGGTGCGCTGGTAGGTGCGCCGGGTCACGAGATACGCAGCGCCCGGAATGACGCGACGAGCAACGGCCATCGCTCGTCGCGCTGCAACGCATGGGCCAACTGGGTGAGAGGGCACCCTGGCGGCACCTTGCTGCGCCAGGTCGTGGCGAACCGCTGGCGACCACCGGCATTGCCAGACTACGCCACCTCGATGCCCGAAGAGCACGGAGGCGAGAGCCCCCCTGCACGATGGCGCGGTTCTCACGAATGACGGAGTAACAACCAGTCACAACAGGAAGGCCCGCTGCAACGCGAAAGAAACGGCAAACACACTCGCCATCGCTCTGTCGTTCAACGAGCTGGCCCCACGCATCACTCGTCCGTTGTTCTGGACACATGACCGGCAGGCGCCCGCCGCCCCTCAGCGGCGCGGTTTCACTCGCACCGACCATCGACGACGGCTGGGCGCTACTGCGTGCGCCCAGTATCGGCGACTTGTACGAGGCATGCTAACACGAGGAACTGGCAAAGGTGTCCTCGGTCGATGCCGGAAGAACCGCTGGTGTGCGCCCCGCACTCGAGCCACACCGCGCAGAGATCGCTCGCACAGTCGTTGGCGGCTGAGCCAAACCCGCGGGTTCGAGCGTCAGCGCGAGCTCGTTCCTCGCTCGCATTCGCGCACTCGAGGGGGGCACCCGGGCGACGCATCCCGCCGCCTCCTGGCACACCGTGAGCTGACGACGAAGACCATCCCCGACGCCGAGCGACTCGTCGCTCAACTCGGAAACTGCCCCGAATCCGGATCTGCACAGGAGTCCTCCGACCGCACCCTGGAGCCCGAGGCAACGCGGACGTGGTACCGCGCGCAGACTCAGTGCCCGCGCATCGAACTCGACCTCGAAGACGCCCACCTGCTCCGCGGGCTCGGCCTCACCGCTTCGCCACCGCGCCTCCGACTGAGAAGGCGACCAGGGGCATCTTGACCGACGACCACGCCGTTCAGCGGGGGGGCACGGATCGAGTCCAGCAAAGTACTACTCCCCGCACTTGCAGTGGCCACCGCCAACCGCGTCCTGGTCCGTTCTGGTCTCCCCGAGCGCCGCGTCCGCCACGCCACGAACGTTACCCAGGCAGCACGTTCCCTGAGGGTTCGCCTGTTCGCACCGACCAAGCGCCGCCCGGCACTTCGCCGTGATGTCGTCAGCAATCGTGGATTTGCCGTGGCGGCGGGCGTCGGCTTCCACGTCTCCAACGGTGTGCCCAAAGCAGTAGCAGACGAGCCGAGCCGGATCGGACGACTTCTGGAAGACAGCGACGCGAACGTCTTCGCTGCCCAACCGGATGCCACGACCATAGTACACGACAGAGCAGTCGGCGGTGGCACAGAAGCGAAACGACTGGGAGGCGTCCGAGCAGGACCAGGCGCGGTCGGTCAAGACCCCCCGCAACGTCGCGGGATGGATGAGGCGGCCCGGAACGCCGCAGCTGGGACAACCTGGTTCCGACACCCGTGAATTGTGGAGTCGGAATGTCGAATCGCCAGTCCCGGAGGCGGAAGGGTCGAACGGGCCACTCCCAGTCGAATGGTGGCGCAGGAGACGGCAACTCGCTGCGGCGCCCCCAACCTGCCATCGTCGGGTTCCTCCCCTTGCGAGCCTTGGGTGTCAGGTTGGCACAGAGCGGGGGGCCTCCTCCGCGGCGCGTCACACGCGCGTAGAACGCGATGTGGGCTCCAGCAATGAGATCGTCGACGACTTCTTCCGGCGCGAGTCGGCACACGCACGCGGTGGCACTGCGGGGGGCTGCGGTCACCCAGAGCACCGCCAGCCCAATCGGGATCAGGGCTCTTGCCGTCGAAGCCACCATCGTCTTCTTCGTCACCTATCGGGGGACCATCCTTGGGTCAATGTCCGGGCATCCCGCGATCCGGCGTGGGGCGACCCACGCCGGCCCGGGCGAGTGGTAGTCTCTGCCCCACCGTGGTGCCCCCCTTTCGAGCTGATGCGTTCCGCCAAGGCGAACTGCGGGAGCGACTAGAGGAAGTGGCGGGCTCCTTTGACGAGTTCCTTGATAGCTATTTGCAGGGCACGGTCCTAGGCAATCTTCCCTTACGGAGTCCACGGGCTTGCCAACTCTACGAGCGTCACGCGTTCGAGGTCGTTGGGGAGACGGAGACGCACTGGTTGATGCGGTCGGACGCTCCCGGCGACGGTACGTGACGGGCGTCGGCGCCCGGTGGTAGCGTTGCCGGCATGGCGACCAAGAACAAGGCGGCGAAGACCAAGGCAAAGAAGGCTGCCAAGAAGACCCCTGCCAAGAAGAAGGCTGCTCCCGGAAAGACCCCGGAGAAGTCGAAGAAGACCCCCGCCAAGAAGGCAGCGAAGAAGCCGGTGGCCAAGAAGACTTCGGCCAAAACCACCAAGAAGGTGGTCAAGAAGGCCAAGGTCGCAAAACAGCCGGTGGTGAAGAAGGCCGTGAAGAGGCCAGCACCGGCCAAGAAGGCCTCTGCGAAGAAGGTGACCGTCAAGAAGACCTCCAGCAAGCCCAGCGCCTCCGCCGTCCGACGCCTGGAGTACACCTCCGGCGCCTCCGGCAAGTTCTGGGAAGCAGAGGTCAGCGGGGCTTTGCTGGTGCTCCGATGGGGCAAGCTCGGCACGAGCGGCCAGACCAAGACGAAAGACGTCGCTGACCCTGCCGCCGCCCTGGGCGAGATGGACAAGGTTGCGGCGTCGAAGCTGAAGAAGGGCTACGTCGAGGTGGGGGCAAAGAAGGTCGCCGCGAAAACGGCCCCCGCGAAAACGGCCCCCGCGAAAACGCCCGTCACGACCACGAAGGGGCCAAGCACTGCCACGCTCAAGTACGTAACGACAGTTGCTCGCGGCGACATCGAGGTGGTCGGCAGGAAGCAGAACTCGAAGGGCGAGTTCGAGAGCTTCGATGTTGGCTGCACGCTCGAAGAGCACGAGAACCTCACGGCCTCCTATGTCGATGGGGTGCTCTTCGCGGCCTTCACCCTGGAGGGCGATGAGGTTGTCTTCCGCTTTCCCCGACCGTCCGACCCGACCGCCCTCGACGGAGTGGAGAAGTTCTACCGACCTCTGAAGACGCCAGTCAACTGGCTCGAATACCGCCGTCCGCTCAGTCGCGACCCACGCCCCGACCTCCAAGCCGGGTTCAGCATGATCGGGGTCAGTCAGCGCGAGTTTCTCCAGCGCCTCATGAAGTCGACGCCGAAGGGCCCCCCCGTCGACCAGCTCGTGTTCGAGTATGCAGACGCCGAGGCCCAGCCTCTGACAGTGCAGAGGAACCCTCTCGAACCGATCTCCACGCTCGGTGGCCCCTACGTCGCGCTGCCCGAGTCGAGCCTCGACGACTATCCCGGAGCGGAGGACAGCGGCGTGTACGAGCAGGTCTGCTCCGGTGACGCGATCTACGGCGACGTCATGAAGATAGTGGGCACGACCGCCCTCGTTCTGGGGTCGCCCGATCACCTGCTGTGGTGGCCGGAACCCAAGGGTGGCGTGCTCGTTCGGGTACCCAGCATCGAGGACGACAGCCCCGAGGCTCTTCGCAGCCAACTGAACGCCCTGCCCAAGAAGGGCTGGACGAAGATGACGGGCACCCTGAAAGTCACCGAGCCCTGGTGGGTGTTCGACTCGGCGTCGGCGGGCAACGAGGCCCAGTCGTCAGGTCTGAAACTCGATCTGGAGGCAGGCACCTACTCGCTGACGAAGATGACCCACCCGTTGGGTGAGGACGGTGAAGAGGGAGAGTTCATCCTGGTACGGCTGAGCCGGAAATAGGATGGCGAACCATGCCCTGGTCCCAGGAAACCCTCGAAGCCGTCCAGAACCTCCACACCGCCGCCGAGGACGATGCGGTCGAGCCCCTCTGGGAGCACTCGACCTTGCCCGAGGAGCGACAGCTGGAAGCGGCCATCGGCAACCTGGCACTCGTTGATCCTCGGGCGTGCATCGCGGCAGCGTTCGCAGCAGCCCAGGTGGCGCTACCGATCGTGATTGAACGTGGCGGCAAGGAAGCCCACGACGAGTTCGACGCCGACCGCCCGTCGAAGGACGGCGATCCCGCCGAGCTTCAGCTCCGGCGCGTGGAAGCCTGGTTGAGCGACCCCAGCGAACAGAACCTCGTTGCCGTGGAGAGAAGCATCGATCCCAGTCAGCAACTTCACATTTGGGACGATGACCTGACCCCACCCAGCGACAAGATGTGGTGGTGGTTCTTGGAGGTCGGGCAACTCGTTGCACTGAGCGTCGAGCGTGGCGACGCCTGGGGCTACGATGCGGAGACCTACTACGACTGGCCCTCCCACGTCTGCGCCGCCCGGGCAGCCGTCTGCGCCCTCAAGGCTGTTCGGGCGGAAGGGGGCTCGGCGGCTGACGACGCGAAGATGATCGAGCGGGCGATCGTGGGGGCGTTCGAGGGCACCTGAAGCGTCGCTGAAGCGTCGCCACCTGCGGGCTGATGGTCTTCATCACGATGGATCTAGCTGAAACAGCCATTTCGCCCGCTGCCAGCTTCACTTCGCTTCGACGTAGCCCTTCCTCAGCTTCGAGGCCGCAGCGTTGTTCAACTCGGCTCGGGCGGCGTTTGGGTCCACGAAGTCCTTCGTCTTGGTTTGGCCGGTAGTGCCGATCTTGCCCCACCGAAGGACGAGGGAGGAGTCCCGCACCTCCGCTTCCCAGAACTTCGCCGAGCTGCCTTCCGTGTACTCCAGCCGCCGGACGCCAGTCCCGCTGGGCTTGCTCGAGGACTCCTTCGCAAGCGCCTTCTGCGAGGGCTTCTTCGGTGCCACACGGGTTGGCCTCGATTTCGGGGCGCTCCGACCTTGGTCTTTGTAGTAGTCGAACAGGCTGATTGCCTTGCCCCTCGGTGACCGATACTCCATCTCGACCCAGTGGCTGAGTTCGGGGCCCCGTTCGACCGGAACGATGCGCCCCGACTCCAGACCTTCCGCTGTCTTCGTCATGAGCGTGCGCCAGTCCGAGCACAGGAAGCAGTGGTCCACGTCGAGGCGCATGATGATCTGACCCTGCGTACCCGTCGGTCCGGGTGCGTAATCGAAGAGCAACCGGTCGTAGTCCCAGTGGGGGCTGCCGGCGAACGGAATGTGCCGGGGGTGAAAGTCTGCCTGGCGTACCCGCTGCTCATCGTCGAGCCATGCATCCGCTTCTGCGTCGTACATCTCGCGATCCCCCCTCCAGCACTCCAGGATCGAAGACAGCGACCCAAGTTGTCCGACGCCCGGCAACCACTTGATGCTGGGCTCGAAGCCCTGGCCATCATGCACACTCAGGGACTCTCGGAATGCCTCCGGGAACCGGATGCCCAGGTCAGCCTCCGCTGACGCGATGCTTTCCTCGCTGGCTGGTGGGCGCAGCTTGAGATCCTTGTTGGGCCAGTGCTGAGTGAAGAACGCTTCGATTCGTTGCCACAGGTCCCGCACGGCGGCTCACCTCGATGACGAGAATGCCACCAACCGAGAAGAGCCAAGCCCCTGCTTTCGCTCCATCCCCAGTTGCCACGGCGTTGCCACGCCGCATCCCCCTGCCCCTCTGATTTCTCTAACGATTTCGCTTAGTACGCCACAGAGGATTCGAACCTCTGACCTTCGGCTCCGGAGGCCGACGCTCTATCCAGCTGAGCTAGTGGCGCGAGGGGTTGGGGGTGCTCTCTTGAGCACCGACCAGGGATGGTGGGGATAGCTCCTGGTTGCCCCCGGTCGCAAGGAGAAATCGGCCCGGTCGTGTGGCCGAGCGAATTTCGCGCGGGGTCACTGGGTGGTCGGCGCCACGCAGGCGATGAAGCCGACGAAGAACCCAAACGACCAGGCCTCACCGGTCTGGGGAACGTCCGCGGACACCTCGTTGATGAGCTCGAGGTGGTCGAGTACCTGAACGTTGTAGCCGACGTGCAGCCCCCCCACCTCCGTGTGAGGAGTATCGGGCTCGGGATCCGCCACCCAGGTGGCGTCGAGCTCGACCAGCACTTGGTGCCGCTCCGCGAGCGTGACGTAGGCACCAGCGGACCCGTTCGTACCCCACTCCGTCGCCGGCTCGCCCGCGTCATCGACCACCCCGAAGACGTCCAGTCCGCCGCGGACATAGAGACCGGCCAGCTCGAGATCGGGCTCGAGATCGAGGTTGAGCTCGAGATACGGTGCGTAGGCGAGCACCTCACCGTCTGTGGCAACACCCAGGCCCACATCCAGATCGAGGTGGTGAGTGTTGACCGGAGTTCCGAAGGCCCCCAGCTCGAAGCCAGGACCCACGCCAGTGAGGTATCCGTCCGCTGCAAAGGACGGAGCCAGATACATCGACATGGCTGGCGTGATCCCATACCCGAGAACCCCCTCGGCAAACGCCCCCTGCTCGGCGCGGCGCAGACCGAGCCCCTCGAAGCCGGCGTAGAGCTCCACGTCACTCAGCCCGGGGTCGAATGGTTCGATGGTGTCGGCCGCTCCGGCGGAAACGCCCCAGAGCATGGTGGTAGTGAAGATGGACCAGACCGCTCTGGCCCCGGTGCGAGGCATAGCCAATTCCCTCCACAACTGGGCGACCCCAGACTGGCGGTCGCAGAAAGATAGGGTAGCGACGAGTCCTATTCGAGACGCGCGGCGACTGCTAGGTGTCTCGTGAGCGCTGTCGGTGTCGGCGCAGGAGCGCCGACACCGGAACGAATCCCGGCGAGGTGTTGCTCGGAAGCCCCGAAGCGCCGCCGCAACCACCGGATGGGGAGAGGGCCCGAAGCGTGTTCCGGACCGCCCGTGCGAGCACCCAGATCGCCGCGGCAAGCACGATGAAGAGGGTCAGTGCCAGGTCCATGTCAACCTCTCAAGCGAAGAGTTGTCCGAGTTGATAGGTGGCGACCGCGATCGCGTAGCCGAGCGCGGTCAGTCCGCCGAACTGCAGCAGCGCCCAGCTCCACCGCCCTGACTCGCGTCGCGTGATGGCGACGGTGGCCATACAGGGGGTGGCGATCAGCAAGAAGAACATCAGGGCCAGGCCGGCGTGCACCGGGTAGTCGCCAGCCAACGACTCCCGCAGTGGCTCCGACTCCTCGTCGGCCTCACCCAGGCTGTGCACGATCCCGAGCTGGGCAACAAAGACCTCCTTCGCCGCAAAGGCCCCGACAAGTCCGACCCCCGCTTTCCAGTCCAGTCCCATCGGTCTCAGCGCGGGCTCCATCAGCGTCCCCAGCCGCCCCGCGACCGAGCTCTGCAGGTCCTGGGCGGCGCGCGCCTGCTCGATCTCGACTTCGCTCATCGTCGCGGAGTCGATGTCGTACTCGCTCGCCTTGGGATACGCGGTGATGAACCACATCACGATCGAGATCCCGAGAATGACCGTTCCCGCCTTGCGCAGGTACAGCCAGGAGCGTTCGAGCATCTTCTGGGAAACGGAACGCCATGTGGGCATACGGTAGGGCGGCAGCTCCATCACGAATGGCGCCTCCTCCCCCTTGAGCACCGTCTTTCTCAGGACCAGGGCGAGCACCAGCGCCAGCGCGACACCGAACAGGTAGATCACCCAGAGCATGGGGGCACGCCACGGGGGTGAGAAGAAGGCGGGGACGAGAAGCATCCAGATCGGCAGCCGCGCCCCGCACGACATCAGGGGGATGACCATCATCGTGGTCAGACGATCGCGTTCATTCTCCATGGTGCGCGTGGCCATGATGCCCGGAATCGAGCAACCGAAGCCGGTCACCATGGGCACGAAGCTGCGCCCGTGCAGCCCGAACCGGTGCATCACACGGTCAACGATGAACGCGGCTCGTGCCATGTAGCCCGAGTCCTCCAGCAACGCGAGCCCGAGGAAGAGGAGCACGATGTTGGGCACGAACACCACCACGCCCCCGACTCCGCCGATGATGCCGTCCACCAGCAGCGAGCGCAGCGGCGAGTCACTGTCGGCAACCCAAAGTCCGCTGATCAGCTCCCCCAAGGCACCGAACCCCGCCTCAATCCACTGCATAGGGTGGTCGCCCACGGTGAACGTCAACCAGAAGATGGCGTACATGACGGCAAGGAACACCGGGATGCCCAGCAGCGGATGCACGAGGAACGAGTCGATCCGGTCCGAAAGCGCGCGAGCATCGTCGCGCGCTCGGCGCTGCACGGTCTCCCGGAGCAGACCATCGACGAAGCCGTAGTAGCAGTCGGTGACGTAGAGCGCCGCCTCCATACCCGTATCCGCCTCCAGCTGGTCGCGCACCTCGTCGGCGACCCGTAGCGCGGCGCGGCCCGCCTCGCCCTCCTCGGTGACGAGAGCAACGGTCTGCGCGTCTCGGACCAGCAGTCGATCGGCGAACCAGGTGCGCTGCCCGGCGGGGAGCTCGGTCGCGGCCAGCGCCTCGGCGATCCGTCCAATCGCCTGCTGGAGTCGCTCGCCGAGCACCAGCCGCGGCGTCATCTGGGGCGATCGGTAGGCGCGCTGGATCGCCTCACGCAGCTGGTCAACGCCCCGCCCCCGATGGCCCACGGTGGGGATGACCGGGATGCCCAGCAGCTGCTCGAACAGCTCGAGATCCAGTGCTTGCCCAGCCTGTTCGGCCTCGTCTGCCATGTTCAGGCAGAGCACGAACAGCTTGGGCAACTGGAGCAACTGCGCGAGGAGCACGAGGCTGCGCTTGAGGTTGGTCGAGTCAGCGACCATGATCACCACATCACCCTCGGTGCGCAGCAACTCGCTCTGGGCGATACGCTCCTCGGGAGAATACGACCCGAGACTGAACGTGCCCGGCAGGTCGACAACGTCGAAGGTCTCGTCGCCGAGTCGAACGCGCCCGTGTCGCTGCTCGACGGTGACACCGGGGTAGTTGCCGACCTTCTGCCGTGAGCCCGTCAACGCGTTGAACAGCGACGACTTGCCAGTGTTCGGGTTCCCAGCAAAGAGCACTCGGGGTGACGCAGCTAAACTCATGGTTCGACCTCGCGACGCGCAGGTCCCCGTCCCGTCGTCGGTTCGGCGACAGCTCGAGGGTTCGAAGGAGATGCGGAGGGGCGGCAACCGCCCGGAACGATCAGGGGATCGGCTCGACGAAGATGTCCCCCGCCTCAGCACGACGCAGCGACAGCTGCGAGGCTTCGAGCCGCAACCAAAGGGGCCCAGAGGCCGGAGCAACGCGCAGCAGCTGGACCTTCTGACCCGGCAGCAGCCCCATGTCGAGCAACCGCTGGCGAATCGCCCCGCGGGCGACAACGTCGGCGACTCTCGCATGCTGGCCGATCGTCAGCCGAGTGAGGGGAAGAGCGTTTTCCGTGTTGGTGTTCTTCATCGTCTTGGGAGTTCGCAGGAGAAGCCCTTCGAACACCCGAGATAATGAAAGTCGTTTTCAATAAGGTCAAGTCCGATAGCAGAACCGGACGCAACGTCACGTTTCGTCTCACCCCGAGTCGAACCGGTCGCGGTCCGGAGTTCAGCTCAAGCGCTCGTTATTACAGACAATTACACCGTCGCCGCGCATGGGATCCTGCACCCCGCCTCGTGGTGGGCGTTGCCGGACGGTCGCCGACGCACACCCGGGCTGAAAGGACGGGGGGGCCGCCAGCGGCCCCGTCTCGGTATCCCACCCATTCGCCTCCGCCAACGCGGCCAGCCGCATCCAACTCCGCGGCGAGCAACAGAAGCCCAGCGAGACCGTAGCCAGCGTTGGTCTTCTCACGGCGCAGCGGATGGGTGTAGGCGACAGGGAAACGCGCCGCGTTGGTGGCGCTAGACATCCCCTTGATGCGCAGCCGTGATCCACGACAGACGATGTACTGAGGGAGCGTTGCGAAGGTCGCGCTGGCAGCAACGAGCGCGTCCACCTCGAGCAGCCCCCGACGATATCCGCGAGCGAGCGCTGCCGCGGCGAGGAGCGAACCCGCAACCTCGACAGCCCCCGCGCCGCGCGTCCGTCCGATCAACGTCGGCCACATCCCACCCTCGGCCGTGGTCTCGGCCAGCAACGCCGTCGCGGCACGCACGAACACGTTGATGAGCGCGGGCCGGCTCACACTGTCCCCCGGTGCGATCTCGATCAACTCGACCAGTGCGAGCAGCGCCCAGGCGTGCCCCCGCAACCAATGTGCGTCGCCATGGGGGACTCGTTCGTCGCGGGTGTAGTAGAATGCATGCTTGAAGAGCCCGTTCGGAGACTGCAGCGCCGCGGCGTAGACGATGGGCGCCGACAGCACTCGCTCTAGGCGTTCTCGATCGCCATCGAGCTGAGCTAGATGGGCCTCGGTGAGCACCGCCATCACCAGCGAGTCGACCCAGACGGCAGGCCGTGTGAAGCGCCGCGTCAGCGGCAACCACGGGCGAAACCGGTGGTGTCGCCCCACATGGTCGAGGACTCCCAGCGGGTTGATTGGCTCGGCGGCGAAGAACTTCCGCGTCGCGGCCAGCGTGCGGCGGCCCACGACGATTCCCCGATCGAGCTGGAGGTCGACCACCGGGAGGGCGAGCACCGCCAGGTCGGGAGTCGTGGTTGCCGGAACGCCGGAGCGCTCGTGGGCAGCGTAGAACTCCTGCACGTAGCTCAGGTACAGCGGATCTCGAGGGCCAGCGGGGGCCACAGCGACGAGAGCGTGGAGAAGGACAGCCGTCTCCCAGTTCCAGGCTCGATGCCGGGCGGGCCGTACCGCAAGCTCGTCACGGACGACACGGTCAGCGAGCTCGAGCGGCGATTCGTAGCTCCAACAGGGGGTGGGGGCGTCTTGCGGGTTCGCGCCTGTCGCAGGGGTCGCGCAGGGCACCTCGCGCGGGGTGGCCACGCGCGTCGCGTCGGGTGGCTGCGCATCGCAACACGTCGTCGCATCGGCGCGGGATGCAGGTGGCGTGTCGCCCGGCGCCCCGACTGCCCACGCGGTCGAGGTCAACGCGAGCAGCGCCCCGATCAGCGACCCAGCGCGCGGAACCGAGACGAGCGGCGCCCGCGCCGGGCGCCGCCACCCCGAATGCCCTCCCCTGCCCCCGAGGACAGGGCGTTCCCGTCGCGGCGCCGCGGGCGTCCTTTTCTTCCGGTCAACCATGGTGGTGAAGTCCAATCCGCGCGGGTTCCAGGCGGCACTCATCAGCCTTTGCAAGCCACGCGCCACGACCTTCTGGGGGCCGCCAACAGCACCTCCCGCGGGGCGCGGACCTCGACACCGTGACCCGGACGCACAGTTGTGGTCACCGCACAACGCCCACCGCAAAAAACGCGGTATGGATCGCGAATGCGCCCACGCTCCGCTCGCCTCCAGGTGTGTCGCTCCCCGTGCCTCCCGCTCCTGATCTGCCTCGTGGCGCCTACCGCATGCCTGGTTCCCGAGGCGCGGTACGAGGAAGCTGTGACAGAGGCAGATGCGCTGCACACGGCACTCGTCAATCTGCAAACCGAAATCGAGCAATGCGAGGAGCGACGCTCACGGGCGCGTGCCCAGCTCGACTCCGCTGCGATGGACGCGCAGACCGTCGAGCAAGCGCTGAGTGGACTCGAGCTGGAGCTGACCGTGGCGCGCCGTGAGCGCGACGACGCGCAAGAGCTCGTCCAGCGCTTGCGTGGCGAGTTGGCGCGTGTCGGCCGCGACGTGCGCACTTTCGCCGGTCGTAACGCGCAGCTCCAGGAGAGCTTTGCTCAGCTGGAAACCCGGGTCAGCGCGCTGGCAGCAGCGGAGCGGGCCGCCGAGGAGCGCACCGAGCTGTTCAGCGAGCTGGCAGGCGAGCTGCGCCGCGCGCTCGCCCGCGAAGTCGTCGCCCTCGAGCTCGCCGACGGGCAACCCGTGGTGCGACTGCTGCGGATGGGAGCCAACGCCGAGGGGCTCTACGAGGGCGGCCTAGATGCTGTCGAAGCGGTGGGTCGCGTCGTCGCGGCACGCGCCACGGGCCAGGTCGAGGTGCGCCTCGCCGAGCCCGCCAATCGCCGGCTTGGCGCCGCCATCGCGAGAGCGCTGGTGGGCGGCGGACTCGACGCCGCGCGGATGAGAGTCCTCGACCCTGCGGGGCGGGCCACCCGGGGGAGCCTGGCCCAGCTGGTCATCGAACTGGGCCCCTCACGCCCCACCGAGATCGCCGTACCTCGCTGAAGGGCCACCGCGCACCGCCCGGACACACCGCCTGCCTTACGCGCTCTCGATGAACTCCTTCACCGCCTGGGCCAGGGTCCGATAGATCAACTCGAAGGTGGCCTCATCCGCCTCCAGAAGGGTGCTTCGAAACCCTTTCAGCTCGCACATGAAGCTGGTTAGCGGAACAACGCAGATGTTGTAGGCGCCCAGCAGCTCGTAGCAGAACTTGCGATCGAGCTGGATCCCCGGTGGGCACAGGTGACGGATGAGCCCCTCCACGCGGCGGTCATCGATCTTGAGGTACATGCTCTCGCGGAGCTCGTCCGAGAACACCACACTGAAGTAGAAGGCCCCCTTGGGTCGGTTGACGATGACCCCAGGGCACTCGCTCATGATCTCGGTTGCCCGCGCGGCGCGATCGGCGAAGCGCAGGTTGCGCTCCTTCTGCCAGGGCACGTAGCGGCTATCGCTGAAGATCTCGGGAATCACCATCTGCGGCAGTGTGGTGGAGCACACCTCGAGCATCTTCGCGTCGAGAATGCTGCGCACATAGCGCCGAAACATCGGCCTGTGCTCCTGATTGTAGACCTCCATCCAACCACAGCGGGACCCGGGCCACGGCACTTCCTTGCTGATGCCCTTCAGCGAGATCGCTGGCACGTCCTCGATCACGTCGGAGAGCGGCGCATAGTCGTCGCCATTGAAGACCATGTTCGAGTAGATCTCGTCAGCGACGATGAACAGGTTGTAGTCGCGAGCGATCTGGACCATCTCCTTGACGATCGCCCTCGGGTACACTGCGCCCGTCGGGTTGTCGGGGTTGATGATCATCAACCCCGCGATGCTCTCGTTGTACTTGACCTTGTTCCTGAGCTCCTCGATGTCCGGCATCCACCCCTTCTCGGGGAGCAGACGGTACGTGATCGGTGACGAGCCAGCGTGCGCCGCCTCCGCTGAGGAATGCGTGGGGTACGAGGGGGACGGTCCGATGACGCGAGCCTCCCGACGCAGCAGGCTGTACACCTTGTTGACGGCATCCCCGAGGCCGTTGAAAAAGACGATGTCATCCGGCGAGATCTGCGTCGCTCCGCGCGCATTCAGGCGCGCCGCCAGAAACTCCCGCGTCGACGGAAGGCCGCGGGTCGGGCAGTACCCATAGCTGGCGTTCTGCTGCACAGCACGGCCGACAATCGCCTTGACCCAGTCCGGAACCTGCTCCCCCTTCTGCACCGGGTCGCCGATGTTTTCCCAGTGGATCGCCTGACCTTTGAGCTCCGCAATCTTGTGCGCGCGCTCAGCGATGCCGCGGATCTCGTAGTTGAGCTCCGACGCGCCGATATGAACGATGTTTCGCCGCATTGCTGTGCTTTCTCGCTACGGCCGGGCCTACTGGTCCACGGGCCGGGCGCGGAGCCTAGCACGGATCGCGGGCCCTTCGAAATCCACGTAGAGCGCCAGCGGTGCCGCGTCCGGCCCAGCCCCCGAACCTACTGCTCGCGTTGAACCTGGAGCATCCGAAAGCGAGCCTCGGCGTTGCCAGGCTCGATGCTGAGTCCCTTCTTCCAGGCCCGAACAGCACCGACCCGGTCGCCGCTGCGAGCAAGAGCGTCGCCGAGCATCACGAGCACCTGTACGTTGCCAGGGGCGAGCTTCTCCGCCTTCCTCGCCCACTCGAGCGAGGCCTGCTTCTCGCCGGTCAGCAGGAGCGCACGCGACAGACCCAGCATCGCCTCGACGCTCTCGGGGTTGAGCGTCACTGCGCGCCGGAAGTAGCGAACTCCCTCACCATAGCGCTTCTCCTTCAGCGCTCGATACGCGACCGCGCGGTAGCGGCGCTCGACCACACGCACGGCCTCGGTCTTGTTCGGGTCCACCCCGGCGGCCTGACAGAAGGCGCGACGGGCCTCGTCCTCGTTGCCCAGCATCGCTTGGGCATCGCCTACCAAAGCGCGATAGCGGGGGCTCTCGGGATCGAGCTTGGCGAGCTTCTCGGCATAGTGGAGGGCAACGTTGGGCTCACCATCGAGCATCAGGAGGCGAACCAAGCCAGTCAGCGCCGCGGTGTCCTCGGGGTAGCGGTCGGTGGCCACGCAATACCAGCGGCGCGCTGCCTTCAGGTCCCCTTGCATCATCGCCCGACTCGCGTTCTTGAGCTCGGAGCCGATGCCACCCCCGGCAAACTGAGCCACTATCTCCTGACAGATCTTCTCGGGATCGATGGCCGGCGGGGAGCTGGCAGACGCCGAAGGGGCCGCAATCACGGTCGCGGTCGCAGTCGTCTGGACGACAGGCGCCACCGGAGCCAACGAGGGCACGACTGGCGCTGCTGACGGCGAGTCGACAGCGGGCGAGCGCGGCGACGAAGCCAACAGCACGACCAGCACCACCACTCCAGCAACCGCCAGCACAGCTGCCACGATCCCCACCGCGACGAGCCATGGAGACACGCCAATCCCCCCCGCGCTCTCCGCGTCGAGCATGGGAGCGGGCAAGGAGGGAGCAATCGGCGGCGCCTCGGCGTTGGCCATGTTGAGCGCCACGTCGGGGGTGGCCATCAGGTTGGCGACGGCCGGTTGGTTGACGTGCTCGACGCGCACGCGTCCCGACCCCATCACCATCAGGGCAGAAAGGGCAGCAGCCCCCGCTACCGTGTCCTCGGAGCCGCTGAGGGTGTCCGCCTTGGCACCAACGATCAGCCCATCGGAAACGTCGATCCGCACCAGAGCGCGCGAATGATGCACCGTGGTACGGAGCGAGCGCCCCACCGTCGCCAAGGACCGCAGCAGTCTCGCCGGCCCCGTCGCCTCGAGACGCAGCTCGACGACGGGCGCCTGCTCAACGCGCTGGCTGATGAGTCGCTCGGGCTCGCCAAGCGCGTGAATCGCCCCTAGCAGCCGCTGGATCTCGGGTGCCCCCGCCTGCTCCGGCCAGATTTCTCCCCAGTCGACGACCAGCAGCGACGCCCAGCGCAGGCGCAGGTCGCCGCGCAACCGCTGCACCAGGAAGTACCCGTCGCCGCTGATCTGCGTCTCGCCAATGACGAGCAGCATCGGATCGAGCTCCCGGAGCCGCAGGAAGCGTTGCTCGGAGGGCTGAAGGTCGGTCACCACGACCGTCGCACCGTAGTGGCGCAGCTCCTGGGCGACCGCGTCTGCGCGCCCCGTATCGTCGTCCGCCAGCAGGACGCGAATGCCGTCCACCTTCGCTTCAGCGCTGGGGGGTGGGATGGAATCGGATCCGAAGAGCTGCACCGTGCCGGCAGCACGTTCGTCGAACTCGTATTCCAGGGGCTCAGCACTGAGCACGTGCGTGCCCATGCGCTGGACGAACTCGTCGATGATGGCAGACACGGGACGGCCGCCTCCCAGAACGAGTCGCACCGGGTCCTCACCCTCCTGCCCCTTGGTGCGCACGCTGAGTATCCCCGAGCGCAGCTCGTGGGCAAGTGTAGACACCAGCTCCTCGAGGGTCACCTCGCCGATGTCGCCCAGTCCCAGCGTCGAACGCTCCGGGATCTCATGTAGCAGGCGCGTCACCTCCGTGGCGATCGCGTCCACGCTCGCCGATCGACGCACCAGTGCCGCCGCCCCGTGACGAAACGCCTGCAGGCGAGCTTCCAGCCCGGTATCGTCGTCGAGGATCGCGATCGGGATGACCGAACTGAGTGGGGAAGTGGCCAAACGCCCGATGACCTCGGTCCCTCGATCCTCGGCGGCGGTGTCGGCAAGCAGGATGAGATCGGGAGCGCCCGCGATGACCGCCTGCATGACGTCCGCCAGCCCTGTCGACTCGACGAACACACCGTGACGATTGAGCGCTTCAGTGAGCGGCGTCAGTAGCGCATCCCGAGCCCCCACGATGAGCACTGCAGGTTGCGAGTGATCCGGCGTCCCCTGCCGACGAGGGTGCCAGCTCGGGTCGCCACCAGCTTCGGCTCCCGGTCCGTCCCGCGGCGGAGCGGGTGGCGCGCGCATCGATACCGAGCCCATCGTGGTGCCTAGTGTAACAGTTCTGCCCGAAGGACCAGAATTCTAGTCGCATTGGACCCCCCGAAGGCGTCGTTGCGAGCCTTGGGCAAGTCGAGGCCCCATGATACCGTCGTCCGGTGTTGCACTCGATGCGAAGGATTGTTGGTCTGGGGGGGCTGGGCCTCGCGCTGCTCGCGCTCGGTTGCGCCAAGCACGGCGAGGGAGCCGTGGAGGCACTGGGAAAGGTGGACACCGCCTGTGCTGGGCAGGACCAGGACGCCGCACGCCAGATCCTCCGGGAAGAGTCGGCCAAGAACCCGGTGTTTCGGGAGGCCTACGAGGCTAGTAAGGCGAACTGGAAGGTCACGGACGACGCCAAGGTCAACCCGTGCGGGATCTTCCTCGCAGATCTCAAGAAGCGTCTCGGCGCCCCGTGACTGCGCTGCGCCGGTCGTGCGTCGCCACCATCGCTGGCGCGCTCGCTGGCTGCGCCGCGAGTGTCGGGCAGCCCGGCTCCCCTCCCCCTTCGGGAGCGCCGCAGGAGATCTTCTGCGGCTCGGCGGGTAACTGCCACGCCGCCGCCGCCGCCCACTGTCGTAGCCGCTACGGGACCGCAACATACGAAGTGGTAGGCAGAGTGCCGGGCCGCAGTGTGCTCGTGGTCACCTGCGGCCACTAGGGGGGACCTCCTAGAGCACCGATCAGTTTGCCCGACGCGGAAGACACCTGTCTCCGGGCGCCCAGTACAGCAGTTCGCAAGTTCGTTCCGGGTTTCCGCCGGGTCGACACTGGGGTGGAGGGCCGGCGCAAACCCGGAGACGCACCCGTCCGAACTGGGCACCCGATCACATTGGGTACGACAACCCGGAACGAACTTCCGGGTTGTCGTACCAGTAGGGGCGAGGGACCCGGAGAGCAGGTACTTTCCGCTGGCGCTGCTGCCCTGTCGGTGTTCTAGGTCGTTGACTTGGAACAACAAACAACCTGCTTGTTGTTCCAACAGAGCATCGGCACCTGCGCCGACCGCGTCACGACCGACATGCGCGCAGGATTTTACTGTCGGTCACGGAAGCAACGCTCGCGCTACAGGCGACGCTTGATATCGCCAGGCATGTTGGGATGGCGCAGCAGCAGGTTCTTCAGTCCCGGCTGACGTGAAACGAACGGCTGCTGAACGACCTTGGCCAGGAGCGCTGGCGGCGCGGCCGGGAACTTGGCCAGGTTCTGGATGAGCACTGCCGAGCTGAAGGTGCGCCCGCAGAGGATCTGGGTCGTCTTGCCGTCGAAGTTGCACCCGCTCAGAAGGTGCAACACACGCCCCTCGCTTCGCATCACCACCTCGGCCTTTTCCTCGGGGTTGCCCGTCGTGAACCGCCGACGCAGCTCCGCTCGCAGCTTCGCCCGGACGTTCTCGGGAAAGTCGCGGTCGATGCACGCCAGGTACAGCTCCTGCAGCCGCTTGCCATGAGCGCAGCGCTGGAGAACAGGCTCCGGAACCTGCGGATTGCGCAACAGATTGCGTTGCACTTGGTTGTCGCGAAACAAGTCGCCGCGACGCACGATCATCTCGAGGCCCACCCCAGTGTGGTGGTGAAGCGCCATCAGGCGAGCGTGGCCGAGACCAACGTGAGGATTGCCGAGGAGGGCCCCGATCACCACGGGCTCGCCGTCGAAGCAGAGCGCGCTCAAGTCGGGCTCCGTCGCGGTCTTTGCCACGCGCACCTTCTCGCTGCTGTCCAGCGCGCGGTAGTGTGCGGCGTACAGCTTGCGAGCGTCACCTTCGCTCGGCGCCGCCGCGTCGAGGGCACGCAGGGAACTGGACGTGGGAGGCTCCGACTTGGGCGGCGACGCCGAATCGGGACTCGAGGGTGGAACCGCGGCGGCGCCCGGAGGCGGCGCCGCGTCAGCTTTTGGGTCGTCGTCCCCCCATGCGAAGATGTCGGGCACCCCAGCGGGCAGCACCCGTCGCCCCTCGAGCGAGGGCAGCACCCCTTCGGGCAAGGCGCGAGCGCTGGGCACCTCGGACGGCTGAGGTGCCGGACGACTCCGCCCCGAAGCGGAAGCGGGCGCCGAACTCCACCGACCGCTTGGACTGGACGAGTGCGGTCGTGACGGGGCCACGAAGTCAGCAGCACCAGTGGGCAGACGCGCCGAAGGAGCCCCGAAGGAGATCGGCTCGAGACGGGTCACGGCATCCCGCAACACGCCGGGTTCGAGAGAGACGGGAGCGCCAGCCGGGTCGAGGGAGGCAACCCCATCCGGCAGATCGTCCGGCGCTAGAGACGTCACTCCCTCGGGAAGGTCGTCCGGCGCCAGGGAGGTGACACCCTCAGGAAGGTCGCCCGGCGCCAGGGACGTCACTCCCTCGGGAAGGTCCGACCCGTGGCCCTCGGGAGAAAGCGACGTGACCCCAGGAGGCAGCTCGCTGTCGGACAGTGGTTCCGCCAGCGGTGCGACACCGGGCGGCAAGCCGGCCGCCCAGTCGTCAAGCGAACTGGCACCTGGGGGCAACCCGCCCGGTCCGATCTCGGGCAACGCGGCAGCCGAGGGAATCATCACGTCCCCCAGCCCCCCGTCAGCTGGGATCGAGCTCTGTGCCCCCGGTGGCACCGACGGGATCATCGATGGAGTCTGCTCACCTTCGGGAATGAGCACTCCGGCTGCCACGAGGCGCCGAACAATCTCGTCGACCTTACCGGCCGGCAGTCCGGTGACGGCCGCGATCTGACTCGCCTCGATGGGACCATCCAAGCGCGACAAGACGTAGCCCTCCTCCGGGGTCAGCTTCGCCGACTTGAGGTCGATCTCCGCCGGACGCAGGCGCATTCGCTCCGTTTCTCCACGCGCAGGATACCCCCAGCGGACGTCCTTGTGCAGTATTTCCGCAAAACCAGGACCTCACGGGTGGTGACCCCGCACTCCATCGACCAGTCCCGGGGCGTCCGACCGATGGCGAGCGCGGTTGGCGGCTGCACTCCGCTCCGAGGTCAGCGCATAGCAGTAGCGACATCCCGCGCCGCAGGTGTTGGGCATGCCGATGTCCACAGCGCGCAGGCAACGACACGATCCGCGCGATGGGGCCGAGCGCAGACCTTCGATGGCGGAGCGCATCGCAACCGGATAGTCGGCGAAGAGCTCCGGGTCGATGCAGCGCGCCGGAGGTTGGCCAAGGCTCGGGTCGCAACAGGATCTGAGCTCGAGTCCGTGGCGCCGAGCGATGGTGGCCAACTGCTCACCGAGGGAGCCGAGCGTCGGTGACGCGAACCGGAGCCGAGCGTCGCCCTGCGCGGCCCATCGGTGGCGCCCCGCTGCCGGTGCTCGGTAGAGCACCGTTGGATCGTCGATGCGCGCCACCGCCTGGCGGTAGGGCTCGATCACCGAGACGTTGACGACGCGAACCCAGGACGACAGTCGCGAAGCCAGCCAGCTGAATCGCTCGAGGTGGAACGCAACCGGATAGCGCTCACTCAGCACGATGGGGTCGTAGCGCCACTGGATTGCGTGAGGGCCGGGCAGCTGGTCCGCCATCCAGCGCACTGCCCGAACCGACTCCTCGAGCGGGAGTCGCCGCGGCTCGAGTTCGGGTCCGTAGGCGGTCACGGTGAACTGACACGCCACCGGCGTGTCCTCGGCGCGGATGCGTCGCAGCTCGTCACCCAGCGGACGCGGATCGCGAGTCCAGAAAACGTACCCGAGCACGTCCACCCGCCGCAGCGAGACACTTCCCACCTGACCAAAAGCACTGCGATGAACCGCCTCGCCGGCGCGTCGTCGGACCCGCAACCACGGGGCGTAGAAGCGCGGGATGTCGGTGCGGCGGGACGCGCTGATCAGGTGGGGCACTCGCCGCCACACAGTAGCGACTGACCGTCGGTCGCGCCAGTCGCGAGGGTCTCGCCCCCCGCCGAACCCGATACCGCTGGTACAGCGCAGGGTGTAGAGTCCGCCGCGAGATGGCACAACAGAAGGTTCCGTTCGGCGAGAAGTTCGCCTACGGCTTCGGCGACCTGGCCTCGGTTCTGTACTGGGCCACGTTCATGAGCTCCATCACATACTTCTACACCGACGTATTCGGTATCACGGCCGCGGTGCTGGGAACCATGATGTTCGTGACCCGCATCTGGGATGGGGTCAACGACCCCATGATGGGAGTCATCGCCGATCGGACAGAGACCCGGTGGGGGAAGTTCCGCCCCTTCCTTCTCTGGCTGTGCGTACCATTCGCGCTCGTCGGCGTCCTCACCTTCACTACACCGAATCTGAGCCCGGGTGGCAAGGTCGCCTACGCGTACATCACCTTCACGCTGATGATGATGATGTACACAGCCATCAACATCCCGTACTCCGCCCTGCTCGGCGTGATCTCGGCCGACCCGGTGGAGCGGACCAGCGTCTCGTCCATCAAGTTCGTCTTCGCCTACGCCGCCGGGACGATCGTGTCCGCCACCCTCCCCGTGATGACGAAGGGTCTAGGCGGAGGCAACGAGGCCCGCGGCTGGCAGCAGACGTTCGTCATCTACGGCATCGCCGCGATCCTCTTCTTCCTCATTGCCTTCGCGTTCACCCGCGAGCGCGTCCGGCCCGTGGCCAAGAAGAGCAATTCCGTCGGGCGCGATCTGCGCGACCTGTTCGCGAACACGGCCTGGGTCACGCTACTTGTTGCCACGATCCTGATGATCCTGTTCGTCGCCGGACGCATGACGGTCATGTGGCACTACTTCAAGTACTACGTGGGTACCCAGCACGTGGGCGGGCAGAGCATCGACTGGGCAGTGTCGCTGGGAATGTTCGGATTTCTGGGGCAGTTGGCGGCGATCCCCGGCGTCCTGCTCACGCCCGTCCTGGCCCGGTTCGTCGGTAGCCGCAATGCGTTCCTGATCCTGCTCGCGATCTCGGTGCTCTCGACCGCGCTGTTCTTCTTCTGCCAACCCAACCAGATCTTCCTGATGTACGCGCTCAACATCATCGGGTCGTTCACCGGGGGTCCCCTGAGCCCACTGCTCTGGGCGATGTACGCGGACGCGGCAGACTACGGCGAGTGGAAGACCGGGCGTCGCGCCACCGGCCTGGTCTTCTCGGCCTCGACGATGTCCCAGAAATTCGGGTGGGCGATCGGCGGAGCCGGCGCGATGTGGCTGCTGGACTACGTCGGCTACAAAGCCAACGTGCCGCCAAGCGGGACGGTTCTCACCACCTTGCGCCTGCTGATGAGCTTGATCCCGGCGGCGCTGGGCGTTCTCTGCGCCGTCCCGATGCTCTTCTTCAAGCTCGACACCAAGCTGATGAAGCAGATCGGTGAGGAATTGGAGGCGCGTCGAGCCGAGGCCAGCAACGAGTCGAGCGAGAGCAGCGAAGTCGCGACAGAGCCCGCCTGAGAACGACATCCGTCGATCGGGCGCTCGAGTCGCCGTGCACCGGCCATCCTCGGGGGGTGCCCGGCTACTTCTGGAACACCCGCTGGAGGGTAGCGCGCACCGTCTCCAGCTGGAACGGCTTCTGGACAAACGCCGCGAGTCCCTTGCCGGCGAAACGGCTCGTCGCCTCCTGCTCGTTGTAGCCGCTGGTGAGCACGACGCGCACGGAAGGCGAGCGCTTGCGGAGCTCCCGGAAGGTCTCCTCCCCGCCGAGATTCGGCATAGTCATGTCGAGCACCACGAGATCGATCGGCCGGGTGGATGCGTCGAATACCTTCAGCGCCTGCTCTCCATCCTCCGCCACGATCACGTCGAAGCCGAGTCGCTCCAGCAGTCGCTGACCGATCGCGCGCACGCTCGGCTCGTCGTCGACCATGAGCACCAGTCCCGATCCCTTCCAGCCAGGTCGCGCAGCAGGGTTCGCTCGATCCGGAAGGGCCTCGTCGCTGGCGGGCAGCAGCACCTTGATCGTCGAGCCACCGCCAGGCTCGCTGTACACCTTGATGGTGCCCTGGTGCCCGCGCACGATGCCCTGGACCGCCGCCAGACCCAGCCCGCGCCCCGCAAATTTCGTACTGAAGAACGGATCGAAGAGGCGCAGCTTGGTCTCGGAGTCCATGCCCCTGCCGGTATCAGAGACCTCGATGAAGACGTACCGTCCAGCGGGCAAGGAGTCGTCGAAGTACGTGGTCTTGAGGTAGCGCTCGTCGCAATCCATCACCCCCGTGGCCACGGTCACCGTGCCTGCGCCTCCGCCGATGGCCTCCGAGGCGTTGACGACCAAGTTCACCACGACCTGGCGCATCTGCGATGCGTCCGCCTGGACTGCCGGTACGGACGGGTCCAGCTCGCAGCGCAGCACGACATTCTTTCCCGCCGACACGCGCAGGAGCTGGCCGATGGACCGGACCATGTCCGACAGCTGGATCGGCTCGACGACGAAGCGCCCCTTCCCGGAGTACGCCAATAGCTGTCGACACAGTTCGGTGGCATCGCGGGCGGTGCGCTGCACGGTCTCGAGGTCAACGCGTGCCTCGTGATCTGGCTCGAGCTCGTCCATCGCCAGCTCGACCCCTCCCAGAATCCCACATAGGAGATTATTGAAGTCGTGAGCAATGCCACCCGCGAGCACGCCAACGCTCTCCAGCTTCTGGGCGTGGCGCACCGACTTCTCGAGATCCGGTTCCTGGCCGCTGTCCCGCTGGGACAGCCGCTCCTGCAGATCTCCCAGTCTCCCCTCGAGCCGGCGCGTCCGCTCGTTGGCGGCCCGTAGTGCAGCCACGAGCTGGTCCCGCGAGTAGTCGTCGTACGAATCCACTACCCTCCCACCATACCCTCAGAAAGCGGCGTGAGGTGCAACTATCTGGCGACCGGCGGGGGATTCCCATACCGAATCATGGCAAGACCGGAACGGCGGGCGGGCCATCGAGCTTCTCGATCCACCGATCGAGCATCTCGTCTTGATCGAAGACAAAACGCCCACGGAAGCAGTCACCGGCCAGGAGCAGCGGCACCCACCAGCGATCGTCGGCCCACATGCTCTCGTAGGGGATCTGGTCGGTCGGTGTCCACAGCGGCACCGCCTCGTCTGTCTCGCTGGCCACCCCCAGACAATCGCTAGAAATGAACACGTAGGCATGAATAGAGTACCCATCCACGAACTGGAAAGACAGCTCACCCCGCAACTCGGGAGCGACAGGCGTCACACGGAGCTCCTCCTCCACTTCGCGGACCGCCGCCGCCAGCGCCGTCTCGCCGGGATCGATGCGCCCTCCCGGACCGTTGATCTTGCCAGCTCCGAGCCCTCGTTTCTTGCGGATCAGCAGCACCTGGGTCCCGCGCACGACGAAGAGCAGCGTGGCCCGGTCGCGAGGAACCCACGCCGCCCAGTCGATGGCAGCAACAGTGCGCGGGACCCCTGTCACGTTGCCGTAGACGCCCCGACTAACGTTCCGTCGATCCCCGATGCCGGGGTCGTGCCCGGCTCGACCTCGGGCATCATCTTCACGGCCTGATCGAGTAGGAAGTAGCACTTCTCGATCTCGTCGAACGCCTGGTGGACCCAGCTCGACCCCCAGTAGAAGTGGCAGCTCGTTTCTGCGTAGAGGAGGCGGTCGTATGCCTGGTGGATCAGCTCCCGAGCAGCCTCCGGCTCGGACATCTGCTCCCGTACGGCCTCCCAGCGACGCTTGCAACGGTGGTAGTACGCACTGGCCTGGTGCACTTCCTCGAAACCGCGCCGCTGAAGTAGTGAGCCGGTCCACTGCGTGAAGTCCCCACCCCAGTGATGATCGGTGTTCCAGGCGCCCCGATGAATGTCGACCTCCTCGCGTGGCTCGAACCGATCGAGGTACTCGTTGATGCTCGTAGGCCTGAAGGCCAACTGCCCCGCCGCGGCCTTCTGCATCAGCGGCTGGTAGAACACGCCCCAGAACCCATACTGCCACTCCGGGATCCGGAACCAGCCACCGTTCTCGCCATCGGACCAGGTAGTGACCAAGGCCGGAAAGTCGCAGTGCTGGGTCCGGGCAGCGATCTCCTTCTCGAACCACCAGACCTCGGTACCGCTGTTCTGAGCGTTGCTTAGCTCCCGCTCGACCGGAACGACGATGATGCGTTTGCCCTCGTAGCTGGCCCAGAAAGGCTGGAACCGCATCTCGTGCCAGCGCATGTCGCGGCGCGGCTTGATGTAGATGCAGTCCACGAGCACGTACCGGTAACCCGCGTCGACGAGATGAGGGATCATCTCCTGACAGAACCCGATCTCCGGAGGGCAGAAGCCGGGAAACCATTCCCGGGAAAGCAGCTTCTGGCCCAGGCCCTGCCACCACTTCGTCTGTGCCGGCCAGTCCTCGCGGGGGATGAGCGGATACACCGGGTGGTAGAGCCCAGTACCCATGTACTCGATGTTCGGCGACTCGCGGTACTGCTTCAGCATCCCCGCAACGTCGACAACGTCACCAAAGGTGTCTGCGATGGCGGGATCCTCGAATTGCTTGAGAAGCGTCCCACTGAACATGACGTGGAGTCGCGCGGCGTCTCCCGCGGAGCGCACCATGCCGGGAACTCGCTCGTAGCACCACAGCACCTGTCGCACCTCCCACCGCTCGCCGGAGTTGTGGAGGCGAAGCAGATTGCCCGGAGGCTGATGCATGGTCAGTCCGACGGCGTGGTAGACATTCGACATAGGTCCATTCCTCGCGTCTGCGAGCATCGCATCGGCCGTCGCCAAGACCACCCAGTTTTGGGACCCATCGCGCAATCTGGGGAACGCCGAGCCGGCAGTCCGGCCTACGGCGAGCAGCGCGGGTTCGCCCGAGTGCATCGCACCGGAGGGAGGCCCCGACCAAACGCCGCGGTCCAACACCGGGGGGCCGTCGTACTGGGAAGCGCGCGCTCGGATCGTTATGATGGAGGGCATTCATGTCGGAGTTGGACGTCTTCGGCATCGTCGGTTCTACCCAGGCCGGCGTTTTCCGGGTGGAGGAGGCGGTCGCCGAGGGCGGCTTTGCGGTCGTGTACCGCGCCTACCACCAGGCGTTTCGCGCTCCGGTAGCCCTGAAGTGCCTCAAGGTTCCCACCGCCCTGTCACGGGAGCACCAGCAGGAGTTCCTGGAACAGTTTCGGGCCGAGGCGGAGTTGCTGTTTCGCCTGTCGGCGCGCATTCCCGCCGTTGTCCGCCCGCTACACGCTGACACCATCGAGGGGGCCAACACGGCATTCGTGCCATTTCTCGCCCTGGAGTGGCTCGAAGGGTGCTCGCTGGAAGAGCTGCTCGAGGGCCGCTCCGCCGGAGGGCTGGGCGCCATGCCCCTGGCCGAGATCACCGGGCTCCTCGCGCCGGTCGCGCAGGGGCTGCACGAGGCCCACAACTTTCCCGCGGAGAACGGCACGATCTGCGTTCTGCACCGCGACCTGAAGCCCGCCAACATCTTCGTCGCTACCGTCGCCGGCCAGCGCGTCGCGAAGATCCTGGACTTCGGGATCGCCAAGGTGAAGAGCGCTGCCACCGCCATCGTCGGCAAGGCTTCAATGGTCTCAGGGACGCTCACTGGGTTCACGCCGGGATACGCCGCTCCGGAGCAGTGGGCACCCAAGCGCTTCGGCCAGACGGGGCCGTGGACCGATGTTTGGGGCCTCGCCATCACCCTCGTCGAAGCGGTGGTCGGCAAGGCTCCCATCGATGGGGACCAGGCGGCCATGCTGGGCGCAGCGCTGGATCCCAGCTTCCGCCCGACGCCGGCGAACCTGGGCGTCCCTGTCGGTGAGCTCGCGGAGGCTGTCTTCACCAAGGCCCTCGCCGTCGATCCCAGGGACCGGTACTTGACGATCGAGCACTTCTTCTCCGCCCTGCAGCACGCCCTCGCGGGCCAGCCGGACGCCGTGGTCGCGGTCGCCAGCCCCTCGGGCGCGCCCAGCGCCACGGCAGGCACGCAGGCAATCCGCCGCCCATCCCCCGCGGCTCACCTTCCCCACCTCACTCCGCTGGGCACCCCGGCGGCTGCGCCGATCGCAGGCTCCGCAGGAGCTCCGCCGGTCGTCCCGGACCTGACCCCGTCACAGCGACCGCGGCCCCGAGAGAAGCCACAGCCGAAACCGAGGCCCTCACGCCGGGTTCTTCCCACCAACGACGACTCGCTACTGGACGATCTCGCCGATCTGACTGTCGAACAGACCGGCAGCCCCGCACAGCAACCCCAGATGCGCGGCCAGCGACGGCCCGGGCACATCACGATTGCCCGCGACGAACCAGAGATCGGCGCGCGGTCGGGTCCATCGCTCCAGCAACTGCGACAACAGCGATTTCAGGCGAACATGGGCGATCTGGCCCATCAGTCGCACGCGCGACGAGACCGCGCACGCGTGCACCGGGAAGCGGTTTCCTCGCTGCGAGACCGACTTCGCTTGCCGTCCCAGCTGATCCTCGTCGGCATGGTCATCGCGGCCGGCGCCCTCGCATACGAGGTGGGCACGGGCAGCCACATCCCCGGCCCGATCCGGCCGCTGTGGATCTCCGGTCCCCTCGTCTTGGTCGGGTTCGTCATCGGGGTGTATCGTCTGGTCTTCCACGACGACTGAGGAATCCAGCGGACCGTCAGGCAGGCAACTCGATGACCGGCTCCTTCGGATGGGGACGGTAGAGGATCAAGACCCGACCCGTTAGTCCGACGAACGCCGCAGCGACCCCACCTTCCAGGGCCTGAGCCATGGCGGTTCGCTCACCCTTGTCCACCTGGGGCAACTTGATCTTGATCAGCTCGTGGGCGTCCAGTGCTTCCTGGACCGCGGCCAGCACCGCCGCAGTGGCGCCAGACTTGCCAACCTGGACGACCGGATTGAGGTCATGTGCCAGCGCTCTCAGGGCGCGTCGTTGGCGTCCGTTCAGCTCCATGCCCCTCGATAGACCCTGGGGGGGTCTCCGTCACGCGGTTTCGGCCAGTTCATCGGCCGAATCCGCCAGCTCGTCCGTCGCGGACACAGCCGACCGCGGCGGGACCATCGTAATGCTCCGCCGCCGGAACTTCGCCTGATATGCCGCCACCACCAGCTCGGTAGATTGACGGACATCGAGCTCCCCCGAGTTGATGATCAAGTCGTAGTGGTGAGGCGCAGTCACGTCCTGGCCGAAGTGGTGCTTCATGAAGGACTTGATGGTGTTGCCAAGCTCGCGAACGCGCTTCGTCGCCTCCGCCTCCCCCACCCCGTCGCGGGACATCATCCGTCGCACCCGCTCCTCGAACGCACAGACAACCCGAACGCGCAATGCTCGGGCCGGTCCGAGAATGAAGTGCCCACCGCGGCCGACCACGACCGCCGCGCCGTTCAGCGCAATGCTCCCCACCACCTTCGTCAGGGTCGTGCGGTAGTGATCCTGGCTGTAGGCATCCCCCACCAGCAGCGAGCGGACGAAGTCGTGCACGGAGGAGCTCACCCGCTCGTCAACGTGTGCCAGCACCGACTCGACCGCGTGGGCCTGCTCGGCGATCCGAGTGAGCAGCTGCTGATCCCAGCAAGCGAACCCGAGCTCGTCGGCGACATGCCGGGCGATGGTCGTGCCCCCAGCGGCTGGCTCCCGGGAGATGGTGATCACCGGCAGTCGCGGAGCGCTCTTCGCCCCCTCCACGGAGTCGGACTTGCGCTGCGCGCGCATCGCCGCCAAACCGACATTCTTCTCGACCAGTCGCTCGATTCCCCGGGCCATGGCAGCTCCTTTCGCGTTCCGTGCGCCAAAACCTGGGGCAACAGCCTATGCCCGGTAGGGTCTCGAACGCTGACCGAAAGGTTCTCGCTCATGGCCAGATTGAGCCGCGGGTCGGGCAGCGACCGAGAACCAGGAGTCAGCAGATGACTCAATCGACTCCCATCCATGACAGCACCGGGCTAAGACCGGCCCCACCGAGCGGAGCCCCCACCCTCATCTCCACTGGGGCGGGGGCGGGGCGGTCGGGATCGACGCGACCGGAGAGTGCTCTATCCCCCAGTTCGGTTGTGTTGAACCGAACTGGGGCAGTGGATGATGATCCCGCGAACAGATCGACCGAAAGAAGGAGCCATGCGGGGCTCTCGCCCTGGGTGAGCTCCGCATGGTGACGAGCTCAACAGAAGTGAGCTCTGGGGATAGCGACGCCCTTACGCGGCGACCTCCCGATTTCGAACCCTCTCGGCGATCTGACCGAGCAGTTCTTCGGTCTCACCCCAGCCGATGCAGGCGTCGGTGATCGATGTCCCGTAGCGCAGGTTCGCGCCCTGCATCCAATCCTGACGCCCCTCCTCGATGTTGCTCTCGATCAAGAGTCCCATGATGCCCGTCTGGCCGCCGGCGAACTGATCGATGACGTCCCTGCACACGGTGCCCTGACGGCGATAGTCCTTGCTCGAGTTCCCGTGGGAGGTGTCGACCATTACCGAGCGTCGGAGACGCTCGTCGGCCTTCACCACCTGCAGTACCGCCTGGTCGACGTCTTCGCGGTAGTAGTTGGGCCGCGCCCCACCCCGCAGAACCACGTGCCGATCTGGGTTACCCGTGGTCTTCACCACCGCTGCGTGGCCGTCGGCGTTGATGCCCAGAAAACTGTGCCCCTGCCCGGCCGAGATCAACGCGTTGATCGCCGGAGCCAGTGAACCGTCCGTACCGTTCTTGAAACCAATCGGCATGCTGAGGCCGCTCGCCATTTCGCGATGCGTCTGGCTCTCGGTGGTACGCGCCCCGATCGATGCCCACGAGATCAGGTCGGACACGTACTGCGGGGTGATGGGGTCCAGCGCCTCCGTCGCGCACGGAACGCCCTCGCGATTGACAGCGAGGAGCACCTCACGCGCGGTGCGCACACCCAACTCGATATCCCGTGTCCCGTCGAGGTGTGGATCGTTGATCAGCCCCTTCCAACCGACAGTCGTCCGCGGCTTCTCGAAGTAGGTGCGCATCACGATCACGAGTTGCTCGGAGAGGGCCAGGCGCACCTTGCCCAGGCGGGAAGCGTAGTCGAGCGCCGCCTCCGGGTCGTGGATGGAACAGGGGCCGACGATGACGACCAGCCGTCGCTGGTCGTCCCCCATGACAATGTCGCGGATCTGCTGCCGGGTCTCGACCACCAGCTGCTCGGTGTCCGTCGATGGCGCGAGCGCGGCTTGCACCTGACCCGGTGGGGTCAATTCCTGGAAGCCGACGACGTTGTTGTTCTCGGTTCGCGGTGACATAAGACTGATTCCTCGGTGGGGGGCGACGTCGGGGTTCCAAAACGCGAAAAGCCCCGGGCGTCGGACCCGGGGCTCTGCTTGGTGGTGCGTCGTGCGCGACCTAGACCACTACCTGCCCCGGACTCGATGCCGGAACCAGTAATAGTAGTGGTCGAAGGACCGGTTGCGCATGACGCCGGGGGATCTAGCGCGCGGGATGACCTGGAACAAGCCCCGCCGCGCGAATGTGGACGATTCGCATCAATTTGGGAAACGCCGCGGTCGCACCGGACCTGCTCGAAACGCCTGTCCACAGGAGCGCTGGCGCGCGCTAGGCGCCGCCGGCACCCGCGATTCCAGCACTGCCCGGGCTGCCGCCGCCGCCGGCGCTGCCAGCACTCCCCGCCTGGGACCCACCGCCTGCTCGACCCGCGGCCCCTCCGCTGGAGGCCCCACCTCGACCGGCGCTGCTCGGCATGCCCGCTGCACCGCCGGTCTGCGGCACGTCGCCCCCCGCGCCCGCGACACTAGGAGCTCCCGCCGTGACGGGTGCTCCGGCAACCGCAGGGGCCCCTGCCACGCTGGGGGCTCCCGCCATTCCCGCATTCCCTGCCACCGCGCGCTCGCCTCCCGTCGCGGGGCTTCCAGCGCTCCCCGCCGTCGGCTCGCCCGCGCTGCCAGCGCCCCCCCCGGTGGTCCCTCCGGTCTCGAAGCTGCACGAGCAATTGCGGGACCATTCACCATTGATGCAGGTGATCGCGCCCTCGCACAACGGTCCGCAAGATGCGGAGACCCCCTCGAGACAGACGGGGGAGTGGCCACTCCCCCCTGTTGCTTCCGCGCCCGAATCGCCGCCCTCGTCGGAGTCGCAGGCGATGGTGGACATGAGCGACACGAAACCCAGCAGCAGGAAGGAACGAAATCCGGACATTGCGAGAACTCCCATCAAACGGAGATGAACCGCCCCTCGACAGGCAGCAGTCTACTGCGTTCTGAGCAGCACGCTACTCCACTGGGCGGGGGCGCCGCAACGCAGCGCGGGCACCGAGCAGCGTGGACCACATCCCGTGTCGGCCGGTCGCCGCCCCAGAGAGCGGCAGGCTGAGCCATCGCGTTCGCCAGCCATGTCTGGTGTAGTATCCACCACATGCAGGACTCCGAACGCCGTGAATGGCTCGACTTTGCTGTCGAAGCCGCCCAGCTAGCAGGCGCCCTCACGCTCGGCTACTTCAACACCAACCCCCCAGTCGAGCTGAAGGCCGATCGGTCTCCCGTTACCGCTGCGGACCGCGGCGCGGAGAAGCTCCTGCGCACCCGGATCGAGCAGGCGTACCCAACCCACGGAATCGTCGGAGAGGAGTATGGAACCAAACTGGGCTCGGACCCGGCTCGGTGGATCCTGGACCCGATCGACGGCACCTACTCCTTCATCTGTGGCGTGCCCCTCTTCGCAGTGCTCGTCGGCTGCGAGTGGGAGGGCGAAATGGTCGTGGGCGTCATTCACCTGCCCGCGCTCGGGGAAACCGTGTATGCGGCCCGTGGGCTCGGATGCTGGTGGAATGGCCGCAAGGCCCGTGTCTCCCCCGTGTCCCGGCTTGCCGACGCGCGGCTGGTCTACGGGGGCGCGAAGTGGCAGCAACAGAGCGGCCGCGGAGCTGAACTGCAACGACTGCTCGATGCCTGTGACAAGGACCGCGGCTGGTGCGACGCCTACGGCTACGCACTGGTCGCCACCGGACGCGCCGAGATCTCCCTCGATCCGGTGATGAACCTCTGGGACACCGCCGCGCTGCTACCCGTCATCACCGAGGCGGGCGGGCAGCTCACGGACTGGAGTGGCAACCCCACCCACACCGCGCCCGAGGCGCTCGCGACGAACGGCATTCTGCACGAGCAGGTGCTCGCGACCATCCGCGGCTGAGGGTCCGGCACATCGCGCCCCGGGCGTCCGACGCAGAGTCAGCGGCCTTCCCGCAACCGGCGGGCAATGCTGCTGATGGTTTGCTGGTACTCCGCGGCCTGCGTCGCGCACGCCGCGGCGCAAGGCTGGCTCTTCCACTTGCCGCAACCCTTCTTGGTACCCTGCACCAGTGGCTGCAACACCGCGAGCGCCCGTGCATCGCCCAGTTGGGCAGCTCTCCCCAGCAGCGGGAGGCGGGCCTCGCAATCCTGGGCCTCGCGTAGATCGAACGCAACCTTCAATGCCGGCGTGGCCTTGTCCCGGATCGCCGGCTGTTGCAGGTACTGCCGAGCTCGCGCAGTGAGCGCTGCGCGGGTCAACATCAGGTCGTAGAGCAGGTCGGGCCCCACCGCCCCCATGTGTTCGGCCATCAGCTCGAAGGCGAGCTTCGAGGACTCGCCCGGGGTCTCGGCCGCACGGGTCACCAGCACCTTCATGTCAGGATCCTGGCGCGCTTCCGGCGCGACAAGGAACAGTCGCTTGGCGACCGCCATCGCGTCGACGCGACCTGTCGCGCGGCTCGCGAAAGCCATCGTCAGAGCGCGCAGGACCTGTGGATCCTCGGGATACCGCTCGCTGAGGGGGAGCAGTCCGTCGACACCGAGATCAATCGCCGTCGCGAGCTCCTCGTCGGCCGCGCGAGCGATGGGCTTGCGCGGCTTGGGCGGAGCGTCCGCGGGCGTCGCCGAGGCCTCGCCGGAAGGCGTCGTCGGATGTGTCGGGATGGCCTCTGTTCGGTCGGGCGAGACCCGCGTTGGCGGGGCCACCGCCGCGTGCCACTCCAGACCCGCGTACAGCACCCCGCCGGCGCACGCAATCACGAGGGTGCTCAACCCGGGTCCGAGCAGTAGGCGTCGGACGCGCCCCCCATCGTTGTCGTGCCAGCGGGCGCGCACCAACTCGGCACCAGCAGCCATCAGGGCCACCACCGGGAGCAGCAGATTCCACCCTGCCCAGGCGATCCCCACGCCCCCCTGCAGCAGCCGTCCGGCGGCATGACGAGCGACCACTCCGTCCACGAAGCGCAGCACCACCAGCGACAGGCCGAGCGCGGTCAGCGCAGCCAGCAGCGGGTCGCGCACGCGATCCAGCAGGTCGAGCACGCGAGCGCTGTTATGCCAAACGTCGCGGCGCAGCTGCCGCACGATCAGGATCGCGGGCGTCAACGAAGTCCCGGCCGCGGCGAGGAGCAACAGCCCAAGCTCGCTGGTGGAGAACGACAGCCACCCCGTCAGTACTGCGATCCCCCCCATCAGAGTGGCCAGCAAGCCCGCCGAGACGACGACGGTGAGCAGGATGTAGAGCACCAGCCGCGGACGCGCCAACCGCACCGCGTCCGCGTCCGCCTCCAGTCCCAAACGCGAGCCGCCTCGCGACGCCAGCGCCACCGTCTGCTCCGCGTGGCGCCGGTTCGCCGCTAGCGTCGGGAGTCCGAAGGGCTCGATCGCGAACTTCAGCGACGCCATGTCCGGGTAGCGATCAGCCGGCTCTTTCGCCATCGCCCGCTGGATGACCAGCTCGAGTGGCTCCGTGATCGATGGTTCGATCGCGCGCGGTCGGACCGGATCCCGCTCCATCACCGCGAGGATCGTCATGTGCGGGGTGTCCTCGTTGAAAGGGGGGCGCCCCGTGAGCATCGCGTAGACGAGCGCCCCGACCCCGTAGATGTCTGCCAGGTGGTTGGCGCGTATCCCCCGCGCCTGCTCTGGTGCCATGTACGAGGGCGTCCCCATCACGACCCCGGTCTTCGTCAGGCTGCTTGAGCTCTCCCCGTCGAGGAACCGCGAAAGGCCGAAGTCCAGGATCTTGACCATCGGTCGCAACGGCGGCCCCGTCGAGGTGAAGTCACCCACGAGGAAGATGTTCTGTGGCTTCAGATCGCGGTGCGCGACCCCCAACCGATGCGCCGTGTCCAGGGCGTCGCAGATCTGGGTCGCGATGTGGATCGCCGTCACGGGGCCGAGTCGCCCGACCCGGTCGAGGTGGTCGGAGAGATCCGTCCCCACCAGCAGCTCGCTGACCAGATACGGCCACCCTTGCGGGGTGCGGTCCACGTCGTAGAGACTGACCACGTTGGGGTGGGAAATCGCGGCGACCGCCTCGGCCTCGCGCTGGAAGCGTCCCTGTACCTCGGGGTTGCTCGCCAGCTCGGCGCGCAGCACCTTGACGGCGACCCGCTTGCGCTCGATACGGGTATGGTCCGCCTCGTAGACGCGCCCCATGCCGCCCTCGCCCAGCACCCGCTTGATGACGTAGGTGCCACGCAGCGTGGTCCCGATCAGGGGGTCATCACCAGAGTCCGGGGGCGGCATCCCACCCCACGCACCCGTGATGGAGACCCGCTGCGCAGGCGGACGATCGGAGAGGTCCGAGACGGATGATGGGGCGGCCGGCTTCGACATGAGCGCGAGGTCGGGCAGGCACGCCGGCATCGGCGCACCGAGCGGCAAGCATACCAGTCTGGCGGTACCCGGGAGCAGGGTTCGAACGCTTTCCAGAAGCGCTCCACAATACCCATATGTTGTTGGAATCGCAGCCAATATTCCTGACTGCGCGGAAGACTCACCGGAGCCACGAGGCGCAGCGCGCGACTTTTTTTCATGCTCACCAAGCTTGGCGAGGGCGGCTGGCGGGTCTGCCCAGTCGCGCCAGTGTCCTCCCTTCCGTGGCGGAAAGCAAAGCCGCGCTACCCGTTGCCAGCGGACGTTCACTCGAACGCGTAGGCGAGCCGAATGGAGCGTTCGCCCCGGCGCACACTGAGCTGAACGGGGGCCCCACGCTGCAGCAGCGCGTACGCCGCGACGAGCCCCCCGGGGCCCACCATCGGGTGGTCGTCGAGAGCCACCAGAAGATCGCCAGACTGCAGTCCGAGCGCCGCCAGCAACGATCCCGCCGGCACGCGAGCGAGTCGAAATCCATCTCCCGTCGGGTTCCCGCGCACTCCGCGCAGGGCAGGCTGCAGCGCCTGCGAATCGCCGAGGGCCAGGTGCAGCAGTCGCCGATCGATCCGAAACGAATCGTCGTCGACGCGTTCGACGAATCGAGTCAGGCGCTCCCCGTCGTTCCGCGCTCGCGACTCGGCGCGGACCGCCACCGCGGCCCCCGGAGGCTGGCCCAGGACCGCCTGACAGAGCGCCTCGCCATCCGTCAGCCACACCGCCGGGCTGTGGAGCAGCGGGTTGGTGCCTACGTAGACGACACGCCGCGCACCGATCGATCCCCCGAAGCGCAGCGCTCGCCCCCCGCCCTCTCCCGGCGCCCGCAGGGTCGCCCGTGAATGCGCGGAGTCCGGCGCCTCGCTGACGATGGTCGCCGCCACATCAGGGCAGCGCGGCACCACGAAGGGGTGCGGCCGCGCCACCTCGAGCGAAGGCGGGGCGGCGACCAGCGGCGCTGTCCGAGCGTCGGGAGCGAGCGGCTCCGCCATCATCCCCCGGGGGGCGGTCCGGCAGGACTTGGACCATCCTGGAGCGCTGCCAAGCAGGATCGTCAGCACCACCTGCAATCCAGCCAGCGCACCCCCAATGAAGATCGCGTTTCGCATTCCACGGCATCATGCGAGGTGCATGCCAATGCCATGGGTAGTGAGACATGGGCCGCGAGGCTCGGCCTAGCGACAGATAGCTGCCACGTTGGCAGCTGCACCCGAACCCTGGTGACAACTTGACCCCCAAGCGCGATTCCGAGACGAGGTGGCGGAACGCCGCCCCACCGATGAGAACGGTTCTAGCTCCGAGTCAGCCCCGCCTTGCGGACGTACTGCTCGAGATCATAGAAGCGCTGCGCCAGCGCCTTGACTAGCGCCCCGGTCCAGCCGTCAAGCCCGAGCCCCTCGTGCATCGTTTCCTGGTCGAGCACCAGCACCGTGACACGGTCAACGGCCTCGACCGTCGCCGCCCGAGGCTCGTCGAGAAGCAGCGCCATCTCGCCAAAGACATCACCCGGTCCGAGCGTCATCAACGTCTCCTGCTGACCGCTGGCCGTGCGATACACCCGACATTGCCCCTGCACGATCATGAAGGCTGCGTCGCCGACGTCCCCCTCCTGGATGATCACCGTACCCGGCTCGAAGACGTCCTGCGGGAGATGCAGTCCGCGATGCAGGAACGCCTTCACATCGCGCTGCAGCTCGAGCACCGACTGGTAGCGCTCCTTTGGATCGGGAGCGATCGCGCGATCGACGACGCCCTCCAGCGGCTTCGTCACTCCCAGCTCGACACCAAGGTCGCGCAGGAGCGTCACCTTGCCCTCCCTCGCGTGGTCCAGGTGGCGCCGGGGATTGACGCCGTAGGGAGTGCGGTCGGTGAGCAACTGGTACAGGATGGCACCGAGCCCGAAGACGTCGGAGCGCTCGTCCATCTCCGCCGGGTTCCCGCGCGCCTGCTCGGGAGCCATGAACGCTGGGGTCCCCACGGGGCCCGGTGCCTCCATCTGAGAGAACTTGCCCGAGGCCGGACGCGTCTTTGTCAACCGGGCGAGACCGAAGTCCATCAGGTAGACCTGACCGAAGTCGCCGACCATCACGTTCTCCGGCTTCAGATCCCGATGCACGACCCCTCGATGGTGCGCGTAGGCAACCGCGTCGCACACCTTGAGAAAGATCTCGAGCCCCTCGCTGAGGCGCTCAGGGCTGCCGAGTGGATGGCGCGTCAGCCACTTCTCGAGCTCCATGCCTCGCACCAGCTTCATCGTGAAGTATGGAACACCCCGATCGCTGACCGCGAGCTCGTGCACCGGCACGATGTTCGGGTGCTCGAGCTGTCCTGTCATTTGCGCCTCGGCAATGAAGCCCTCCTTGTACATGGGCTCCCGCGCGAGCTCGCGATCGAGTCGCTTGAGGGCCACGTGGCGCAACAGGTTGCGGTCGGTCGCTGGATGTACTCGGCCCATGCCGCCGCGCCCCAGCTCTTGGTACACGGCCAGGTGGGACGGCGTCGGAATCCCCTCGCGCTTGATCAGGCGCGGGTCCAGCTCGTTCCCGCCGGCGACGGGGATCTCCTCGATGACGATGACAGGTTCTTCCTTGGTGCCGCGCGCGTTGGACATGCCTACCTCACCGCCACCATACCGGGCCTGGACCCCGATCGGCCAGAAAGCCCAGCACGTTGTGGACGGACCCGCTCCCATCGGAGCCGTGAAACCGGCCTGCCGCCCGCCCGGCACTCGGAATGGATCCGGAACAGTGCTCCGAGGTAACTCGTCTGGTCACCACGCTCAGGACGCGCGCGCGGCTGCCTCGTCGTCGTCCCCCGACTCCGGCGAGACCGTGTCGAGGTGGTGCTTGCCCCCCACCCGAGTTCCGCAGCGCGGGGCCGCGGAGAGCCAGCAGCCGTGCTCCATTCGCTCATCCAAGCGGCACGACCACACGAGCTCCCCGTTGTAGACGGTCATGTCGGGGCAGCCATCGCACATGTTGGCCGACCCATCCTGGAGGAAGTCGACGGGCTGGATCACGACGATGGATTGCAGGTGGAGCTTGCGTGTCAGCTCCGACGGACGCCGCAGCGCGGTCTTCAGGTAGCTCTTCATGACGCGCCTCGCCCCGGGCTCGATGGGAGCCAGCGCCGCGCTCATCGTCCGCCCATGCGAGAGGCTGCCGGGTGCGCTGTACGCCAGGTAGCGACCATTCACGGCATGGTGAAACGTCTGGCTCAACTCCATTGCCCGGGGACCGAGGTATCCGTGGATCTGCTCCCTGGTTCCCATCCGCAGCGACACCAGCCACTTGAAGCTCTGCGGATCGAAGTTGCCCCCGAGGTAGCTGCAAGGCTCGTACTGCGGGTCATGCTCGCGGATGACTCCCACCAGTTCCGGTGCAGTGATCGGCTCGGGGTTCTGGTCCTGCCCGAAGTACACCAGCTCCTCGACGTTCACCAGCTCCCCCCCCGCGTAGTAGTCGAACTCCGCAGCACGTGAGGTCCGGAACAGGATGAACACCATCCCATGCACGATATCGATGTGCTGGCGCGCCCAGTCCATCAACGCGGGCACCTGGTCCATCGTGTGCCGGAAGACGGTGGAGTTGAACGCGACGCTCATCCCCCCCTCCGCGGCCACGAGCTGCGCGTAGTGGAGTCGCAGTTCGTTCAGCTCGACCTCGGTCTTGCCGTTCCAGCCCTTGCGCTTCTGGCTCGAGTCGATGTGGAAGGTGAAGCCGAAGTTGCCCGCTCGCTTGAGGTCGCGCAAGAGCTCGGGCGTCAGCGCGAGGCCGTTCGTGTTGAGCACGGGCTTGTAGCCGAAGTCGTGGCGAATCATCCGCACGATCTCGACGATGTCCGGGTGGACGAGGGGATCCCCCCCGGCCACGGAGATCGAGTCGATGCGACGGTGCCGCCGGAACACTTCGAGGTCGGACCGGATCTGCTCCAGCGTCTTGTCGCTCTTCGGGTCGTTGCGCGAGTAACAGCCCTCGCAGTACAGATTGCAGCGCTTCGTCGGCTCCAGCCACCCCAGGACGTTGTCGTTCAGATTCCAGGGCAACCGGTAGTACTGAGTCGGATTCAAGTGAGCTTCCATCGGGCCTCCTCGGGCTCGCCGGCCGCGGGTGGCTGGAGCACTGGAGCCATCGAGCCCCCTCCGGTCACGACGAATCGCGTCAACGCTTAGCAAACGCCAGTCACCTCGTCATGACCTCGCCGACACCAAATTGGGACACCCCTGGAGCATCCAACTCGTTACGTAGCGTCACGTCCATACCTTCTGGCTGGGCCGGATCTCCCCCCCGTTCCTTCCCGCACCGCCATCGCCACCGAAACGGCGGAACCGCGAGCCGCATGCCCTGCGCCACGACACGGGGCGCCCCTTGCTGAAGCGCTCACCACACTTCCCACGACCCCGAAGCGAACACGCGAAGTCGGCACAGCTCTGCACGACTCCGCCCACGCCGACCGCGCAATGGAGACTGCCCTGTCACTCTGGAGCGACAGGGCAGTCGGGACATCAGGCAGGAAAGACAGCCGAGTTTTGGGAGGCGGCCCGTGGTCTCCAGCGTGCCGCGAAGTTCGGAACGGTCCTCAACCCTGGTTCTGCCGCCGCTGGTAGGCTGGGGTGTCCCAGTCGTCAGTGTCCGGCATCGAAGGGAAGGTGATGCGACTGCGCACCTCTGGTTCAGCACTCGCCTGCAGGCTGGCCGCGGATCGGATTGCCGCCTTGCGGTGAGAGTAGGCCGGTACCTCGCGACTGCTCGGCGGAGCCGGACGCGAACTCCGAGAAGCAGCAGCCGCCGCGGCGACCACGGACTCCCGGGCGGGCTCCTTCGTCGCGCGCTCCGGAGAGCGACGAGTGGCGTTGGCGAGCTCGATCGGCTGCACGTCGACCGCCTCCTCGAAACCAGTAGCGATGACCGTGACCTTGATCGCCTCGGTCATGCTCTCGTCGATGCTGGCCCCGAAGATGATGTTCGCATCCTCGTGCGCCTGCTCCTGGATGTGGGACGCCGCATCCTGGATCTCGCGCATCTTCATGTCGGGTCCACCGACAACGTTGATCAGCACGCCCATGGCGCCGTGCACCGAGATGTTGTCGAGCAGCGGGGAGGTGACCGCCTGCTCGGCCGCAATGCGGGCCCGACCCTCGCCCTTCGCCATTCCGGTCCCCATCAGGGCCCGGCCCATGTTGCACATGACCGTGCGGACGTCAGCGAAGTCGACATTGACGATACCGTCCTGGGTGATGAGATCGCTGATCCCCTTGACCGCCTGGTAGAGCACTTCGTCGGCCTTGCGGAACGCCTCGACGAAGGTCAGCTCGTCGTCGGCGAGCGTGAGAAGCCTTTCGTTCGGGATCTCGATCAGCGTGTCGACGTTCTCCGTCAGTGCATCGATCCCAGCGTCGGCCCGTCGCATCCGTTGACGTCCCTCGAAGCGGAACGGCTTGGTGACGACACCCACCGTCAGAGCGCCCTCTTCACGGGCCAGCTGCGCGATCACGGGAGCCGCACCGGTCCCGGTGCCACCACCCATGCCAGCCGTCACGAAGACCATGTCCGCGCCGGACACGGCCGCCTTCAGCTGGTTCGCGTCTTCCATCGCACTCTTGCGACCACGCTCCGGGTCCGCGCCAGCCCCGAGTCCTCGGGTCACGCTCGCGCCGATCGAGAGCTTCTCCGCGGCGAGGTTCGCGTTGAGCGCCTGCGCGTCGGTGTTCACCGTGATGAACTCGACCCCCTCGAGGCCGAAGTGGATCATCGTGTTGATGGCGTTGCCGCCCGACCCACCCACGCCTACCACCTTGATGCGCGCCTGATACGTCTGTTGCGTATCGTCCGCGAACTCGATCGAGAAACTCATGTCCTTGCCTCCCGGTGCGACCTCAGAGCCGCTGGGCCTTCTGCTAGGTCGGGAACGGGGCTGCCTCTTCCCCTGGGTGTCCCCGACCGGTGCTTCTGGCTCTCAGTTTGCCTGCCTACTACTTCCGATTCAGACCAATTGGCCAAGTTCAGGGACTAGAAAGCGTCCCGCAACCAGCCCCAGAAACCTCTACCCTTGCGCTCCTCGCCAGCCACGACCTCGGGCTCCACCACCTCGCGAGGCTTGGCCCCCGGTCGCACCTGCGCCTCGGTGATCCGGTCCGCCCCATAGCGGATGAGACCTACCCCGGTCGCGAACTGTGGCCCCTGGACGAGCTGCACGATCCCTCGCACCCCGACTGGCATGCCCAGGCGCACGGGCATGCCCAGCACCTCCTCGGCGCACTCGGTCATGCCTTCCATCAGGGCGGCGCCTCCCGTCAGCACGCAACCCGAGCTGATCTGCTCGAGCATTCCCGTTTCCTCGATGCGTCGTCGCACCTCGCTGAAGATCTCCTCCACGCGGGGCTCGATGATGTCACTCAGCAGACGGCGAGCAACGCGTCGCGGCGGGTGCCCCCCGACGCCCGGCACCTCGATCTCCTCGTCGTCGGCGATCATGCGACCCAGCGCGCAGCCGTAGTGCCGCTTCAGCCGTTCCGCCTCCCCCATCGGGGTCCGCAGGCCAGCCGCAACATCGCTGGAGATGTTGTTTCCCCCGGCGGGGATGACGCTGGTGTGGCAGATTCCACCCTCGGCATAGAGCATCAGGTCGGTCGTTCCACCGCCAATGTCGAGCACGGCAACACCGATCTCCTTCTCGTCGTCACTGAGGATTGCCTCGGCGCTGGCCAGAGGTTCCAGCACCACGTCGGCAACGTTGAGCCCACAGCGCTCGATGCTGCGAATCACGTTCTGCACCGGAGACGTGGCCGCCGTGACGAGATTGACCCGCACTTGCAAGCGCACCCCGCTCATCCCGATGGGGTCGCGGATGCCATCCTGGTTGTCGACGATGTACTCGCGCGGCAAAGCGTGGAGGATCATCCGGTCCGCGTCGACCGGGATCGCGCGCGCCCCTTCCAGGACGCGCTCGCGATCGAGCCCCGTGACCTCGCGACCGCTGATCGCGCACACGCCATCCGACATCAAGCTTCGAATGTGACTCCCGGCGACCCCAGCGTACACCGTGTTGATCTCGACGCCAGCCATCGTCTGCGCCGCTTCGATCGCTTCGCGGATCGAGCGCACGGTGTACTCGATGTTGCTGACGACACCTTTTCGCAGCCCTCGGCAGGGCACGTTGCCCACACCAAGAACCGTGATGCCATCCGCGTCGACCTCACCGACGACCGCACAGACCTTGGTCGTGCCGAGGTCGAGGCCAACGATGATCTCGGATTCGGGGCTCGCGTTCGTGGTCATTTTCGTCCTGGGTCTGGCACGCCCATCACCCTCGGGAAATGGGCCCATCGAAAACCGGTCCGACGCTGCCATGTGGCCCAGATCGGGGCCAAATTATTGCGGCGCTCGACCGCACCCTGGGTCATTTCATCCGGGCCACGACCCGCTCGGGATGGGCCCGATTGTCCAGGAAGACGACCCGCGGGGTGTGTCCCTGCCGCGCCAGCTTGCTCATCACGCGTGCCGCCATGGCGAGTGGCTTCTTGAACGGCCCCTGCCCCAGGTGCAGCGCGATCCCATCCTTGCCGATGGTCAACACGACCCGTCCGTCCTCGCCCACGTTCACTTCCTGGGCAACGTGGATCCGACTGAGGGGCAACCGCTCGTAGTCGCGAATGACGCGCAGACCCGTCTGCAGTCGCTCGACCGCAGCCTCTCGGTCCCGAACCAGCAACGTGCTGGAAACACCCGTCACCAAGGGCAGGTCAAAGGGATCACTAGACCCCATTTCCTTGAAGGGCTCGCCGGCCGGCGTGACGAGGTAGAGGTGGCCTCCGATGCTGGTCAGCGCACCGGCCTGGCGCTCCTGAAGCTCGATCCGCAGCCGGTTGGGGAGCTCCCGCGTGATCCGCACCTCACGCACCCAGGGGTCCTCGAGCAGCCGTTGTTCGGCCAATGCGGTGTCGAGCGCAAAGATGTTCTGTCCGATCTCAATCCCCCCCTGCTCGGTGATCTGCCGCTCGCTCAGCCGGGTCGCCCCCTCGACCTGCACCTCCCGCACCGCGAAGCGAGGCGTCGTGAGGGCATAGTGGTGGGCACCCCAGGCCACCGCCACAGAGGCTCCAACGACAAACGCTACCCCCGCACCGAGCTTGACCAGCGACCACACGGTACCCAGCGCCCCACCCGGTGCCGGCTCGCCACCGGCGTCAGCGGTCACCGGCGGCTGGGGGCTCTCATCGAACCCAGTCGCTTCTTCGGGCGCCTCGATCCGGTCCCCATGCCGATGACCCCTCCGCTTCCCACTCAACGGTCTACCTCCTCCGCCTGGGACTGCAGCTCTTTCTTGATTTCGGCAAGTATCTTGTTGATATCGCCCGCCCCGAGCGCGATCACGACGTCGCCGGGTCGCGCTTCCCGAGCCAGCGCGCGGACCAGCTCTCGGCGATCAGAAACGAAGCGGACTGCGTGGTGGCCGTGTGCCGCAATGGATTCGGTCAGCTTTTCTCCGGTAGCGCCCTCGATGGGACTCTCCCCTGCCGCGTAGACGTCCGTGATCAGCACCTGGTCCGCGTCGTTGAAGGCCCGCGTGAACTCCTCGAAGAGCAGCTGCGTTCGCGTGTAGCGGTGCGGCTGGAAGGCGACGAGCACGCGCCGCTGAAATGCGTTGCGCGCCGCCGTCAGGGTGGCGCGTATCTCCGCGGGGTGGTGTCCATAGTCGTCGATCAACGTCACCCCGTTCACCTCGGCCACCACGCTGAACCGTCGCGCCACCCCGGTGAAAGTCGCCAGCGCCTCCTTGAGCACGTCGATCGGCACCTCGAGCTCGTCAGCGATGGCAATCGCCGCAAGGCAGTTGAGCACGTTGTGGCGTCCCGGCATCCGCACCGTGAATTCGCTCAGCGGTTCGCCACGCTTGTAGGCCACGAAGCTGGTGTCGATCCCGTGAAACGTGAGGTTGCGGGCCGAGAAATCGGCCTGGGGACTCAAGCCGTACGTCACGTGACGGCGGTCAATTCGGGGTAGGAGCTCTTGCACTACCGGATGGTCGAGACACAGCACGGCCAATCCATAGAACGGGACTCGTTGCAGGAACGAGAGGAACGCCTCCTTGAGCGTGTCGTAGTCGCCGTAGTGATCGAGGTGCTCGGGGTCGATGTTCGTCACGGCGGCGATGGTAGGGGTCAGCCGCAGGAAGGACCCATCGCTCTCGTCGGCCTCCGCAACCAGCAGGTCACCCGCCCCCAGACGAGCGGTGCTGCCGAGCGCTGCCATTCGGCCTCCCACCACCACCGTGGGGTCGAAACCGGCAGCACGGAGCACGGTCGCGACCAGCGAGGTGGTGGTCGTCTTGCCGTGCGAACCTGCCAGCAGCACCGCGTACTTGACGCGCATCAACTCCGCCAACATTTCCGCTCGCGGTACGACGGGGATCCCGCGCGAGCGCGCCTCGAGCACTTCCGGATTGTCCGGGCGGATCGCGCTCGAGTAGACCACCACGTCGGCGTTGGCCACGTTCTCTGCCCGATGGCCCACGTGGATGCGCACGCCGAGCCGCTGCAAGCGGCGGGTGTTCTCCCCCTCCCTCAGGTCGGATCCCGAGACCTCGAACTCCATCGAACTCAGGATCTCGGCCAGACCGCTCATCCCGACCCCCCCCACACCGATGAAGTGAACCTGCCGTACTCGTCCTCGAAACATCCTATACCTCCGCGGCGAACCGCACGGGAGCCGATGGGGCGTCGACCCGGTCCGGCCGCTCACTATCACCGGCCGAGACTGCCAATCCCGCAAGCCCCAGCAGATCGCGAGCAATGGTGAGCGCCGCGTCGGGTCGTCCCAGATCGCGGGCGCGCAACGCCATCGACTCGAGCTCTCCAGGAGCGCTCGCCAGCCGATCGATCTCCGCGGCCAGTCGCTCCGGCGTTGCCTCCTCGTTTGCAACACAACGTCCGGCCCCCGCCCGTTCGATGCTCAACGCGTTGTGCCGCTGGTGGTCGGCGGCCGCGTGGGGGTAGGGCACGAGAATGCTAGGTCGCCCCACAGCGCAAATCTCGCTGACCGCGCTCGCACCTGCACGACTGATTACGAGCTCCGCCGCTGCCAGCGCGGCGGGCATGTCGTCGATGAAGGGTACCACCTCGGCGCGACCACCCGCCCCCAGCTCCCGATAGCGCTCTGCGACGGCTTCGGTGTGGACACGCCCGCACTGGTGAACGACGCGTACGGGGGTCTGCGTGACGGCAAGGGCGGCGGGAACCGCTTCGTTCAACGCCTTCGCACCCTGGCTCCCACCGAGCACCAGCACTTTGAGGAGCCGTGTCTGGCGACGGTAGGGACGGGGCTCGAACCCCTGCCGAATGGGCACACCGGTGCGCAGCACCGCACGCCTGCGGAAATGTCGCTCGGGCTCGGGGAATGCCGTGTAGGCGCGGGTCACGAGCGGCGCGATCAGTTGGTTGGCGAGACCAATCACCGCATTGGGTTCGTTCAAGGTGAGCGGCACCCCCCGCAGTCGGGCCGCCAGCGACACGGGACCGGCCGCGTAGCCACCGAGCGAAAACACGGCGCGTGGCTGGAGTCGTCCCACCAACTGCCAGGCCTCGGGGAGCGAGACGGCCGCGCGGGCGACCCCACGCACCGCACCAGCAACCCCGCCCCCACGGATCGGGACCACCTCCATCAGCTCCAGCTCGTAGCCGCGCTCCGGGACGACTCGACCTTCAATTCCCCTGTCGGTGCCAACGAACACCGCCCGCACCTCGGGCCGGAGCTCGCGGAGAGCATCGGCCACAGCGACCATCGGAAACACGTGACCACCAGTCCCGCCGCCAGCCAACAGGATGGTACCTCGTCGCCCGCCGCTGGCGCTCATGCCAGAACCTCCTCGGTCCTCGAGGGTCGCTTGGCTCGCCGCTTGGGCGGCTTCTCTTCCTCCCGCGTTCGCGTTGCGCCAAAGCCCGCAGCTGCAACCACGGTGGCACTAGCCTCGGGCTGGGAACCGTCCGCGCGCACGTTGCGCCGCGCCGTGCGCCGGCCACGGGACACGTTCAGCAAGATCCCCATGGCCGTAGCGCTGACCAGTAGTGACGACCCGCCGTAGCTGACAAACGGCAGCGTCAGGCCCTTGGTCGGCAGGATCGCCATGGCGACCCCCATGTTCAGCAAGGCCTGAAGCCCAAAGAGCACGGAGATGCCAAAAGCGATATGCGTGCCGTAGTCGTCGTCGGCAGCCAGCGCGATCCGCACACCCCGCACGACGATCAGCAGATAGGCAGAGCAGAGCAGCAGGATCCCGATGAACCCGAGCTCCTCCCCAATGATCGCGGAGATGAAGTCCGTGTGGGCTTCCGGCAGGTACAGCACCTGCAGCCCCTTGCCCAGCCCCATCCCGGTCGCCTCGCCCGAGCCGAAGCTCATCACGGACTGGAACGGCTGGTACGCGAGGTCCTGGCGGTGCTCGCCCATGTTGAGCCAAGCCAGGATGCGCTCCCACCGGTAGGTCTTGAAGCGAACCAGTACGTATCCCCCGATCGAGCCAACCATGCTGACGAGCACCAGCCACTGCAGTCGTGCCCCGGCCACGAAGAGCATCGTGAAGGTCAGCGCGAGCAGCACGACAGCACTACCGAAGTCCGGCTGCTTGAGACACAGCACCATCATGCCACCCGCAATGAGCAGGTGGGGGACGACCCCGACGAGGAACGTCTTGACCTTGTCTTGCTTCTTGTCGAGCGAGTAGGCAAGCCACAGGATGAGCGTCACCTTGGCGAGTTCCGCTGGCTGCACGTTGACCGGCCCCACGCGAAGCCAGCGAGCCGCGCCCCCTCCGGAGTGACCAAACCCCACAACGGCAAGGACGAGGAGGCCGACGACCGCGAGCAGCACAGGGTAGGTGAACGGCTTCAGCTTGCGGTAGTCGACGCGGGATACCACCGCGATCAGGCCAAGGCCGACGACTGCGTAGACGGCTTGCCGCTTGAGGAAGTAGTGCGGGTCATCGAAGGCGACGTTGGCCTCGATCACGCTGGAGCTGTAGACCATCACCACCCCGAAGCCGATCAGGGCGATGACAATCGCAGCCAGCACCTGGTCGACGGGGCCGTTGCGATCACTCGGCGTGAGCAGCGCCACGCAGGCGCGCAAGGCCTTCATCATCCGGACACCTCCTGCCGGTCAGCCATCAAGCGTTCGACAGCAGCGACGAACGCATCCCCCCGTGCTCCGTAGTCGGAGTACATGTCGAAACTCGAACAGGCAGGGCTGAGCAGGACGGCATCGCCCTCCACTGCCAGGCGATGGGCCGTCGCCACCGCCTCGCTCATGTCTGCCGCGCGAACGACTGGAACACGTTCACCGATGGCGCGTGCGATGCGCTCCGCTGCTTCGCCGATCAGTACGGCGCCGCGACCGCGCTCCCCCAGCGCCGCGACCAGATCGTCGTAGGAACCGAGCTTATCTCGGCCGCCTGCGATCAGGACAGTCCGCCCCTCGCGGAGACCGCGAACCGCCGTCACGGCAGCCCCGACATTCGTCGCCTTGGAGTCATCGTAGAAGCGCACGCCCTCGACCACTCCAACCAGGGTCATCCGATGGGGCAAGGCGCGAAACTGACGCAGCCCGCGCTGAATCGCGCTGGCGCCCGCCCCCGCGGCCCGCGCCGCGGCCACCGCCGCAGCGGCATTGAGCGCATTGTGCTCGCCGTGGATCTCCGTGCCCACCAGCGAGAATCGATCACCACTCGACCGCTCCTCGACCGACAGGTCGTTCACGCGGTAGTCGGCTTCCTGTCCACCAAAAGACACCACCCGACCCTTGCCGCGCCAGGCCTGGGCCAGGCAGCGCTCGTCGGCGTGGGGAACGACCGCGGTATCGAGCGGTGTCTGATTCACGAAGGCGTTGCCCTTGGCCTGGGCGTAGGCGAGGGCGTTCGGGTACCGGTCGAGGTGATCCTCGGAAACATTGAGCAGAACGCTGACGGCGGGAGTGAAGGACGGTGCCCGCTCAAGCTGAAAGCTGGACACCTCCACCACCAGCCGATCCCACGCGGTTCCCGCCAACACGCCCTCGCTCAGTGGCGTACCGAGGTTGCCACCACAGAAGACGTTGGAGAACGCCTCGTCGAGCATGCTCTGAATCATCACCGTCGTCGTGCTCTTGCCGTTGGTCCCCCCCACGGAGACGATCGGCGCGGTGACGAAGCGCGATGCCAGCTCCAACTCCCCGATCACCTCGACCCCAGCCTCCTCCGCCGCAGTCAGCGCCGGCATCGGGGGCACCCCGGGTGACACCACAACGAGGTCGACCCCTGTGAACGGGACGCCTTCGTGCCCCCCCGCGATCAACTCGGCGTCGAGACCACGAGCCGCAGCGCTCAGTCGCTCCACCGGAGCAGCGTCGGTCGCAACGACCGTCGCCCCCTGGGCGCGACACAACCGTGCCGCCGCCACCCCACTGCGACCCAGACCCAGAACGACAACACTTTTTCCAGCCAGCTGCACGACCACTACCGCAGTTTCAATGACGCCAGGCCAACGAGGGCCAACAGAACGGACACGATCCAGAAGCGCACAATGATCTTGGGCTCCGGCCATCCCTTCTTCTCGAAGTGATGATGAACCGGCGCCATGAGAAAGACGCGCTTCTTGAAGAGCTTGTATGAGGTGACCTGGGTGATGACGCTCAGCGCCTCGGTCACGAAGATGCCCCCGACCAGCAAGCTCAGGAGCTCGTTCTTGGTGAGGATGGCCATCATGCCAATCCCGCCCCCCAGCGCCAACGAGCCCACGTCCCCCATGAAGACCTGAGCCGGATAGGTGTTGTACCAGAGGAACCCGATCCCAGCGCCGATGATCGCGGCGCCGAAGACCGCCAGCTCACTCATCTCCTGCACCCCAGCGATGTCCAGGTAGTCGTCCACTGGCATGCCGAACGCGACAAGCCCCGCCACATAGGCCCAGATGGTGTAGACCCCCGTGGAGACCATCACTGGACCGATCGCCAAGCCGTCGAGTCCGTCGGTCAGGTTCACGGCGTTGCTGGTCCCCACCACGACGACCACCGCAAACGCGATGTACACCCAGACGTTGAGCGTGATCTCGAGCTTGCTGAAGGCCACGAACGGCACACTCAAGCGCTGCCGAATCTCGAGCCACTCGTCCGGGAGTCCCGCGTCGGTCAAGTAGAGGTAGGCGATCACGCCCCCCCCAATCAGCACCTGGAAGAGGATCTTGTAGCGCCCGGGCAATCCGCGCGTGTTCGCCCCTTCGATCTTCAGCCGGTCGTCTAGGTAGCCGACGAGCCCGTAGCCCGCCGTTACAATCGCCGCCCCGATCACGAACGCGTTGTTGACGTCCGCCCAGAGCATCGTCGGGACCAGCGCACTGATGAGGATCAGCGAGCCGCCCATGGTTGGAGTGCCGGCCTTGCTGAAGTGGGTCTCGGGACCTTCTTCGCGAATGATCTGACTGATCTGCTTGCCACGCAGCTTCTGAATGAACCAGGGCGCCACCAGGAAGCTGATCAGCATCGCGGTGATGATCGCCATGATGGCGCGAAACGGCGTGTACCTGAGCACGTTGAGCGCGCCGGCCCACCCGAACTGCTGGCTGAGGGGATAGAGCAGCTCGTAGATCAATTCTGCGCTCCCTGGGCTGCGACGAGCCCCGCAACGATTTCTTCGGCGCGGAGGCCCCGCGAAGCCTTGACGAGCACGACGTCCCCCGAGCGAGCCGCCCACCGCAACAGGTTCAGCGCGGCCATCGCGCTGGCCGCGAATTCGGTGGCGAGGCCTGCGGCCCGCACCTCGGCCACGAGGTACTTGGCGTGACCGGCAACGCCAACCACGAACGCCGGTCGACTGTCCACCAGGTCCGCCCCGAGGCGACGATGTTCCCGCTCCGAGAACCGCCCCAGCTCCCGCATCTCGCCGAGGACGAGCACCAGACGCCCACCGCGAGCCGCAGCCAGCTCGCGGGCGGTGCGGATTGAACTCCGCGCGCTGGCAGGATTCGAGTTGTAGGTGTCATCGATGACGACGGTGCCGTCTCCCAGCTCGATCGGGGCTAGGCGCCCGGCCTCGGCCACATCAGCGGCGTCGAAGGCAGCCTCCACCTCCGCGGCCCCCAGGGAGCGCCCAGTCATCAACTCCACCACGGCGATCGCTGCGGTCGCGGCCAGGGCCCCCGGCTCTCCACACAGGCGGCACCGAAATTCGAGCGGTGGCGCGTGCGGTCGCGCCACTCTGATGAGCGAAGCGTCGAGCCCGACGGACTGACGCGCAGCGATGCGGTAGCTACTGTCGGCCGCCCGACCATATCCGAGGCGGGTCCGCGCTCGACTGCGTCCCAGTTGCCGACGCGCGCGCAGGTCGTCGACGTTGGCCACCGCTGCACCCGCGGTTCCCACCGCCGCCAGCAGCGCGCCCTCCTCCCGCTCGATAGCGTCGAGGTCCCCCAGGCCCTCCGTGTGCTCGAGGTCAACCAGGGTGAGAATCGCCACGTTGGGATCGCTCAGCTCCGCGAGCAGCGACACTTCCCCGGTCTGGTTGGTGCCAATCTCCACGACCGCCATTCGGTGGTGCGCCTCGATGCGAAGCAACACCATGGGAACGCCGACGCGATTGTTGAGATTGCCGCGTTCGAACGCGACCGTGCCAGGTGCGACTTGCTCGAGCAGCGCCGTCACAGCGCCGCGTGTCGTCGTCTTTCCTGCCGACCCCCCGATCGCCACGACCCGCCCCCCCCATCGCCGCCGATGATGGCTCGCGAGCTGGCCCAGTGCCGTCAGGGTGTCATCGACCCGCACCACCAGGCACTCCTGCGGTACCTCCACCGCGCGCTCGACGAGCACGCCTGCTGCGCCCGCCTCGATGGCCGTAGCGACGAACGCGTGCCCGTCAAATGCGTCCCCACGAAGAGCGACGAAAAGCTGGCCCTGAACCGGTGCTCGTGAGTCCGTCACCACACCGCTGACGCATCCGCCCCCGCTGGCCAGAACCGTCCCACTCGTCACCGCTGCGATCTCTTCCAGCGTGAAGGCGGCGCGGTTGCTGGGAATGGGGGTGGCCATCAGTCAGCTCCCTTGCGGCGCCGAGCCAACGCCCGGCGGGCCTCGACTCGGTCATCGAAGGGGCGCTTCGTCGTACCGACGATCTGGTAGTCCTCGTGACCCTTGCCGGCGATCAGGACCACGTCCCCGGGCTGTGCCAGGTGGACCGCTCGCTCGATCGCCTCGGCTCGGTCAAGAACGACCTCGTAGGGGATCCCGGAAGCGGCGACTGCAGGCTCGATCATTGCCGCGATGCGTTCTGGGTCCTCGGTCCGGGGGTTGTCATTACTGATGATCGCGCGAGTCGCAGCGCGCCCGACCGCCATCCCCATTTTGGGACGCTTGTCGGGGTCTCGGTCCCCCCCGCAGCCAAATACGCAGATGAGGTCCCGGTCAGTCAAACCGCGCACCGCCGCCAGCGCGCGCTCCAGGGCGTCGGGCGTGTGTGCGTAATCCACCAGCACGGTGACATCGTCGTGCGGCTCATCACAGCGTTCGAGTCGGCCAGGCACCCCGGGAACCCGACCGAGCGCGGCAGCCACGCGCGCCGGGTCCAACTCCAGGGCCACCGCGATGGCCACCACCATGAGCACGTTGTCCAGATTGTGCTCGCCGACCAGGGGCGACTCGAGCGGAACGTCGCCGCTCGGCGTGGCTACCGTGCCGCTAAGCCCCCCCGCACTCGCCGCCACCTGGCGAGGAAAAACGTCCGCCTCGGTCTGCCGACTGACGCGAATCACCGGAGTCGCTAGCTCGCTCGCCAGCTGAGAACCGAATCCATCGTCCACGTTGACAACGGAGATTCGCGGATTCAGCTCCGTGAACAGACGTCGCTTCGCCGCAGCGTAGCTGGTCATGTCGCGGTGATAGTCGAGATGGTCCTGGGTCAAGTTGGTGAACGCCGCCACCGCGAACTGGAGCGCGTCCACCCGTGCCTGCGACAGCGCGTGGCTCGAGGCCTCAAGCACGAAGTGAGTCGCGCCTACGGCCCGAGCACGCGCCAGATAGCGAGAAACGACATCGGACTCGGGAGTCGTCAGCGTCGACTCGACGCGCTCCGCCTCGCAGCCATAGCCAAGAGTACCGAGGCGCCCCGTACGATAGCCCGCTCCCACCAGCGCGTGCTCGACGAGCCATGCGGTCGTGGTCTTGCCGTTCGTGCCCGTGATGCCCACGACCTCGAGCTCACGAGATGGGTGCCCATGCACTGCCTCGGACGCCAATGCGATGGCCAGCCGCAGGTCGTCCACCTCGATCACCGGAACACTCACCGCGCCGTCGAGACTGCCCCGCAGCACGAGGAGCGCCCGCGCTCCCCGCGCGATGGCGTCCGGGATGAAGCCGACGCCATCGCACTTCTCCCCCGGCCGGGCCGCGAAGAGGTCCCCCGGCTCGACCTGGCGCGAGTCCTGGTGCAGATCGCCGACCCGAACCGCCCCATCGCCCACCACGGTAGCCCCCACGCGAGCGAGCTCGACAGCCAGATCGGCAAGCGAGATCACGGATTTGTGGGCACCGTCGGCCATGGCCCCTATGTGGCAGGTTCGAAGATCAAAGTCAGCTTTTCGCCCTTTTCCACCACCTGACCAGGAGCCGGGAGCTGCCGCGCCAGCAGCCCCGTGCCCTCGACCTGCGGCTCTACACCGAGATCGAGCGCGCGCCTGACCGCCTCTCGCACGGGCCAGCCCGTCATGTCCGGCACCCGTACCTGGTCTGCGCGTGGGCTCGCGCCCCGGGCCACCTCTTGAATGGGAGGGCGTTTGCCCTGTGCTCGGCGGAGGATTTCCAGGGTGGCCTGCGCCGGGTCGCCAGCCTGGGCCAGGTCAGAAATTTCGACGGGTTTCGTACCTTTCGGGGTCAGTCCCCGATAGCGCAGGACCATCTCGGCCACCCGCCTGAAGACGGGCGCGGCGACCGACCCCCCCGCGTGGTCCACACGTGGGGAATCAACCATGACCGCAATCGCCACGACCGGGTCGTCAGCAGGCACGAAGCCGACGAAGGACGCGATGTAGTCGTCGAGGGAATACCTGCCGGTCGACGGATCGGTCTTCTGCGCCGTCGCCGTCTTTCCGGCCACCCGATACCCATCGATCTGCGCCGAGACTCCGGTTCCGTGGCCCTCGGTCACAGCGACCATCATCTCTGCCAACGTGCGAGCCACCCGCGCCGAAACGACCCGGCGTCGCACTCGCGGCACTCCTTCCTTCACGAGTTCGCCCGTCGCTGTCCGCACCTCGCGCACGATGATGGGCTCCATCAGCTTGCCGCCGTTGGCGATCGCGGCCGTGGCCATGGCCATTTGCAGGTTGGTCGCGCTGATCCCCTGACCGAACGATGCCGAAGCCGTCTCCACCTGCACCCACGGGCGGCCCCGGGGACGCAGAGTCCCCGTGGACTCGCCCGGAAGCGGAACCCCGGTCTCCTGACCAAAACCGAAACGGCGAAAGGTCTCGTACAGGCGGTCTCCGCCAAGACTCAGGCCGACCTTCGCCGAGCAGATGTTCGACGACTGCGCGAGGACCTGCGAGATGGTCAGCCACCCCGATGGGTGGGTATCCCGAATCACCACGTTGTCGACGGGCATCATGCCCTTCTCGCAGTAAAGCTTCTGCGTCGGCGTGACGACACCTCGCTCAAGCCCCGCCGCGATGGTGAACACCTTCATGGTCGAGCCCGGCTCGTAGGTGTCGGTCAGGCCCCGGTCTCGGCGCTCGGTGGCGCGACTGTCCCGATAGTCGTTCGGGTTGTAACCCGGCCAGCTCGCCATGGCGAGAAGCTCGCCCGTCTCCGGATCGACGACAATCACCGAGCCGCCGACGGCCTCGAAGGTGCGAGCCGCGGACGCGAGCTCTCGTTCGGCGACGAACTGAATGCCCTGATCGATGGTGAGATGGATGTCATGACCAGCCAGGGCCTGCTCGTCCTGCACGCCCTCGGCGAGTAGCAGGCGTCCGGAGCGGTCGCGCAAGCCCTTGAGCAGTTCGACGTGCCCCTCCAGGTTCGAGTTCAGGCTCAGCTCCAGACCATCTTTGCCCAAACCGTCTGGTGACACGAACCCGAGCATCGGACCGGCAAGCTCGCGGCGTGGGTAGTACCGTCGTCCCTCGCCCTCGACGAGCAAGCCGCGGATGCGACGATCACCCATGATATCGTGAGAGCTCAGGCGCCGAATCGCGTCAGCCTCTTGCGCCGTGATGCGGCGCTTGAGCCAGGTGAAGCGACGCTTCGCGAAGATCTTGCGCTCTACTGCCGCCGGGTCGAGGCTCAGCGCCCGAGCGATCTCGTTTGCCGCGGAGCGCGCCACCGCCGTCACGCGATCCCCCGGGACGCCTCGCAAGAGTTCGACGGCATCCATGCTCACGCTCGGGACCTCGACGCTCACAGCCAGCGCGCTTCCGTTGCGGTCGTAGATGGTGCCCCGCTTGGGGATGACGTGCAACCGGCGCTGGCGTTGCCGATCGGCGAGTTCCCGCCAGTGCTGACCGTCCTGTACCATCAACTGCGACCCGGACGCGACGAGTAGTCCCAGTCCCACCGCCAAGAGACCACACAGGATGCCCATCCGCATCCGGATCCACCGGCCACGCCGGTCCTGCCCGCGAGCGCTATTCATCCTCGCCCCCAGGCCCCGCCGCGGCCGCCAGGACACCGTCTTCGTCTTCCTCCACCTCGGGCTGGGACCCCGCCGCCAGGATCCGGTCCGGGCTCGGTTCGTCCATGCCGAGGAGCACTCGCGCGACCAGGTCGACCCGCTCCGGTGTTCGGTGGCTGGCTAGCTCGAGCTCGAGCACTCGCTTGACCTCGCGGAGCCGAGCCACTTGGGCGTGGGCTCGTCCCAGCTCGTACCCCAGTTCCACGGAGCGGACCCGCAGCGCAAGAAAGAGCACGAAGGCGCTCGTCGCGGCCACCACCGCCAGGGTCCACAGGGTCAGGAACGAGCGACTCCGCATGGGGCCTCAGACGCGCGTTGCGGCCCGCAGCTTGGCGCTGCGCGATCGCGGGTTGGAAGCCTGCTCCCGCTCCGACGGAGCGAGCGGTTTTGCGGACTGGCGCTGCCAGAGCTCACGCTGCTGGAAGGCGCGCTTGACCATTCGATCCTCGAGGGAATGGAAGCTGATGAACGCCGCGGTACCGCCTGGGCGCACGAGTTCAGTAGTAGAGCTCAGCAGCTGCTCGAGCTGTTCAAGCTCTCGGTTGACCGCGATCCGGAGAGCCTGAAATGTCCGTGTCGCAGGGTCGATGTTGCCGACGCGTCGCGGACCGACGGCGCGAACGACGGCCCGCCGCAGCTCCAGCGTCGTGGTTAGCTCCCCAGCTGCCAGCGCCTGCTTGATGCACCGGGCAATCCGTCGGGAGCGGCGCTCGTCGCCAAGCTGGTAGATCACGTCCGCAAGCTCCTCCTGGCGGAGTCGAGCAATCAGGTCGAGAGCGGTCTGCTCGCCGTCGGGATCCATCCGCATGTCGATCGGGCCTTCCGCGCGAAAGCTCAGGCCGCGATCGGGATCGTCGATCTGCGGTGAGCTGACTCCGAGATCGGCCACCAGACCATCAACGCGATCGATCCCGCGATCCCGCAGGCACGGCTCTAGCGCCTCGAACGTGCTGCGAACGAACGATACCCGGTCACCGAAGCGTTCCAGTCGCTCGGCAGCCGCATCGATCGCCGACGGATCGCAGTCGAAGCCGATGACCCGCACGCCCTCAGCAGCTTCGAGGATCGCCTCCGTGTGGCCTCCTCCTCCCAAGGTGCAGTCGACGAACAGCTGGTGCGGCTGCGGGTCGAGCGCGCGCACGACCTCGGCGCGCATCACGGTGAGGTGCGTGTAGGTGGGCGGGGGATCAAGCACGATAGCCGGCATCGTCATATTCTGATCTGCTCCATCACAGCTTGCTTGAATGACTCGAGGTCATCCGGCGTCATGGCCACCGCCGCATCCCAGCGCGACTTCGACCACACCTCGATCTTGCGACCAGTGCCGGCGAACAGAACTTCCTTGGCGAGCTCCGCGCGATCGCGAAGGTGTGGCGGCACCAACATGCGACCGGTTCGGTCCAGCTCGCACTCGAGAGCCGCCGACACGTACAGACGCCGGAAGCGCACGACATGCGGGTCCAGGCTGGGCAACGCCGCGATCTGCTCCTCGAACTGCTCCCAAGCGCGCATCGGATGCAGATGTAGACAGGGGTCGAAGGGATCCGGTGTCAGCACGAAGCGACTGCAGCCATCCGAAAGCAGAGCATCACGAAAGCGCACGGGCACGCTGACGCGACCCTTCGCGTCGATGCTGTGTACGAACTGACCGCGGAACATCACCTGCTGCCACCAGACGGGCTAGATAGACACGGTTTCCCACTTCTTCCCACTGCGGCCCAAAGGTACGGTCGGACCGGTCCGTCTGTCAATGATTCTCCACTGTAGATTTGTACGCAATTACATGAACTTACAACTAATCGTCCCTCACATGCTCCGGCGTTCAGGTGTAGGTAAAAGTGTGTGCTCCGACTGAGCGATTCCCACCGAGCGACGAATCACCGCGTCCGAACGACGGGCCTCCCGCTACCAGTGACAGTCGTTCCACCCGGCTTGCCTGCCATCGGGCCAAACTCGATTCGAGGGCGCCCAAGGAGCCGAGCAGGACGGCTCCCCAGGATCTCGGAAGACTGCAGAGTCCCAGTGAGCGACCGAACAGCACAGAGAGCGAGCTCGAAAGGAGCTCGCCACACAGTGCACCCCAGGCAAGCCGACGCTCTCCACCCCCATGCGGAGAGAAGGCCGCAGCTCTTGTTCAGTCAGTCCCGATCAGGGAGGGCCCCCACGAGCAGGGACAAGGGGATCACTCACCGAGCATGAACTGGATTCCCGTCCCGATCCCCACCCAGCCGTGTACGCTTTCGAGCGGAACCGTGACCTCTTCCTCGCAATCGCCCCGCATGTCGGCGCTGGAGTAGCTCCCCAACCCGAGCGAGAGGTACGGCGTCAACGCCATCACTCGAGTCAGCGGAATCACACCACCACCGTTGAGGCGAACCCCCGACCCGGAGAGCATCACGTCGGTCGAGCACTCCGAGAAGCCGACCGCCGACTGCTGATTCTCGCGGATCGACAGCGTCGTGGTTCCCGCAACGAATTCCATCTGGAAGTCGCCCTCCACGAAGTAGCCGAGCTGGTGATGGGGCGTCGAGAACATGAACCCAACGCCACCAGCAACGCGACCCAGCGTCTCCGTGGATCCTTCTGCGATGTAGGCGGACTCGTTCTCCGGCGTGTCGGGGGAGTCGAAACCGTCGATGGCGAAAGCATCGAAACCGCTGATCGGTGCTAGACCCTGACCCTCGAGCATCAGTAGACCCGTGAACCGCTTCATGAAGTGAACCCCGAAGCGAATCTCCGGACCACCACCGCCGAGGATCACATCCCGCGCGTTCTGGTCGCCGATCTTGCCCACCGGGGCAATCGCCGCAAGGCGCGGCTCGATGATGAAGCTGACAGGCTTGGGCGAGCCTTGCTCGGTCGAAGCCTCCACCGGAGCGGCGATCCCATCTTTTGGCGCGGTCTCCTGACCCTCGAGTACCGGCAGTCCACCTTCTCCCTCCTCCAGCACGATCGTGACCGAGTCCTTGCCACCCTCTGCCAGCGTCACGGACGCCTCGCCCGTCTTGTAGCCAGGCGCGCCAACGCGCACCTGCACTTCCCCGGGATTTACCGGTCGATCCACGCCAACGGCCGCGGCAGGAACCTCGATCCCATTGATCGCCAGCTGCAGGCCGTCGACATCGGCAGGCTCGACATCGACGCGCAGCTTGGGAATGCGCGGTTCGATCTTGGTCAACTCCTCCGTCCCCTCGCTCTGGGCGCGGCGAACGGCGTCCGACGCATCGCGAGGAATGGGCTTGCGCGCAAGCGCCCGATACGCCTCGGCGGCCTCGACCAGCTGACCCAGCTCGGCGTGGCAACGAGCGATGTAGACGAGGTGGACGTGGGCGTCGTAGAGCGCCTGCGCCTTTTGCAACTTCTCGAGTGCCGGGGCGAACTCCCCCTTCTTGAACTCCTTGATCCCCTCCACAGCCAACTCGCGCGCCGTGGCCTTGTCCGCCGCGCTCTGCGCGTGGGCAGCGGAAGGCGCAAGCGCAACAGCCGCGAGCGGCAGTGCAGCGAGGAGGCGCAGGGAGAGGACGGAGCTAAGGGCTCGAAGACGGGTCATGATGCGCAACTACTGCGCACCCCGGGCCAAGGGTCAAGTTCTGTTGGTGCGCGGCTCAGTAGCCGACGTCCAGCTCGTCGGCAGGACGGGGCGCTGCCGTAGGCGCCGGGCGCGGAGCCGCGGTCTGGACGGGCTCGGGGCGAGGCCTCGGGCGAGCCACCGGGCGAGGCACGGAAACCGGGCGGGGAGTCGGTGCAGCGGAGGGAATGGGCTTCGGCGCCTCCCCCGCTTCGGGCTTCTCTTCTTCCTTTTCCTTGTCGGCCAGTTCTTCTGTCTCGGTCGCTGAGGGCTTGTCCGCGAGGGTCTCCTCCTCGATCGGGGCAACCTCGGGCCCTGCTGACTCCACCGGCTCCGCCGATACGTCCGACTCCTCGACCCCAGACGCCGCCGCGCTCCCACCGAAGGTCAGCGCAAGCCCAACTCCGCCACCGGCGAGGACCAGCATCCCAATGACCGCCGCTGCTATCAAGGCGGCGCTGCTCTTCCTCGGCACGCCCTGAGGGGGGGTGACGTGAAACGCATCGGCCGTCTGCGCTGGCCCCGCCTGGCCTCCGACGGGAACGGGCGGTGCCTGATATCCCCCGGCCGTTGGCGCGTGGCCAGGAACGGGCAACGCAACTGGTGGAGGGGCCATCACGTCGCCAACGTGCGACCCCATCGCAGATCGACCACCAATGCTGTCGGCCAAGGCCTCCACCATTTCCTGGGCGCTTGCGAACCGATTGGCTGGCTCGCGGTCCAGTGCCTTCGCAAACCAGGCGTCGAAGCCGGGAGGTAGGTCCGGAGCGACTTGCGAGGGAACGGGAATGGGAGCCGTGCAGATCTTCACCAGCAAATCGCCGACAGCCTCACCCGAAAACGGCAACACCCCGACCATGCACCGAAAAGTGATGACTCCCAGGGCCCAGAGGTCGGTGCGATAGTCGACGGTCCGGAGCCCGCGCGCCTGCTCCGGACTCATGAAGTACGGGGTCCCGAGCACCGAACCCGTCCGCGTCGACGACGACAGCCCCATGTCCGCGTTGGTGAACTTGGCAATGCCAAAATCGACCACTTTGGCCACGTCAGCATTGTCCTCGTCGTCCCAGACGAGAAACACGTTCTCGGGCTTCAGGTCGCGGTGCACGATCCCGGCTTGGTGGGCCTTCGTGAGTGCACGGGCAACCTGCGTCATGATCCGCGCCGTGTCCTGCGGAGACAGTCGGCCGACGCGATCGAGTCGGGAGTCCAGCGGCTCGCCTGCGAGGAACTCCATCACGATGTAGGGCCGCCCGTCAGGCATCACGCCATGGTCGTAGACCTGGACCACGTGCTTGCTGGTCAGCGTGGCTGCGGCGCGCGCCTCGTTTTCGAATCGATTCCGCGCATCGGGGCTGTCGGCGTACTCGGACTCGATGAACTTGACTGCGACACGCGTACCCAACGAGGTGTGCACGCCTTCCCAAACGGAACCCATGCCGCCACGACCGAGCAGGCGAGAGAGCCGGTACTTGTCGGCGACGAGATCGTGTGGAACGTGTTCCTCTTCCCCGGACATGGCTCTCACAGCGTAGGTCGTTGTTCAGGATCGCGCCAGATCTCGCTTTGCCCCGGCGCTAATGGCCACGTCCCTAGTACGGACGACGGTCGCCATTGGCTTCCCTCGAAAGTGGCGGTCGCGTCTGGAAGGTAGCAAACAGGATGGCAAACGCGATCAGGGAAGGGACGAGCGCGGCGATGGTCATCATACCCCCCCAAGAGCACGCAGCGTGCCACCCCAGATTCGGGGTAAATGCCTGAAATTATCCAACTCGCGTGCGTCCTTTGCGGGCGAGAAGACGCGCGGCGTGGCCCACCAGCCACTTCCCGAGGCGACCCGTGGGGTGATCACCCCGCGGGGTGACCCCGGCTCAAGGCTCGCTCGCCGCGACGGTTCCCAGGGCCGCGGTGGCGGCAGTTTCCGTTCTCAGGACGAAGCGACCCAGGCGAGCCAGCACGTAGCCGGCCGCCAAGGCGACATCGACCTCTGCAGGAGTCAGCCCGCCCTCCGGACCCACCAGCAGGACCAGCGGGACCACTCCCCCTTCGTCGATCAGCGCACGAAACGGCCGCTCCGCTCCAGCATCGAGACAGATCTGGAGAACCGGCTCCCCTGCGAGCTGACTGAGCGCGTCGGCGAAGGGAATTGGCCCCTCCACCGACGGCACGTCGCCGCGACCGCACTGCCGAGCAGCCTGGAGCGCAATGGCGCGCCAGCGTTCCAGTCGGGAGGCCGCCCGCCCACCCAGCCGACACACCGCACGCTGCGTCTCCACCGCGACGATCCGTGTGGCCCCGAGGGTGGTCGCGTCCCGCACGACGCGATCGAACTTTTCACCCTTCCCGAGCGCCTGGAGCAGTGCGACCGACCGCGTCGCCACGAGTCGCGCGGATCGCAGGCTCGCGAAACGGCATCGAACCGTCCGCCCCACGGCCACCAGGCTCCCCTCCGCCTCGAGTCGTGCTTCGGGGTCGAACGCCTCGAACCGGTCGCCGGCTCGCAGCCGATGCACCCGCGTCACATAGCGTGCCGTCTCCGCGTCGAGCGTCTGCTCGCCCTCGCGCAGGGGGACCACCGGCACCCGGAGTCGCGTTGCCATGGGACGTAGCCTAGTCCGAGCGGGGCAATTCCAACACGCATTCGCGCCCCTCGCTCGACCCCGGCGCTTCGCCCCCCCGCGCTCCGCGCTCTGTGGGGGCTGCATGCTGCGACGACGCGCCCCCCCGCATCCGCCCACCAGTCGGGTCGAGGACCTGGGAACGGGCACAGTCCTCGGGAATTCGTTCGCCGCGGCAGTCACGGGGCCACCGCATCCTCCAGCATCCGCGGCGCCGGCCACGCGGATTCACTAGGTTTCTCGCGGGTCTTCTTCGATCGGATCGAGAGCGTCGTCTTCGATCGTATCGTCCTCGAAGTCCTCGGGCGGCTCCCCTCCGGGACCTTCGCCAACGGACGGTTCGAGATCGTGCAGGTCGTCGTCGAGCTGGGGGTCGAAGCCAAATTCCTCGAAGAACGGGCGCAGTTGCTCGTAGATGGAACGCCGGGTGATGCCAAAGCGCTCCAGCGAGTACTCGTGCCGCGGCCGGTACCCACGGGCCACGGCGATCTGGTCGGCCAGTCGCCGACGAAAGGATGCGCTCAAGTCCCACCCGAAATGCCGATAGATGTCTTCGACCACCCTTTGTGGGTCAGCAACGAGGTCGTCGTACCGCACGACGTGGAAGCGTTCCGGCCCGATGCGGTGCCTCATCTCGAGGGTCTTCTGCGTGTAGTCGACTGCCAGCTGTGCCACCCGCTGGGCCAGCTCCGATTCCAGCGTCAGGTCTGGGTAGAAAGACCGCCAGAAGGTCGTGAACATGCTGACGAAGGACGGCACGGTTTCATACGGGTTGCGAACCACGCAGATGAAGCGAGCATCGGGGAAGGTGTCGGTGACCGCCTGCGCACGACTCGCGAGGAGGACGGTCTTGTTGAGCCAGGTCCTTCCCTCGCCGTCAGCAAAAAGATGACGTTGCACGCTCGCCCGGTACTCCGCCATCACTGTCCGGCGCGTGGGTTCCTCCACGTCATCGAGCCATGCGGCACGGGGCAACTCCCGAACCCAGGGATAGAAGACGAAGGCTCCTGGACTGAGCAGGGTGAAGACGAGAAAACCTTCGTCCTCCTCCGCCTGGTTGAGCCCCATTGGGTGGATGTCCTTCCACCCGCCAAAGAAGGCAACGTCCGCTCGTGACAGGGCGCGCGAAAGGGCGCCTCGCAAGGGGCCATCCCAGCGAGCCACTCGCTCCGCCACACGAGTGAGCGTGACGCTCTGCAGTAGCGTCTGGTAGAGGCGGAGGTGCGTGAAGCGCGCCTCGTCCAAGCTCAGGAGGCGATGCAGCCAGGTGGTGCCACTGCGGGGCGGGGCGAAGATGAAGACAGGCTGCTGGATCTCCTGCTGCGCATACTCCGGATAGAAGAAGTCGTCGAGACGCCGCCCCACGGCGATCAGGGCCCGCACCCCGTGGAAGATCCCCTGAGAGACGAAGAAGAAACGCCGTCCACCGCGGATTCCACTGAACGAAATCTCTCGCAGGGCGCGGAGGGTCGGTCGATCGAGGTACATCGGGCGGGGCGTCCGGCACGGAACCCGCGGCGGGCTGGCGCGCGAGTGCGAATACGCTAAGGGGTTGAATCATTTTCTCCTACCATCTTTTCTTCGGATGACCCACCGGCTACTCGAGCTGCTCGCGCAGGCCACGACCCGGCATCGCATCGCGGTGCTGGTCGGTCTGGCCATGGTGGTGCTGGCGCTCGGCAGCCGAATTCCAACGCTGGATTCGGATCCATCGCCCAACAATCTGCGCGCCGCCTACGGCGGTCAGGATGTGATCGAGGCGAACCTCAAGCAAGACTTCGGGGACACCGATCGCATCGTGCTCGTCCTCCTCGAGTCCCCCGATATGCTCGAGCCCGAACCGATCGCCTACCTGCACCGCCTCTCACGGCAGTTCCAGGGACTGGAGGGCGTGCGCCGCGTGGACAGCATCACGGTCACGCCTCTGCCACACTCCAGCGGCCGTCGGGCAGGCGGCGTTGCCCCCCCGGACGACCCGGAAGTCACGGACCTCGAGGCCGCCATCGCCGGGGAGAAGGAAGCGGATGAGACCGACCTCGAAGCCGTCATCGCCGGTGATGCTCCCCTCGTCGCCAAGCGCGCCGAAGAGCCGGACGTGATGGCGGACCTGGCCACGAGAATCCTGCCCATCGTGCAGGGGGACAGTGAGCATTTCCCCCGGGGCCTGCGTTCTCTCTCGGAGCGAGCGAACGCTCGTGGACTGCGTGGTGGCCCAGTCGTCCGAGGGGATGAAGTCACCGGCGAGGACCTGGACTCGCTTCGAGCAGCCGTCGATCGCTCCCCTCTCGTTCAAGGACGTCTGATCAGCCACGACCAGACGGTTGCCGCGATTGCGCTGACCCTCGACGCAAACCTCGTTCGCCACGACCAGGTCGCGATCACGGTCCAGCGAATCGACGCAGTCCTCGCGAGTTCCCGTCCCCCAAGTTCCGTCGTGGTCAAGACCGGCGGACTGCCACATCTGCGACAGCAGATTGTCGAGAAGATGCGCCACGACCAGCGCTGGATCATGCCAGGCGCGCTGTTGGTCTGCGTCCTGCTACTGACCGTCGCCTTTCGCTGGGCACCGGGCGTCATGTTGCCCCTCGGGGCCGTCACGATGACGGCCGTCATGCTGCTCGGCATCATGGCTCTGGCCGGCGTCCAGCTGAACATCATCAACAACATCCTGCCGACGATGCTCGTCATCACCGGCATCAGCGACTCGATCCACCTCATCGCCCGCTACCGGTTCGAGGTGCAGCGCGGCTCCCAGAAACTCGAGGCGTGCCGCACCACCGTCCACGCGCTGGGAGTCGCCTGCTTTCTCACCTCACTCACCACCGCCGTCGGGTTCTCGTCGCTCGCGGTCGCCTCGACCCCGATGCTTCGACACTTCGGGCTGCTCGCCGCGGGAGGCGTGATGCTGGCGTACCTGGTGACGGTCACCTTCCTGCCGTCGGCTCTCATGGTGCTGCCGAAGCCGAAAACCCGACCGGTGCGAGAGACATCTGGTGCCGTCGAACGCTGGGTCGTTGGACTGACCCGCTGCGTGGTCCGCCGTCCCGGGCCGGTGCTCGGAGTGGCGGGGTTGGTGCTAGCGGGCTGCCTGTGGGGAGCCACGCAGGTCAAGATCGACATGCGCCTGCTCGACATGTTCGACAAGAGCGACCCGGTCTATGCGACGACGCACACCCTGGAGACGAAGCTGCAGGGCATGCGCCCCCTGGAGCTCGTCTTGCGTAGCACCACGCCAGGACGGTTCACCGATCCGCAAGTGATCGCCACTCTGGACGAGGTCCAAGCGTGGGCTGCCGAGCAAGACGGCGTACTGGGTACCTTCTCCTGTTCGGACATCCTGCACGAAGTCAGCGTGCTCGCCACCGGAGACGAGCTCATGCGGACCCAACCGTTTCGCACCCGTGATCAAGTCGAAGCTCTGATCACGGTCGCCAACGCGGAGCGCGACGACGACGGCCGCCTGATCCGACTCGGCAGCGACGACGACCTCGTGCAACGCCCGCTCGCTCGCTACCTGACCCCTAACCGTCAGGCGACTCGCATCACGTTGATGTTCGGCGACATCGGGGCGCGGCGCTCGATGGAGCTAATCCACGCCCTCGAAGGGCGACTGAACGAGCGTCTCGGTCGGTTCGAGGACGTCCGCTACGAGCTCACCGGCGAAGCCTACCTGGGCTCGTTCGGGATCAACGCGATCGTCACCGACCTGTTCTACGGGTTACTCCTGGCAACAATCGTCATCTTCCTCATCCTCACGCTCCTCTTTCGCAACTTGGTTCTGGGGCTCGTCAGCATTCCGCCCAACCTGCTGCCACTGGCAGGCACCCTGGGCTACATGTACGGGCGAGGCTTCGACCTGACCCCAGCCAACGTCATCATCTTCGCGATCAGCATCGGACTGGCCGTCAGCGGGAGCATTCACGTCATCGCCCGCTACCGCGAGGAACTCTCCCGGGGCCTGGGCTCCCGATTTGCTCTCGTGCGGGCCGCACGCAGCACCGGCAAGGCGATCGTCTTCACCAGCATCATCCTGAGCCTTGGCTTCAGCGTCCTCGTCCTCAGCTCCTTCGTCACGATTCGTCAGTTTGGGGAACTCATCGCGGTCACGATCGCCGCCTGTCTGCTGGCCACTGTGATCGTCCAGCCCGCGCTGCTCGCGGTAACTGCCCGCTTCATCCCGAAGCACCAGCGAAACCACCCTCCGGCAGCCAGCGGTCAGTAGCGATACTGCCAGAGTAGATCGACCTCCGCGCTGGCGTTGCCGGCTTCGGTACGCACCGACCAGTTCTTGTCGATTCGGTACTCGATGGCCCCGGCCCCGACGAACCGGCGATCTTGGTTGCTCGCATCAGTGGCCGAGTCCTCGGTGCTGGCCGCCGCAGCGTCCGTCTCGCTGCCCCCGATCGCCTCCACGCGAATCCGGTCGCTAACGCGGTAGCTGACCCGCGCCTTGGTATTGCCCTCGCTGGTGTCGGGAGTGAAGTCGATCCGGTCGGTCTCGAAGAGTCGCATGACGCCCAGCGTCCTCGCGGCGCGATAGGCAGCCTGCACTCCCCCGCCCTCCTGCGAACCGGTCGGGTCATCCGGCGAGCCACCCGCAAGGATGATCCAGATCTGGTCTGGCGAGTGTTCCCCGTCGCTCTCCAGCTGCAGATCTGGGTCGTACCAGCGCCCCTGAATGCGCAGGTAGATCATGGCATAAGGCGACTCCCAGGTCGCGGTGATGTCGAGCATCGGGTTGGCTGGCTGTTCTGGATCGAGCCAGATGTGCCCGGACTCGATCTTGAACTCCTTTCCCAGGACGGGCAGGCGTCCGCCGGGCTCGAGGTGGATGTCGCCATCGAGGGTGGTCTGGCTCCCGAGTGTGATCTCGGGCCGACCGCTCACTTGTACCTCGAACTCGTCGTAGAAGACGCGCGCCCGCGGTCCCAAGTCGAAGGCAATCTTCCAAGGAAATGCGTTACCCCTCCGCGGGGCCTCGGGCTTGCGCAGCGGTTGCGCCACCTGGATGTTCGGGTTGTCGGAGGTGTCGATCACCGTTCGCGTCACCGACGGTGGCAAGCGCGCCATCAGGGTGGGGATCTCGACCTCGGCCAGCATCATCTCCGGATGGCGTTCAATCCTCACGGTCACCGGTTCATGGACACCGCGCCGCAGAGTCCGCTCGTCGCGAGCCGTGGTGACGCGCGCCAGCGAGATCCCTCCTACGGGGATGGCGAGATCGGTCGCCGAGAGCGTCGCCACGCCCCGCTGCAACTCGACGCCATGGAAGTAGAGATCCGCGCGACCTTGCACGTTCGAGGTGGTGTCACGCCCCCGAGCCGACAGGTTCACGATCTCGAGCTTGGTCTCCCGTCCGACCTCGCTGACCGCAGCGTCGAAGTCGATCTCGCGCAGATCCATCCCCAGTCCCGCGAGCTGGACAACCCCCCCTCGCATTGCCGCTGTTCCCGACACTCGCGGATGCCAGACGACGGAGCCACGGTCCTCCTCGGCGTCGGGAGGGCGACTCTCGGCCCACAGTTCGGCGGTCAGCTGCGCGTCGATCTTTCCGGTAAGCTCGTTGAGCACCTTCGTCACGAACGGCGCGAGTACCGCTGCCTCGAACTGACTCGCCTCGAGGCGCGCCGCCACCGGCTGAGCGGGATCCACCTCCGGCCATCCCTGGTCCCAGGCCAACCCAGCCGCCAGCTGGGACCGGATCCAGCCGCCATCCTTGCGCAGCTGGATGCGCGTCTCCACCGCGTCCTGGGTCGACTCGAAGCGCCACGTCCCCTCCCCCAGCCTGGCGCGCGCAACGCTCACGCGCTTGATCTCGAGGCTCCCCCGAACGGTAGGATGCTCCGGCCCGCGTTCGAGGGTGAGTGCCCCTTTCAGAGCCCCGCCCATCTGCGCCTCGTGGAGAGCCGGAATGACCTCCAGCGGCATGTCGAGGAACAACAACTGCGCCGCACCCTGCCAGCGCGGTGTTTCCGGTTGGCGAGACGCGAGGATGCTTCCCTCGGGGGCGGTTCCGTCGATCTGGCCGTGCGCGATGCGACGGCCGTCGTGACGAAAGTCCGCGTTGCCGCTGAAGGCCCCTTCGACGACGCGATAGTTGAGCGCCGCCTGCACATCGATGGGCCGCCCGTACTCGCTACCGGTCCAGCGCAAACCGCGAGCCTTGACGCCCACGTTGACGAGCGGATCCGCAAGGCTACCAATCAGGTGCAGCTGCCCGCCCACGGATCCCGCGATCGCGGTGGGTCGAATCCACGTCGGCCACTCTTCAAGCCGTCGCGCCCGGAGCTCGACATCGATGGCGGCAGGGGACTCGGCGAGCATCGCGGTCAGCTGCTCCGGGTGCTCGACGAAACGTCGTAGATCGAGGTTGAAGCGCGACTCCGAGACGATGAGCGGATCCAGCCCATGATAGAGCGTCGCGTTCGTCAGGGTGAATCCGGTCTCGCCATTGAGCGACAGCCCCGCCTGGACGTCGAGACCATCGTAGGTCTGGAGCTGGACAGCCCCATCCGCCCCCTCCGCAGAGCGCCGAGTAACCTCGAGGTTCTGAGCGACGGCGCTGATATTCACGCTGGGCAGCGCCGCCGTCAGGCGCCGATTCAGCTCCAGGGTGGCGCGCGCCTTCCCTCGCAGTTGCTCGATGTTCCAGTCGGGCGGGACGAGCCAGGCCAACTCCGCCAGATCGAGTTCGACGAAGCGGACGGATACTCGACCCACCAGGTCGCGCCAGGCCCGAACCTCCAGTGGATGGGCCCCGAGGTGCGTGTCCCACTCGGCGTCGAAGCGCCCCATCTTGGCCACCCCGAAGTCACCGGCACCGGTCAGATGCGCGCCCTCGAGCTGAGCGGTCACGCCCACGTCCACCCCGGAGATCCCCAGGAAAGCGCCGTCATCCAGCCGCAACGCGACTCGTCCCCGCTGGAAGTCCGCAGCCGCCGTCACCTCCGCGTCCACCCCCAGGCGACCCGCTAGGACGCCGTCATCGAGCCCGAGGATCCGTCCCAGCGCAGCAAGATCGATCCGCTCGCCCACGACGTCGGCCTCGATCAACTCGGGGCGCACGATCACGTTTCCGCCAAGCTTGCCACCCACTCCGGCCAGCGCCAGACCCTCGACACGCACCTCACCGCCCGACAGGTCCAGGTGCGCAAGCTTGCCCTCGACGCGCGCACCGCTGCGGCTCACTGCCAGTACCAGGTCATGCGCCCTCCGCTCCTGGTGCTCGATCACGCCCGCCAGTTCGAAGCTCGGCCCCTCCTCGTCGAGCAGACGAGCCACCACTCGCGGCGCCAAGACTGGCCCAGTCGCCCGCACATCGACCGTCTGAAACGAGAAGCGACCGAGGTCGGCTCCCGCACCAGACATTCGGCCGTCCACGCGCAACCGGCTGGGCGCGTCGATCGCGCCCGACACCTTGCCAACCACGCGCAGGTGGTCGAGCCGGATGGTATCGAGAGCGAACCGGTCGATGGTCGCGTCGACATCGGCCACGAGCTGGCGATCTTGCAGGCGGCCCCGAACCCGGGCCTGCGCGACCCCGTCCGCTCGCGTCCAGGCCGCCAGCCGGGGCGCCTTCTGCATGCGAAACGTGCGCGCGTCGACGTCGAGGTCGATTGCCCCGTCGGGTCCCACCTTCAGCGTGGCCTTGAGCGGAACACCCTTTTCGTGAAGAGTCGCAGTCCCGACGAATCCGCCATCCTCGAAGTCACCGGTCACGTCGGTAGCAGGCACATCGAGGTCAGCGACCGTGGCCGGCAAGCTGTAACCGTTGACCTTGACCACCAGCTGGTCGGTGCCCCGAAATACCACGACTCGAGTCTTCGCCGAGATGTTGGTCGGCGGAGCCGACGGCACGAGACTGCGTAGGTCCACGTGCTGCGCATCGATGTCTGCGCGAACACCAACGTCCCCCGCCAAGCGTACCCGCGCTTCGGTCTTCACCGTCGCCGGTCCGACCTCGAGCGTCGCAGTCGTCTGGAGGAGGGGCAGTTCTCCCTTGGCCTCGGCGTGCAGCGTCACGTCATCATGCAGAGGCCACTCCTTCCACACCGAACGCGCAGCGGCGGGGCTCGCCCGGGGAAGATCGAGGCGCAGCTCCACTTGATTGCGCTTGAAACGAGCGAACGCCGACACCGCCACGTCGCCAACGAAACCGTCGAAGTTGGACCAGACCGCACCCGGCGCGCGCACGTGAAGCTCCCCGGTGCCACGGGCATCCGCTCCGCCCAGTCCCCGGACGACCGCTCCGAAACGTCGGACGTCGACAGCAGCCCCTTTCTCAGTGGCGAGGACCGTCCCCTGTACCTTCGCGAGGTCGAGCTCGAGCGTGGCCAAGTCGGGAAAATGCCCACGTCCCCAGGCGCGCCCGATCTCGACGTTGCCCAGCCAGACGCGGATCTGGCGGCGGGAACGCTGAAGCGCCGGATCCCGAGGTGACCTCACCACTGGGGTGAAGGCGCGGGCGATCGTGGGCGTCGAGGAGTCCGCTTCTGGTACCAGGTGGCACTCCACGCGCTCGGCGCGCACGTGGTCAACCACGAGGCTCTGCTTGCCTTCGCCGAACAGCAACTGGCGACCGATCGCGAGCAGGTCAGCGTGAGCCCGAAGGTCCACGACACGGAGCACGACCTCCTCTTCCGGGTCGCGCACCACCACCTCGCTCACCGCCACCCGTCGCAGGCCCAGGTGTTCGACCTGGCCAACCGTCAAGGAGCCCTGGAAGAAAGCGGTCAGACTCGTCGTCAGGACGTTGCCAACCAGACGGCGGGACACGGGCAGGTTGACGTGTACCAAGGCCCCCACCATCAACGCGCTGACAAAGACGAGCGTCAGCAGCAAACCGACCAGTACCCGCCCTCCGATCCACAGGCCCACGAGGAGTCCGCGTCGGACCCCGCCCGAGGCAGGCTCGACGACAGGTTCGAGGGGGGCGTCCGGGGGCATCCTAGAAGGCTTCTCCGATCACGATGTGGATCGTCATCGGCAATCCGAGAAGGGTTCCGGGATCCGGCTCACCATCCAGCTCATCCTCCGAGATATCGAACAGATGAGGCAAGCGATAGCCGAGATCGAATCGAATCGGCCCCACCGGGGTGTGGTAGCGGAGGCCTACCCCGGGAGAAAGGTGGGGATTGTTCCCGCGGAAGTGCATGCGTTCCCGTGTGACGTCGCTGGCATCGACGAAGTTCACCGCCCCCAGCGCTCCCCAGATCGGGTAGCGAGCCTCGAGCGAGAACTCCCAGAGGGTGAAACCACCGAGCGGTCGGGTGCAGACGGTAGGGTCAGGGGTCGCCGGATCGAAGTCGCACCGAACGGTGGTCGGTTGCAAGAACCCGAGGGGACCGTGGGGCCCGATCCCCTGGTACGGATAGCCTCGGTTCGAGTTTGCGCCGCCGGAGTAGAAAACTCGAAACAGCATCTTCGCCTGGTCGCGAATGACGACGGCGGAGCCGGGGTCCAGGTACTCGCCGAACTCCGGATCCAGTGACTGGCCGTAGTCCTGCGGAAAGAGCAGCCCCACGGAGCTGCGCACCGCGAGTGTCACCCGAGGTCCTCCCACCGGCAGGTACACGCGCAGGTCGGGCTGTACCTTGACGTCGGTGACGTCCCCGAGATGCAGCAGCCCCGCCACCTCGACGGTGTTGATGAAGCGCATCCCCTGACTCGGAGTGACCGGGTCGTCACGGAAGTCGAGGTCGAGAAACAGATCCGGGTAGATAACGCGAACCGGCTCGAGACCGGCGGGGTTGGGTCCCTGGCGGCGATATGTGGTCGGAACGTTCTCCTCCCAGTTCAGTGCCGGCTGTACCTTGACGTGCTGGCGAAAGAACGCTCGCGACACACCGGCCGTCCCCTTCAACTTGAGGAAGCCGATGATGCGCTCGTCCTCGGGGTCGGTGCCTTCGGGCAGTCGATAGAGGACCGGTGCGACCCCGACGTCGGTACGAAGGATGCCCTCGGTTCGCCCCTCGAGGAACGACGGTTGGCGCAACGTCATCCGCAGGTGGTTCTCGGGGAGCGCGCGGATCGGCGCCTCGAACCGCCCAAAGCGCATCGGGAAGTAGATGAGCCCAAACCGGTCCTCGACCCGCAGGCTGCGCATGCCCCCGAGGAAGTTGCGATCCTCCCAGCCTACGAGCACGCTGTTCGCGAACTTCAAAACGTCGAACCTGGCACCCATCCCCGCACGAACGCCGCGCAGCTTGGCCTCGTTCAAGTGGACGGTGAGGGGAACCTCACCGGACTCGGGCTGGCCAAGATCTTCGGCGATCTCGACGTTCGAGAACCGCCCCAGTGCGGCCAGGGCGTCCTGCGCGTCGCGAATCCGTTTGCGGCTGTAGACCTGTCCTCGACGCAGTCCCAGCTGCGCCCGTACTTTGCGCTCGGGGATCTCGTCGAGTCCCTCGATGGAGATGGCTCCGATGCGCGCCCGCGGCCCGGCCTCCACGCGATACACCACATCGGCAACGCGACCGGCCAGATCCACATCCGCACTCGCCTCCACCTGGGCGAAGGCGAAACCGCGGTTGGCCACCACGTCCTCGATGTCCGAGCGGATCTGTTCGAAGACCTTCTCGTCGAAGAGGTCCCCCTCCACGCAGCCCTCGGTACCGGGACGCACTCGACACGGCCGGAACTGCACCGCTTCCGCCACCGCGGTGGCAAGAGTACGTTGGCGGTCGGTGTCGATCGGGAGAAGCTCGGACCCCGGCGTCTGTACGCTCCGGACCAGAACTGGACGCCCTGCCACCACCTCAATCTCGATCCGGACGCGACGAACTCCTCCCTTGGGCTCCAGGTGCACGACACGCGCCGCGCGGACCTTCGCCTCGTAGTAGCCGCGCGCCCGGTAGTACCGTTCGACGCGCTCGAGGTCCCGACTCAAGAGGTTCTCGTCGTAGACCTCGTACTCGAGCACGATGCCAGTACCCACCATCCGCTGCGTGGCGGTCGTCGACAGCCCCTGGAGCAGCTCCTCCTGAGGCACCGCGCGATCGCCCGAGACCACGACCTCGTCGACGGTGACACTGTCCGGACTCAACGCACGGCGCGCCCGGTGACACCCACCAACGAGCGCCAGCAGAACGCCCAACGCCAGCACGCGAGCGACCGACAGCCCCGCCGCCGACCCGCGGTGGAGCCTGAAGAGATCAGGGCGAGAAATGGCTGGGTGGCTCACCGGACATCACAAAACAAAGAACCCGGGCCCAAGAATAGAGGACCCGGGTTCCAGACGCCTGTTCCCGCGACTACTTCTTGTCATCCATCCCGGGCAGAACGGCAGGCTCGGGCGGCTCCTTGACCCACTCGATCTCGTGGAAGGTCATAATCCCCATGATCGGGTCAGCAGCGGTCCCCTTGGAGGCACCAGTGAAGGTGGTGGTGTATGTGCCAGTGACCTTGGCCTGTCCCCCCTTTGCCGGCAGGGGACGCGGGATCTCCTTGCCCCAGTAGTCGTCCATCACGGGCTCGGGCTCCTCGTCGTCCTTGGTCTTGTCGAAATGCTCGATGGCCTTCCAGATCTGGGCAAAGTTCGAGACCCAGCCCATGACCTGGATGCAGTCCTCCAGCTTGTCACCGGGCTTGTCGCACAGCCAGAAGGTAGGCACCGGCGCGTTGCACCCCTCCGGGTCAGCCTTGCCAGGCTTGTGCACCGCACATTCCGGAGCCTCCGGAAGGTTGGTCTTCACGACATGCCCTTCGATGGTGACCTTCTGGTTGTTGATGTCCTTGTTGTGGACCGCGCTGCGCAGGGTGAACGAGGCCCCCCACACGGTGTAGACCTCACCCTTCTTGACGGGCTGCTGAGGCAAGTTGGGGGCATCCGGCAGTGACGGAGCCGGTCCGCTGTATGCGGGGCGTGGCTTGTACTCGAACTTCTCGGGACAACCGACAGTGCCGAGCGCGAGCATGGCTGCCGTCGAGGCGATGATGGTGCGGCTCCAATTCACGAACATGTGAGGCCTCCGTGGGCGGTACTGACTGACCGGCTATCACGCGCCGGAGTGCCCCCGCAAGATAACCCGATTCGGCTTTCTAGCGTGGGCCATGGATAGCAGTGTAATTTTCCAGTTGACTGCTTTCCCCAGCCCGCGCATCGTCCCGCTTCTTCCTGCATTTGACAAGTGTTTTCCCGTCGTTAGGTTTCTGCCGTGGGCCGTGGCATCTTCATCGGCGACGTGCACGGTTGCGCCCGCGAGCTCACTGAGTTGCTCGACGGTCTCGGCGTCACGACCGACGACCGGATCTGGTTCGTCGGTGATCTCGTCGCTCGGGGGCCCGACACGCGCGGGGTCCTGCGGATCGTGCGGGAGGTCGGGGCGCAGGCGGTGCGCGGCAATCACGAGCACCGCATGCTCGAGGTCCACGCCGCACACCAGCAGGGGAAGCCAGGCCCGCATCTCGGCGCCGGCCACTGGCGGCTCTTCCAGGCGCTCGACGACGACGACTGGGCGCTGCTGAGCGACCTACCGTTCACGATCGACGTGCCCGCGCATGGGGTTCGCGTCGTCCATGCCGGACTGATGCCAGGCTTGCCCGACGAACAGCAGGACGCCTTTCACTGCACGCGGATGCGCACCATTCGTCCCGACGGCTCTCCCTCCAGTCGGCTGGGAGGGCAGCTCTGGGGTGGGCTCTGGCGTGGACCACCCCACGTCGTGTTCGGCCACAACGCGATCGCGGGTCTGCAGCTCCACGCGGATGCCACGGGACTCGACACCGGCTGTGTCTATGGCGGCAAGCTCTCCGCGCTCGTGCTCCCCGCGGAGAGTCCCGTGCCCCCGGTGGACACGCGCCGGGACCATATCGTCAGCGTCGCCGCCCACGCGCGCTACTACGTTCCCGGGAGCGCCCCTCCACCGTAGCTCCTCAGCCGCGGGCCACCGTGCTGGCGAAACCGGCTCGTCCTGCCAGCACTGGGCGCTACCCACGCCGGCCGGAGGCACATCCAACGTTGACGACGAGACCGAACTCGTGCTCGGACCAGTAGCGGTCGATGGCGTCCCGCAGGTAGGCGAGCGGCAGCGCGAAGTCGCTCAGCTCGAGCTCGACACAGAGGTCCGGGACGAGCTGCAACCGAGTGACGGGATCGTCCGCAAATGCTCGACCACTGTCGAACTTCAGCTCCAAGTTCCGGATCTCGACGTCCACATCGACGAACCCGGCGCTCTCGACTAGCTGAGCCAGCGATTCGATCGTGGGGCGCCGCGCCATCATCCGCTCGACCTGATCGCTGAATCGGTCGAGATCGTGTTTCAGGGCGTACTCCTTCAGGAGATCGCCGAGCTCCTGGAAAGAGCCGCGCAGAGGGAGCGCAAAGAGCAGCTGCCCACCGAAGTAGAGCACTCGGTACGCTTCGCGGAGCAACTCGACCCGCTCCCTCTCCGCGACTCGCGGATGAAGAACGACAGCATGTGAGCAGTGCTCGTCCGGTATCGGAAGAGGAAGCTCGTGACCCAGCACGTACTCGATGGCTCCGGGGTGCGCGTTCTCCACTGCCACCTGCGCCAGCTCGAGCGCCGCCGGCGACCCGTCCACGGCCAGCAGGCTCGCCTCGTCGAACCGCGAGAGGAGTTCCAGGTTGGGGTATCCGGTTCGGCACCCCAGATGCGCGACCCGCCCGGCGGGCCCCGCCAGCAGCATCTCGAGCGCGAGCCCCCCGAAGAGAGAGAGGTAGCGAGGAACGACGAAGGTCTCGAAGACCGCCGCGTCTGCCGCGGTAAGATCGTCGGAGAACCGCACGTCATGGCAGGTATCAACCAGAGGGCGAAGAATCAACCAACCTCGGCATTTCCGGCCACCCGCCCCGCGCGCTATGGTGCCCCATGCGGCCGATCGTGCGCACCGCCCTCGTCGTCGCGGGAGTCGCCGCGGTCGCCAAGCTGGCAAGCTGGCTCAGTCCGCCCCCCGAGAGCCGCCAACAGCATCCAGCCGTTCCAGGCTCGGCTTCGGCCGCCAGAAGCGAGTGTCCCCCGGGAACCCTTCCCGATGGCCGCGCCTGCATCCCCGTCCCCGACGACCCCTCCCCGCTCGCGCCCACCGAGCCCACGCGCGACCACAGCAGCGCCATTCCCCGGCGCCCGGATCGTCCCCGTGAGTATGACCGCTACCAGTGGCCGGTGGATCTCACCGCCGAAGGCGTCATCTCACCTGAGCCGCCAGTCCCAGGAGCACTGCTGATCCCACAGCAGCGCGGCGCCCCCGTGCGCGCGCTTCAGCTCCGCCACCAGGTGGGCGACGCCGCGCTCCTCGCCGTCAGCAACCTGGTCGGGACCACCGTCGTCACCTTGCACACCCTCCGGCATCCCGGCGGACTCCGGCAGTACCTCGTCTTGTACGGGCGGCTGAGCTCGACCGGCGCCGCGTTGAAGGCGGGCGCCAGTCTTCCCTCGGGGACCGTGCTGGGCAAGGTGGGGGACTCGGGGCAACCTGGAGACGTGCACCTCTACCTCGAGGTACGCCAGGTCCGTGGCAACGTCGACCTGACCCAGCTACCCGTCGCGGAGATCCGCCATCCGGCGCGAACCGTGCCCTGCGATCCCCGGAACGTGTTCCCGTCCGACTGACCCTGGCCACCGCCAGCAGGCTCAAGGAACGAGCTTGTACCCAAACCCGTAGACCGTCAGGATATGCTGAGGCTTGTCCGGCGACCTTTCCACTTTGCGACGCAGCTTCACGATGAAGTTATCGATCGTGCGATTGCTCGGGTGGGCCTCGACTCCCCAGATCTTGTTGAGGATCTCCTCGCGGCTGACCGGCTGCCCCGCCCGCTCGAACAGAAGCCGTAGGAGCTCCACCTCGTAAAACGACAAGCTCTCTGGCTTGCCGTTGCCGCGCTGGATGGTGTGGCCGGACACGTTGACCGTGCAGGATCCAACATTGAAGCTGACCATCTCGCTCGTCCGATTCGCCCGACGAAACAGCGCTCGAATGCGCGCGACGAGCTCACCAACGCTGAACGGCTTGGTAACGTAGTCGTCGGCCCCCGCGTCGAGCCCGCGGATCTTGTCCGCCTCCTGACTCCGCGCCGTGAGCATGATGATCGGGAGGAACGCATCGATGCGGCGCAATTCCTCGCACACCTGATAGCCATTCAAGTCGGGAAGCATCAGATCCAGCAGGACAGCCTGGGGCTTCTCGCTGCGCGCCTTGGCCAACCCCTCCTTGCCGGTCGCAGCGTCCACGACGCGAAATCCCTCGAACTCCAAGGCATCGCGCACCCCCAGCACGATGTGAGGTTCGTCCTCGACAATCAGAATCGTCTTCTTGGACTCTCCGGCCACGCGCGCCGATCCTGCCGAAAAAACGCCGAGGCGACCACCCGTTTCCGAGCAGTCGCCTCGAGCTGGCTTCAGGCGGCGGGTTTCAGCTCCCCAGCGGCTTCCCCTGACAGGCCACGAACAGCGTGGACGTCCCGAAGGGAACCGGCGGGCTCACTTCTCGCGACACGATGCGCAGAATCCGCCGTTGCGAGGAATCGCAGTCGGCCACGAGCGCAGGATTGCCAATGCAGTCCGGGCCACCCGACACTGGGTCGCACTCGACGACGTTGTTCTCGTTCACGTCCTGCATCGCGTCAATGTAGCAGTAGCCAGCGATCGGGGCGTTGCCCAGCGCCTCGTCCGGATCGTTCAGGCAGCGGGCGAGATCGTCGCCCGAAGTCGCCCGTATCCCGCACAGGACCACGCTGTCGCAGGCGACCTGTCCGGGGTCATCGCCACAGCGCTTAGCCGTCCTCAACTCACGGCGCACGACCTTCGCGACCTCCGGATCGATCTCCTCGCGCCCCGCGGTGCCGCAGGTCACTCCAAAGGTCGGGTTGGTCGCCTCCACGACCTGACAGGCCACGGTCCCATCCTCGTTGAGCTGTAGCGCGCGGGGCAGGCAGGCACCCTTGAGCTTCTCCTTCAGGCGGTCGATGATCGCCTTGACCGCGGGGTTGTACCCATATCCCGGCTCGTTGGCGCGCGCTGGGTCGGTGATCTTGGGGCAGACGGACGCAACGATCGAGTTCGTGCCGTACTCCTTCAGCACCTTGAGGAAGCGCGTGCCCGGGTAGGCCTTGGCAAAGTACTGGGTGGTGCCGAAGTTCGTCGTACCCGGTGCCTGACAGAGGGGTCGGTCCTGGGACCCGGCGGCGTTCTCCTTGCAGTCGCAACCACCTTCCGCCGAGGTGCAGTCACGCGCCTCATCCAGCTCGAAGATGCAGGCGTACTGCAGGTCGTCTCGCAGCGGGATGGTGTACTCGTGCCCGTTGACGTTGGCGATGTTCACCGCGGCGGTCACCGGCGACGGCGCGATGTTGACGATCGGGTTGGTGCCCATCCCGTCGCGGGGGTCGACCGACTCGACCATGAAGGGGTCTTCCGGTCGTTCGTTGGTGTCCGGGTTTCCCACGATCACGTCCCATCGACTGACCAGCGTGTCCGCCCCCGGATTGTTCGGGTCTTCCGTGGTGCGCAGGTACTCGAGCGTGTCCGGTTGCTGGAGCGAAGCCTCGGTGGCGATGTCCTGCCATGGCACACCGACAATCCCCGCGAGGAAGACCAGTCCCGCGTCCTGACGCGGCACGAGATCCGCGTAGTGCTCAAGATTCTCGGAGAACAGCGGGTTGATGTACTCGCACCGCCCGCTGATGCATCGGCCGGCCACCTGCGACGGGTCATAGGACGGGCAGTCCACGTCGCTCCCACATGCCCGACCCGGGACCGTTTGTTCCTTCAACCCGCTGACGTAGCGCGTCCACGGATAGAGGAAGTCGATCCCGAACCGGCGCTTCTGGTCGAAGCAACGCAGGTTCAGCGGTTCCTCGGTAGCCGAATAGGCGGGCGACTGACAGCTGGGATCCGAGCCGAGGGGGAGACAGTTCTCGGGCGGAGCCGCTTCCTGCAGGGCGCAGGAGCGACAGCAGATGTTGTTCGGATCGGAGAGGCAGGCCTCGGTGCCACGCGGCAGTCGTTTGTTCTGAATCCCGACGAGCCAACCGACCCCGTCATCCCGGATCGAGCAGTCGTTCTCATCGGACAACATGATGATCGCCACCAGGGAGTCGGGACGCAGGAACCAACCGCGCTGGTTGAGCAGCGTCGTGTTCACGTCCCCGAGCTGACTGAAGTCACTCTCCACGTAAACGTTGACGGGCGGCTGGGGGTCAATCAGGAACCGGTACCAGGCCTCCAGCGAAGCCTCGTAGCCACACCCCTGCTCCCCGGTCGCCGAGACGAGATCCGTGAAGCTCTGCACCAGCGCTCCCTGCAACGCGGCTCCCGGCGGCACGTACTGGGCCTGGGGATCCCACTTCAGGAAGCCCATACCGTTGTAGGTATCGGTAATCCCCCGGAGACCGGCGATGAGCTCACCGCGATCGTCCATCGTTGGGTCGAAGGTGTTGCCGAGCTCGGGGCTGCAGAGCACTCCACCATGACCGCCCAGACTCGAGGAGATGACGCCGATGTGGATGTCGTCGATCGCGTCGAACTCCTCGGTGTAGTTGTCAGGACACAGGCCATTCACCTTCGGGACCAGATCCCCGGCCTCGTTCTGGCAGAGCGGATCGAGCAGGCGGTTGAGGAGCTGCGGCACCGCCTGCTCCAAGATCTTCTGCTTGTCGGCCATCGAGATCGAGTTGTCGATCATGAACAGGAGGTCGATCTTGTTGACCGCGTCCTGCACGATCTGCTGGACGAACACGTTGGTCGTGTTCGGCTGGGCCGGGGACACCTCGCGATCGAGGCAACCAGTAGCAGCCGTGGCACCGAGCCCGATGGCGGCGGCGGCCAGCCCCACGCGCGTCAGGCGCGCAGCGACTCGCAGAGACGGGTTAGGCTTGTGCTTCATCGAACGAACTCCTTGAATGACCGGAATCCCCGAGCCCGGGGGGTCCCCCTGAGCCGTATGTTCGGGAGGGGGCAGAGTGACTGCACGCCCAGTCAGGCAGGAGCCCAACCGAGCGAGCCAAAAGTCGGTTCGGAGGCGCGCGACCCAAGAGTCGGCCCGCGCAGCGTAAGTGCCCAAGACCACTGCTGTCAATCGCCCTGGCCCGGCGTTCTCGAGAGAACCGCGGCTCCACGCTGAGCCGATCCGCACGCACACTCATACTGGGGAGGAGGGCAGCAAGCGACATGCCCACTCCGAATCCCTCGAAACCCCGGACCAGCCGGCTACCTTCCGTCAACCGAGTTGGCGCCACCGGCAACTCCCAGCCAACCCAGCGAGGGCAATGAGAACGCATCATTCCGTCTGGGGAGGATCACTCGAACCGCGGCCAGGACGCGAAAGATGCTCCCGCAGGGCTCGCAGCTGGCGGCGATTGACGCCGGCCACCGCCAGGATGCGCTCGTCCGAAGCCTCGCGAATACCGTCAACCGATCCCAGCTCCGTCAGCAGGGCGGTGCGCGTCTTGGGGCCGATGCCCGGCACGCTGTCCAGCTCCGAGGCGAGGCGACGCCGCTTGCCCACCTTCTGGCGGCCGCGGTTGGCGAAGCGGTGAGCCTCGTCCCGCACCCGGGCGAGCAGAAACAGCTCTGCACTGTTGGACCGCAGGGAGATCGGGTTCTTTTGACCGGGCAAGTAGACTCGGTCGACCAGCTTGTCCCCGAGGGGCGTCTCCCGCTCCTTCGCCAGCCCGACCACCTGCAGGTCGAACAGGCCAAGGTCCCGAGCGGCCGTCAAGGCTACCGCGAGCTGGCCCCGCCCCCCGTCCACGACGAACAGGTCCGGCAGCTCCCATGCCCCGAGGCCCTCGTCGCCCGGAGGGGACGTCTCGACTCGCTCTGCAGACTCGGGCCTGAACGTCTCGTCCGCCGCGGCCCGTCCACGTCGGAAGCGCCGACTGAGCACCTCGTACATCGCGGCGTAGTCGTCTCCGTCCGCCACGTTCTTGACGCGGTAGGTTCGGTATCGCTTCTTGTCGGGAACTCCGTTGGTGAGGGCGACGACGCTCCCGACGGTGTCCTGTCCGCCGAGGTGGGAGATGTCGGTGCACTCGATCCGACGCGGCAGCGACGGCAGGCGGAGGCGGCGCTGGAGCCTTGCGAGCCGCTCGTCGGTGTCCTCGGCAGCACGCTGCTTTTCCTCGAACGCATGGCGCGCGTTCTCCGTGGCCAGCCCCAGCAGCTGGCGCCGCGGGCCACGAACCGGGGCCAAGAGCTCGCAGCGCCGCCCGGGGTCACCCTGCTCCCGAGCGAGCTCGTGGCGGCGTTCGGTGAGCCATTCCTCGACGCCAGCGGCCCCCTCGGGGAGCACGGGGACCAGCACCTCGTCGGGGATGAAGCGCGCGCCCGGACCGCGTTCGCCATAGTGCTCGCGAAGGAAGGCGGCGACGACCTCGTCGTCGGGAACCTCCACCCCCCGACCCGGGAAGCTGGCGGCATCGACCACCCGGCCCCGGCGGACGTAGAGCACCGCCATCTCGACCAGATCGCCCTCCCGGAAAATCCCCAGCACGTCCTGGTCGCGCTCCGAGACCGCCACCACCCGCTGAGCCTCGCGGACACTGCGCACCGCCTCGAGCTGGTCCCGATACAGCGCAGCCAGCTCGTACTCCAACGCCTGCGCCGCATCGCGCATGCGCGCCTCGAGGAGTTTCGAGAGCTCGTCGTGACGTCCGCCGAGAAAGAGCCCCACCGCGGCGACCTGCTCCGCGTAGGCCTCGCGGGAGACCTCGTACACGCAAGGCGCCGGGCAACGCTTGATCTGATACTGCAAGCACGGGCGGCTGCGCACCGTCAGCTCCCGGTCGCTGCAGGTGCGGAGCTGGAAATGCTTCTCCACGAGGTGGAGAGTGCGACGCGCTGCCGTCGCGGAATGGTAGGGACCAAAGTATCGCGAGCCATCAGCGCTCGGACGTCGCACCAGGTCGAGCCGTGGCCAGTCGTGGGTCACCCGTAGTCGCAACGTCAGAAACTCCTTGTCGTCGCGGAGCTTCACGTTGAAGCGCGGCTGTCGCTCCTTGATGAGGCTGTTCTCGAGGATTGCCGCCTCCTTCTCGGTCGCGGTGACAATCGTCTCCAGGTCCCGAGCCAGCCGCTGCAAGAACGGGATGAACGCCCGTGAATCGTTGGCCCCGGCCTGGAAGTAGCTGCGGACCCGACTGCGTAGATTCTTGGCCTTGCCAACGTAGAGCGGCTCGCCATGGCGATCACGGAAGACGTAGCAACCCGGACTGGCAGGCAAGGCGTCCAGCTTGGCCGCCAGCGGGTCCGGAGCGGGGGCGTCCTCGACCGACGATTCGCGCGGTGCCGCGCGCCGTCCCGGCGGCGCCGCCTTCTGCTTGCTCTCGGGCGTCTTCGCTGCCATAGGCCCGGACGGAGTCTACACTGTTCGCGTCATGCCAGAAGGGAACCATCGAGTCCGCGATCGCCGCCTGCGGAGCGCCGCCATCGTCGTGGTGGCGATTCTTGCCGGCATCGCGATTGGCGCCTGGCTCGTCCCTCGCGCCCCACGCCCACCGCAGGAGCCCCCGCCGCCGCCCGAGGTGACCCTTCTGGGCCGCCCGCTGCAGCTCGACGACGAAGCCCCCAAGCTGGCTCTGGAACGGGTGCGACGGTTCGCCGCGGGCAGCTTCACGCTCGTCTTGCCCGGCGGTCGAGAGGCTCGGTTTCGCATGGGGCACATCGGCGTCCAGATCGATCGCGTGCGACTCGCTCAGCTCGTACGGGATGCCCGCGACGCCACCAGCCCGCTCCGCCAGACCTGGGACCGGGGCAAACACGAGCCGCCCCTCGAGCTCCCGGTACCGCTCGAGCTCGACTCCGGCCCGCTTCTCGCCGAGCTGTTGTCCCTGAAGGACGAGCTGGACCGCCTGCCCGCCGACGCCCGACTCGACCTCGAGCGCCGGAAGCTGATCCAGGAGGTCGTGGGACGGCTCCTGGACGTGGACGGCACGCTCTACGCGGTGGAATCTGCCCTGCAGCGGGGCGAGACGCGAGCCACCGCGGTCTTCGAGGATCGGCGTCCCCGACGACTCGCCGCGGAGCTCGGGGACGTCGAGTTCGACGAGGTGCTGGGCTTCTTCGAGACACGGTACAGCCGGGCCCAGCGGCATCGAGCTCGCACATTCAACCTGCGCCTCGCCGCCTCCAAGCTGGATGGCACCGTGCTGATGCCGGGTGAGACCTTCGACTTCAACGAGGTGGTCGGACCACGGGACGAGGCCAACGGCTACAAGGTCGCCCCGGTCATCGCCGAAGGGGAGCTGGTCGACGGCATCGGCGGCGGCACCTGCCAGATCTCGGGAACCCTCCACGGAGCCGCGTTTTTCGCCGGGCTCGACATCGTCGAACGCTACCCGCACACGCGACCGTCGAGCTACATCAAGATGGGCCTCGACGCGACCGTTGTCTATCCGACCATCAACTTCCGTATCCGCAACTCCCACCGCTTCCCGGTCGTACTCCACGAGACGGTCAAGAATGGCGTCGTCCGGGCGGAAGTGCTCGGCCCCCGACGCCAGTTGACCGTCACCTACATCCGCCGCGTCGACTCAGCGATCCCCTACGAGCAGGTGGAGCGACCCGACGATCGACTTCCGCGCGGACTCCGGGTGCTGGGGCAGCGCGGAGTGCCCGGCTTCAAGCTGCATCGCTACCGGATCCTGCGAGAGGGGCCGCACGCCGTGCGACAGCGCTTCGATGACGTCTATCCGCCCACCACGCAGATTGTCCGCGTCGGTACAGCCGACATCCCCCGGGACTCGGTCCGGGCGCGGGACGATCCCCACCCCGAATACATCGCCGACGAGGTGCTGATCATGACGCAGGGCCCGACGATCACGGACGAAGCGGGGCAGCCCCGGACCCTCGAGGACCGCGAACCCGGAGAGACCGGCACGCGTGGCTGGACCAAGGAAGCCGGCATGCCACTCTGGGAAGGAAGCGAGGACGCAGGATGAATCACTCGAGATGGATCGGATGCAGCCTGCTCTTGGGCGCCGGGTGCGTGAGTGCTCCGGAACCGTCCATCCCTCCTGTCGCGCCAGTCGTCGCCCCCCTCCCCGGCCCCACCACTGGCCAAACCACCGAAGACGCCCAGCTCGAAGCTGAGCTGGAAGCTGGGCTCGACCGGGCGGAAGAGCCCCCCCCACCACGGGCTGCCACCGGGGGTAGTGCCGGCGCCGCACCGTGAGCGGATCGCCACAGTCCGTCGAGTCTGTGGCATGGTGAAGAGGTGTGGCGCATCACGGAGCGGCTGTACCTAGGCGACTATCAGTCCGGCGAGCTGGCGCTGGCGGGAACGAACCGGCCCGTCGAGCCCGGCACCACCCAGGCTCCCTTCGCTGGTGTCGTTTCGCTCTGCCCGATGCCGCTGCTCTCGGACGAGCCCATCACCGGACCGCGGCACCCGCAGACGGAATGGCTGCAGGTCCCGATCCTGGATGGGGGGGTTGGAGAGGGAGAGCTCGAAGCGGCACTGACGGTCATCCGACCGTTCGTTGGGCGACGGCAGAAGCGCGGGAATGTTCTCGTTCACTGCGCCGCGGGCATGAGCCGCAGTGTGGCGGTGGTCACCGCCTTGCTCTGCGATTTGGGGGCCAGCCCACAGGCGGCGCTGGAGCGGATCGCAGCCGCAAAAGCCGAGGCGCTCTACCCATTTGTGGGCGATCCCGGCGACCTCGTGAGTCCTGCCTGGGAGTTCCGATCCTGCCTGAATCGGCTCTACGGCCGACAACAAAACCAACTCGAGCGCGATAACACTTGACGAACGGCCGGAGGGTGAGCGACAAGGCCTCGGGCATGGGGGCGTTGCCGCACATGCGTGAAGCTCGAAATAAACGCCTCTTGACGTGAACTTTCTGAGTGATAGGGTGGCCCCACCGGCTGGCCGGTCCGTAAGTTACCATGAACACTGCAGAAACGACAACTCAGGCCAATCCCGAACCCCAGGACAACCCCGCGGCGCCGCGTGCCGTCGATTGGGAGAACCCGCGAGTAGCGGCCATTCTCTCAGCCGCCGCCAAGTGCTTCGCTCGCAAGGGGTTCAGCGCGACGACGCTCGCCGAAATCGGCAAGGAGCTCGGTCTCCGGAAGAGCATCGTCCACTACTACTTCGCTAGTAAGAACGCGCTGATCCACGAGGTTCAGAGTTTCACCTATCACAAGTATCTCGACCGGCTGAAGCAAGCGCTGGCCGGAACGCTCGAGGGCGCCCAACCGGGCAATCCTCTGGCGGCACTGTGGGATGCGATCCAGACCGACAAGACGGGCACCGGCCTGAACATCGAGGTCTGGAGCGCGGCACGTCGGGATCCCGAGCTCAAGCGCCGGGCCTCTGCCCTGCAGCGGGACGCGCGTCAGCTCGTGGCCGATGGGCTCCCCGAGATCTTGGGGATCGCTCGAGAAGACACGGTGAAGCTCCGTGCGCTATCGACGCTGATCCTAGCGGCCGTCAATGGCCTGGCAGTCGCCGAATACCTCGAGGGTGAAGAGGTGGACGTCAACGAGGCGTTCCGTCTGTTCCTCGAGGTCATGAAGTCGGGCGCGAACGGCTGAGCCACACCTCGCGACTGCGACGCGGCCTGTCCCAGCCATCGCTGGGTCGTGGGCCGCGTGCATCCCGAGCTTGAATCCCTCTGCCGTTGGTGCATCTTGCGGACGTGACTCCGGTTCCCACGCGGCCCTGTCGTAGATGGAGACTAGGGGTGGGCGTCGGTCTCGCTTGGGTCTTGGGCCTGGGTGGCGCGGAAAGTCCTGCTCGGGCCGCCACGTTGAACCCACCGAGCTCGGAACGAGGCGGGGAACCGGGATCGTTCGCGGACGCGTTTGCCAATCCTGCGCTGGGGGTCACCGTAGCTCCTGGCCGCTACGCTTGGATTGGAGCGCGGCTGGAAGATGCTCGATTGCGACTGCCATCCGCTGCCGTGACCCTGCCGCTGCTGGATCGGTACAACAACCCCGCGGTGGAACGCAGCGGCGCCTGGCGACGGTTCTGGGTCGGACGCTACGGACCCGGACGGGCGACCGGGTGGGAACGCCTCGTGTGGAGCCCCCACAGCTGTGACGCTGTTCCCAGTCCAGGTCCGGGCCTCGACACCAGCTGGTTCTCGATCCGCCCGCGACCGCTCCCCGACCCGGTGCCAAGTACGGCACCGCTGGACCTGCTGAATCGCTGGCTCGTGCCCCCCGAGATCGCGCCCCCGGAACTGCTCGCGCTCTCTCCGGCGGTCGAATGTCCCGGATGGCAGCGGCGGAAGCCCGTCACCTTCTTCCGAATCGACAACGAACGAGACACCTTCCCGTTGCTCGAGTGCGACGGCTCCGTCTCTCCAGAAGCCATCGATCGATTGAGCATCATCGCGCGTCCCCCAGGGGTGCCACGCCCGACCTTGCCGCTCCCTTCGGAGCCGGACCCGCGTGCGGCCACTGGCGAGTGGTCACCTGGAATCAAGCTGGTGCACCCGCGACTGGTCTGGGCAATCGACCAGATCGCGCGCGCCTATCCTTATCGCGCCGTGTACGTGGTGAGTGGCTATCGACCCAACTCACCACGTAGCTTCCACCACCGAGGCCGTGCTCTCGACATTCAGATCGTGGGAGTCCCAAACGAGACGACTTTCGCGCTCTGTCGCGAACTGACCGACGTTGCCTGCGGATACTATCCGAACGACCGTTTCGTCCACGTCGATGTGAGAGCCTTTGGTACCGGACACCCGTACTGGGTGGACGCCGCTGCCCCCGGAAGTCCTGCTCACTACCTCGACACTTGGCCGGGAGTCGTCGAAGGTGGTGCCCTGCTCACCGGTGGAGAGCCCTAGACGCGATGGCCTTCGAGAATGTCCGCGGTCAGGACCCCGCCGTGCAAACGCTGCGCAACGCGCTGACGTCTGGACGCGTGCACCATGCGTATCGCTTCGAAGGCCCAGACGGTGTGGGCAAGGAGCTGTGCGCGCTGGAGCTCGCCAAGGAGCTGGTCTGCGGTGTCGGTGTTCCAGATGAGGTCGGACGTCGACGCATCGAGACCTTCTCCGAGGAAGAGCCGCGAGTCAGCCAGCATCCGGACGTCGTGCTCATCCAACGGGGACTCTACGGGAAGCTCGTTGGCTCAGCCGAGGCCACGGGGATCAGTGTGGAACAGATCCGCCGAGTCGTCCTCACGCGTGCTGGGTACCCGCCGCACGAAGGCCGAGCGCTGGTCTTCATCGTGCGCGACGCCGATGAGCTGACCATCTCCGCCGCCAACGCGCTCTTGAAGACCCTTGAGGAACCCAGCGCGAAGACCCACTTCGTATTGCTCACGAGCCGCCCCAAGCGGCTGCTCCCGACAATCCTGTCGCGCACCCTGGCGGTGCGCTTCGGACCGCTGCCTGACCGCGTTGTCGCGGACATCCTGCGTGAGCATGGCGCAGATCCTCAGGTCGCTCCCCTGGCCGCAGGGAGCGCATCGCGAGCGCTTCGCCTGGCCGATCAGGAGCTTGTGGAGACCCGCCAGCGGTTCGTCCAGACGGCACTCGACGCCGTCGCGGCGCCAGATCTCACCGCCGCGCTAGCCCTCGCCGAGAGCCGCCCCTCGGACCGCACGGAGCTCCGCGACAGTCTCGAGTTCCTCGCAACCCAGTTCGTGGAGGAGTCGCGTCGACAACTCGCGACGCGCCCCCTCCAAGCGCAGCTCGAAGCAAGCCGTCATCAGGTGGTGGTCCAGGCGCTGGCAGATCTCGAGCGCAACGCTCAGCCCGCGCTGGTGTTGGAAACGATGATCCTGCGGCTGCGCTCGGCCTGATTCAGCCCGCTGGGCGAACGCTCGGGCTGCTCGGCCCCCCCGGTCCCCAGCGCTCGAAGTCGCTCTGGGCGCAGCGACTTCCCAGCCACGCGCGCCACCCCTCCTGCCCCGCAACCAGCCACAGAACCTCTCCCGCCAGCCCCGTGTACTCGACCAGTAGCGCGGCGGTGAAAGGCGCGGGCTGCCTTCCTCGCGCCTCCACCGTCACCGGTCGACGGCGCCATCGCGTGTAGTGCTGCCCGGCGTGCTCCATCACGGTGGGCGGCTCCAGCAGCTCCACGACAGCAATGTCCCGCAACCGGTAGCAGGCATCACTCGGCTCCGGCAGCAGGGCCAGGGCCCCCTCGCCGGCGAAGTAGATCGCGGCCACCGGCTCCCCCTCACGCAACAGCCAGGCGTCTTCGAGCCACAGCTCTTGCCGCGCCACCGAGACCACATCGCCAACGTCCGCCGCAAAACCCAGAGCAACCAAACCTGGGGGGCCCTCCTCGAGAGCCGGAGTCGCGGGGAGAAGTGGCACTCGGCGACGACGTCCGAATGCCACGGCCACCGTACCCACCGTGGCGAGAACTCCACCCAGCACCAGCCCAGTGACGATCAGGCTCACTCCGCACCGCCCAGTGCCAGATGTAGAGCGCGGGCCCGCTCGCTGACTCCAGGGAGACCTTCGGGGGGAACCAGTGCCCCGATCACCGCGCCCATCACGCCCAGCCTCGCGATCTCCGGAGCGCGGTCTGCATCGATCCCGCCGATCGCCACCAGGGGGCAGCGACCCGCGTGCGCCAGCTCGGCTGCTTTCGCAAGTCGCTCGAGTCCCACGACCGGATCGGGCCGCAACTTCGAGGTAGTGGTGAATACGGGACCGAACGCCGCATAGTCCGGCGCGGCGCCCAGCTCCACCCGGAGCTGTTCGAGATCGTGTGTCGAGACACCGACTCGTAGGGACGGGGCCATCTTGCGGACCTCGGCGACCGGGATGTCATGCTGACCAACGTGGACCCCGTCGGCTCCGGCGATCACCGCGAGATCGACCCGGTCGTTGAGGAAAAGACGGGTCTCACTCGCCCGACACGACGGGCGGAGTCGGCGCGCCAGCGCGAGAAAATCGCGGGAGGTAGCCTGCTTGGCCCGCAGTTGGAGGCAGGCGGGTCGAATCGTGAGCACGCGTTCGGCAAAATCCACGACGGAGATTCCGCGTGCCTCGAGGGTGTCGACGTCGACGATGGGATAGAGGCCGTGCATACCTTTCTCGGGGTGGATCGGTGTGATAACCCTACGGCATGCGGTTGCGCTGGCTCAGTCTGCTTTTGGGGCTCGCGTGCGGGTTCTTGGTCGGTCCGACGCTGGCCCAAGAGCCGGAAGTCGCCGATTCGTCCGTTCAGCCAGCCGTCCCGGTCTCCTTGCAGGTCACGGAAGGCGGGCCCCAGCTGCCCTGGCGCATGGAGATACGCAACGATGGGGACGTGCCCGTGGTTCTCGCGGCCGACCCACAGCTGCTGTGGCTGGAAGTGAAGGCTCCCGGCAAGAAGCGCACGGAGATCTGTCGCCTGCCCAAGGAACTGTTCCCGGCTCGAGCCGACCGGCAGGCTGAGCTGCGACTGGAACCGGGGACGGCGGCTGCGCGAGCGTTCGATCCACGACTTTACTGCTACTCGGAGGGAGGGCAGCACCAGCTCGTCCCCGGCGCGCAGGTCACGCCCCATTTTGGTTGGCCCGAAAACACGAAGACAACCTGGAGCAACGGCAAGCGCGTCGAGACCGTGATCGACGAGCCCCCCTACGTCGCTCAGGTGGTGACGAGCAGCCCGCCGGTTGCGGGCGAGCCGGCTCCCGCTCGCGTCAAGGTGATCGAGGGGACTACGTTCGCGCTGGGTTCGACCTACGCGGCCTGGTCGAGCGCACGCTTGCCCGGACCCGACACGAGCACGGCAGACTTCGACCTGAAGCTGGCGGCGGGCTCCGACGCGCACGCGGAGCGCACCGCAACGATCCGCCTCTCCCTGCGCAATCGCTCGAACCGCTCGCGGTACGTCTACTTCCGCCGCGAGTTGATCAGCTTCGAAGTGATGGGCCCCGACGGACTCGTTCAGTGCGATCCAGAGCCCGACTTTCGGGCGCCCGAACGCCATTCCTATTCCTACCTACCTGCGGGCAAATCGCTCACGGTCACGAGTCGTCTGGTCGAGCTCTGCCCCCGAGGGACATTCGGAAGACCCGGCCTCTATCTCATCCACGCGCGCTTCGACGCCGCGCAGGACGGCGACGAGTTCGATCTCGACGCATTCGTGGGACGCGCGAGTAGCCACGACGCGGTGGGCGTGCGGATCCGAACCGGGGAGAAGTACCCGATGCGACTCCAACCTGTTCTGCAGATCAGCACGGCCACGCCCGCGCCAGCCGCTACCGACTGACCATCGCCAGCTCTTGGGGTAGCGAGCGCTGCCCTCGGACTCGACCGCGGCGTCCCCGACGAGGCGAGCCTGGTCCGGACCTCTCCCCGAGCACCCCCGCGGAGGCGAGACGGTCTGGCTCACCCTCCCGTGTGAGTCAGACGGTGCAGCTCGTGACGCGCCACCACGCACGAGAGATTGGCCGATCGTCGCAACTTCTGGGTGTGGGCGTAGGCGCTCCGCGCCTTCGCCTCGTCTCGGTTCAGCTCGGCGCCCAGCCCCGCCGCGAGGTAGAGCGCGCAGCGCCGGTCGGGCGTGAACGCATGCTGCCGCGCCTCCTCGATCGTCAGTCGGCGCTGCACGAGCGCTCCGAGAACCGCATCCCAGCGCGGTGCGGGGGAACTCTGCAGCCCTTCGATGGCGCGCTGTGCCGCACCTCGTTGGCCGATCCCCAGGTGCGCGGCAGCGCGGAAGAGACGGTACTCCACCGCCAGAACCGGGTCCGTTTCCAGTTCGCAGGCCCGCTCCAGATCGACCAGTGCCATCTGCAGCTGCCCCCGGGATAGGTGGAGCACCACGCCACGGACGGCATGTGCGCTGGCCTGCCTGGGAGCGACCGCCACGACGCGGTCGAGCACCCGCTGCGCCGCCCCGATCTCGCCGTCTCCGACCATGAGCAGCGCCAGGTGCCCGGCCGCCTCGACCTGCTGCGGTTCGAGGGCGACGGCCCACTCCAGGTCGTGACGAGCCGCATCAACGTCGCCCAGCTCGTGGTGAGCCGTCGCCCGTCGTACCAATGCTCGAGGATACTTCCTGTTGAGAGCGAGGGCCCCGCTGAACGCAGTCACGGCGCGGGCCATGTCGTTCTGCACCAGCCAGACCTCCCCCTCGCCGGCAAAGTTCAGCGGGTTGTCCGGCTCCTGGACGCGCGCCGCCTCGAAATCAGCAAGCGCCCCTGGGAGGTCACCCAAGGCGATCCGCACCCGCGCCCGATTCCGGAGGGGAGCCGCTCCCCGCTCCCCTGCGGCAACGAGCCGGTCGAAATCCTCGAGCGCACCCGCGTAGTCCTCGAGTCGCTTGCGAACCAACGCCCGATTGTTCGCGGCGGACAGCAGAGCTGGATCGAGCGCCAGCGCCCGATCTAGATCGGCAAGCGCAAGCTGGTCGTCACCCATGGCCATGGAAGCACTCGCGCGACTACTGTAGGCAGAAGCGTCGTCGGGGGCGAGCGCCAGAGCGCGAGTCAGAGCCGCCACTGCCTCGCGCTCGCGGCCCTTCTCCTGGAGCGCAGTGGCCCGCTGCTTCCACTGCGCAGCGGTGAGTTCACCAGGCGGTTCCGGCAAGGGTGGCAGCGGGAGCATGGCGTAGGCGAGCGCGGTTTGCTTCCACAACGCGCTGTGTGGACCCGCTCGGCCACGAGCAGCTGCGACCGGCGCGTCGGCGCGGGGATCGCCAATGACCGCGAGCGCCTTGATGACCTCGGTCGTGACGTCCGCGACCGGTTCGACCCCCGGCTGCAGCCGGGCGAGGAGAGGCTCGAGCGCTTTCGCGGCCCCCATTCCCCCCAGCGCCCGGGCCGCCAGTCTCCTGACGCTTGGCTGGGGGTGATCGAGCGCCGCGATCAACCGCACCTCCACCAGGGGCTCTCGCATGGAGATGAGGCGCGAACTGTGAAGATCGAGCCAATTCTCCCCACCATCACCCGCTGAAGCTGAAACCAGTAGACGGTCCACCTCGGCGCTGACGTCAGCCTGTCGTTGGGCCTCGACACCGACTTCAGCCTGTCGCTGGGTCACGTCGCGATACCACCAGGCGGCGCCCACCACGAGTAGTAGCCCCACCGCTCCCCAAAGAGCAACCGCCAGACCCCGCACCCACGGCCCGACCGGCGGTCGTCGCGGCTGGTCCGTCCCGGCCAGGCTCCCCGCGAGGAACGCGTTCACGTCGGCCGCCAAATCCAGCGCGCTCGCGTAGCGTCGCTCTGGTCGCTTTTCCAGCGCGCGGCGGACCACTGCCGCCAGCTCCTTGGGGCGGATGGCTTCCGACACCTGTGGCGTCGCCTCCCCCTCCAGCGCGCGAACCACTTCGGCGGTGGTCCCGTGGGCAAGGGGCGGGTCCTCCTCCAGTAGCCGATACAGGATGGCACCGAGCGAAGACACGTCGGAACGCTGGTCAGGGAGATCGAGCTCACCCCGGTCCTGCTCCCCCGACGTGTCGAGCGACGCGTCCGACGGGTTCCTTGCCTGTCGCTCGTTGCCCGCTCCCACCTCCGGCGCCCCTCCCAGGTCCCAACCCGTCACCACGGTCTCGCCAAAGTCGCCCAGCATGATGTGATCAGGATCGAGGCCACCGTGAACGATCCCGCGCGCGTGGGCGTAGGCCACAGCTTGGCAGACATCCACGAATTGCGGCAGGAGCGCCAACCTCTCCTGCCGCACGCACTGGGCCAGCGCAGTCGCCAGCGTGCGCCCCTGCGGGAGCCGCGTCGTGTAGTAGAGACGGGCGTCACGCCAGCGCCCCAACTCGAACACAGGGGCAATGCCGGGGTGGTCGAGCTGCCCTCTGGTCCGGACCTCGTTGACGAACCGGAGTTCCGCAGGAGTACGACCCATCACCGCGGGGCCCGACCCCGCTGCGTCCAGCACGTCGCCACGCAACTCCTCGAGCACCACCTCACGACCCAGGTTCTCGTCGCGGACCAACTGAACCTCGCGATCCCCTCTCGCGAGCAGCATACGCAGGTGAACGTAGCGGCCCGGTGGGGCCTCGACGAAACGCCGCGCCTGCTCGGGGGCGAAGTCCGTCTTCAGAGTGGGGAATTCCACCCCAGGGAACGCACCGCTACTGGGTGGCGACGCAGCGAAGGGAGAGCTTCGGGTGGAGCGCGGGACTGGAGCCGGATCGTGCCCCCGAGAGGCCCCGGCGGGTTCCTCTCCCCCAGCAGGCTCGGTGGGCGGCACCGCCGTGTCGAACGACTCGCTGAGCACCACCGTCACACCCGTCGAGCTCGGGCGTCGCGCGCTTGGGTCTGGAGGCTGCTCACCGCCAGCGGAGCAACGCTGACGCTCGAGCTCCAGACCCAGCTTCGCACCGGGCGCTGGCTGTGTACTGGGTGGCGCATCGGCCGAGGACACGGAGAAGTCCGACGACTCGAGGAGCTCGCGCCGCGACGCCCCGCGCGGTGGTCGGTCGTCGGTCACCGCCGTCTCGCCTCGTACAACCGAAAACGCTCACCATCACGATTGGTCGAAAAGTACAGCCTGCAACCGTCCGCGGAGAGCGCCGGATCCACCTCATCGGCAGCGAGCACATCGACGTCGGCGATGGCGGTCGCGGGCGCGGACTGCCCGGATGCCGAAGACACCGTCGAAACATACAAGGTCTTGCCTCCCACAACGTTGCACTGTCCGTCGCGGGCCATCCCGCTGAACAGCAGCAAGCGCCCATCGCCGGTGACGAAGGGCGTGGCATCGTCGCCATCGGTGCGGCGGCAGCCGGTGGCAAACGTCAGCGGCACGGGGTCTACGGGCCCTCCGTCGAGCGATGCTGTGACCAGCTCCAGCGTGTTCTCGCTGTTTCCGCGCATCCACCACAGACGACGCGCGACCGGGGCGATCGCAACACTGCGCTGGATGGTCTGCTCGTTGAAGGGGGATTCGAGGGGAACACCCACCAGCACCCGTGCTCGCGGGTCAAACTCCCCGAAGAACAACTGGACCGACCCGGGAGCGGCGGCGGGTTCCACGTCGAAGTAGACGGAGAAGCTCACCCCCGCCTCGACCGCTCCACTGCGGGACACGCCAGGGCCGTCGAGTTGTACCCCGGCATCGGATTCGGGGACCGGTGTGTACCAGACCTCCGTGATCCCGACGTTCCCGTCGGCACGAAACAAGATCCCCTTCCCAGCCTCGCGAGGAAAGCGGAGGTGCCCCGGGATGCGGGCGGCAGGTCCCGCCAGGACACGCGACGGACCGAAGCGAAAGCGCGAGTAATCTGCACAACCGAGGCACCCCCCCGCCTCCTCCCGACAGTAGCGACCGGCAGGGCAATTGCAGGAGTCGGCACCTCCCGGTGGGGCTGGCCCAGCGTCGCCTGCCCCGGCCGCCCCCGCAATCGAGTCGAAGCGCCCCCCCCCACATCCAACTGCCACCAGCACGCCAGTAGTGAGTCCGACCACCGTCCACGGAAGTGCCGACCCGCAGCTCACGGCTTGGCTTGGGCTCCCTGGCGCAAGTCCTGCAGCTCCTGGAGGTTCGCCTGGGCGCGCGGGTCGGTGGGATCGATCGCCAGCGCGCGCTGGAACGACGCCTCCGCGGCGTCGTAGTCGCGCTGCTGGGCCTGGGCCGTGCCAAGGTTGATCCAGGCGGATCCGAGGCGCGGATCCTTCGTCAGCGCCTGGCGGTAGGTCTGCACCGCCAGCTCGGTCTTCCCGCCCAGCTGGTAGGCGTACCCGAGGTTGTTCAGAAAGGTCGCGCGGTCCGGCGCGAGTTCGACGGCGCGCTCTAGGTATTGCATGGCGCGGTCGGGACGATTCGCGGCGAGGTAGGCAGTGCCCAAGTCGCCCTGCGCACGCGCATCGTCTGGTGCCAGAGCCGCCGCCTTGCGGTACGCTGCGATGGCGCTCTCCACGAACCCTCGCATCATGTACGCGGTCCCGAGGTTCGTCAGCCGGCTGGGATCGGTGGGATCCAGATCGGTCGCTCGGCGAAAGTGCTCTAGAGCGTCCTGGGAGGCGCCTGTCGCGAGTAGCGCCACCCCCAACGCGGTATGCGCTTCTGGGTCCCGCGGCCGCAAGGTGACCCCTTGCCGGAGGCTGCGCAGCGCCGCCGGTGCGTCACCCAGCACCAGCGCGATGCGTCCGCGTTCCACGTGCGCTGGTCCGTACATTGGATCGGATGCCAACACCGCGTCGAGCTCCGTAAGCAGTCGCTCGAGGCGGGAGTCACCCGGGGCCGAACGGTAGTCCTGCGGCACTCCCGACTCGGCGAGGGTCACCCTGACGAGACCAACACGGGGCGCCGGGTCCTCGCCGGCGAGCGCGCGAGCGCGCTCATAGTGCCGCCGGGCAGCCGCCAGGTCGTCAGCAGCGAACGCGCGGTCCCCAGCCGCCAGCGCGTCATCCGCCGGCTCCCCAGTACCCCGCGCCAACCCCGGACCCTGCACCGCGGCGCTCTCGGGTGGAGGTCCTGCGACTGCGCGATCCGAGCTCGCCGCCCCCGGTAGTGGCGCGGGTGTCTCTGCAGCCAGCACGGTGGTCGAAGACCAACTGGAGGATGCCGGGCTCGTCAGCGCCTCCGTGGCAGGGGCACGACTCGCCGAAGCACATCCGCAGAGAGTGACGACCCAGCACCACGCCGCCCCCCCGCGAAGCCGCTGCCCCCCAACAGACCTCACACTTCAGGTTCCTTTCCGGGCGTGCGACCCGTACACCAGCGCATAGGCATGCGCCATCACGGTGCGTGCCGCATCGATCACCGCCTCGTCCCGTCCCTTGCTCCGCAACGAGATCAGTCCATTGGACGGCAGCGGCGCCTCCCGAACCACGCGCGCCGCCACACGCACCTCCGCCGGCGCGCGCTGGTCGGCAGCGAGCCCGACCAAATGCTCGACGTAGGTTCGTCCCCAGCCCTCCCGCGGCCGCGCCGCCAGAGCCGCGTTCAACGCCATCCCGGCCGCTCGCTTCGCCCCCGCCACCACTCCCCGCGAATCACGTATTCCCAACGCAGTATCTGCCTGGCGCAGCTCTGCCAGCGCCGCCCCCATCCACTCGTCAGGCGTCAGCCGGTGCAGCCAGTGCGCGGAATCGCGCTGGGATCCCTCACTCGACATCATGCTCGATCGTGTGCTCCTTGCCATCGTACCGCAACATCGAGGGTTTCTCGTCGACCGCCGTTAGCAGGCAGACCGGGCGCTTCCAGAGCCGCACCACCGCCGCGAGGGTCTCCTTCGCGTAGTCCTGTCTCAGATCGACGCCCCGATGTTCGTGCTTCAACAGCAGTTCACCGCGGTTGGCGTGATTGGCATCGACGACGTAGATGTACGGATTTCCAAAGTTCGTCAGCTGCGCAAGCAGCCGTTCCTTGACCTCGCGGAACTCCCTCGTCACGATCTCGAATCGCTCGTTGCGGCGAGACCAATCGAACTTGAAGAGGCCCTGTTCCATCGCGAACTCCGGAGTCAAGAACTCGTCGATGAAGGTCACGTCATTGTAGAGCGCCCGGACCTCGAAGAGCTTCTGCCGCCCCAGCCCGAGCCGCAGATCCCAGGACCGCTTCGTCGCGAGCTCATCGCACGCCTCCCAGTCGCGCCCGAACTGCCCCTTGTTCCAGCGCTCCTCGATGCTGCGAAAGAGCTCGACCCCCAACTTGTACGGGTTCAGTCGCCCCTGACTCGTCGCCATCACGCCAGCGTTGTTCTCGGCGTAGTCCACCACCTCACTCCAATCGAGGACGCGCTGGGTCATCAAGTGACTGTGCCAGTAGCTCGCCCACCCTTCGTTCATGATCTTCGTCTGGCCCTGCGGCGCAAAGTAGTACGCCTCCTCGCGGACGATGCTCAGAATCTTTCGTTCCCATTTCTCGAGCGGAGCGTTCTCCAGAAGAAAACGCAGGACGTCCTGCTCGGGCTCCGCCGGGTACCGCGCGCGACGTTCATCACGCGCCGCTTCGAGCTTGTGCCGCTGCTCAGCAAGGTACTCGACGGGGTTGATGAAGTCCTCCATGTACTCCTTGGCGCGGAGTCGCGGCACTTCCACCGCTTGCGGGTCCTCGTCGGGTTCTTCTGGTCGACGGCGCACCACGAAGGGGGAATAGGGATCGATCAGGTTCTCGAGGGAGAGACAGTGGTCGATGAGCTCCTCGACCTTCGCGATACCGTGCCGCTCGACCAACCGCCGGACGCTCGCACCATGGTTGGCCATCTTGTCGATCCACTTGCGATTCGGCGCGTACTCTCGTGCGCCGCGCGCCACCGGATCGACAACCCTACCCGCCGTATCGAGATCGGTGGAACGAAACGCAAAGTTGTTCTTGAAGAAGTCGACATGGCCCAGCACGTGGCACATCACCAGCTTCTGGTCCGTGAGGCTATTCCCCTCGAGCAGATACGCGATCGCTGGATTCGTGTTGATGACCATCTCGTAGATCTTCGAGAGGCCGTACTCGTAGCTCTTGCTCAGGCGCTCGTACTCCATACCGAAGCGCCAGTGAGGATACCGAGTCGGGAACCCGCCATAGGACGCGATCTCGTTCATCTGGTCGTAGCTGACCATCTCGAAGTGGGTCGGGAAGAAGTCGAGTCCGACCTCCTGCGCGTGGCGTTCGATCTTCTCCTTCTCGACCCGTAGATACCGGGGAAGCGATGTCTTGGTGGCGAACGCTGGCATCCTGGAGACTCTGTTCGATGTTGGAGGTCAGGCTACCGACCCTTGCCGAGGAAATCCTTGATACTTCCGACGATCCCGTCGCGGTCGGGGATCTCGCTGGTGATCAGTCGCTCGTCGCCTTCGAAGTGTTCGTGCAGGTCCTTGAGGAACTGGCCGGACCCGTACGGGCTCTCCACTTGACCGTAGCCAAACATGTTCGAGCGCGGCAGTAGCGAGTCCCGGAGCAGGCCCACGCACGCCAGGGTGTCGTCCATCGACCAGTTGTCACCATCCGAGAAGTGGAATGGGTAGATGTTCCACTCGTCGACCGGGTAGTCGTGGTCAATGATGCTGGCCGCCAGACGATACGCGCTACTGATCATGGTTCCGCCGGATTCCCGCGTGCGGAAGAACGTGTCACGGTCGACCTCTCGCGCGGCCGCGTCATGGATGACGTACCGGCTCTCGATCCCCTTGTAGTAGCGCTGCAGCCAAGTATCGATCCAGAAGCTCTCGATGCGAACGATCTCCTTCTGCTCTTCGCCCATCGAACCCGAGACGTCCATCATGTAGATGATGACAGCATTGGCGACCGGCTCGACATCCTCCTTCCACGATCGATAGCGCTTGTCCTCCGCTTGCGGGACGACGACGGGGCGCTTCGGATTGTAAGTCCCCGCCGCGATGGCCCGCTTCAACGATTCGCGATACGTCCGCTTGAAGTGCCGGAGCGACTCGGGACCGACCCGACGGATTCCGGTGTAGCGATCCTTGACCGAGATGATGCGACTCTTGCCACGATTCTCGATCGCGGGCAGCTCGAGCTCCTCTCCCAGGATGTCCGCCAACTCGTCGAGCGACACCTCGACTTCCAGGGCGTGCTGTCCGGGGTCCTTTCCTGCCTTGCCTTGGCCGTCACCCTCGGACTGTTCGCCGCCAACGGGGTCACCGGGCTCTCCGGGTCCCTGACCCACTCCGCCTTGTTGACGCTCACCGAACGTGAACCTCGGGATATCGATCTGTGGAATGGGGATCGAGACGAGGTCTTTGCCCTGTCGCCCGATGAGTTCACCGTGCGAGATGTAGCGCCGCAGGTTCTCGCGGATCTTCCCCTTGACGATCTTGCGGAATCGAGAGTGGTCCTGGTCGATCTTGAGAGACATCGCGTAACGTCAGCTTACACGATAGCGCGAGCCCAGTCGCGCACCAGCCCCCTCGAGACCGACCGCACCGCCACGCCCGGCCGCCCTCGAACGCCTGACCGGATTCGCCGGTGGCGATCCCTCCGGGGCAGGTTACACTCCGCGCCGCGAAACGGTTCCCCATGCTTTCTCGACTCGGCATCTTCGGCACTTGCGTGG
>JBNLDK010000240.1:0-23990 GCA_050304295.1 Polyangiaceae bacterium
ACCCACGTACATCCCGACGCGCAGCTTCCCGCTCAGCCGCTCGTCGCCGTGCACGATCTCGGCGATACGCCGCGCCTGGTCTGCCGCCAGCGCGTTCATCGGGTAGAGGATGATCGCCTTGATGCCCCCCTCGCCCCGCTCCGTCGCGCGGTAGCAGTGGTCGAGCACCGGGTAGAGGAAGCACTCGGTCTTCCCGGAACCCGTTCCCGTCGTCACGATCGTCGCCTGCGGCTCCGCTCCATCGCGGCTGCTCAGCCGCTGCCAGGCTTGAAGCTGGTGCAGGTACGGGTCGTATGGCGGGTGCACGTCCAGCGGAATCGGCGCATCCGGTGGCTTCGGAGCGAAGGGCAGCCGAAGCGTGAGGTACGGCCCCTTGAAGATGCCGCTCGCCGGATCGTCCTTGCCCTCGAGAAAGCGGAAGAGCGTCGTCTCGAGCGTGCGATCGGAGAGCGCCCAGGTCGTCCTCAGGTAGTCGAGAACGGTCTCGCGGATCTCCTCGGCGACCAGGGCGGGGATCATGACTGATCATCCGGACAGGGGCTGCAGAACCGAGCCCGCGTCATTGAAGGAGGCGAAAACAGCTGGTCCCGCTGCCGCCGGTACGGCGACCTTCCCGAAACGACCAGTTGCCACCGTTTTCGAGACACATTCTGCCAGATGTTGGCAGACTTACCATTGTGACTGCATCCCCTCGAGTTCTCCGGTTCGGTGTAGAGAACCACAAGTCGGTCCGCCAAAGGGCCGATCTGAGCTTCGTGGCCACCTCGCGGAAGGACGAGCCAGCCTTCGCCTTTCCGAGCAAACATGCCCCGCACGGCACGCTCCCGCTGCTCGGGGTGTGGGGCGCCAACGCGTCCGGGAAGTCGAACCTGTTGTCGGCGTTGCTGTTCCTTCGAGCCGCCGTGCAGCAGTCGCATGTGCGATGGGAACCGACCGATCCGGTGCCCTGGTGGCCTTGGCGTCTCGTTCGCGAAGGCAGTCCGCCTTCGGAGTACGAGCTGGAGTTCGAGCTCGGCAGTGTTCGGTTCGCCTTCGGGTTCACCGTGCACTCTGGAGCCTTCAAGACCGAGTGGCTCTACCGGTGGGAAGGATCGAGACGGCAGGTCCTGTACTATCGGTCCGAGGGCGACGACGAGCCCTGGTACTTCGGCCCTAGCTTGAAGGGCCAGCGGGCCACGCTCGCAGAGAAGGCCCGAAAGAACAGTCTCTTCCTCTCCGTCGCGGCCCAAGAGAATCATCCCCAGCTCTTGCCGATCTACGAGGCAATCGTCACCGGCATCTCTCCGTGCCGCCCCGTCGGACTGACCGGGTTCCCGCTCTTTCCTCCGGACCACCCCATACTCCAGAAAGCGTTTCGACCGACGCTCGTTCGTTTCCTGGCGGAAGCCGACCTGGGCGTGTCCGACATCGCTGTCGAGGAACACCGACCTGTGCCGCCGCCGCCAGATATCAAGAAGCTCTTCACGCCAGAGGCCTTGGCCCAGATCGACTCGTCCTCTGAGGACATGCGGAGGGTTCGCCTGGTACGTGGGGGGAAGCAGGCCTGGAGCTTGCCGCCAGAGGACGAAAGCCGTGGGACGCAGATCTTCCTGGCCCGTCTCGCCGATCTGCTCCCCAAGATGTTGCGAGGGGGGCTGATTGTCACGGACGAGCTCGACACCAGCCTGCATCCGGACCTGTGCAAGGCTCTCGTCGGGCTCTTCACGGATCCGCGATCGAATCGCAACGGAGCTCAGCTCCTGTTCACCACCCACGATCGCGACATTCTCGAGGTCCTGCGCACGGACGAAGTGGCCTTGGTCGACAAGGACGCCGACGGAGCCTCCGTGCTGCGAACTGCGTCGGACTACAAGCAGGTCCGGACTCGCGAGAACCTTCGTCAAGTCCATGCCGAGGGCCGCCTCCGCGGGGTACCGGTGATTGGAGACCTTCCCGAGATCCTCGAGGCGCAGTAGTGGCTCGACCGCCGAAACCGCGCAAGAGACGCCTTGCCCGGCAAACCGGCACCATCGGTCTTCTGCCGACACTCCTCATCGTGTGCGAAGGCAAGACGGAGAAAGTACTGCTGGAGAAGCTGCGCGGCCAGTGGCGAATCCCCAGCGCGACGGTACACGTCATCGCGGAAGCTGGCGTACCGAGCACTGTCGTGAAGCACGCGAAGAGTAAGCAGCGTGGCTTCGACGAAACGTGGGTCGCATTCGACCGCGATGAGCACCCCTGCTGGAGCCAGGCCATCGACCACGCTCTGAAGGCGCAGCTCAAGTTGGCCATCTCCCATCCCTGCGTTGAGCTCTGGGCAATCCTCCTGCATCAGGACCAAACCGCCCCGCTCGACAGGCACGAGGCGCAGCGTCTGCTCAAGAAGATTCACCCGGGGTACGACCACGAAAAGTCGCCGCTCTTCTCCATGGAGGTCGTTCTCGAGCATCACGAAGCGGCTGACACTCGTGCACGAGCAATCTGTCGCTTCGCCGAAGAGATGGACGAGTCCTACCGCTGTCCAACCACTCGCCTTCACGAACTTGTGGCGCGGCTGAAAGCCCTCAAGCAGTAGGCAATGCCCGCTGCCTGTCGAACCGCAACGCGGGACGGTCACGTAGGTTCCTCCAGGCCCAGCTCCTTCACGAAGAAGGAGTAGGCGTGGCGCATGTCGGCTTCGCGGTCGCGGACGTCGAAGGGGGGAACGAGGCCCTGGGTGTCGAAGTCGCTTGGGAGCGGCGCGCCAGATTCGAGGTGGGATTGCCAGAGCTCGAAGTCTTTGCGGTCGAGACCGACGCCGGTAAGGCCCTTGTTGTTGGTAAAGGCCACGCGGCCCGAGGCATCAAACCACGTACACTTGTCGTATCCCCGCAATACCGGGAACTGCGTGCGATAGATCGAGCACAGCTGCTCAGCAGTAAGCCCAAGATGGATGGCTCCAACCACATCAACCTCCAGAAGCGCCCACCTTCGCTCATACTGGTTGCGGAGAGACACTTCGCGTGACCACAATCGCGACTCTTCTGGCCAGCTTGACAGCCGGGTACTCTGCGAGGACCAACCAGGCGACCCTATCCAGTTTCGGTTCCAGATATCTCGATAGTGAGTGGTCAGACAATTCAAACGGAGCCAGCGGGATCGAAGAACTGCTGCAACGCTTTGGTCGCTCGGAGCGGGCAGCGACGTAACCTGACCCGCCCCGAGATGGGCGGCTCCCCGGCTTCGCACCCAGAAGTCGACAACGAGCGACGCGCTCAGCGCAGACCACGCCAACAGAGTTCGCTCCTCACTCATCGCGACGCTAGCGCAAGCATGGATGTGTGCCGGTCCAGGAGGAATCAGTGCCGGAATGAGCGTTCGTTCTCCGGTAATCGCCAGCATGTCGCGGTGAATGTGGCGGTAGAACTCGGTGACGCTGCGATTCCCCAGTTTCGGGATCCGGCCAAAGTATCGATCCGGCTCGCACGCGGGGACATAGTTGGTTCTGGGTAGGTAGCTGTCACCAATCCCGGAAAGCTCGATAACATCGTAGGCTGCCTTGGTCTCACATACTTCTCTTGGGGTCTTGTTGAACGGTGTTCCAATGTAGAAGTGAGGACCAGACAAGATCCAGCGTTGAGGAGCATCCGGAAACTGCGTATCGCGTCGGATTGTCCCATCCTTCTGCTCCCCGGTCTCGTCAAACATATTGGTGACAACGACTTCACCACCAACGTCCCTCAACCTATATGGATAGTTCGCGAGCTTTCGCAGAACAACAAGAGCATCCGTACTGTGTACGAGCGGAAGCTGAGTCTCGATAGGCAGACTGTCACCGAAGAGCCTGGAGAATACGTCCAACTCCTCTTCGCCGACGCGAACAACTCGATTGAGATGCCCTCGAGATTCGAATGCATTCTCGTCGGTCTTGATCCCGGGCACTCGCCCCGACCCATCGTGCGCGAGTGATTCGTCGATCGTTCGCGGATGAAAGAGATTGCACATCATCGCGAAAGCTACTGAACGTCGTCGTCGGCTCGAAGAGACCGAGAACGCAAACGGGCGCACGTCACCGATGTCCGCAAAGAGCTTGAACTCGTTCTTGAACCGACATACCCACACGCACCTCCGAAAGAACGCCGCCCGCAGCGCCTTACCCTTGCCATCATCGAAGATGCCATCCTGGTGAACCAGGCCGACGACACCCGATTCCGAGCCTAACCGCCACGCAAGACAGATGAAGCACTTGTAAAGATTCGGTCGAATACCAGCGAGCAGGTCAAAGTTCGCCGCGCTCCCCAGAAACGCTTGTGCTCCCATCGTCCCAGCTGCTTCTTGGAGATACAGCGATCGCTGGTCCGTCTCGGCCACCACGGCGCGTCGTTTCACCGCCGCGACTGCTGCGCCTGCGGAGTCCAGTGCGAGTCGGGGATCCAGTTCCTCCAGAACACCTTGCTCTTTCCACTCCAGTCGAATCCACGGCGGATTCCCCACCGCCAGGTCGAACCCGCCACGCTCAGCGAACACCTCTCCAAACTCAAGCTCCCAGTGATGCGGCCGGAGCCCCTCGCAAGCCCTCCGCGCCACCGCAACCACCTCGCTCTCCGTCGCCACATCGCGCGCAGACGGCGGCTCGCTCTCCCTCTCCTTCGCCTGTATCAAGAGCTCGAGCTGGGTCTCCACCGTGCGCACGGGCTCGGCTTCATCCAGCCCCAGTAGGCGCTCCATCTCCGCCCACACTTGGCCCTGCGCAGGCAACAGCCTCGCGGTCTCGATCGGCCACGCCCAGAGCGCACTCCAGAGGTCCATCGCCGCTTCGAGACGCCCGAACGCGCTGCCTGGCTGCCGCAACAGCGCCAGCGCCTGTTCCCGCTTGCGGATCGGCTGGTAGCCACCCGTCGGGCGCGTAGGCTCCGCCTGCCCCCAAACCGGCGTGTACGTTCGGCAGAACTCGAGCACGCGGCAGCGCTCCGTGGCCGCCTGGTGGTAGAGTTCGTCGATGCGATCCGAGAGTCGCGCCAGCCGCTCGGCGTCGGCCCTCGTGTACTTCTTGCCGATCGCCTTGCGCCATTTGTTGATGAGCTCCACCTCCTTCGGGGCAAGCTCCTTGATTGCCTTGTCACCGTCGAAGGGGGACATACCGGGGTCGAGCAACAGCCAGTGGTAGAAGCTCCCCTTGGGCCGCTTGCCGGCGATGACGTCCTGTGCGGGCACGGCTGTCGGTGGCTTTCGGTGGCAGCGGGGTAGCCTGAAGTCCTTGCAGAGCTTCTTCAGGTCCTTGATGGTCGTGGTGCGCGCTGCCTCACCGCGATCTTCGCCGCCGTCGTCCGCCTCGGAATCGTCTTCCAGCGCGCGGCGTTCCGCCTCGAACACCTTCCGCACTGCCTCAACGGCTTCCGGAGCGCTCTTCTCGGCTAGCCTCAGCACCGCCTCGACCTGTTCCTCGAAATCGCCAGCGTTCCCCGCCTTCTTCAATACCGCGCTGAGCTTCTTCGCCAGCCCGTCGTCGCTCTCGAGATCGCTCGCCTGCCACACCTCGAGCCGCGCGCCGACCAGGCTGTTCCCCACCGCCAATCGCGCCCCGAACCACGGCGTCTCCTGCCCCGCGTGCATCGTCGCCAGCCACAGCGACACGCCGGCCAATCTGGCTGCGGTGGGGTTCAAGTCGACGCCATAGCAGTTGTTCGCCGCGATGTAGGCGTTCACCCGCTGCTTCTCGTGCGTGTAGCGCTCGGGTGGGACCTTCTGACCCGTCTCGGCTTGCTTGCGTTCGAGGTAGGCGTCGGCTAGCTGACTGATGGCCTCCACCAGGAACGCCCCGGATCCCATGGCCGGCTCGCAGATGGTGAGGGCGAGGATGTCGTCGGCGCTCTTGTCCTTCAGTAGCTCCTTGAGGCTGTACTTCACCAGGCAGCGGGTGAGGACCTCGGGCGTGTAGTAGCTGGCGCTCGATTCGCGATCGCGACCGGCGAGGCGGAAGATGAAGGTGCCGGGCGGGTAGCGGCGCTTGCCGGTGGTGCCGTCCTCCTCCTCGAAGGTGAGCTCATCCTCACTGTAGCGATCGAGATCCTTCTCGGGCACGAAGTAGGCTTGCTGGGTCTTGTCGGTGCGCTTCTCGCCGGCGCGGTGCACCTCGTAGAGCGTCCCCTTGGAGAAGAAGCCCGTGTAGCTGAGCAAGCCCTCGTAGACGGCACCGAGCTCGTTGATGCCGAGGAGGGCGTAGCTGATCCGTCCTCGACCGTAGGCGCTGCGCCCGCGGCCGCGTCGCCCCTCGGGGCTGAGCGACAGGAGGCGAACCACCTGCTGCAGCACGCGATTTCGCAACTTGGCGCGGCTCAGGCGCGGAGTGCTGCGCGCGTCGAACAACGGACTGTGCACGCCCCTGAGAGTGAAGCCGCGCTCCATCGACTGGAGGCGCGTTTCCTCGTCGCCCAGGCGTAGCGTCTGTTCGTAGGGATCGTGGCCTTCGTTGACGAGCTCGAAGAGGCGCTTGAGGCTGGTGTCGAAGAAAGTGCCGTCCTGGGCTTCGGGAGAGCTGAGCGGCACCTGCTCGAGCTCGCGCAAGATCTCGAGAGAGTAGCCGCGAGCGTACTCCTCGCTCTTCATCGGCAGGCTACCGAGCTCGTCGGCGCGGGCCTCGGCGTAGAACAGGAACAGCAACCGGTAGAGATAGGTCAGGCACTCGTCGGTGAGCTCGCGAGCGGCCTGGTCGGTGTAGAGCGCCTTCTTGCCGGTGGTGCGCTCCCAGTGGACGTACTCGTTGCCGAGCAGCTCCACCGCATCGCGCGCCGCGTATTTGAGCTCCTTGGAGACGCCGTGGGCGTGCTTGTGGGAGCGCTCGTCGAGCGTGTCGTGGACGGGCGTGCCATCGCTGGGGGCGATGGTGGCGCGGGAGAGCAGCGCGGCGGTGATATCGAGGGCGGTCGAGTCTTTCCGGGCGAGCAGCTCACCCAGATCGAAGCGGAGGTAGCGCCCCTTGCCCCAGCGCGCTCGCTCACCCAGAACCAGGTCCTGACCCGAGACGAGCACCACCCACCGGGGTGGTGGCTCCACAGAGAAGACGTCGCCGATGACGTCACCCAGGGTCGTCCCCGCAGGGACCGGCTCGAGACCATCGTCCTGAGCCTTCGCTGGTAGCTCGGCCGCGAACGGGAGGTCGAGCAGCGCTTCGTCCTCACTGCGGAAACGCCCCTCGAGCACGATCAGATAGGGCTGCCCGGCGCGCTCGACCTCGTGGAGGATCGGCACTGCGTGGTCGCCCAGCACGAGGACGCGGCCCGACTGGTAGGTGTAGCCAAGAGTCTCGGCTACACGGATCTGGAGATCACGGCTGGCGGCGTAGAGCTTCTCGGGATGGGTGAGCTGGCCGACGACGCCCAGGGTGCGGAAGTAGTCGCGACCCAGGGCCTTGAGCGCGGCGGCGGTGTCCTGGCCGCCCTGCTGGGCGCTCTTGAGCGTCTCCTTGATGTCGCGCTCCAGGATCTCGTCCAGGTAGTGCTGGCTGAAGAACTCGCCCTCGTTGACGATTCCGGTCAGGTCCGCGGCCATCTCACTCTCCGGTGAACACCGCGACGAGGCGGACGTAGGGGGCGCCGTGGGCGCTCAGACTGGTGAGCCACTTCTTGTGATTGGCGAGGAAGCGCTCGAGGTTCTGGCGGTCCTGGGTGAGGCGGCGCTCGAGGTGGGTGGGCACCTTGCCGTGGCGCGAGCGGTAGCGCTCCTCACGGCGAGCGATCAGGGCCTCGACCTGCTTCTGCCATTCCTCCAACCGCCGCGTCTCCTTGCGGACCTGGGAGCGCATCGTCTTGAGCGAGGGCTGACGGAGCTCGTCGATGTGGGCGCGGGCGCACTGCACGGCGTGGGGGACGAGCTTCTGGAGACGGGTGAGCTGCTTCGGGTCGCGATCGGGGTTGGTCATCGTGGCGGGGAACCCGGTGACTTCCAGCGTCTCTTCGAGGGTGTGGGTGCCGGCGCCGACGTTCGCGCCCTTCGCCTCGACGCTGAACCAGGCCGTGTGCACGGGTTGCGAGTCCTCGTTGGATACGAGGGTGGAGAACAGATAGAGCGCCTGCTGCTTGGCGAGCCGGGGGGCGATGAGGATCGGGGCCTCGTGGCGCGCGTAGGCGGCCATCAGCGCGTCGAGCATCCAGTCCATCAGCGGGTGCTGCTCCCAGAGCAGGTGCCATTCGGGCCAGGCGCCGTCGTCGCTCTCGAGGGCCTGGCGGATCTTCTCGAACACCACCTGCTGGTCGGCGGTCAGCTGGTACGGCTCGCCGTCGCTCGGCACAGCCTCGCGGGGGAGGAACTCCTGGCGGAACTTCTGGAACGAATCGGGCGCGTAGATGCGCAGACTCTGGGTGGCGTCTTCGCGATCCCAGCGGACCTCGCCCGAGCCGAGCACGGGATTCTTCTCGAGGTGGCGCAGAGCGGTCAGCGCAAGCTCGTAGTCGCTGGAGAAAAGCGAGGGGTAGCCCGCGGTGGCGTGCTGCCTGGGGGCGGAGCGGAGCGACTGGGAGGCGATGTCGTCGAGCAGGCCGAGGATGTCGATCGCGGGGGTAGTGTCGTCGTCTTCGCTCGGGGTGTCCGCGGGGGTGGACGGCTGCGGCGCGGGGTCCTCGCCGTCGAGGATGGCGAAAAGATCGATCTGAGCGTCTTCGGTGGGTGGAGGCTTTGGTGCAGCCTTGGGAGCCTTGGCGCGAGGATCGGCGGAGGTCGTTGGCTGGGGCGGGGCCTGTTTGGCCGGCTCGTCGGGGATGATGTGCGTCACTTCTTCGCCGGCGGCGACACCGTTCGTGATCCGGTCGTCCTCACTGTCGGCATCGTAGAGGCCCATCAGCGCGCCGGCGTCACCGAGCTGCTGGTAGACGACGCTCTCGCGATCGATGAGGCGGTTGACGACCTGCTGGTCGGCAGTGTTCGTCGCGGACTGGGTGAGCAGGTAGTGGAGATGCGGCGTGTACTTCTGCCCGAAGCGGTCGATGCGGCCGTTGCGCTGGGTAAGGCGAATCAGCGACCAGGGAATGTCGAAGTGGAAGAGCTGGTGGCAGTGGTAGTGCAGGTTCACGCCTTCCGAGGCGGCGTCCGAAGCGAGCAGCACGCGGAGGGGGCTGCTCTCGCGACCGAAGGATTCCTTGATCTTGCGGAGCTCTTCATCCGGTAGCGACGCCTCGAAGACCTGGATCAGCTCGTCGGGCTTCTTCACCTTGAAGCGGCGAACGATCTCCGCTTGGAGCAGGTCCAGGGTACGGATGCGCTCGGAGAAAATGACGACTCGGGGCGAGCTCGGGCTGCCGTCGAAGCCGATGGCGCCAAGCTCCTCGAAGAGCCGCTCGAGCTTGGTGAACCGCCCGGGCTGCGCGGCTTGCTCGACCAGCTCGTGGAGCTCGGCGAGGTGGCCCAGATCCTTCTCGAGCGTGGCCGCGTAGGGGTGCGGGCCGGTCTCGTCGGGCTCGAGGGCCTTTTTGGTCGTCTTGATGCGGTTGTCGATCGTCTCGAGGCAGGCGTGGGGGCTCGAGAGAAACGCCTTGATCAGCGTCCACCGGAAGAGCTGGTCGGGGGCATGGCGCTTGCGACCCAGGTTGTGGAGCGCCGAAGCGTGCAGTGCGTCGAGGGCCGTTTGCTCGATGGTGCCCGCTCCGACCGGATGTGAGTGCACTTCGCGATCGCGGAAAGCCTGACCGGCCTCGGCCTCGATGTCCTTCTTGAACCGACGGACGAAAAGGTGCTCGATGTCCTCCCGCGCGAACTGCTGCTCGTCGGCAATCGCGGTGGGGTCGAGCATGCGCATCAGGTTGGCGAAGCTCTCCGGGCGGCCGTTGTGGGGGGTGGCCGAGGTGAGGACGAGCGAATCGCACTGGCTGGCGAGCAGGCGGGCGAGCGACTCGCGCTGGCTACCGCGATTGGCAACGTTCTGGCACTCGTCCACGACGATGACGTCCCAGCGGATCTGCTCCAGCTCGGCGCGATAGCGGCCGTTGTTCTTCAGCGTATCGACCGAGATGATGCAGCGGTCGTAGTAGCTGAAGGGGTTGCGATTGCTCGGTATCTTCCCCTGCACGCGGCGTAGACCCTCCGAGTCGAGCCTGACCAGGGGGATGGTGAAGCGGGCCCAGAGATCGCGCTGGAACTGGGCCAGCAGCGACTTCATCGCCACTACCAAGATGCGGCGCGCTTTGCCGCGCTTGGCGAGCTCGCTCAGTAGAAGGCCGGCCTCGATGGTCTTGCCGAGACCGGTGCCGTCCGCGATGAGAATGCGGGGGCGGATGCAGCCGCGTCCGCTTGGAAGCGGCTCGCCGAGCGCCTGGCGCGCCGGCACCATCTGGTAGTCCATCAACTCGATCGCTCCGCGGTGGCCAATGTGGATCTTCGCGTCGGTGGGCGGTGTGCGTCGCAGCAGGGTCTCGAGATAGAGGCGCGTCTGGCGGTAGCCCTCGGAGGGGTCGGTGACGAGCTCGGTGTCCTCGGGACGGAGCTGCTCCACGTCGTCGAGCGTGTCGAGGAAGATGGATTTGTGCCCGCGCACGAGCTCGGTGAGCCCCTCGACGTGGACAGCATAGCCTTTCGTCGGCAACGGCAGGCACTTCTCGACGACCCACTCCTCGCCTCGGATTCGCACACGGGACCCGGGGGCGTAGCTCGTGCCGAGATCCATCAGAGCTCGACCTCGAGGTCGGAGCGACCGATCTGGGAGACGACGTAGTTGAACACCGTCGCGTCGTCGTCCAGACCCAGGGGGCCCTCGAGATCGGGCCGGGCATCGTCGCTGGCGACGAAGTAGCGCGCCGCGCCGTGGACGAGAGCGAGGTGCTCAGCGGAAAGCCGGGCAGCGTCACCGAGCAGAGCGAGCAACCCAGCGGAGATCTCCTCGGCGAGGTCTACGGGCAAGGTCTCGCTCTGGCGAGCTGCGACCTGCATCTCGGCAAGGTGGTCGCGAACGAGCTGGGGCAGCTCGGCGGCCGGAGGCTCGGCAGCGGCAACGCAGCGATCGAAGTGGGCGCGGAGATCGGGGGCAAGATCGGGCACGGTGCGGTCCTGTTCGCCGAGGCGCGCCGTGGCGCGGGCGGGTCCCCAGGGTTGGATTCCCCCACGCACATCGGACTACGCCAGACCTTCGGACGTTAGCTCCATCCAGGCACCCTCCGAAAGCAGCTTGAACCGCCGGACGGACATAGCCTGACCGGGAATTTTGAACAGTGGTCGCAGGCATGACTGAGGACCCCAGCCCGGACGAAATGATCACGAAAATGGAGCGGGACAGGGATCATAAGTGGGGTCTGCGCACATACGCCATTGCTGAAGTGGGTCAGTCGCCATCCACTAGGCGGGCAAGCTGACGCTGCGTGAGAATCGAGCGTCGCCGAAGCGCGGATCGGTCGACGAGACATTTGGCGTACACTCCGGCGTTGATGGGGAAGAAGTTCAGCTCGCGAGACGCCGACGGACTCGACGAAGCTCTCGTCTATCGTGCCGGCTCCCCATTCCAGCGGCGGGCCTACGAGCACGCCGCCCGCTACTTCCACGCCCGAGGGGTCCGGCGATATGGAACCTCCCAAGGCGGACGGATGTACGCCCACCTGCTCGACCCGGCCGATTCCGAGCTCAACTTCCTGTCGCCAACGATCGCAAAGGCACTCGCTCAGCGGTTCGGCAGCCACAAGGCGGGCGACCAGCGCCGCGCCGAAACGAACACCGTGGCGTCCCAACCTTGCTGCTTCAACCTGTTCGTTCCTCTGGCGCAGGATCTGGAGCTCGCATCGCACGTGTTCACCGATCTGATGGGGAGCGCCGTCGAGGTGGACCACATCGAGCTCGAGTTCACGCCCAATCGGCTGAAGGGGATTCGCGGGTATGACCTCGGCGAGCGGGACGAATCGCTGGGCGATCAATCCGGCAACGTGGGCACCGACGCCGATGGGGCGGTGTTCTACCAGGTGGGTTCCGAGCGCGGGGTGCTGCTGATCGAGTTCAAGTACATCGAGAGCGAGTTCTCGCGGTGCGGGACGTACCACTCGAGCAACGCGGAGCGGAAGCGCTTGGTTCGTCCCTCCTGCGATAGTCCCGACTTCGTACGTGTGGTCACGGCGCCGCAGCGAGATACGCGGGGAGCCCCGCTGTGCGGATACGCGAAGTACGCGAACTGGGACCTGACGCAGAAGTCTCGCGTGTTCGACTGGATCGCGATCTCAGCTGCCGAGCGGTGCCCCTTCCGAGGTTCGACGCAGCAGTTGTGGCGCAACCTACTCCTCGCCGAGAACGTGGCTCGGCAGCGCGGACTGCAACGGTTCGACTTCTGGGTCGTGTCACCGACCGGGAACCACGCGCTGTGGCAGGAGCACGGGCGGCTCGTCGACGATGACGTCCGGGTCTTGCTCCAGGACCCATCGAAGTTCGCCCGAGTGACGGTCGAACGAATGCTCGCAGCGATCGAAGCTCGTTTAGCCCCCGACGACGACCGGCGACAATGGTGGGTCGAAGGATTCCAGACCCGGTATCTGCCAGAACTGTCCGCACGTCCGGACGCCTGACACGGAGACTTCATGCTCTCATCCCTCTTCCTCACGGCGTACGACCCAACCGATCTCCCCGGTGGCAGTATCGATCCGCTGGGATTCACTGGCGCGTACAACGCACTCGTCGAGGCGTTGCTGCCGGGGCTGACGGGTGCGGCAGGGGAGCCAGCTTACTTCCCGGTACTGTGTGCCGCCGTTCACTTCGCCGGCGAGGACGGCGGGGGTATTCCGGATGGGGCGTCCCGGGTGGCGCGCAAGCGCTGGCGAGCGGACGTGGCCATGCGACTGGAGCGGGCCTGGGCACTCGCCTGCGTAGCCGCGAAGGAGATGGATCAGGAGGACAAGGACGCGACCACTGCGTCGGGCAACCCGGAGCAGGCAATCGAGGAGGGTGCTGGAGAAGACGACGGCCGCCTCCCCGGGCTCCGCGGGGTGACCTACGTGCGGCGCGAGTACGAGCGGATCCAGCGCGGGCGATTCAAGAAGGTAGGGACTCGCTACCCCCTGCTGTCGCGGCAGTACACCTACGGCATGGTGGGCTTGTACGGTAACGTAGCAGCGCGACTGGGCCTGCTGGATCAGGAGGACTTTGCCCTGACGCCTTCGCTGGGCACCGATGTGGCACACGCCTTTCTCGACGCGACAGCCCCGGACGCGGCGTTCCGCAAGACGCTCGGGAAGCTGGCGGTGTCGGACGACGCACGTGTAGGCTTGGACGAGCTTGCAGGCTGGGGGCGCCTTGCGATGCTCGGCGTCACCCTGCCTCCCAGTCTGGCCACTCCGCTTCACGATGGTCTCGTTTGCGACCCGCACCGACAAGCGGCTCTGCAGCTCATCCAACAGGCCCAAGAACGCCACGAGGGCAACGAGGACGACCTTACCCTCCTGGAGATCTGCCACGCCATGCTGGACGTGGAGTCGTGCGGACTTGCCGAGGTCGAGCGCCTGCGCCTGTTGCCCGTGCTCGACGCGGTTGTGAAGTTCGAGCACGTCTATCTCTGGGCCATGCTGGGTTTCGAGCGACTACTGCGACTGGCCCGGGATGCCGGCGATGTCTGTCATCGTCGTGACCTCTCGGAAGACGAGGCCCTGCAACGAGCGCACGATGCGCTGGGCGAGCGACTGGACCCGCTCGACGCAGCGGCCGCGCGGCTCTCGGAGGTAGGGGAGCACGACTGCGCGCACCGACTCCGCGACGTGGCCGGCTTCGTGCATCGATTCGTTACGGCTCCGGACATCTCGGCATTCTCGGATGCGCTCTTGGCACGCCATCGAGACGTTCAGCATGGCAAGTTCGACCGTGGACGGCGCAAGCTCCCCTGGGTTGAAGCGCGCGGGGACACGCTGGCGATCACGTCGACGCGCGCCGGTGGGCAACCCGCCAACGTCACCGAGCCCGCTCAGATACCGCTCCACACGTGGCGCACGTGGGCGGCGCGGGCCTTCTTGCATGCGGTGGGAGGTGTAGCGTGAAGGACCCCTCGGCAGCCGCCCGACGGCTCATCGATCGGCACCGGTTGCCGCTGCAGCGGACCGGTGAGGTCCGGTCCATTCTCGCCGTTACGCACAATCTGGAAGCGGACTTCTTCGACCATGACCTGCTCCCCAACGTGCTGAACGTGGCACATGCGGACGACCACAGCTTCAGCGGGCGCGTGGCACTACAGCGCAAACTCGCGATGTGTGAGCACTCCGAGGTTCTCGTCGAGGCCACCGCCTATCAAGGACGACCGTCTCTTCGCACGACGGTGTATCCGATAGCAGCGCGGGGACGCCGACTGCATGCCAAGCTCGTGGTCATCGAGTACGAGCATGCGCTGCTGCTGTCGATCGGATCCGCCAACCTGACGTCGGCTGGTTACCGCAGCAACCGCGAGGTCGCCGGGGTACTCGCAACCTACGAGGACGAGGAGAACGACGCGGGACTCATTGTCCAGGCGCTGGCTGGGGCGGCGACGGCCTTGCGCGAGGTCGCTCCGAAGCGAGCAGATGCAGTGTGCGAGCAGCTCGACCGTGTTCGCCAGCGCGTGATCGACTGGCACGGTGCCAGCTCGGTGGCGAGTCGTGACATCCTGTGGTCGGGGCGCGGACTCCGGCTCGTGGATGCCTTCATCGATCGATGGCCCTCCACCGTTCCAGTCGAGCGGCTGTGCATCGTGAGCCCGTTCTGGAGTGAGGATGGTGGGGAGTCAGCCCCGCTGCGGAGTTTCCTGGAGCGTCTGCAGCAGCGGTCGGGGCTAGCGCAGAACTGTCGGGTCGATCTCTACATGGACGCAGACGCGCTGCAGGGAGGTGAGTACGCGGTGCGGTATCCTGCGGGCTTCCAGTTGGACTACGCACCCCTGGGAGAGATCGCGGTGTTCTCCCACGCGGTGGACCCATTGGTAGATCCGGCCGAGCTGGACGTGAACGTCGAGCTGAAGACGGCACGCGCTCTCCACGCGAAACTCGTTCTGTGCACGGGGGGCGGTCGCGGGCTGCTCTACGCGGGTTCCGGAAACTTCACACGACGCGGGTGGGGGTTCACGGGAGCCGCGAATACCGAGGCTGGGTGGTTGGCGGCGGGGCCCGCCGAGGAGCTACTCGCACTGCTTCCGCGAACGACGGGGAAGCCCGCAGTGGTCCCTTCCGGGGTGAGACTCAAGCCCCCAGCCCCCGATGAACCCGAAGGCGACAACTGGTGGCCCGATTATGTGCTCGACGTGGTGCTGGAACCGGCAGCCCGGGAAGATGCCCTGCAGTTGCGGGTCCGCTGGGAGCACGGTGCGCCGGACTGCTTCGAGATCGGGACGCTGGGTGAGGTGGACGGTGCCATCGATCCATCCGTACCCGGAACCCTGCTGGTCGAGGCGCGAAGCTCGACCGGGGGAAACGACGTGGCGTCACTACCACCAGAGCTCTTGCGCCGCCTGCTCGTCGATCGCGAGGTACGCGTCTTCGAGCCAGCGACCGGGCGCTTCGCGCGGTTTCCTGTCAACGTGGCCGCGGGCGAGGCTCGGCTTCGGCTACCGATCGCACCCGGCGCGGATCGCCCCGGCGAAAATGCCCTGCTTGCATACTACCAGGGAAGGATCAGCTTCGAGGATCTCTACCCCGACCCTGCAGATGGACCGCGAGACGTCGGCGTCGGTCCGCGGGCTCTGGAGGACTCCGGCGTCGATACCTCGCGCATCCAGAGCTATCAGGTGCGCGCATTCGTCGAGGCTCTGCCCGGGATTCGAGCGGAGTTGAGCCAACTGCGCGGACCCCGTCCGATCGTGGAGCTGGCGTATCTGGGCGACGTGAGCCCTGCCGGACTGGCCCGCGCGATTCTCGAGCAGCTGCGCGCCGGGACGAAGAGTCCAGTGGCCGCCGCGTTCGAGCTGGTCGAGCTGCGGGTTCTCGTCCGGGAGATGGGGAACCAGACCGAGCATCCTGACCCGGACATGGTCCGGGAGGTGGTGGCCCGCGCAGTCGAGCGCATCGACGCAGCGCTCGAGACGGCCCGGCAAGAGGGAGGTGTGCTCTTCGGACCTGAGTTCGGGCGCTACAAGACGGCGGTCTGCGGGGAGGTCGCACCATGAAGCCATCGGAACTGGTCAACCTCGGTCAAGACCGGACGCGGATGAAAGACCCGCGGGACGTCGAGCGCCAACATGAAACCGTTCGCGTCCTGCTCGAGCGCTTCTTCCACGAAGATCCCGAGCGACGCTTCGAGCTCCAGGTGCTCGCCGACGAGGTGGGCATGGGCAAGACCTTCGTCTCGCTGGCGGTCGCCTTCTCGATGCTTCAGGCAGACCACTGCCTGCACGAGGACCTGCGGGGGACGTATCGAAAGGTCCTGGTTCTCGTGCCCCAGAACGACGCACTCTTCGTGAAGTGGCAGCGAGAGGTCGGGGAGTTTCGCCGGCGATGCCTGGCAGAGGAAGATCGCGATCGCGTGGCTCGACGGTTCGCATCGGCAGAGGCACGGCGACCGGACGAGATTGTCGCCGCGCTGACCCGTCTCAAGGGACCCCAGGTAGTAGTGGCGAAGACATCGTCCCTCGGAGCGGCCGTTCAGCACCTCGACGCGAAGGCACAGCTGGTGCTGAGCGTCCTGTTTCGCACCTGGGGAACGTCATTCCGCAATGACAGCCGCCGTCGGTTGCTGAAAGCAGCAGGGCAGCAGTGGGGATGGCCAGAAGACCCCGATCGACTCGGCGACCTGCCGGATTCGCCCGAGGGGAGCTTCGTGGTCGAGCCGGACAAGGTGATCGACGCCGTGCGTGCCTACGCCGCCCGTCGCGCAGCGACTGAGTCGCTCGATGACCTGCTGGAACGATGCCGCGAGACCGCCGGATGCCACTTCGTCGAGGATCGGATCAGCGGTTTCAAGCGGATCCGCACCCTGCTCGCCGACTTCTACAAACAGGCCCTCTTTACCGAGCTGCTCCGTCGGGACCTGCCGCTGGTGATCGTGGACGAAGCCCACAACTGGAAGAACCATCGGAACAACTACGACGACTTCATCCAACGCATCGCTCCCCTCACGCGCCGCGTGCTGATGCTCACGGCCACGCCCTTCCAGCTCCGTCCCGACGAGATGCTTCAGATCCTCACTCCCACGGACCACATGAAGATTGGGTCCGAGCGGCGCGAACGCCTGGAGCTGGTGAGGGAGCGCGAGATCCGGGCGGTTCTGGACCAGTCCGCCGCGTATAGTCGAAGGTTCTCGAGAGAGTGGTCGCGATTGGGAGACCGGGCCGGGACCCCGGAGCTGGCCCAAGTGTGGGCGACTGAGCCCATTCGCACTGCCGTGGCGGAGTTGCGAGATATCGCGGACCGCCCGGGCGCCCTCCGGACAGGCGAGATTGAGGTCGCCGTAGATCGTGGCGCGCGCACAGTGCAGCCGCGACTTCGCACGTTCTTCAAGGAAGCACTTCAACTCTATGCCTACAACCGAGACCTGAGTCACGAGCTCGGGGACTTCGTCGTCCGACACCGTCGGCATACGGGGCATCGTCTGGTCCGCGTCGGCAGCGAGCTGACCGAAACCGCTGATCACCTGGCGGCACGATCAGGGGCGCACGCCCTCCATGCAGCACCGGGGATCGACGTCCGAGGTGAGGCCGAACTTCCGCACTATCTCTTGATGCGTGCCTCCTCGGAGATCAAGGAAGGAAAGGGCAAGGCGTCTCTCGGAGCGAGCCTGACGGGGTGCTTCTCCACGCTGTTCGTCAGCGCCGAGAGCCGAAAGTTCGCCAAGGCAGTCCAAGGGCGCGCTCGTGTGTACGTCGATCTGCTCAAGGAGATGGTCGGCAACGAGAGCGCCGATGCCCGTCATCCCAAGATGGCGGCGGTCGTCGCCGACGTGCTGGAGCGCTGGGAGCGAGGCGAGAAGACGCTGCTGTTCACCTTTCGAACGAACACGGCCAACCGCCTCGTCTCACTGCTCGAGGAAGGCGTCCAGCAGCGGCTCGAGGCTCGTCAGCTGGAGACCTTCGGTGGCCCGGAGGGACTGGAGCGGCTACGCCAACGCCTGACGTCGCGCGAGCGCGATCTGATCCCGTTGGTACTGGATCGAGTGCTCTGGTCCATGCACTGGGCGCCGCCGTTCCGAGAGAAGGCGATTCACACCGAGCTCTTCTGTCCGCAGTCGGATGACTACCGAGAGGTCGCTCGGCTGGCGTTGCGGTTTGGGGTGGACCTCGTGGGACAGCGCCTGGACCGAGTCTTTCTGCACCGAGCCGCGGAATGCGCCCAGGCCCGCCGGGTGTTGCGCGACGGCGAGGTCGAGAAGTACACACGCCGCGTTCTCGAGTGCGTGGCGGACGAGTCGTGGGTCGCGCGTGCCTATGGTGGCGATTGGGGCGAGGACGACGAGACGGATGCACTGATTGTCGAAAAGGGCGTTCACACCGTGTACGACGGGCACGATGAGCCCACCCCGGACCAGGTGGACACGCTGCGTCGCGGATTGATCGAGCGGGACACGCAGGCGCGACGCGAGGGTCGCCGCCAGGTGATTCGCAGCTCTTTCGACGGGCCGAATCTCTGGCTTGGCGCGGACGCTCAGCTCGAGGTCATCTCCGGCTGCGAGCTTCCCGTCGACGTCGAGGTGGACCTCAGAGACCAGCGCCTCTTCCACATTCACTTGAGGAATCTCACCTGGTTGGGACAGGAGCTAGACTGGGGAACGCGCGCGTTGACCATGCAGGCCGTACGTCGAGCAGCGCTACGCGAGACGCTGCTGACACGATTGCTCCCAACGGGATCGCAACTCGAAGAGGACTCCTGGCACGAGTTGTTGCTGCGCCGGTTCACCGAGCCGCTGAGCGACGGAACGGAGAGCATGCTCCGGCGTCTGGCCGTGTTCCTCGAAGATCTTGCGGCCGCGGACGGCAGCTTGCTCGATCCTCGTTCCGCTCGTGGTGGCATCTTCGACGCCACTCGCACCGCAAAACAGACCGGCGTCGTTCTGGTCGACGGTGGCACGAAGCCCGAGCAGCGCAATCGCTACTTCGCGGGGTTCAACACCCCGCTGTCACCCGAGATCCTGGTCTGCACCTCGGTGGGCCAGGAGGGCATCGATTTGCACCGCCAATGCCGCAACGTCGTCCACTACGACCTGGCCTGGAACCCTGCCACGCTCGAACAGCGCACCGGTCGCGTCGACCGAATCGGTTGCCTCGCACTGCGCGAACGCCAACTCCAGATGAAGCTCGAGGGCAGCAACGGCGGCGGTGTCACACATTCCCGCGGCAATGGATCCAGCAACGGCGCCGCTCACCACCTCGAAGTCGCCGTTCCCTACCTCGCCGGCACCTACGATGAGCGCATGTTCGAGGAGCTACGCCTCCGCGCCCAGACCTTCGAAGTCCTCACCGGTGGCGATCTGGCTCCCGACCATGCAGAAGGGCACGACGATCGGAGTGATGAGGCGGAGGGCGAAGAACTCGCTAGCGGTCTCGTGGCGTTACCGCCAGAGATGGTGAAGGAGCTACGGGTGAACCTGGCGGTGTATGGGGAGGCGTAATCAGGTGAAACACGAACAGCGAATCATGACCGCCACCTGCGAAGGCGCGAACCGATACGGCGATCGACAACAGGAAGGACAACATGGCGTCTCCAGCTAGTCTTCCCTCCGACCGGATCTCGGAACTCTACTCTGAGTACCTGAAGGTAGATTACTACCCGGATTGGTTCGCCACCCACCTCGCAACGCTGGAATGGGTGGCGAAGCTGTCGAACGAGGAGCTTGCTCAGCCCGACAACCAGGAGAAGCTCTGGTCGGCGAAGGGAATCACAACGCTTGGCCCTGGCGAGGGCGTCAACGTCACGGGAGCGTACTCGGACAGCGCGGTCGTGAGACTCGTCACCGAGACACGAACCAAGCAGTGGCCCACATTGGCACGACAACGCGCGGAGGAGCTGCAGGGGCACAACGACCGCATCATGAGTATCGTTCGAGAGCATCACTCGAAGATGCGGCCGCACGCAAGGCTGGCGCGTTTGCTCGCGGCGCTTCTACCCGCGGAGTTCCACACGTGCTTCTCTTGGGACTCGCACAAGAAGGTCACTGCCATGCTGGTCAGCAGCGGCTCGCCGCAGATCGTCGAGGGGGCCGTGCTCTGCCGCGCTCGGCTACGGGAGGCGCTCGGCGAGGAACCGGACCTACCTGAACACGTTCGCCGGTCGATGTTCTGCTGGTGGCTGTACGAGAACCGGGACGCGGTCGCAGCGGGAAAGCCTGTCGGCACTGGCGGTAGGGAGCGCACCGGTGGAAACGAGGGATCCGAGGCCCCACCCCTGGCTCTGTGGCCTGCGACGAAGCAGCGACGGGGCCTCGCGGCAATGTCGGGCTACGTGGAGACGTTCCGCGCGGCGATCCAGGCCGCTCAGAACGGTGCCAGCCCCGAGGACATCGCGACTTCGCTCCAGGGAGAGATCGACGGCGCGAGCGAAAAGTATGGACGCGTTCTCTTCAACCGTGTCCGGCGCCTAGGGTTTCTGGAGAACCGGGATGGGCTCTGGCACCCGTCGGCCGAAGGCGAAGAACTGGTCGAGGCCGACCCTCCCGATGTTCTGGTCCAGAAGCTCCTCATCCAAACCTTCGGCCTCGGCCACCTGCTGCGGTTTCTGCGCGAGAAGCCTCTGCCTAGCAAGCAGCTCTACGACGAACTGCGCGAGCTCTATCCCGCCTGGACCCAGAACTTCATGCCGAGCTCGCTGGCGGCCTGGGCGCGGTCCCTGGGACTGGTCGAACTGGTGGAAGACCGCCTCGCGTTGACCGACTACGGGCGCTTCTGGGAGGACCGCTTGCCGGCGACCCTTCCCGTGCCGCCCATTGCTGACGAGGACGTCGATGCCACGACCAACACGGGCGAATCCACACGTCCCGCACGCCCGTCCCCTGCCCTCGCAGCAATCAAGCAGCGGTTCGACGAGGACCCCGGGCTTCGCGAGTTCGTGTTCGCAGAGGACCAGCTCCGCGCCCTGCACGTCGCGTGGCACTTCCACCCTCGCAAGCGGTTCGTGATCTTGTCAGGACTGAGCGGCACCGGAAAGACTGCGCTGCTGCGTCACTATGCACGTGTCTACTGCGACTTGGTCGACTTGCCGGTGGACGAACACCTGGCGACCATCGCGGTCTCGCCCGACTGGCGGGATCCGACCGGCCTACTCGGCTACTTCAACGCACTGCACTCGGACCCCACCTACCAGGCCGAGCCAACCCTGCGACTGGTACTCCGCGCCTCGCGGAACCCGGGGCTGCCGTACTTCCTGATCCTGGACGAAATGAATCTCGCGCGAGTGGAGCGTTACCTGGCGCCGTTCCTGTCCGCCATGGAGACCGGCGATCGGCTGGTTCTCCACGCGAACGACGACTCGGTAAACAACGTGCCGCCGAGCGTGAAGTGGCCCACCAACCTGTTCATCGGGGGCACCGTCAACATGGACGAGACGACCCACGCCTTCAGCGACAAGGTACTCGACCGAGCCTTCACGCTGGAGTTCTGGGACGTGGACCTGGAGGGCTTGTTCGAGCGACGCACCCGTTCCGGCAAGCCAGCGCAAGAAGCTGCACAGGACGTCCTGCTGGCTCTCAACGCTCGCTTGGCACCCATTCGCCGGCACTTCGGCTATCGAACCGCGAGTGAAGTACTCGACTTCCTCGCCGAAGGTGCGGGCGGGGCTCCCGCGGACGTGCAGAACGATCTGCTCGATCAGGCGGTCTTCTGCAAGGTGCTGCCTCGCCTGCGCGGAGAGGACTCCCAGGGGCTACGTGAGGCACTCCAGAGTGTCCGCGACCTCTGCGGCGAGCGCGGTATGCCGCGTTCCATCGCCAAGCTCTCTGAAATGCTCGACCGTCTCGAAACCACCGGCGTGACGAAATTCTGGTCGTGAGGCAATCGCTGCGGTTCCAGGTGCTCGATCACCAGGGCGTCGAGCTGCCCCTGGGGGACGGGCTCGTCCTCACGGAATCCGCAAACTACACCGTTCGCGCCACGGGGCTCGGGCAGCTGCGGGCGTGGCTCGGCGAGATCGAGCTCCGCGGCACGGCGGACGGCCTGCACCTGTGGACCGGCCACTACGTCGGTGACAACACGTTGCGCGTTGCAGCAGGCGACGCCGAGGAGCGCGTGCCGGTGCGGATCGAGTCGCGCTCGGACAAACTCCCGCCAGATCTGTGGTGCTCGCTGCTCACCGAGCTGGAGCAGTGGCTCCCCGGGCTCGGCGTCGGGGTGGGTGGTGCGCGCGCTGGCGAGGTAGGCCGAGAGGGCGTCGCGGCCCCGCTCGTGGTCGAAGCGCTCCTCCCGCTGCTGGGGCCGTTCGAACGTGCGCTCCGGGCAGTCTTGAGCGAGCCGCGGCATGTGGCGTTCCCGGTGGAAGACGATGTTCCTCTACGCAACCTCAGGAGCGTTCACCCCGAGACACTTCGCTGGGCCACGCGACACCCCACGGAGGGTGCCTGGCTTCACCCCTGGCGGGCAGCCGAGCTCAGCGGCCCCGAACCCTGGTTCCCTCATCGCACCACGCGGGAAAGTCTCAACCACCCCGCCAACCGCTACGTCTCGTGGCTCTGCCAGCGGATCGTGCGCGCGCTTCGGGGTACGCAGGTTGAACTCGCGCGTCTGGGCCAGCGCCAAGATGACGATTCGGTCTGGTGTCTCGCGAGGGCGGCTCGAGTAGGCGAAGCGGCTGACCACCTGGAAACACTGTGGCGACGATCGTGGCTGCTACGAGTACGCCCCGCTCCCCCCTCGGAAGCCGCCCTGCTCGTCATCCTCGACGACCCCACCTACTCGCGCGTCCACTCTCTCGGTCGCCGCTTTCTGGCCCCACTGTTCTCGTGGACGCCGGACCGGCAGAGTGCCGAGCTCTCCGCCGCCGTCCGTCCATCGTTCACGCTGTACGAGCTCTGGTGCCTGCTCGAGCTCCAACGTCAACTCCGCGCGACACTGCCCGATTGGCAGTGGAAGGAACGCGGCCTGGCACGGCTTCTCCGCCTCGAAGGCACCGGCGGCGGCGCCGGCTTCGTGGGAACGCGAGACGGCCACACGCTGCACATCGAATTCAATCCCACCTTCGGCGGCTACCTCGACCGCGGCACTGCGCCCCGCTACAGCATCTCAGGCGCCCGACGCCCAGATCTCGTCGTTCGCAGCGAACCGGTGGAAGGCGCCGGCAGCTGGATCGCCCTGGACGCCAAGTACCGCGTCGGCCCGCGCAACCTCGCCGACGCCTTCGAGTCCGTCCACATCTACCGCGACGCGCTCATCGACGAACGCTGCGCCGTGCCCGGAGCGGACCCCGGGCGACCGAGAGCAGTGGTGTTGCTTGCGCCGTCAGCGGACAGCCTGACCGCGCCGTGGTTCTCCGAGGTGTTTCTCGAGCGGTTTGGGTCGCGGGTGTTCAAACTGCGACCGGGAGGGAATCGGAGCGACGAGCTGGGGCGGTGGGTGGCGGATGTGCTCGCTGGCTCCAACGCCGATCCGAACGTCGCATCCCCCTGAACTTGGCGGGCACGCTGGACATTCTCGCCTTTCAGCACTCGCGCATTGCGTTCACGCGACCAGGTCGGCAACCACATCGGAAGCGCAGCATGACACCGCCATACCCGTGGTGTCCGACAACTCGCGGCGACGTCACGCTGCCCCGCGGTGGTAGAAACTGAGCAGTCCGCCAAGCCGCGATCGGCTCCGGATGCCGGCACCCGACCCGTTGTCGTTGCTCGCAGCTGCCGGCGGCCGGACGAGCGTGCCGTCGAGCCCCTGGTGAAACCGTTCTCCGTGATAGTGGACGACAAACTCGAGAAGCACGTGCCGCAGATGGCGTTCGCCGAAGATCACGAAGTGGTCGAGGCACTCGGAGCGGACAGTTTTCACGAACCGCTCCGTGAGGATTGCAGTTTGGGCTACTGGCTGGAATCGTCACGCACTTCACGCCCTCGGACTTGAGCAACGCCGTCCAGGCCTTGGTGTACAGCGGATCGCGATCGTGAATCAAATGGGTCGCGTCGCGAAGGAACCCATCTTCCGCGTCGAGCAGGTTGCGGGC
>JBNLDK010000241.1:0-8783 GCA_050304295.1 Polyangiaceae bacterium
TTGACCAGCTGGGTCTCGCCGGCCATCCGCTCCTCCGCGCTCCCGGCACCATCCGCGTTGAGCCCCGCCGCGGCCACCCGCGCCTCGAAGCACGGCGACGCCTCGAGCCTCTTGCGCGCCGCCTCGACCTCTCCGCGCGCCCGCAGGGCCCGCAACTCGCGCTGCAGCCGCGGCACGTCGTCCTGGCTCATGATCAGAAACACAGCGCGCTCGATGACCACCGTCACGCCGGCCACGCTGAGCGCCAGCAGCAGCCACAGAACCCACTGGGCTCCGAGCAGGGCAAACGCATTGAGTGCTTGATCGATATCCATGATGGTTCCTCGCTTCCTCTCCTCGAATCTGGGTCAGCGGGTGACGCAAACGAACCGCGTCGTCCAGTCGGCACCGCCACGGGGGTCCCGCGCCACGAAGTAGAAGCGCACGAGCTTCCCGGCAGCCGGCGCTTCCTTCGGCGCGGTCCAGGTCAGCTCGACCCGGTTCGGCTGATCGCCTTCGACAACACTGTACGCGCGTTCGAGGTCACCGCCGGTCGCGAACTGTGAGATCTGGATGGCCTCGACCGCCTCATCCACGTCGTACTCCGTCTCCAGTGCCTCGCGATCGCCGTCAGTCAAGTCGAAGTCGATCACGTGCTCGCTGCCCACGGGGACCGACACCGCCGCAGCGGCCTCGGCGCAGGACGCAGGCTCCGCATCACTTTCCCACGCCGCGTCATCCAGCATGAAGGGAGCACTTGCCAAGGAGGGGTTGTGGTTGGACTCCACATCCAGCTCGAGCCCCACAGTGAAGAAGACTCGATGACCTTCCCCTTCCTCGCACTCGCTGGTCTCGAGCTCGTCGGTCAGCACGGGCATGCCTGCTGTGCAAACCACCCCGAGCACCACCACCTCACTCACCCCCCAGTCCGCGGCCTCCTCCGGCACCTGGAAGGTGATACTGGGTTCCCCCGTACCCGGGTTATCCTGGCGAGCGGTCGCAAAGGGTGACGTGACACATGAGGGCACCCCGAACGCCACATCCGCAGCTGGGCAGACCGCGAAAGCCCAGGAGACTGGCACCGGGGGCCCCGGGTGGGCCACCAGCCAGCGCGCCGTCGCCGTCTCTCCCGGTCGCGGCCAGGCTCGCTCTGGATCCCCGTCGACCTCGACGCGCGCGCCAATGACACGAGTCTCCTCGATCAGCTCCGGCTTCTTCATCGGGTCGCCGCAGGCCACGAGGACCAGTCCCGCCGCAACAACCACCGACCACTCACGTGCGGTTCGGTTCACAGCTCACCTCGGATCCCCAGATTGGGGGTCAGGGGCAGACCGCTATAGGACTCCCGCTCCGTGTAGTCGAAGCTGTAGTCAATCCCTTCGCGGGTCTGCGCGTTGTAGACGTTCTGGACGTCGGCGTAGGCGCCGAGACTCCAGTGCTTGAATTCCCAGGTCTTCTCGATCCTCACGTCCAGCTGGTGGAACGCAGGGTTGCGCGCACTGTACGGGTCCGCGAGGATCGGACTGTAGGTGTCGTTCGAGGCATCGTAGGTCGCGCCCGTGACCGGCGTGTATGGGTTCCCGCTCACCAACCGGAAGCGCCCACCAATCTCCCAGTTCTTGCCCAGGTCGTGACTGGCCGTCAGGGCCAGGATGTGCGTCTGGTCGAGCTCGAAGAGGCGCCAGTCCTCGGTGCGATCGCGACGCTCGCTTCGCGAAAGCGTGTACGCCACGTACGCCACAGTGCGGTCAGTGCGGTACTTGGCCGAGATCTCGCTACCGAAGATCCGCCCCACTCCGTCGTTGACGAAGCGCGGAGGCGCACCACCCTCCGTGGGAACCACGCGGTTCGAGACGCGCTTGTAGAAACCCTCGACGTCGAGCTGGAGGCGCTCCCCGATCTGCTGCTCGACCCCCGCGCTGGTGTGCAGACTCCGAACCGGCTTCAGATCCGGGTTCCCGAATCCGGGGATCGCCTCGTAGTAGATAGGCGGCTGCGAATACAGTCCCACGCCCCACTTGAGCGCGGTCACCGGCGTCACCTCATAGCGCGCGGTCAGGCGCGGATCGACACTGTACTCACCAATGTAGCCCCAGTAGTCGAACCGCACGCCCGGAACGAGCAGCAGGCGATCCACCGGCCGGATCTCGGCCTCGACGTATACGGCTGGGCGCACGATGGTCAACACATCCTCGATGCTGACCACGTCGTAAGAAGCGAGACTCTGGTGGTACGCCGCCTCGTCCCCTTCGGCGCCCGAAGGGGGGGGGCCCTGATAGCTGCCGTCGAGGATCGTCATCTCCGCGTCCCAGCCAAAGTTCAGGCGCAGTCCCTTGCTCGCTTGGAGACCCCACTCAGCGCGGCTGGAGACAACGTAGAATTCGAACTTCGAGTCGAGCGGGCCCAGCTCGGTCATCCCGCCGAACTTCCCCAGCGAGAGCTGCAGGTGCTGGTCGAGCTCTGGCGCCAGCTTGCCATCGAGGTTGGCCTGGGCGATGTGGTAGTCGCTCGCAAACTCTGCCTTGCCCCGCAGCCCCGGATCGAAGTCGCTCGGGTCGGAGAACACGAGGCGCATCGAATCGTGACTGCCATGTGCCATCAGCTGGAGCGTCTGGTCGTTGCGAAAGCGATGGTTGACGATGCCTTGGTAGTCCCAGTAGAGCGGTGCGGCCGTCACCGAGTAGGCGTCCTTGGGCACGAACTGCTCGAAGAAGAAGTCGATATTGCTGCGTCGCGCCGCCAAACCCACACTGGTCCGCTTGCCTACCGGAGCCTCGACGAGCGCCATACTGTCGTAGATGCTCAGCTCGAGCATCCCGTGAAGGCGATCCGATCTGGGCGCCCGGATGCGCTCGTCGATGACTCCGCCCACCGCGCGCCCGTAGCGAGCGCTGTAGTTGCCCGGGTACAGCTCCACCCGCTCCACGAATTGGGAGTTGAAGGCACTCTTCACGCCACCGAAATGGTAGATGTACGGTACCGCAGTGCCATGCACGAAGGTCTGAGTCTCGTGCCAGGCAGCGCCGCGAATGATCGGGTCGCCGTCGTCCATCGATGTTCGCGCCACACCCGGCATCACCTCGATCGCGCGCATCGCATCACCCGAGGTCCCAGGAATGCGCGTCAGCTCTTCGCCCTCCACAGCGCGGCGCGTGACCTCTCGCGGGGGCGCATCGATCTCGGCAACCGCACCGAACCCCTCGTCAACCGGTGCGGCCAGCTCAGACGCGACGTCCGGCGTTGTCGCCACGGTGGGCGCAACCTCGTCGGGGTCGGTGCTCGGCGAACTCTCCGCGTCGAGATCCGGCGGCGGCTCTTCGACCGGTTCGGGAACCGGCGGTCGCAGCACGTAGTCGTACTGGATCTTGACTGGGATGGCCACGTCACCACGACGGGCTGGCTCGAACTCGAACTTCGCAGCCGCGCTCCGAGCCGCCGCATCGAGGGTTTCGCCGCCCGAGGCCAGGACCTCGACCTCGTCCACCGTCCCATCCACGCCAATGGTCAGCAACAGTCGTACGGTGACCGGCTCCGTCGCGTTGGCGTCGCCAGGCCACTCGGTTGGCACGAAGCGCACCAGTCGCGGTGGCGTGATCGCCGGGGATGGGGGCTCCGCCTTCGCATCCGGGGCTTCCGGGGTAGGCTGGGCGTGGGCCGTCAGCGGCACCAGGCCGACCAGGGCAAGCAAACAGGCTGCAGTTTGGTTTCTCAGACGCACGGGTCCCTCGAACTCCGCGAAGCGACGCTTCGCCGGCCGTTGCACGCTGGGCCAGTCAGTGGACGGAGCGCCCACGAAGACGGTCGCGCTGCCCGGCCCAGCCAGTGTTTTTCGGTGTTTCGACCCTAGGTGCCCGGACTGTGGGGGTCCGTTCAAAGAAAAGAGACCGCAAGCAGCAGCCGAGCACCAAGCGCCAGATCCTCAAAGACGCCGGAGCCACCCCACCGGAGAGCCGGGAACTCGGACTTTGTCCACGGCGAACCCTAGAGAATAACAGTACTTTCCTCGAGCTCGAGGGCCCCTACGACCCACTCCTCGTCAGCCAATCGGGCGTGGCGGAGCTCCACCTGCGGATCGAACTCCTTGAGCATGTCGCACAGGCTGGTCGCCGCGACCGTGGCAGCAACCAGTGACGCAGCAGGAAAGAACTCACCATCCACGGTGCTCGCGTGCGCCTGCCAAACAACGCCCGGCGCCGTCTGCTGCACCTGCCAGTCGATCTCGACGACACCGGTGGTCGTCTCGGCGTGTAGGTCGAACAGGTGCCCAGCCGCCCGAGCGGCGCGGCGTCCGGAAGCCCTAGCCAGGACCAGACCACGGCCTCGCAGCAACAGATCGTTCGAAAGGAGGCGGACCACATCTCGCAGCACCGGACCTTCGACGCGCAGCTGCACCTCAGCTCGCGCCAAGGACCCGGACCACGCGGCTGCCGGAGCCACCCCGCGGATCTCGGTCAGTGCTCGCCACAACAGGCGGGTATTGCTCCGCAGCACGTTGAGGACGAACCGTTCGAACGGTCGCAGCTGAACCCAGGCGCGACGCGCCAGGTCGCCTCCCCCCAGCATGCGTTCCACCTCGGCCCTGGGCTCGCCGGGCGACGTCTCCCGAGGTGGAGTGAGCTGGATAGCGGCCGGAGGGATCTCATCCATCAGCGCCCGAGCTGCCTGCAGATCCACTTCGTCGCGCGCTCCCGCCGCCGCAATCGCCCGGCGTGCGTCCAGAGGAACCCGCCGCCAGTCCGAGTAGCGCACCAGCATGCCCGTCGCCGCGAAGAATCGAATCGCCGCCAGCGGCGGACGCGCCAGGTCATCGTCGATACCCTCGAAACGAAAGACCCTGAGATCCGTCACGACGCGCCCGGTCATTCGCGGAACATCCGTGCCAGATACTTGTCACCAAAGCGGTCGAAAGCTTCCATCGTGAGCAGATCATAGACCTGCTCCACCGAGAGCTTCTCTTCCTTGATCGTCTCGATCCGTGGCTGTCGCCACACGCTCAACCGATAATCGATCGCTTCCGGGTACTCGGGGATGCGGAACGATCCTTCGAAGACGACCCCCACCCCCACGTAGGTCGCCACCGGATCGCGAGAGATGTACGTACCGGACATCAGTGTCGAGTGGGTCACGAACAGAGTCGGCACCTTGACGGCCGGGAGCGGCGCTTCAGCGTCAAGGGGCGCCCCCAGCTCCACGTGAAGGAGCTCCTGGGGAAACGTCTTCTCGAACCTGGCGATCAGCTTCTTGGAGATCCGTTCTTCCCGTCGGGTCGCGTGCTCCGCGTCGAAGTATCGTGACGGGATGTCCTTCGCACCACCGTAGTACTGACTCTTCCTGACTCGCTTGTCGGCAATCTCGACCGACCCACGCAGCTCGCGGCGAAACCGGATCTCGACGCGAGGACCGTGCTTCTCGACGTGTGCGATCAGCTTGCGGAAGAACGGGACCACCTCCTTGCGCTCTTCAGGAGCTTGTCGCTCATATCGCGCCAACGCCTTCGCGTAGACTTCGTGGAAGGCGTCCTCGAGCTCGGGCTCGATCAGATCACCTGACGAGAAAGCCCCCTTCAAATCACGAAGAGCCTGCAACGTCCCCGGCTTCTTGGCCCTCTCGAGCTCCACCAGGAGGAGCTCCCGCAATGCGTGCTCCAGCTCGCCATGAACCGGCAGGTTCTCGTACTTCTTGACGACCCGCTCGACCGCCACAACAGAGCCCGAGTTGCGAGCGGCGCGGAGCTCGGCGCGTGGCAGAAGTAGGTCCCTGACATCCGCGCGAGGACCACCCGTCTCTAGGTAGGCTCGGTAGCTCTCCGGCGAGTCGGCTGCCCGCGCTGCCTCGAACATGACCCGCTCGCTCATCACGTTGCGGATGTGCCAGATTGGCCAAGCCAGCCCGATCGCGGGCACGAACGCGATCAGAACCGCGAAGCGAGCCCAGAATGGCACGTGCCGCTCGAGCGGCTGCGTCGGCAACAGCGGACTGGGGATCCCCGTGTCGAGCAGAGGATCGATCGTGGCCAGGTCGTGTTCGTTCTGATCGGTCTCGAGACGCTGGACCCGTTCCCGTCCCTGCAACACGGCATCGACTAGCGCCTGGGCTTTCTCCGGCGCAGGAATCGGGAAGGTGAAGGACGTGCCACGCTTGAACCGGAGGATGAGTCGCGACTGCGCGGGAGCCTCGGCATTCTCGAGCTCCGAGAACGGGTAAACGAGCAACCGCGCTGCCCGCGCGTCCACGACGCCGATGGGGAACAGGTACAGTCCGGTGGGAAACGGCAGCCAGCTAGGCGCCGAGATCACTCGCAGGGCAAACATGATGCAGATAACGAACATCCACACGGCAGCCGCGTAGACGCCAGCCATGTAGACCGGAGCGAGCGCTAGGCGATGGTTCGCCGTCCCATGGCCGAGGGCCAAGAGCCCCACCAGCAGTGCCGCCGCGACCACGGCAGCCAGCAGCCAGATCCACGGAATGCGGACCCGCTGCGGAACCCACATCCAACACTGTGGAGCTGCGCTCCCGGTCGCCCCCGAGAGAAAACGTTCCTGGACAGCTCGTGTCAGCTTGTAGAACTCGACGGATCGCATCAGTGGGCTCGGGTCCGGGGCGAGATTAACTCAGTCGGCGCGGTCCGTGGCGAAAGTGTCGAACAGAACACGCGGCCGCTGGGCCAGGTGAAAGATTCCAGGCGAAGCGCCTGGTTGGCAGAATACCATCGCCTCACTATCGTCCCGGGGTGCGAGCGTTGGTCCTGAAGGCAGAGCCGCGGGTGGTCGAGAACTGGCCAACTCCGCGACGTAGCCCCGGCGAAGCGCGGATCGCGGTGGATCTGGCGGGAGTGTGCGACACCGACCTCCAGCTCGCGCGGGGCTACTTGAGCCACCGCGGGGTGCTCGGCCATGAATTCGTCGGGCGTGTCCTCGAAGCCGAAGACGGCGCCTGGTTGGGACGCCGGGTAGTCGCCGACATCAACGTCGGCTGCGGTGCGTGCCCGAACTGTGTCGGCAAGGATGAACACCACTGTCGCCAGCGATCGGTGCTGGGCATCGTGCAGCGGGATGGCGCGTTCGCGGAACAACTGGTGATACCCGAACGGTGCCTCGTTCTCGTACCCGACGTGGTTACCGATGAGCAGGCAGTCTTTGCGGAGCCCTTGGCCGCGGCGGCCCACGTGCTCGATGACGCAGCCGTTGCCGAAGCCTCCCGGGTCGTGGTGCTCGGCGACGGCAAGCTCGGACTGTTGGTGTCGCTGGTTCTGGTGGCGGCCGGCAAGGACACGACCATCGTCGGTCGTCACCCGCGAAAGCTGGCGCTCGCCGCCCGCGCTGGTGCGCGCGGCTGCCTCGAATCGGCCGCCAGCGAGATAGCTCGCGCTCCCGTGGTGGTGGAGGCCACGGGTTCGAGTTCAGGAATGGCACGAGCCCAAGACCTGGTCGCCTCGCGCGGGACCATCATTGTCAAGACGACCATCGCCGATCAGCCAGCCCTCGATCTCGCACGACTGGTCATCGATGAAGTGCGCCTCGTTGGGTCGCGGTGTGGCAACCTAAGCTCCGCGCTGCAGCTGCTCGAGAGCAAGAGCGTCGATCCTCGACCGCTCATCGAGGCTCGCTATCCCCTGACCGCCGGCGAGGCGGCCCTCGCTCACGCCAAACAACGGGGAGCGCTGAAGGTTCTGATCCGCTGCAACCCTGACCAACCAAGCGGGCTGGCCGTGTCGGGTGCGACTACTTGACTCCAGGGTTGCAGATCGCTTCCTGGCGCTCCGGACACGCGATCCGCACGTGGAAGTGATCGTCGTGAGCGCTCACGCTCTTCGGCTGGCGGAGCAGATTGCTGATCCTGGTCACCAGGTGACGCTCGGGACTCCGGCTCCCATGGTCGAGGAGCCGCTGTCGAAGATCGCGGGACACGAAGACGTGGGTGACTCCCGCCCGATTGTCACGCAGCCAGGAGACGACCAGCGCCCAGTTGCGCTCGTCATCAAAACTCAGGCCAGGGAAGTTCTTGGCCTTGCCGTCTGCGCCATAGGACACGAACCGTTCGGGCACGAACGGGCGACCCTTCCAATCCCGGGCGTAGAATCCCACATCCGCGTCGCGCCCGCTCTGATGGGAGCGGTGACCGGACAGCGGTCCCCCCGCCTCCGCCGAAACGTCGCCCACCACCATGACGGACCCGGGATAGGCCTCGGCCATCTCCCGAGCGCTGCGCTGCAACATCAGGACAAGCGCCGGATGCCCGTAGGAATTCTGGCGACTGTTGGCCTTGATGGACAGACTGGCGGACTCGCGGAGTTGCTTGGCACGCAGCTGCCACCCGTCGTTCGGGTACCCGACAGAAAGCGACATCAACGAGTATGGCGAACGCATGAACCGCGCGGGCAGCTTCCGCGCAGGATCCGCTTGCGCATCCGCCACGGGCAACGCGCCCACCAGCCCCACCGCCACCAGCGACGGAATCAATAGCCCCAATACTCGGTCGAGAAACACCAGTGCTGACCCCGGCCGGGCGCCGCAACGCGCGACGCCGCGTAGACCCATGGGCTAGCAACGGCGCTCGCGAACGGCCAAGTTCCGCGACCCCAGAACGCGTCGAAGCGGCCACCGCCAAGGGCGGGGCCGCTTCGATTCGCGCGCCGTTAGCTCAGCCAGCGCCGGCGCTGCCAGCGTTGCCAGCGCTACCAGCAACGCCGGTCATGCCAGCCGTGCCGGGCGTGCCAGCCGTGCCGGGCGTGCCAGCCGTGCCGGGCGTGCCAGCCGTGCCAGCCGTGCCGGGCGGGCCAGCCGTGCCGGGCTCGCCAGCCG
>JBNLDK010000242.1:0-4201 GCA_050304295.1 Polyangiaceae bacterium
CGGTAGCCCCCTGAACGCGAACGAGACTGCGGCGTGGGCCTTCCACGTGAACCGCAGCCTCGGCGTCGAATGGCACACCACCATCGACGGTCCGTACCAAGACCAGCTCACCGCGGTGGTGTCCACGCCGGACGCCATCTACGTCGCCGGCAGCTCCGAATCCTTCACACCCGTGGGTACCGGCGGCGAGAGGCAGTCACTCGTTGTCGGCAAGCTGCCACATGAGGGGCGGGTCATCCTGCGACCAGAAACGGGTGTAACCTCGGCGTTCGTCTCCCCGGGTGTCCGGGCGAGCAGCCTCGACAATACCGTGATCGCGGGCATGGAGGCCCTGGACGTGACCTTCGACGCCATCGCCCCGGAGGTCACGGTGACCGACATCACAGCCACCATCTTGCGCACCCGGGACGCCACGTGCGTGACTCAGCTCACCACGAGTGGCCGCGCCAGTGTGCTGGACGACTGCGCCCACGACACCGACGCCGACACCGTGGCGGATCACGAGGACGTGTGCCCCCTCGTTCCCGATCCCGATCAGTCGGACTTCGACGGGGACGGCCGGGGCGACGCGTGTGACGAAGACGATGACGGCGACTTCGTTCTGGATACCGAGGACGAATGCCCGATGGACCCCGAGAAGGTCCTCGCCGGTGCGTGTGGGTGCGGAGTCAACGAACAGAGCTGTGGAACCGGAGGCGCCGGCGGTGCGGGGGAGTCCTCCACACTGGGGGGCGCAACTGTCGCTGGCGCGGCGAGCGCTGGGGAGCCAGGCAACGATGGCGCGCTAGGCGGCGGGGAGCCATCCGGTGGCGCACCGAGCGGCGACAATCCAGGTAATGGCCCATCGGGCGGTAGCTCACCAGGTGGCCCGGCATACGCCGGGGAGCTGACCAACGGAGGGGTAGGAGGGGCAGGAGGGGAATCGACACCTGGCGTGGACCCGCCGATTCTGGTCGGTGGCGATGGAGGTTCGGCCGGTGGTGGAGTGCTCGGAGGCGGTGGATCTCCCGACTCAGCACCACAGCCCCCCCCAGACGACTCGGACACCTCCGGCCATGGGCGCCGCGGATGCACGGCTTCAGGCGCCCCGAGTCCAGGAGGCCATTGGATCGCACTGGCCGCTCTCCTGATCGCCATGGGGATGCGCCGCAACCTGTTCCGCGAACGCGCCCCGTCGCCCTTGGCTCACCAACGTTCCCGATTGGCAGGCTGCGCTGGAGTTCGCGGGTGGACCCGTTTCCGTTTCAGAGCCGACTCAAATGCTGGGTGAAGAATTGACTATGGTCGCTGTCGTCCAGCTCTGTTAGCCGGCCAGCATGACTGCTCAGTCGCACCATCACCGATACCTGGTCAATGAGCCGCTCCGGTCGCTGGTCCGGGGTTCTGCGGAGAAGTTCTTGAGAGGAGGGGGGCGGGGGGCTCGGATTGGAGGTGTTGTCCTGCTTCTGCTCTATCCCACGAGCGCTGCTGCTGACCTCCTTGTCGAGGCGGGGAGCGATTGTGTGGAGGGCTGCGGCAGTGCCACCAGCCCATTTGGGACGATCCAAGCAGCCGTCGACGCGGCCGCTCCTGGCGAGAGGATCGTGATCGCGGCGGGGCAGTATCAGGAGAACGTGGTCGTTCCCGATTCGCTCGTGCTCGAGGGGACTCCCGGCGCGGTCCTGCTGGCCGGCGTCGAGAGTCTCCCAACGCTGACGGTGGAACGTGGGACGGTGAGGCTCGAGGGGCTGACCGTGGGAGGAGCGAGCTTCTCCTCGGCGGTGTACCTGTCGCACGCCACGCGTGAAGTGGGGATCTACGATTGCGAGCTGTTCGGGAGTGCGATCGGGCTGGAAGCGCCAGGGACGCTGGTGCAGCTGACGGTGCAGGGGAGCACGCTCCGGGACAACACGAGCTACGGAGCGAAGCTGGACGCGCGCTACGGGAGTTTGCTGTTCACGGAGAACGACGTGCTGCGCAACGCGGACGCGATCGCGATTACCGACGTGTGGACGGGTGCGGAGCGCTGGGTGTACGCGAACAATTTCATCGACAACGACACGGCGGTACCGAGCGAGAAGTACGTGAGGTGGCAGGGGAGCTACGAATCTGGAGGGAACTACTGGTCGGACTGGACGGCGCCGGACGTGAATGGTGACTACACGGTGGACGAGCCCTACTACCGCGACCACTACCCGCTCACGGAGCCGTCGGCGTGGGAGTTGCGAGACGCCACGACGCTCGAGGAGTCGATCCAGAACGGGGCGACGGGGGTGGTGTACTACTCGATCGCACAGGCGCTGGAGGAGGCGCTGCCGGGTGAGGAGATCGTGCTGGCTGGCGGGACCATCGCGGGCCAGGGGCAGTATGCGGGGAACTTCACGGTACCGGATGGCGTGAGTCTGCGCGGCGAGGCGGGGGCGACGATCTGGGCGGGAGCGGAGCAGGTGCCGGCGCTGACGGTGGAGCGTGGGACGGTGAGGCTCGAGGGGCTGACCGTGGGAGGAGCGAGCTTCTCCTCGGCGGTGTACCTGTCGCATGCCACGCGTAAAGTGGGGATCTACGATTGCGAGCTGTTCGGGAGCGCGATCGGGCTGGAAGCGCCAGGGATGCAGACGCAGCTGACGGTGCAGGGGAGCACGATCCGGGACAACACGAGCTACGGAGCGAAGCTGGACTCGCGCTACGGGAGTCTGCTGTTCACGGAGAACGACGTGCTGCGCAACGCGGACGCGATCGCGATTACCGACGTTCAGACCAGTGCGGAGCGTCGCGTGTATCACAACAACTTCGTCGACAACGAGAGCGCCAGCGCGTCGGCCCAGGTGGTGACTTGGGATGACGGGTATCCCAGTGGGGGGAACCACTGGTCCGAGTGGTTGGGGCCGGACGTGTTCTCGGGTCCAGGTCAGGACCAGCCCGGGGAGGATGGAATTGTCGACGCTCCCTACGGCCACGATCGGTTCCCTCTCGCTGATCCCGAGGGGTGGGTCCCCACGAATCAGGCTCCGGTGGCTGACGCGGGGCCGGACGTGGGGGGACTTCCCGACAGTCCCTACGTGGGCGAGGCTTTCACTCTCGACGCCAGCGGCTCCTACGACATCGACGGAGAGATCGTCCGCTACGAGTGGTTGCTTCCCGACGGCACGGTCTTGGTAGAGGCGACGGGGGAGACCGATGATGGGATCTTCGACGGGCGTACGTCTCACGTCTTCGACGAGACAGGAACGCACACCGTGCACCTGACCGTCACCGACGAGCAGGGGGCTACCGGGACGGATGCGGTGCTGATTCACGTGAGCGGGTTCGGCGAGGGCGTGGTCGTTCTTCTCGACCACATCCGGTCACTGGAGCTTCCTCGCGGAGCGACCCAAGCGCTAGAGGCCAAAGTGCTCGAGGCCCAGGGGGCGTTGCGGTCGGGCGATGTCACGATGGCTGTGGAGGCTCTGGAGGACGTCAGGTCGCAGCTCTCCGCGCCGGGATTCTGCAAGGCACAGGCAACACCCGAGCTCTGCGCCGAGTTGCTGGTTCCCGTCGAGCGCCTCCTGGCGGCGCTCGGCAACATTCCGGAGTAGAGCGGCCTTGCACTCACACTTGCCGGGCCTCCGCGGCTGCGTGTCCCTGAGGGGGTGAGGACTCGCGGTCGCGGATGCTGCCTGCGATTTGAGCCGAGGCACATTCGCCCGCCCGGACACGGCCGTGACGCAAGACAGGCGCCCTCCTGGTCCCTGCCTTGACGCTCGCGCCAGCCCTCGACCCTACCAACTGAACGACCTGCGCATCTGGTCGCCCTACGCTCCTGGGACCAGACGGTGGAGCTGGGCTACCGGTTGCCCACAAATCCGGCCACGCCCACTTCTTCCTTCCCTCAGCGCCCTCCCGCGACTCGGACGATGGCTCCGGTGGTGTAGCTCGCCGCGTCGGACAAGAGCCACACGATGGGCTCGGCGATCTCTTCGGGGCGTGCCCCTCGCTTGAGCGGGATGCCGGGCGCCATCCGGGCGACTCGGCCGGGCTCCCCCGTCGAGCGCGCGTGCAAGTCGGTTTCGGTCAATCCGGGCGCCACGGCGTTGACGCGAATGCCGTCGTCGGCAAGCTCCTGGGCGAGGCCCACCGTCAGGCTATCGACGGCGCCCTTGCTGGCGGCATACCACACGTACTCGCCGGGACTGCCCAGCGTTGCCGCGCCGGACGATACGTTGACGATGGCCCCTCCGGCCCC
>JBNLDK010000243.1:0-9059 GCA_050304295.1 Polyangiaceae bacterium
CCACCGAATCCGAGCCCCCCATCGAATCCGAGCCCCCCACCGAATCCGGGCCCCCCACCGGATCCGGGCCCCCACCGAATCCGAGCCCTACACCGGATCCGGGTCCCCTACCCGTCCGCTGGCACCCCCCAGTCCGCTACCATTTCATGCTGACAGGCGCGGCACTGGATCCGCGCGCCCAGGAGCTGAGCGTCGAACCTTCCCTGGCGGCCGCAACGAGGGCAGTCCGTGCGGATCGCGCGCACCGGCCGCTGGCGCACGGCCGCCGGCACCGTGTCGATGACGAAGTCCTCGGCATCGAGGGTCGTCAAGCTCGCGGCGGACAGATCGGCACCACCCTCGACGCGCCGCGCCTGGCGCTCGATCGCCGTCCGCAACAGTTCGCGGAGCGTGCTGGCGTTGCCAGGCCACCAGCCTTCGCGCCGCACCACCTCGGCGAAGCAGTTGACGAGCTCGAGTCGCGCCTGGGGGGAGAGGCGATAGCGCGCGGACTTCACCAGCGCGTCGAGGACCCGACCCAGCTCCGTCGGCGTGTAGTCGGCAAACTCGACCGACCGGAGCTGGCGGGCCAGGGCGGGATTGTGGTCCAGAACCTGCTCCAGCACCTCACTGGCGTCGGCGATCACGATCAGCGCCCGGCCCGCGTCCGCCCCGGCCAGGAGCTCGGCGCCCAGCTGTCCCCCATGCGGCTCGAAGGGCGCGAAGAGCCGTCCGGCGTCGCGCACCAGGAGCACCCCCTCCGCGGCCGCGTTCAGCCGCGTCGCGAGACGCGCAGGGTCGACCACCAGCTCCTCCGCGTCGATCTCGACCACGTGACCCCGTTCGAGGGCGCCGAGTGCCGCACAGATCTGTCCCAGGATCTCCGCCACGGCGCCCTGACCCGTACCGCGATTGCCGAGAAACGCGAGGTGCAGGCGCAAATCCGCCGCCGCCAGCCCCTGCCGTCGCCGCTCGGCCTGCACCCGTAGCACCGGCACGAGCCCCCGCAGATCTTCCTTCGCACTCGGGACCCCCACCAGCGCGTCGAGTTGGTGGAGAGCGGCCTCGAGGCGCTCTGGCGGTGCTCCAGCGGGGCGAGGCGCCAGGGAGCGCGCTCCCCCGACCACGGCGAGCTGATCGCGAAGGTACTGACCATCGCTCCGAAGTTGCTCGAGCGCCGCCTCGAGATCGGACGCCGGCAACGGGCTGGGTAGCGCGGTGAACTGCCCGATCCGACGGTTGAGCTCGGCGCGGAACCCGGTTGCCCGGGCCAGCTCCGCCGGGGTGACTTGACCGTCGAACTTGGTGACCAGGTTGACGATCCGCGAGGCGTGGGTCACGAGCTCCTGCGTCCGCTGGCGAAAGCTCGGCAAGCGCTCGAAGGGCGACAGGATCGGCCGCCAGTCCAGATCGGGCGCGATCGCGCGCAGTTGACCCAGCTCCAACCCGTCTTCGGACATCTCCCACGGCTGGACGCCAAGCTGCTCGAGGATCACCGGCAGTAGCCGCTGCCGTTCGGCGGGCGGCAGCGGATCATCACCCACGGCTGCGACGAACGCCTTGATGAGCAAGCCCCGTCCAAGGTGAGCGACGGGGACTGCCCACTGCGTCGGATCACCTGCCAGCGCCGGCGGCAGCCGTGGCACCAGCGCAGCCAACCCCTCGTGGTACAGCGCCGCTGTGTCCACCAGCGCCGACCGCAGCTGGTCGAGTGACGAGGGCTGCGGCTCGGTCCCACCCAGCACCCGGGTGAACCGGGTGGCTTCCTGACGCCAGGAGATCCCACGGAGTCGGTTCCCCGCCGAGACCGCGCGCTGCTGCCAGCTCACCGCGCGCGGCGTCTCGCAGAAGTGGCAGACCGCCGCGCGGAGGGGACTCAGCGGGATCTCGATCAGGCAGCCACCGCAGCACGGGCAGGGAACGGTCGAGCTGAGCAACTGCTGGGGCGCCAAGACACACCACCTCGAGAGGAAGGGTGTATCGTATCACAGTGCGACCCCGGCCAGCGCTGCGCGGGCGGGTCGGCGCCCCGAGGCTCAGTCCCAGCCCAGCGCCGGTCCCAGCACGTCGACGAGATCGTCGGCCATGGCCTCGTGCTGGCTCGCATCGGGGTGCGTCCCGCAGCCGCCGCCCGTCACCTGCGCCGTGGGCACCTCGTAGACGGTGTCGTCGCCGGCATCGGCGTAGTGGTTCACGACGCGCCGGATGGCTGCGATGTGGTCGTCGCGGAACGTGTCGTCGGGGTTCGGCCACCCGTTGCCGAGCATGGGGCTGTGCACACAGAACACCGGTACGTCGCCATAGTAGCCGCGCAGCGTCTCGATGAACTCGATGTACGCCTCTGCAAATGCAACCGGGGTCGGCGTGGGGCGGTGGTAGTCCGGATCCGGGGCGACGCTGGGCGCGCCGCCCGCACCACCCGCGCCGCCAGCTCCCACCAGCGACGGCTCGTCCGTCGGGTTGTCCGGGTGACCCGGAGAAAAATCGTTGGTGCCGAGGGCAAGCACGATCGCGTCCGGCACGAACCGGCTGGTGTCCCACGCGGCCGAGTCGGTTCGCTCGAGGTACACGAGGTCGTAGACCTCGGGCATCGTGCGCGCGTCCCAGCGGGTGTCGTAGTTCTGGGTCAAACCGATCCCGGAAACCGCCGTGACGTGCACGTCCGCATCCAGCGCGCGAGCGGCGACCGTGGCATAGGAATGGTTCGCGTTGTGGTACGGCTGGCCCCAGCCATCCTCGCTGCAGTCGGCCGATCCGTTTCGCGCATCCACCCCCGAACCTGCCGTGATCGAGTCGCCAATGACCACCAGCTTCCGGCTCCGCGTGATCCCATGGTCGAGGAGCTTTCCCGCAACTCGGAAACCCAGAAAGGAGCCGCGCCCGATCATCGCCTCGGTCCGCTTGATCACCGTCACGCGATGCTCGCCGGGCTCGAGATCGACGTTGATCGGGTACTCGGACACCCGCCGCTCGGGGACGAGCAGGATCGGATCCAGATCGTCGATGACGACGTCGTAGTAGTTGTGGTTGCCGTTCAGGTGCGCGTCCTTGAGCAGCACGGTCACGCCATCGCCCCGGAAGCGCGCCTCCTCGTACACGCCGGGAGAGGAGAACATCGGCGCCTCGGGATTGCTGAAGTCGATGCGACCGGTATACCGGATGCGCTCGTCGGTGGCGGGATACTCCCGGGTCCTGGTGTCGATGGTGCCACCGGTCGCCCCGGCAGTACCGCCCGTTTCCCCGGCCGAGGAGTCGTCGGAGGACTTGCAGCCGGCGGCCAGCGCCGCGATGGCAGCGAGGGCGCTGGAGGTGTGGAGAGCGAGGCGAATCGCGGAGCGCATGGGGCTCCTCCTATCTGGATATGGAGAACCTGAGGAACGGATGTCGCGAGGGGCGGAGACAGAGACGACCGCAGGGAGCGCAGCGACCGAGGACCCCTCCCGGAAAGGGGCCCGATACGACGACGGGCCCACCGGCGTGGTGGACCCGTCGCAGCCCCAACCCGCGGTCGATCAGGGGGTATAGAGCGTGATCTGGTCGACCTGCACGGTCGCCGGAGTCGGCGCGGTGTTGCCCTCGGCGCCACCCGTGGAGATCTGCACACCGACGGCCCGGATCAGGGTCGGATCGAAGCCGGCATTGGCCTCGTCCGGAATGTCGAGCTCGAACTCGAACTCGATCCAGGTGCCGTAGTCGTCCTGCTCCAGCGTGTACCAGCCACCGCGACCGTAGACCCACTCCTCGCCGGACTTCGCAAACACGGTACCACCGCCGGATGCACCCGTTCCCTGGACGTAGCCGCCGTCGTCGATGACCTGGATCCGCGCGATGAGGATCCGACCCGACATGTCGATCGGGGAGCTGAAGACCCACTGCAGGTCGACGGCCTGGTTGTAGCCGTCGAAGGGCGCCGTCAGCTCGATGACGCCTGGCTCTCCGTCGGCACCCTCGGCGTTGGACCAGGCGACGTCGGGAGCGACGTCGGGCTCCAACGACATGTACTGTTCGCGGTCCGGCGCGTGGCCGACGTTGACGTACTTGATACCGTTGGCCGTTCCGCCCTCGTAGTCGAGGATCTCGACGTCCTCGTCGTCGGAGTCGAAGTCGAACAGCGCCTCCTCGGTGGGACCGGTCGCCGGATCGCCGGCGTTGCCGTCGGTTCCTGCCGTGCCGCTGCCGCCCGCGGCGGGCGTGCCGCCGGCGCCCTTGTCGTCATCGTCGTCGTCGCCGCCACAGCCGGGAGCACAGAGCGCCAGAACGCCCGCTGCCAGACCCACATAGAAAACGGTTCTCAGTGACATGATTCCTCCGAATTCGCTGAGCACGAGTGCTGCGCCCGACCCAAGTGATCGTGAAGCTGCCGGCGGTGGGGGCCGCCGGTGGACCGCATGCCCAAGGCAGCTATACGCCAGCTAAAACGCTTTATCAACCGTTGGTACCCGCGCGCAGCGCCCTGCTCCGGGTCCGATCCGCCCGTTCCTTGGAGCTTTCCTAGGGGACGGGGGCGCGCGGGGAGCGCGCTCGACTGTGTCGAGGTGGAAAAATCGCAGTGAGGCCACCCAGCAGCGAGCCGGAAACGGCGCGCCCCCGCCCCCAACCGGAGGTGCTGATCGCGGCGTCAGTCGTCACACTCGAGCCGCGCGTCAGCCCAGACCGCGCGATCCCACCCGGGCCCATCGAACCCGTTCGTCACCTTCAGGACGAGGCGGTGCTGGCCCGAGACATCCACGTCGATCGGCTGCAGGCCAGAGTCTCCCGTGATCACGCCGTCGCTGGCAGCCAGGACCCCGTCGTCTCCCAGCACCTGGTACTCCACCGAGCCCCCTTGTTCCGCCGCGAGGTCGGTGAGCCCGAAGTCAGCGAGAAAGCGCGAGCAGCGCTGACCGAGCCGGAAGATGATCTTCGACCCTGCCCCCACCCCGAGCCCCTTGGCGTAGTCGGCCCCCCCCAGGGAGATCGGATCGCCGTCACCCGCGCGCGAGGCGCCCACATCGGTGTCGCGCTCGACCGGCCCGAGAGCGTTGGCAGCGTAGATCCACGTCAGGTCGCTGAGGTAAGTGGCCCCGCGAGGGAGCGAGGGCCCCACGCCGGTGATCTTGACGACGACCGCCGCGTGCGACGGGACCCGGGTCGTGAACTGGCCGGTGAAGGTCCCGAGATCCTCGTGCGCCCACAGGTCGCGCACCTCCGCCGGCCCCTCCCAGAGCCCGACGTCGGCGAAGCGAGCCGTCATCTTCGCCGCAGTGTCGCTGCGATTGAGCAACGCCACCGCGACCGCGCCCGCCTCGTTGAGCGGCTTGGCCCACACCGAGAGCTCGCCCTCCTGCCAGACCGGCACCCCTTGCAGGCCGAGGGCGTCCTGATTGACCGCGATGATCTCCTCGTTGGTGAGGATCTCGACGGTGGTCGTGTCCATGTCCCGGAGGTCGTTGCCCGCGATCAGGGGAGCAGCCATCATCGCCCACATCGAGAAGTGAGCGCGATACTCGTCGTCGGACATCGTCCGCGTGCCGCCGGACACCCCGACCTCCATCATGTCGGGGTCGTTCCAGGAGTTGGGCTCCGCATAGGCAGCGTAGGCGCGATTGATGTCGAGGTTCGCCATCACGCTGTCGAAGGTCGCCTCGATGTCGGAGGTGGTCCGCCACAGATGTCCGGGATCGACAGCCCACTCGTAGAACTGCCAGGCGCAGATGCTGAAGACGATCTTCTGACCGGTCTCACGCCCTGCCCGACGCAGCTCGCTCGCCATCAGCTCGTACGCCGGCTGGTAGATCTCCGAGCCGCCGTAGCAGGTGTCCGCCGGCGTGCAGCAGTTGTCGTACTTCAGGTAGTCGATGCCCCAGGCCGCCAGCGTGTCGGCGTCGAGCGCTTCGGAGCCCTCGGACCCGGCGCGGTGCGCGCAGGTCTCGTTGCCCCGGTCGCCGTAAATGCCCAGCTTGAGCCCGAGCCCGTGCACGTAGTCGGCGAGGGCCGCAATGCCGTCAGAAAAGGCCTCGCTGGGCTGGAGCCGCCCCTCATCGTCGCGCTCCGTCTCGAGCCAGCAGTCATCGATGTTCAGGTACTCGTAACCCGCGTCCGCCATCCCGCTCGAGACCATCGCGTCGGCGGTTTCCCGGATCAGCTCCTGGTTGATGTTGCAGTGGAACTGGTTCCAGCTGTTCCAGCCCATCGGCGGCGTCGGGGCCAGTCCACCAGCGAGCGGAACCGGGTAGTAGTCGTCCTCACGATCGGCAGGGCCCCACGCGGGGTCCGCGGCGCCGGCCGCACCCGCGCTGCCCCCCGCGCCGGCGTGTCGCGACACGATCGGCGACGATTGGCAGGCGGCGAGCATCAGCACCGACGTCAGACCAACTGTAGAAATGGTACCCGTGCGTGCAGCCATGGGCGCATCGTAAGCGTCGACTCGGCGAGTGTCCATCGGGCCGAGGGCGGAGATCTCGACCTGCCATGACCGATCTTGACCCGGGCCCGCCGCGATCGGCGCGAACGCACAATCGCTCGCGCAACACTTGCCAGTACCCGGCGCAACCCGGATGCTGGGCGAACGCCGCCGTCACCCCCGGGCGCCCGCGGCGCCAGGTGTTCGGCCACCGCTACCCATGCTCGCCTCTCCGTTGTCCCCCACCCCCGAGGAAGCCCCGTGACGGCGTGGCGTGCCGTCGCCGTCGATCTCGGCGCGGAGAGCGGTCGCGTGGTGACGGGCGAGCTCCGGGGCGACACCCTGACACTGCACGAGACGCACCGGTTCGCCAACCGCCCGGTGCGCGTGGGTGACCGCGAGCACTGGAACGCACTGGGACTCTTCGACCAGATCGTCACGGGTCTCGGCCGGGCTCGTCAGGAACACGGGGAGCTCGCCAGTGTGGGCGTGGACTCCTGGGGGGGCGACTTCGCGCTGCTCGATCGGTGCGGTGCCCTCCTCGGCAATCCCCACCACTTCCGCGACCCCCGCACCGAGGGCAGCGTCGAGTGGGTCACCCGGCATCTCACCGAGAGCGCGCTGTTCGCCCACACCGGCCGGCAGACGACGCGGATCAACACCCTCTGTCAACTCGTCGCGCTCCAGCGCGCCACCCCGGAGGTGCTCCAGGTGGCCGAGCGGCTGCTGATGATGCCCGACCTGATGCACTACTGGCTCAGCGGCGAGGCGGTGAGCGAGCGCTGCATCGCGTCCACCACCCAGCTGTTCGATCCGATCGCGGGAGACTGGTCGCAACCCGTGCTCGAAGCGCTCGGTCTACCCGCAGATCTCTGGCCCCCGATCGTGCCTCCCGTCAGCGAGCTGGGTGCCCTCGTCCCGGCAGTCCGCGACGCGACCGGTCTGGCCCGCACCCGGGTGGTCGCGCCAGCGAGCCATCGCGCCGCGTCGGCGGTCGCCGCGATCCCGGCCCGCCCCGGCAGCTGGGCGTACCTCAGCTTGGGCACCTGGTCGCTGCTGGGGATCGTCACCGCGCGACCACTGCTCACCGAGACCGCGCGCGCCGGGGGATTCACCAACGAGGGCGGCGTGGGCGGCACGACGCGCCTGCTGAAGAACAGCACCGGCCTGTGGCTGGTCCAGGAGTGCCGGCGACGCTGGGCACGGTCGGGAGAAGATCTCGACCACGCCGCGCTGACCGCGCTCGCGGCGGAGCAAGAGACGCCAAACGCGGTGATCGATCCCGATCACCCGTCGTTGCTCAGCCCCCGGGACATGCCCCAGGCGATCGCCACCCTGTGCCAGCGCACGCGCGAGCCCATCCCGTCGTCGCACGGTGAGTTCGTCCGAGTGGCGCTGCTCAGCCTGGCATGCAAGTACCGGCACACGCTCGAGCAACTCGAGGCGCTGACGGGCGATCGGATCGAGACGCTCCACGTGGTGGGCAGGGGCGCGAAGAACGCGTGGCTCTGCCAGCTGACCGCTGATGTCTGCCGCCGCGCGGTGCTGGCCGGTCCCGTCGAGACCACCGCGCTCGGCAACCTGCTCGCCCAGGCGCTCGCTGCCGGCGTCGTGGGCGGCTGGGACGAGGCTCGCTCGCTGGTGCGCGGGTCGCACGAGCTGGTCGAGTACCTGCCCCGCGACGGCGCACGCTGGGAGCCCACCTACCTGCGCTTCCAGGACCATCTCACCACACCCCACGAGCTGCCCTGAACCATCCACATCAGGAGCGGCCTCGACCCCGAGTCGCTCACGGTCCTCGTCATCCCGCCAGCATCGCCAGAGGCGGGTCCGCCGGCTCGACGCCGGCGGCGTCTCGGTATCGCGGCAGGTGGACGCCCTGGGTCGGCGACGTCGCTCATGGTATGGCGGCGCGATGGCATCGTTTCTCGAGCAGCTCCAGACCGCCTGCGTGATGGCGATCATTCGTGCCGATTCACCGGCCCGCGCCGTAGCCGCCGCGCGAGCCGTGGTGCGCGGCGGCGTGCAAAGCGTGGAGGTGTCCTTCGCGACACCACACACCGAAGACGCCATCGCCCAGCTCCGCGCAGAGCTCCCGGACACGCTCGTCGGCGCCGGAACCGTCATCGAGCCAGCCCAGCTCGACGCGGCGGTGGCGGCGGGCGCGCAGTTCCTGATGAGCCCGCACCTCGACCTCGAGATGGTCGCCCGGGCGACCGAGCGCGGCGTTCCCTTCCTGCCGGGGGCGCTCACCCCCACCGAGATCCACACCGCCTGGCGCGCGGGGGCCGCCTGCGTGAAGGTGTTCCCCGCCGCTCAGCTCGGCCCGCCCTATCTCGCCGCGATCCGGGTCCCGTTGCCGCACATCCCGCTCCTGGCGACGGGCGGGGTCACCGCCGAGAACCTGGGCGAGTGGCTGGACGCGGGAGCGGTGGCCGTCGGGGTCGGAGGGCAGCTGGTACGCGGGAGTGAAGCGGAGATGACCGCGGCTGCGGAGCGGTTTGCCGGTGCGTTGAAGCGGTATCGGGGGTAGCGGGGGCGGAGCCGGAACCGGGACCGGAGCCGGAGGCGGGACCGGAGCCGGACGCGGGACCGGAGCCGGACGCGGGACCGGAGCCGGGAGCGGAGCCGGAGGCGGGACCGGAGGCGGGGGCGGGAGCGGAGCCGGGAGCGGGACCGGAGCCGGGAGCGGAGCCGG
>JBNLDK010000244.1:0-30970 GCA_050304295.1 Polyangiaceae bacterium
GACGGAAGGGATGAGCAAGGGGCGTTCGCGGAAGGACCAACAGATCCTTTGCTCACCCCCACGGGGCACTCGACCTGAAGACCATCCACGCACCACCGTGCGCCCGTGCGCTACTGAATGATCACCTCGGTCGGTACCTTGCCCACCTGTCCGTTGGTGTCGTAGGCCCACAGCCACACCCGCTGGGTGCCTGCCCCGAGCGCGGAAGCCGCGACGTCGATCGTCGCGCCAGTCCCGAGCTCGTTCGTTCCCGAGCAGTCGTCCTCTTCGAGACACCAGACGAGATTGCTGCTCTCGAGGTAGCACGTCGCGGGACAGTACGCGGGACCGTCGAGCGGGCAGCGGTGGCACGACCAGTGTTCATGGTCGTCGTCGCTGCACACGTACTCGTTGTCCGTGCTGACCCACGTACCCCACTCGGCACTACCGTCGCCGCCACACCCGGCGACCTCCGCGTCTTCGTAGTCGTAGCCGTAGCCCTCGAACGTGATCGTCTCGAGTTGGTCGAACTCGTACCACCAGCGGGGAGCAGTGACGCGGGGCATGGGGAAGGCGGTCGTCGCCCAGTTGGAGTAGTCAATGTGCGCGAGGTCCCCATTGTCGTAGTAGTCCCAGATGGCCTCGACGTTCTTGGGGTTTCCGCCGAGCTCGATCGCGGCGGTGGAAGTTGGGCCCCAGTAGTTGCCAGAGGCAGCGCAAGCTGGCTCTGAGTAGGCAGAAGCAGTTCGGATACCGTAGCCGCCGAACTGCACCTCGAGGAACGAATTCGAGAGTGCCGTCTGACTGGGTGCGATCGTTGCTCCGATCTGGTCGGCTCCAATCTTCAGCCAGTGGTTGCTCGCGAGAAAGCCGACGCTCCCTGCTTCCTCCAGCGTCTGGCCCGGCGGCAATGCCGTGCCGACGAAGACTCCGCCGTAGAGCTCGGCAAGGCCGTACACGCCGCGGTGGGTGGTGTCGGCGAGGCGGCTGCGAGCATCCCCAAAGACGCACCCGACCGCGCGCTGGGCCACGCCGTACCCGCTCAAGGTCATGGGGAACAGGTGACTGGCTCCGCCGTCCGTCTCGACCTCGTTGCCCAGGAACACGCTATTGACCGCGACGAACTCTCCCGGCGTCTGCAGTTGTGTCGCCACAGCACCATCGTTGAATGAGTAGTTGTTCCTGAACTCGGAATCAGTGAGCACGACCGAGTGAATTTCATCAGTGTGGGTGGACAGAACGAGTAGCGCACCACCGCGGCGGTTGGACGAGTTGCCTTCGAACGTGCATCGCTCGAAGCGCACGTCGAACTCTCCGGCGTCATGCGTGTGCCCGACGCAGGCCCCTCCACCGTACCCGGCGCTGCGGCTTCCCGAGCCCCACATCGCCTGGTTCGCGATGAACCAGGTGTCTTGGACGAGAGCGGAGCCATTCTTCACGTGCAGTCCGCCACCGAGCGGCCTCGGGCAACCGCCTCCCCAGCTGTTGGTATCGATGACCGCGTTGCCCTCGAACCGGGCGTGCTGGACGAGGAGATCACCCCCGGCAAACATGAGCCCCCCGCCCGTTGCGTAGTTACAGGCGCCGCGCGCCTCGTTGTTCGCGGCAATGGAGCGCAAGAATGCGAGGTCGCCTTCCTCCATCCGGACCCCGCTCTGACCGGCATCCATCACGGCCCCCCGGTAGAAAACATTGCCGCCGAAGTAGCGACCCGCGTTGACGTCCAGCAGGCCCCGTGGAGACACTGGATCGAAGTAGACTCCACGCCAGTCGCCCGGCGCGCCCGTGTCCTGGTTCGATCGCAGCACCACGAGGCCGTCGTCCGATTCGGTCGTTCCGCCCTCGCCGTCGGAGGCCAGCGTCCCGCGCTCGCCCAGCACCGCGAGTCGTCCCTCGACGACCAGACGGTACCCACTGTCGAACCGCAGTTCGGTGCCGGGGCCGACCGCCAGAGTGCGTCCCGTGGCCACTGCCACGTTGGTCGTCACGATGTACGGAGTTCCCGCCTCGCCGAGGCCAGTGTCGGCATCGATCGCGGAGGCGAGTTCCGTGGGCCCCATGTTCGCGGCGGCGGGTGTGGCTGACGTTTCCTCCGAATACAGTCCCTCGTTGTTGCTCGGATCGACCGCTACCACGACATAGTAGTAGGTCGTCCCCGCCACCGCGGAGGTGTCCTCGTAGACCCACGCTTCAGCGTTGCACGCGGATTCGCTGGAGTGGTCACCACACGGCTCGCCGTTGAGCTGTGTGTAGGGACCGCCAGGGGTGATCGCACGGTAGATGTTGTAGCCTCGCAGCGGCGCCATGCTCGATGCTTCCCAGCGGACGTGGTTGCGGTTGATGCCGGGGATGGCGACGACGTAGACGGGCCTGCTGGGGACGAGCTCGAAGGTGCCGTCGTTCGTGGCCGACGCATTGCTACCCTCGTCGATGGCTTCGATGGAGAAGTGATAGGTGACGCCGGGCTCGAGCACGCCCGCGCCGAACGTGACGCTGTGGCTAGTGGCGATCGCGACGTCCGCCTCGTCGCTTCCGTAGCTCTCATCGATTCCCCAGTGGACGATGCCACTCGTGGGCTCGTCGGTGTCCCACGAGACGGCGACGGTTCCAGCGAGGATGTTCGGGAGGACCACGACGTTGGTGATGAGCGGTGGCACGTGCACGGTCACGGTGCCGGTGGCGTCGAGCGACCCGCTGTTGCCGAGAGCGTCCTGGAGGTAACCCGTCACGCGCGCGGCATCGACGTCGTCGACGCGATTGATGACGTAGTCACGCTGATAGAGGCCGTCGTTTGCCAGGTCGTCGCCACGGGTGCCGTCGTCGTAGAGGACCACGTTGTCATCGTAGTTCTCGATGACAGCCCAGACGCGGGCGCCGGTCTCGCCGGCGAGCGTGAGCCGCAGGATGGCGCCGCTGCCGAGGATGCGGCCCTCGCCATCGTGCACGAAGGAGACGATGGTGCTCTCGGTATCCAGCGTGATGCTGTCGCTGACCGTGTCAGTCGGGTTGGCGGGGTCGGACTGGACCTTGAACTGCGCGTAGACGTGCTTTTCGCCATCCCCCCTTCCGAGATCCCAGTCGAGCGCGGCCTCACACTCGCCCCAGCCCCAGTCCGGGTCAGCGAAGTCGGCGACGGTGTTCGTCACCCGTTGCTCGAGGCAGTCCGAGGCGCCCAGAGCCACCGAGACGACGGGATCCGCGGTCGCTTCAGCGCCTTCCGCGATGACCAGGTAGCGGTCGCGCAGGGTGACCGTCTCCAGTTGTGTGGGGATGCCGGCTCCGATCTCGATCTCCACCGCGTACGTTTCGCGGTGCGGCTCCGCCTCGTAGGCGTATCGCACTCGATACGGGCCCAGCGGGAGCAACTCGAACAGGTAGTCCCCTGCGACGTCCGTGGTCGTTTCGAAGAGCTCGCCCTCCGTGACCTCGCCATTGATGCCGGCGACGGTCACCGTGGTGTTCGAGTGATCATTGTGCCCCGCGAGACGAATCCGTCCACTGAGGTCGTTGGCGCTGGCGCTCAGCCGAACCAGGCCGATGTTGAAAGTGTCATCGGGGCCAACGGCGAACGTGGTCGGGTGCTCGTACGTCGTGTAACCGGCCTTGGCGATGGTGAGGCGCTCCGGGTAGTTCGTGGGCTCGACGTACAGCGTGAAGTTGCCGGCGGCGTCGGTGAAGTCCTCGAAGACCACGCCTGGTTCAGTGGGGTGAGGCAGTGTTGCGTGGGCGTTCGCGTGGTTGAGCGTGCCCGTCCATCCCTCGAGGTCCACCTGGCCAATTACCTGAGCCCGGAACGCTTCGAGCACGACCCGTCCGACGTCGTTGTCCTGGGCCGCGGCGACATAGAAGCTGTTCTCGCGATGGGTGCGGAAGTTGGCTTTCGTGATCTCGAGGTTGTAGGTGCCGCCGGGTACGTCTTCGATCGCCCAGCGTCCCGCGGCGTTCGTCGTCGTTGCGTGGGCGGTACCGAGGAGCGCCACCTGCGCGCCGCCATGGTCCGACTCCCCGAAGAGCACTACCGTGCCGCTCACCCGACCACGCGTATTGAGCTCGGCCTCGGCGACGATTTCGCCAGTCTCGTTGCCGGCATCGTCGCGGAACCGCAAGTAGAGACGCTTGATGCCGTCCGACGGCGTGAAGTCCCAAACGAACGAGTCGACGTAGGGCTGCCACGACACGCCTGCGAGCCCCGAGGTGGAACCGACCTTCATCTGCGTCGCGCCGGTACCACTCACATAGACCCACGCGCTCGGTTGGCGCAACACGCCCCCGTCCTCGATGACCACCTGCATGTCTTGTGGCGGCGTGTCGTCCAACTCTGGCAGACGCACAGGCTCGACCAACTCGAGGTCCTGGTTGGGGATCAGGTCAAGTGACACGACCTGTGTGAGGTAGCCATCATGACTGGCATGCAGCTGGTAGCGCGTGCCATTTGCTGCAGCAAACACGTCGGAGATGGTGAACGCGCCCGCATCGTCCGTGGTGGTGGTGTAGCTGGTGCCGACCAGCGCGATGGCGATGCCACCGTGGCTGTCGGCCCCGCCGAGCCGAGCATGCCCGGAGATCGAGGCGCTGGTGTCGAGAACGACGCTGACCGAGTACTCCTCCGTCCAATTGCCAATTTCATCGCCGAGTCGGACGTAGAGCGTCTTCTCGCCATCTCCCGGAGGAAACTGGAACGTGAACTCGTCGTCGTAGGGCTGGATGATGGCGTCGGCCAAGCCGGGGGTCGTGCCGACACGCATCAGCGTGGCGCCGGTCGCCAGCAAGCGCACGGTGGGTGCGGGGGTTCGAATGATGCCGCCTTCGCCGATCTCGAGCACCTCCAGCGAGATGTTGTCGGGACCAGCGGGGTCGAAACAAATCCGGGCGCGCGCCACTTCACTCTCGTTGCCACTCGGGTCAACGGCAACAGCTCGGACCTCCTTCAGACCGGCATGTTCGCCGAAGGCCACGTTGGTGAGTTGCTCGTACGGACTGGGGGCGACCTCGGACAGGGGCGGATCACAGACCGCCGAGTCCTGCGTTACATCGCACACGACAATCTTCGTCGTCAGACGCGAACGGTCGGGGGTTTCGTCGTCCTGTGCGGCCAAGGTCAGCGGGACGGCATTGCTGATGGTGCCCGGGGTCTGCGCGGGCCCCTGCAGCGTGGTCCCGTTGGCCAACTCGCAGCTGGACACGTGGATCCCCGTGGTGAAAGTGATGGACACCGTGGGTGGCGTCAAGTCACGCACGAGCGTGAGAGCGACGGGCTCACTCTCTACGCCGCAGACATCGACCCACTGGATGTTGACGGTTGTGTTGCCCTCAGCCAAGTCGCTGAACGCGAACGAAGGCGCTTCGCCAGGATCGTACTCGGAGTAGTCGGGAGCGGTGCCCGACCTCCACGCGCGAACCATCGGCAAGTGGCGGTCCACGTTGACTGAAACGCCATCCCCCGACAGACGCCACTCCCCTCCGCTGGTGTCCGTCACCTCGTCTGGACCTGGTGTGAGCGAAGGGGTACCGCTAACCGGAAGATCCGCGGTGACCTCAGCGCCGTGGAACGCGACGAGCACCGCACCGCCGCACCCCGACTCGCCGCTGCCGTCGGCGACGATCTTCAGGTCGTAGCCACCAACAGGCACATCCTCGAAGAGGTACTCCCCATCGATGACCGGCGCCTCGCGGACGATACTGTCCGACCGCAGCTTGACACTCGTCGCCGCGCCCTCCCACCCGGTCAGGCTTCCGCGCACGGTGCCCATTCCCCGCTCGAGCGCCACGCGCCCGAGATTCACCGCGTTGCCTGTCGCGATGGGGACGTTCACGGAGTACGGCTGGTACCCGCTGTCACTGGCATCGGATGCGAGACCGCCCTGGTAGGTGATCGTTAGCGCGTACAGATCCGCTTCGATGTCTGCGAACAGGAAGGAACCGTCCTCGTCGGGCTGCACCCCGCCCTCGCCCGCACCGATGTCCACGCGCACTCGACTCAGGTCATCGAGCCCCGCAACGTCGGCGAGCACCACCTGCCCAGCGATCGAGCCCCGCGTCTCGGCGCGGGTCTCGGCGTCCCTCGTTCCACAGGCCAGAGCCACCAAACCGAACACCAGCAGGCAGACCCACTTCAACGACCTCATCCCAATCCTCCCACGGCGGCACGCACCATCCCCATGTTGCGATCGCCGTCTCCCGGCTGCGCCTGGATCGCAGCAACCTCGCATCATCGCGTAATAGGCCCCCCGATCAACGAGTCTTGCTGGCCCTTTGGGCCCAACATATCGTTGCGGAACCCAACTATTGGCACCACAGGCACCGATTCGACAACGCGGGGCGGCACACTGGTATGATTCCAGCGGGAGGCTGCGATGGACGCGCGAAGATTCATGGTCCTGGCGGTGGCGATGCTCATGAGTGTCGCCTGCGGCTCGAGTGACCCAACCGGGAGCGACAGCGCGGGCGCTGGGGGCAGCGCTGGTGTGGGCGGGACGACGGCGCCTGGTTCTGGCGGCGACGCCACGGGTGGCGCGAGCGCGGGCGGCGCGAGCGGGAGCTGTGTTCGCGCACGCCTCTTGTGGTTCGAAGACTTCGAGACAGGCGACTATTCGCGATGGACCTCCGAGACCTACGGTGGCACCTGGAAGGACGACGAGACCGACTGCCAGTCGAACGGCTTCTCCACCGAGCAGGCGGTGAGTGGGACGCATTCCCACAAGTCCGAGATCACGTGCGCGTTCACGGAGTCGCACCGGGGCTACGGTGGCCTGCAGTTCTCCGGGGACAATGTGGTTCCCGCCTACACGAACTCGGGCACCGGCATCGACGCGCCCTTCGGGGTGGTGAACACCTTCTACAGCTACCTCGACACGCCGCACGTCTACGGCGGCGGCGAGGTGAGCTGGTTCAGCTTCTGGACGGTGAACCACAGCTGCGATTGGTCGGAGGAAGTGCTCACTCTCGGGCTCGAAGAGCCGACGCACCGGCTCGCCGCCGCCCACTACCAGCCCAACGGCGGCACTCGCACCTTCGCCGACAGCGCGCCGGGCTTCCCCAACGCCGAATGGGCGCGCGTCACCATCTATGTGAACTACTACGATGGCGTCATGCACATCTGGCAGAACGGACAAGACGTCAGCCACGTCACGTTCTCACGGAGCGCGAATACCATCTGCCAGTGGCACTGGGGTGCCTACGCCAGCGGCGACAACTCCGACGTAACGCTCTACGAGGACGACAACTTCATCTACAAGCTGGAGGAACCCTGGACCGACTTCTCACGCGAGCCGCACCTCGGAGGTAGCGTGCCGGTTTGTGAGTAGGCTCGAGTTCGGAAACATCCTGGAGTTTCCCCAGTGGGGGGGTGGTCCGCAAAGGGGGACGCTCCGTCGAGGCTCGGCTCCTCGGGACTTGATACGGCGCTCCAGATGGCAGCGCGACAGCGATCTTTCAGAGACTGCTGAAGAACGACCAGATATTGCTCGCGGCCTCGTTGGGAATGTAGTGGTCGTAGTTCCCCGTACACCACGCAACAGGCTTGCCTTCCGCACAACCGTCGTAGAACTGGCAGTTGTTGAGAGAGCTCGTGGAAGACTGACTGCACCCGTTCCGATCCAGCCAGAAGTCGCGGCTCGCCTCACCACTGGTGGGGTCAACGATGGGGTCGGCCGTTCCGTGCTGAAGCATGATCGCGCTCTGAGTGCCGTCGTCCGCACACCCCTGGGGCCCACCTCCGGCGACGGGTGCGAAGCCGCGGAACCACTCGCTGTGGACACAGGCGATCTGATTGGTGAAGAACCCACCCATGCTGAAACCTGCAATGAAGATGCGACTCTGATCGATGCAGTAGCGCTCACCCAGGGAGGTCATGATCTCCCGTAGGAAGGTGTAGTTGTTCTCGTTGGCAGTCCACGTCGACTGCAGGACCCCGTCCCCCCAGTGGGACACGTCACCAGGAGGCGGACCTTCGCCCTGCGGCCATACGGTAATCGCCTGACCGTTGGAGCGTTCGGTGAAGTTGAACAGCCCCACCACGGCGACGTTGTTCATGTCGTACCCGTGCAGCCCGAAGACGAGCATCAACGGCGTCTCGTTGTCCGCACTGTCGGGTACATCCAGCAGGTAGTAGCGAGTGTCCCCAGCGATCTCCAACGTCTGCTGCTGGTTCGAGGGGGGCGGGTTCGGAAACGCCGTGCCACACCCTGGTGAGCGGGGATCGGCGCCTGAGTCGCCTCCGGTGCTACTGTCCCCGCCACTTGCGCCCCCGGATCCACCGTCCAGACCGCCAGTGCTCTCCGAACCACCCGTGGTGTCCGCGCCACCCGTGGCGGCGATTCCCCCGGTAGCCGAAGCACCGCCGGTATCGCTTCCGCCGGTCGTCGCACCGCCGGTGGCCGCACCGCCCGTGGCCGCGCCGCCCGTGGCCGCGCCGCCCGTGGCCGCGCCGCCCGTCGCGCCCCCAGTAGCCGCACCGCCGGTCGCGTTCTGGATGCCCCCGGTCACCGCCGCGCCGCCGGTGGCCGCGCCGCCGGTCGTCGTGCCTCCCGATGGCAATCCACCCATGCCCGGGATGCTGCCACCGGCACCGTCACCGCCTCCTGCTCCTTCGTCGCCGGAGGAGCACCCCCACAGGGAAGGGAGCGCCACGACGATCGCCGCGAGCAGGCCGCGGGCCGCAGGCCGAGACGGCACGAGCGGCGTCGTCAGAGAACCTCGTCTTGCTCTTCTAGCCCCCATACTGACCGCAAATCTAGCGGTCCAGCCGGATCGAGAGGAGGGGCTCTTTTTGGCTCCCTGCCGCTAGATCATTCCAGTGGCTCTGCCGCCGCTCGCGTTGGATCGTGAGGGTCTTCAGAAAACAACGCTGGCGCCCGTCGCCAACGCGGCCCGTCGAGATCTGGAACTTTTCCGAGGTATTGGCCCCTCGCTCAAGGAGCGGTCTACCCGTTGCCCGGTGGGGCTGCGAGGCACTCGAGCAGCTCGAGAGTCTGGGTCCAACCGCAATGGCCACCCTCCTGGCGTTCGCAGATGCCAGCGTTCTGGAAGCAGCCGTATTTGGGAGAGTGCTGGTAACCGTTCCCCCGACAAAGCAGGAGCGCCCAACCCTCGTCGCGAGAGCTGGGCGCCCCAAAGGTTCAAGCGAGGACCACTACGCGCGAACGATCCCGTCGAAGTCCTCGGCCTTCAGCGCCGCGCCTCCAATGAGGCCGCCATCGATGTCGCCACCGAGGAGCTCGCCCGCATTGCTTGGCTTCATGGAGCCGCCGTACTGGATGCGCACGGACTCGGCCACATCCCCATCGTAGAGCTCCGCCATCAGCTTGCGGATGAAAGCGTGCACTTCCTTGGCCTGCGCGGGGGTCGCCACCTTGCCGGTGCCGATCGCCCACACCGGTTCGTAGGCGATGACCGTCTTCAGTGCGTCGTCCTTGGAGAGACCGGCATAGGCACCGACCACGTGATCCTTGACCACATCGTTGGTCTTGCCGCCTTCGCGCTCCTCGAGGGTCTCCCCGACGCAGATGATGGGGAGCAGACCGCCGGCCAGCGTCGCCTTGACCTTCTTGTTCACCGTCTCGTTCGTCTCGCCGAAGTACTGGCGCTGCTCACTGTGGCCAATGATGACGTACTGGACGCCAGCGCTCTTCAGCATGTCCACGCTCACCTTGCCGGTGAAGGCGCCGCTCGGCTCCCAGTGCACGTCCTGCGCACCCAGCGCCACGTTGCTGCCCTTGAGCACCTCGGCCACCGCCGACAGGCACACGTAGGTCGGGCACACCACGACCTCTGCCTCGGCGCCCTTGCTCTTCGCGACCACACCCTTGGCGAGCTCCACCGCCTCGGGGATCGTCTTGTTCATCTTCCAGTTGCCCGCAATGATCCTGCGTCGCATCGATAGTCCTTCTTTCTCTCGTTCCGAGTCCGTGCGCGGCGCGCGCGCCCCGCGAAGCCTCTTTGGAGCGGGGTGCACGAAGACCCCGCAGTCAAACGTTGGGGATGGGCCCGGGGGGGATGGGGGCCCGGGTCAGGGTCAGGGCCCCGGATTGGGGCCAGGGTGTGGGCTGGGCTGGGCTGGGGCCCGGGGTCGGTGCCGGGCCCCTGGCTGCCAGCCTACTTGTCCGTCAGCGCCACGACGCCCGGCAGCTGCTTCCCCTCGAGGAACTCGAGCGAAGCGCCACCACCCGTCGAAACGTGGCTCACCTTGTCGTTCAGCTTGGCCTTCTTGATTGCCGACGCACTGTCGCCGCCACCGATCACCGTCACGGCTCCGTTCTTTTCCGTGGCCTCGGCGAGCGCCTCGGCGACCGCGAAGGTGCCCTTCGCGGTGGAGTCCACCTCGAAGACGCCCATCGGGCCGTTCCACACGACAGTCTTCGCGCCCCGGATGACCTCCGCGTACTGCTTGGCGGTCTCGGGTCCGATGTCGAGCGCCTCCATCCCGGCCGGGATGGCGTCCTTGGCGACCACCTTCGTGTCACCCACGATACGCTGCTTGAAGTCGAACTTGTCACTGATCACGCAGTCGACCGGCAGCATCATCTTGTCGCCAGCCTTGACCATCAGCTCCTTGGCGAGCTCGATCTTGTCTTCCTCGAGCAGGCTGTTGCCAATCTCCAGGCCCTGCGCCTTGAAGAAGGTGAATGCCATGCCACCACCGATGATGAGCTTGCTGACCTTGGGCAGGAGCGCCTCGACGACGTCGATCTTGCCGGAGATCTTGGCACCGCCGATGATCGCCACGAAGGGCTGCTTGGGATCGCTGAGCGCGCCGCCCAAGAAGTCGAGCTCCTTCTTCATCAGGTAGCCCGACGCACACTGGTCGAGGTACTTGGTGATGCCCTCGGTGGAGGCGTGGGCACGGTGGGCGGTACCGAACGCGTCGTTGACGTAGACATCCGCCAGCGCGGCCAGCTCCTGACAGAAGCCGGGATCGTTCGCCTCCTCCTCGGGATGAAAGCGCAGGTTCTCCAGCAGCAGCACCTCGCCGTCCTGGAGGCCCGCGACAGCCGCCTTCACCTCGTCACCGATGCAGTCGAGGGTCGCCTGAACCGGCTTGCCCAAGAGCTCGCCGAGCCGGGCCGCCACCGGCGCCATCCGCATCTCCTCGTTGACCTGCCCGTTGGGGCGGCCGAGGTGGCTCATCAGGATGACCTTGGCGCCCTGATCCACCAGGTAAGTGATGGTCGGCAGGGACGCGACCAGGCGCTTGTCGTTGTCGACCTTGCCGCCCGCGAGCGGCACGTTGAAGTCCACGCGGACGATGACCTTCTTGCCCGCAACGCTGAGATCTTCGATGAACAGCTTGTTCATGGTTCCTCCTCGCGACGCTCGTTCGCCACCCCCGAACGCGCCACGCGCCCCCAGACCCAGACGGGCGGGAGCGCGCAGCAGTCACGTTCAGCAGGCGACGACGCGCGTCATCCAGCCATCTTCTTGAACAGGTCGAGGCAGCGGTTGCTGTAGCCCCACTCGTTGTCGTACCAGCTCACGATCTTGACCATGTTGCCCTTCACCATCGTGCTCTGCGCATCGAAGATGCTGGAGCGCGAATCGTGGACGATGTCAGCCGACACGATGGGATCCTCGGTGTAGCCCAGGATACCCTTCAGCGGGCCCTCGGCCGCTGCCTTGACGGCCGCGTTGACGGCCTCGACAGTGGTCTCGCCCTTGACCTCGGCGACGAGATCGACGCAGGAGCCCGTGGGAACGGGCACGCGGAGCGCGAAGCCATCGAGCTTGCCGTTCAGATCCGGCAGCACGATGCCCACGGCGCGGGCAGCGCCGGTGGTGGTCGGGATGATGTTCATCGCGCCAGCGCGGGCCCGACGGGGATCCTTGTGCACCTGGTCGAGGATGTTCTGGTCGTTGGTGTAGCCGTGGACCGTGGTCATCAGGCCCTTGACGATACCGAACTTCTCGTGGAGCACCTTGGCCACGGGCGCCAGGCAGTTGGTGGTGCAGGAGGCGTTGGAGACGAGCGCGTCACCGGGGGTCAGGGTGTCGTCGTTGACGCCCATCACGATGACCTTGATGTCCGAGGGCTTGTCCTTCGGGGGCACGCTGAGCAGCACCTTCTTGGCGCCCGCCGTCACGTGCATCTTGACCTGCTCGTCCTTGGCGAACACGCCGGTGGACTCGAGGACCATGTCCGCCCCCGCCTCACTCCACTTCAGCTGGGTGGGGTCCTTGATCGCGGTGACGCGGATCTTCTTGCCGTTCACGGTCACGCTGTCGGCAGCGGCACTGACGTCGCCCTCGAAGCGACCCTGGGTCGAGTCGTACTTGACGGCGAGCGCCAGCTGCTCGGTCGTCATCAGGTCGTTGATCGCCACGACCTCGAACTGCCCCTTGGACTCCTGGGCAGCGCGGAAAACCAGCTTACCGATGCGGCCGAAGCCATTGATACCAATCTTGATTGCCATTTTTCGTCCTCTCTTCTCTCAGGTTGGTATGCGGATCCTCAGCCGAAGATTTCCTTGCCCTTGCCGGCAGAGCCGAGAACCGTCTCGTTCTTTTCGATGATCATTTGCTTGAGCTCTTCGCGCGCCGGACCGAGGTACTTGCGCGGGTCGAACTCGCCGGGCTTCTCCGCGAACACCTTGCGGATGGCGCCGGTGACGGCCAGACGACCGTCGGAGTCGATGTTGACCTTGCAGACGGCGCTCTTCGCCGCCCTGCGGAGCTGCTCTGCGGGGATGCCAACCGCCGCATCGAGCTTGCCACCGTTGGCGTTGATCTGATCCACGTACCTGGGCACCACGCTCGACGCACCGTGCAGCACGATGGGGAAGCCGGGGATGCGCTTCTCGATCTCCTCGAGGATGTCGAACCGGAGGGGTGGAGGCACGAGCACGCCTTCCTCGTTTCGGGTGCACTGCTCGGGCTTGAACTTGTACGCTCCGTGGGACGTCCCAATCGAGATCGCCAGGGAGTCGACGCCGGTCTTCTTGACGAATTCCTCGACGTCCTCCGGCTGGGTGTAGATGCTCTTGGCGGCAACGACGTCGTCCTCGATGCCGGCCAGCACGCCCAGCTCACCCTCGACCACCACGTCACGCTCGTGGGCGTATTCGACCACTTGGCGCGTCAGCTCCATGTTCTTCTCGAACGAGTGGTGCGAGCCGTCGATCATGACCGACGAGAATCCCGTGTCGATGCAGCTCTTGCAGAGCTCGAAGGTGTCACCATGGTCGAGGTGGAGGGCAAAGCGGAGGTGCGGGTTCTGCTCCTTGAGCATCTCCACCGCGCCCTGAGCCATGTAGCGGAGCAGGGTCTGGTTGGCATACTTCCGGGCTCCGCTCGACACCTGGAGAATGAAAGGGGAGTCGGAGTCCGCGCAGCCACCCACGATCGCCTGCAGCTGCTCCATGTTGTTGAAGTTGTAGGCAGGGATGGCGAAGCCGCCCTTGACTGCGTGGTCGAACATGCCCCGGGTGTTGACGAGGCCGATATCCTTGAAGCTGACGGTCTCCATGCTCTTTCTGGGTCCTTGTTTTGGGTAGTGGCGGGTTGGGAACAGCGCGGGGGCCTTCTCGAGCCGACGTGTATTTTCACCGCGGAGGGTTGCGCTGGAGACGCCGCTGCAGCAGGTGCCGGGGGGGAGTTTGGCGGAAGTTGCAGCTCAACGCACCGGCCCGCACCGAGGGGGGGCCGGGCTGCTGGCAAGCCAGGAGAAGGGTCTCAGTTCGACGGGCACTTGGGTCCGAGAAGGCCGCGCTGGTGACCGCTCCGCGGCTCGCACGCGAGCCTGGAAGCGTTGGCGCTTGAGTAGCCCGACAAGCGGCCCGGAGCAAGCCGCATTCGCGCGCTCGCGGCAGCTCGACCGCGCGGCAGTCCAGATGCCTCCGAAAGCGAAAAACACGCCTTGTGCGATACCCAGACGAAACCTCGGAGAGTGCCGAAACGTCACCTTCGTCGGCCGCGAATCGCGCGGCGCCGAGGTCCACTCCGAGCGCTGGTCTTCGAGTCGAGTCGGTGACCAATCCGACCAGCGTGTTCCGGTCCCCTTCGTCCCTTCGTCCGCCGCTTCGGGCGGGCTGAAGTCCGGAGCGAAATTGCGAACCGAAGCAATCCGGCATCTCTCGATGAGCCTGGGCCGCAGGCCATCGGCAACGAAGAACCTGGAGTCGGCGGATGACTCGGCCGGCCCCCATTCGGGACGGCGGCCAGGCGAGCAGCTCCACGGCGGCTCGGGGCAGGCGAGGACCGCTCTCGCACACCAGCAGCGACCAGCCGGCTGACAAAATGCGGGCGGGCACCCCGGTGGGGTGCCCGCCCTGAAGACACCAGCCGGAAGCGCCTCAACGATTCAGGATCTTCTTCACCGGGGGAGCCACGATGCGGTCCGTCGTCGCCAGATCGCCAACCAGGGGACGGGCGTAGTTCAAGAACGCGGTGGTCACATAATTGCCCGCCTCGTTGATGAAGTCGTCGGGCATGTGCTTGGTCTTGGCGGCCACATCCTCGAGCTTCTGCAGCTTGTACTCGACGGCGTAGTCCCCGACGCGCTCCATCGCGACCGAGCCATCCACGTTGTGCCACACCGCAAACTGGACAGCCTTCTCGCCAACCTCGCGCGCCTCGTGCTGATCGACCGCGCTGACGCAGCCGAGGAACGAGCGCTGGAGGTAGCCGAGCGTGTCGGCGCGAACCCGCTTGATCTTGGTGTTCTTCTTGATGTGCTGGGACAGAAGGTCGCCCAGCGCACCGGTGCCCGAGAGCTGCACGTTGCCGTGCGCGTCCTTCTCGACCTCACCCTCGGCGAGCTTGGTGACGATGGCGGTGCCATCCGCATCCTGGATGCCCTCCGAGACGGCGACGATGCAGCGCCCGTATTTCTCGTAGGCGGCCTGCACGTCCGTGACGAACTGGTCCAGGTCGAAGGTGCGCTCGGGGCAGTAGATGAGGTGCGGGCCGTCATCCGGGAACTTCTTCGCGAGCGCCGCGGCCGCCGTGAGGAAGCCCGCGTGGCGTCCCATGATGACGCCGATGTACACGCCGGGGATCGCCCGGTTGTCCTCGTTCACGCCAGCAAACGCCTGCGCCACGAACTTCGCCGCCGAGCCGAAGCCGGGGCAGTGATCGGTGCCAACCAGGTCGTTGTCGATCGTCTTGGGCACGTGGATCGTGCGAAGCTCGTACCCAGCCTTGTTCGCCTCCTCGTTGACGATCCGGCAAGTGTCGGACGAGTCGTTTCCGCCGCAGTAGAAGAAGTAGCGAATCTCGTGCGCCTGCAGCACCTCGAAGATCTTCTTGCAGTAGGCGGCATCCGGTTTGTCGCGAGTGGAACCCAGCGCGGACGCCGGCGTCTTGGCCACCTGCTCGAGGTTGTGAGTAGTGGACTGGGTGAGGTCGAGGAAGTCCTCCTTGAGGATGCCGCTGACGCCGTGACGGGCGCCGTAGATGCGACTGATCTCGGGGAACTTGCGGGCCTCGAGGACGACGCCGACGAGGCTCTGGTTGATGACTGCGGTGGGACCGCCGCCCTGGGCGACGAGAGCTTTTCCGGGAAGAATGGCCATGCGGTTACTCCGGTGTAGGGGGGCTCGGATTCGGGGCCGGTTACCGCGGCGGATAGATGCCGTCAAGCGCTGGATTGTTGGGCACAAATCGGTATCGTTTGGGCGACCCGTCGGAGGCCCAGGTGAGCTTTCCCAGACCGTTCTACCGCTGGCGTCCCCACCCCTGGCACGGTCTCGAACCGGGGGACCGCGCGCCACGGATCGTGGACGCCTACATCGAGATCACTCCCTTCGACACGGTCAAGTACGAGGTCGACAAGACCACGGGCTACATCCGTGTGGATCGCCCGCAGCGCACCTCCTCCCAGCCGCCAACCCTGTACGGCTTCATCCCCCGCACGCTGTGCGGCAATCGCGTCAACGCTCTCTCGCGGCTGGCCGCGCGCGCCGACGAGGACCCGCTGGACATCTGCATCGTCAGCGAGCGGCCGATCAACCGCTCGGACATCGTCCTCAGCGCCCAGGTCGTCGGTGGTCTCAGAATGGTCGACGGCGGCGAGGCAGACGACAAGATCATCGCCGTGCTCGAGAACGACCACTTCTGGGGCGAAGCGAAGAACCTCAGCGATCTTCCCATCAGCCTCGTCGAGCGCCTGACCCACTACTTCTCGACCTACAAGCTCCGCCCCGGTAGCGACCGCCAGGTGGTCGAGGTCGAAGCCACCTACGACGCTGCCTTCGCCTACCAAGTCATCGAGGCCGCGATCGCAGACTACATCGAACAGTTCGGCGGGTAGCGGCCTCGCTCCGCTCCGTCGCTGGCTCACCGATTTGCGTCGCCCACGGAGCCGGGGGTCACCCGCCGCACGTCGACCGGATCTGGGCTTGGGCCCAGGTCCGGTTCCGGGTTCGGAGGGCCGTCCCGCGAAAGGAACAGCTCCGTGGCGATGATTTCCCGTACCGATGTGGCATGGCATGGGCGCGGGGCATCTGCTAGCTTCCGCGCGCCGCGTCCAATGGCCACCGCGTGCCGCGGATGGCGGACCCGAGCTGCCGAGCTCCGTCTCGCGCCCGAAACCTTCCTCCTTCAAGGAGCGCCCCATGATTACCGTCACCGATCTGTCGATGGCTTTCGGCGGACAGCTACTGTTCCAGAACGTCAACGTCACGTTCAACACCGGCGAGCGCTACGGCCTGACGGGTCCCAACGGCTCCGGCAAGAGCACGTTCATGAAGATCGTGCAGGGCGACATCGAGGCCACCTCGGGACAGGTGCGGCGTCCGAAGCGCCTCGGCATCCTGCGCCAGGACCATTTCGCCTTTGACGAGGAGCGCATCATCGACGTGGTGATGATGGGCAACGTTACGCTGTGGGAGGCGATGGTCGAGAAGGAGCAACTGCTCGCCAAGGGCGACGACCTGACGGATGAAGATGGCATGCGCCTCGGTGAGCTGGAGGGGGTGATCGCCGAGGAGAACGGCTACGCCGCAGAGTCCGAGGCCACCCAGTTGCTGGAGGGTCTGGGCATTCCCGAGGCGCAGCACGAGCAGAAGATGAGCACGCTGGTGGGCGGCTTCAAGGTGCGCGTCCTGCTCGCGCGCGCCCTCTTCGGGGATCCCGAGGGGCTGCTGCTGGACGAGCCCACCAACGCCCTCGATCTCGGCAGCATCCGCTGGCTGGAGAGCTTCCTGCTCGACTACCGCGGCTGCCTCGTCGTCGTCAGCCACGACCGCCACTTCCTCAACGAGGTGTGCACCAAGATCGCCGACATCGACTACGAGACGATCATTCTCTACAACGGCGGCTACGACGACATGGTCGAGGCCAAGGCCGAGGCGCGCAGCTCGATGGAGCAGCACGCGGCCGCCAAGCAGAAGAAGATCTCCGATCTACAGGAGTTCGTGCAGCGCTTCCGCTCCGGTTCCCGCGCCAGCCAGGCCAAGTCCCGGGAGAAGGCGCTGGAGCGAGAGCGGAAGCTGATGGTCGACCTGAAGCGGTCGAACATCCAGCGGCCGTTCATTCGCTTCGAGCAGCTGCGCCCCGCCAGCAAACAGGTGCTGCAGGTCTCGAACCTGAGCAAGCGCTTCGATGACACGGTGATCTGCGACAACTTCAACCTCAACGTGTTCCGCGGCGACAAGATCGCCTTCATCGGTCCCAACGGCATCGGCAAGACGACGGTCCTGAAGATGATCGCCGAGGTGCTGGAGCCCGACGCGGGAGGGATCGAGTGGGGCGGAGAGGCGCGTGTCGGCTACATGCCGCAAGACCACCACGAGGTCATCGAGAAGAGCGAGGAGACCGCCCACGCCTGGCTCTGGGAGTGGAACGAGACGGCCAAGGAGGAGGAGCTCCGCGCTCTCTTCGGACGGCTGCTGTTCACCAAGGACGAGTGCTTCAAGCCCACCGAGGTGCTCTCGGGTGGGGAGACAGTGCGGCTGCTCCTCGCGCGGTTGATGATCACCAAGCCCAACGTGCTGGTCCTCGATGAGCCGAACAACCACCTCGACCTCGAGGCGATCCGCTCGCTCACCCAGGGCCTCGTCGACTACGAGGGCACGGTACTGTTCGTCGCCCACGACCGGCAGATGGTCAGTCAGGTGGCGAACCGTGTCGTCGAGCTGAGCACCGACGGAATCCGCGAGCTGAGCGTGACGCAGTTCGACTCGGGCGAGTTCCTCGTCAAGCACTCGACCTACCAGAAGACCTCCTGGTAGGCACCGCGTGCCACCGGGGATCCTCCCGGCGGCACGCGCTCCGCGTCAGTAGCAGCGCCCAGTCTCGGGGTTCATCGTGAAACCGGCTCCACAGGCGCAGGTGCCGTCCGGCTTGCAGGTGCCGGCGATGGCGCTCATCTCCCCGCGGTCATTGCAGGACTGATCGTAGTCGGGAACGCAGACTCCGCGTCCTTCCACGGTACAGCGTCCCGCAACACAAGCTGGCGCGTATTGCTCGGGGATCGTGCAGTCGCAAGTGACGCAGTCCACCGGCTGATCGTCGCAGAAGACGGAGCGTTCGTCGATGTCGGCCCGCACCGCGATGACGTCCTCCCCGGCGCTGCAGCTCTCGCAGCAGCCAGTTCCACACCGGAGTCGACAGTCCGCGTCGGTCTCGCACTCCGTAAAGGGCTCGCGACGTACGTCGCGCACCGTGCACTGGCCGCGAACGCAGTCCGCATAGAAGTTCTGGGCCATCCTCGCCTCGTCGGGCAACGGCTCGCACCCAGCGCAGACCAGATCGCCGCAAAGACGGCTCGAGTACTCCTCGCGCTGGTCGACCCGAACCGCCACGTAGCTCTGATCCTGGACCGGTTCACAGTCGCAGCAATCGAGGTTGACCAGGGCACAGTCGCTCCCGACCTCGCACGCGTCGAAGTCGAGGCCGAGGCCAGGGCAAGCTGCGTTGCACTCCTCCCGCGTCGAGTAGTGGTTCTTCCCAGTGCCGCAGCCACCGTAGTCGAAGGGAGTGCAGATCCCCGTCTCGGGATCGTGCCAGAAGCTGGGAAAGAGGCCGTCACAGGTGCCGTAGTCGAGCGGGTCGCTGCAGCGACGGGGAACGGCGGGGCCGCCAGCGTCTCCGCCCGTACCAGGGGAGGTACCGCCCGTCCCCCCCGCCGCGACGCCACCCGCAGAACGGCCAGCACTTCCGCCCGGATCGCCAGCAGCGACTCCTCCCGCTGCCCGCCCCGCGTCTCCACCGGTGGAGCCGGACGGCGCACCGCCACTCGCGCCCCTCCCTCCGGTCCCCACCTCCGTGCCGAGTTCGTTGCCATTGTCAACGCAGGCGCCCAACAGCACCAGCGCGGCCCAAGCTCCAAGGATGCGTCCGAGTCTCATGCCCCTCCAGTGTGCAAAGATGCGCGAATGGGTCACGGGAGGAGCCGGTTCCCCCGACACGCCCTCCTCCGGCCCGCCAATCCACTCGCCTCGCAGGTTCTCGTGACCCGTTCCTGGCCCGTTGTACACTGGCAAGAAGCAGTGCTGAAGCTGGTTCCCACGCGTGCGAACGCGGCCTCCCGACCCGCCGCGGAACGACCCGACGAGATCGCCGATCTGGTCCAGGCAGTGCGCGACGGGCAGCCGCGAGCGACCCGGACCTTCATCACCGCCATCGGCCCCCACCTGTTGCGGGTGGTGCGGCGTGTTCTCGGCTACCAGCACCCGGAGGTGGAGGACGTCACGCAGGAGGCTGTGTGGCAAGTCCTCGACGCCCTGCCCAACTATCGCGGCGAGTGCACGGTCGTTCACTTCGCTTGTCGCGTGGCGGTGCTGGTCGCCATGAATGCGCGCCGGCGGGGGGAGACTCACAAGCGGGCCGCCCTCGACCTGTCCCGCACGGAGGTGGACCACGTCTCGTCCGGGGAGGCGGGCCCCGACACCATCGCCGCGCGGCAGCAGCTGGTCGAGGCCGCGCGGGAGCTGCTCACGCGCCTGCCCGAACCCCAGGCGGAGGCGCTCGCGCTGCACTGCGTGCTCGGCTACACGGTGGCGGAAATCGCGAGCAGCAGCGCGGTGTCCGCGGAGACCGTCCGCAGTCGCCTGCGCCTGGCCAAGCAGGCCCTGCGCCGCCAGGTCCAGAGCCATCCGGCACTGCTCGAGATCGTGGAGGGAGGCCGATGAAAGGCGCCGTCGAAGATCTGATCGCCCGGCAGCGACAGCGGGAGCTCTCGCCCGAAGAAGAGCAGCGACTGCAGCTGGCACTGCACGTCTCCGCGGAAGCCCGCCTGCTGTACGAAGCCGGTTGCGGCTTCGACGCAGCGAGCCCCGTTCAACCCGGAGACGACGCACTGATCGCGCGCCTCGCCGACCGGGTGGAAACCGCCCATGCACCCACCCGTCGCCGGCGGTGGACCGGCCTCGTCGCGGTCGGCGGACTGCTCGTCGCCTCGACCGCGGCCGCCAGCGGCTACGTCGCCGTGCGCGCTGCTCAGCGTCAGGAAGCGGTCCCGCAGGCGCCCGCCTCGCCCCCACCCAGCGCCGTGGCCACCGCGGCGCGCCGACCGCTGGGACCTGCGCGCGGCGCGGAGCGTCCCTCCCCCGCCGAGAACGATATCGCAACGGCGGCGCCCTCGACGAGCGCGACCCCAGCCGCCCGTCTGGCAAGCGCGCGGCGCGCCGCGACCCCGCCGGAGCCGGAGAACACCCCGCCCCACGGCGCAGCCGCGCTCTTCGCGGTGGCGAACCAGGCCCGACGCGAAGGGCGAAGCGCGGCAGCGATAGAGGCCTACGAGCGCCTGCAGCTCGAGTTCCCCTCTTCGGCGGAGGCCAAGCACGCGGATCTGACCCTGGCGGAGCTGTATCTCCAGGGTGGGCAACCGAGCGCCGCGCTGTCGCGGTTCCAACTCTACCGGACGGGCCCCCTGAGCGCCGAGGCGCGGTGGGGCGAGGCGCGTGCCCTGCGCCAGCTCGGGCAAACGGAGGCGGAGCGTGCCGCGCTCCAGCGCGTTGTCACGGAGTTTCCGAGCTCGGCCTACGCCGACGCAGCCCGGCAGCGGCTGGGCGAGTTGTGAGTGACGCCTTGGGGAGGAGCCCGCCGCGAATCAGCGCCGCGAGAGGAGCTGCCGGCGCTACGCTGGCAGCTGCCCTGCTACTGCACTGTCCCGGCTTCGCGCAACCGGCCTCCGCAACGTCCAGCGACGGCACCTCCGCAGCGGAGCCCACGGCTCCCCCGACGGCCGCCAGCACGCCCGGTGACACTCTCCCCGCCGCAGTCCAGATCACTCTCGTCGGGGCCGCGAGCGCGACGGACTTTCGGGCCCGCCTCCAGAGCTGGTTCGACGCCGCAACCGTGATCAACGTCGCGGCAGCTTTCGCCCTCGATCCCGGGACGGTGCTCGGGCCGAAATCGACGCCTGGGATCCACGTCTGGGTCACCGTGCCCAGCTCGCGTCTGGCGCGACTGTATCTCGTCGTCGTCGCACCCGAGCCGACCGCGACGCAGCGCTTCCTGCTGCGCGACGTTCCGCTCGACCAGGGTCTCGATGAGCTGGGCCTCGAGCGGATCGCTCAGGTGATCCACGCTTCTTCGCTGGCGCTGTGGCACGGCAGCGAGCAGAGCCCGCGCAACGAAGTGGAGCAGCGGCTCGAGCAGCTCACGGCAACCGAGCCGGCGAGCGAACCGGCAAGGGAGTGGAGCGACGTGCCCGGGCCGGACGATCCAGAACCCGCTGCGCCCGCTCCACGGGAAAGCTCCGAACCCGTCACTCCCTCGGGAACCGCGTCACGAGCAGACCGACCCCCCGGCGCACCGAGTCCGAGCCCCGCCGTGCGCGTGGCACTCGGCTACGGCGCCACGACGCGGGGCCCCGAGGGCCTCGCCCACGGTCCCCAGCTCGATCTGGCGCTGCTCACGGGAACCCAGCCGCTAGGGGTTGGCGGAACCCTCTCCGCCCGGTACCTGCTCCCCATCGAAGCCGAGGCCGAACATCTCGCGATCTCCACCACCGGAGTGCGCCTTCGTGCGGGAGCCGCATCCCACTGGACCGCGGCGGAGCGGCTCGCGTTCGAGACCGCGGTCACGGGCGGAGTGGACGTCATCGCCTACGAGGCACGCTCGACCGCGCAGGTGAGGACGCTTCCCCGGGAGACCGAAGCGCGCCCGGTGGTGGCCGTCCAGATCGGGTTCCGCGTCCCCGCGCGTGACTGGAGCCTGGCAGGAGCAGCCACCCTCGACGTGCAACTGCTGCGCACCCACTACGACATCGCCCGCGCCGGTGGCCCCGATCGCGTCCTGGAGCCGTTCACCGCACAGCCGGGTTTCGTCGTCGTGGGCAGCTGGGGCGACCCGTAAATGAGCGGACCCGAGCTCGCCGACGTTTCCTCCACGCGATGATGACACCAGCGAGTAGCGCGGCCAGCCCCGGGGAGCGGGACGGGCCAGTTGCGACCCGGCAGCTGCACCCGTCCTCGGCCTCGTTCGTAGGGAATGCCGTGCCGCCAGTGGCAGTCCCGCCGGTCCCGCCGGTCCCTCCCGTGGAAGACACGACGACCGGCCCCGTAGTGTCCGGCGGCGGGCTTCCGAAATACCCGGTCGCATCGTCAGCGGTCAGAGCGAGCACCGCCACGCCGTCGACGAAGGCCACATTCCGCGGACTGTGCGTGGAACCGTTCAGCGGTGAGGCCCAGGATCCCATCTGCCAGCCCGAAGGGTGGGCATCGAACTCCTCTCGCCAAGACACGGTGAAGTCGGAGCCGTCGTCCCCGGCGCCTGGGGTGTAGGCGGAGTACTGGGCCCAGGCCACGAACTGATACACGGGGAGACTGGCCTCGCTGAAGTTGCCCCCGAAGCTCGCGTTGCCAGGCCAGACGTTGAAGCGAAACTGCAGGCCCTCGGTAGCGTTTTCCGAGTAGGCGGTGACGTCCACTCCGGTATCTCTCCGGATCTCGATGCCATCGACGAACCACGCGATGTGCTCGGGAGTCCACTCGTAGGAGTACGTGTGGTAGCCCTCGCAGAGACCTTCGAGGCCGTAACCGAGCTCCTCGTGATTGCTCTGCGGAAGCCCGTGGATCGAGTTCGTCTGCAGGTCGCAAGCCGCACCCAGCTTCTCGAAATCGAGCTCGTTCCAGTACACCCCCGCTTGCTCCGACCGGTTCTTCCAGAGGAAGAAGGAGCTCACCACCCCGTCACCGCTGGCAAACTGGATCCGAGCCTCGAACTTTCCGAACGTCTCTGCGCTCGGGCGGTAGAGCTCGGCGCTCGTCACCGCACCCGCAGACTCGACCATCGTCAGCACCGAGAAAAGAAGAAGCACACATCGAGATCTGAACATGACGCGCCAACATCGGAGTCCCGCCGCGCACTCGACCCAGGTTTCGGGCGGGGCATCTAAATGGCGGGTTCCTGGCCCGCGAAGTGTCGAAGGATGTAGCAGGGCGGTCGTGTGGAGTCGAGGCAACGAGCCACGCAGGGCACCCACTCTCGTGACGAGACGCGCAGAAAAGGGTGGCGAGGTCGCGCTGTCAGATCTGACACTGTCTCGCGTTGCGGGTCTCGTCACTGGCCAGGCGAGGGCGCAGCCAGCAGGGTCAGAGTGGACCGCGGTGACTTTTCGAGGAGACTTCTTGGTGGAACGCATGCTGCTCCGTGCCGCAACCGTAGCAGTGGCGGTCACTCTGGTTTCGGGCTGTACGGGAGATGACGCGGGTCCGTGGCCCAGCGCGGGACAACCTGGTGCCGGACTTGCTGCCGCCTTTGGGGGCACGGGGGGTGCTGGGTCGCTCGGGGTGGGCGGGGCGAGCGGCACGCCCACGGGTGGCTCGATCGCGAGCGGCGGCACTGCGACCGGCGGATCCCCCTTGTCGGGCGGGACGACGACCACCGGCGGCGTCACCGGTGGTGCCACTGCGACGGGCGGAATCCGCAGCACGGGTGGCGCCGCGCCCGGTGGTGCCGGCCCGGAGGCCACCGGCGGCAGTGCCGACACCGGAGGGGTGGCCGCAACCGGTGGACTGGGCGGAACCGGAGGCGGCGCGACCGGCGGTACCAGCACCGGTCTCACCGCCAGCGAAGCCGCAGCGGCCATGGGTAAGGGGTTCAACCTGGGGCAGATGTTCGAGTCAACCCAGCATCCTCGCACAATGGCGAAGGCCAGCGCGAAGATCGACGCCTACTACGACCGCGGATTCCGCAACGTACGCATCCCCATAACTTGGACGGAGAACGTCGGCGGCGACCTGCTCGTGAACGACGCCAACGTCGGCGACGTGAACCGTTCGCACGCGCGACTGGCAGTCATCCAGCAGGTCGTCGATCATGCCCTTGCCAAACCCGAGCTCCACGTCGTCATCAATGCGCACCACGAAGCACGCCTCAAGACCGAGGCCCGATCGTGGGTGCTCGAACGGCTCTGGCAAGATATCGCCGATATCTTCCGCGACCGTGATCATCGGCTGCTCTACGAGGTCCTGAACGAGCCCCATCGTAGCGACTCTTCGGCGATGGATCCCGCCGATCTTCGGAACATGACAGCGCTAGCCTACGCCCGGATTCGGGAGATCGATCCGCAGCGAATCGTCATCATCGGTGGCAACCAGTGGTTCGCAGCGGACGAGATGGCGGCGGTCTGGCCGAACTTGGACGGCGTTGGCGATGGCCAGGACCCCTACTTGATGGCGACCTTCCACCACTACGATCCATGGACCTTCTGCGGTGACAATCAGGGCACCTACGATGACCCATGGACCGAAGAGAACCTGTCGGGTCCCATGGACCGGGTGCAGACTTGGGCCGCCTCGGTTGGGAACGGGATACCTGTCTACATCGGCGAGTGGGGGGTTGGATGGGGCAGTCGCTACAGCGAGATGGACTGCAACAACATCCGCGCCTGGTATCAGGGGATGCACAGCCAACACGCCGCACCGAAAGGAATCCCCACGTGCGTTTGGGATGACGGCGGCTGGTTCAAGATTTTCGACCATGGGTCCGACAGCTTTGGCAACGACCTGGTCGAGTGCATCGAGGGAGCGTGTGACTGGACTGGAACCGATCGGTTCAACGCCGGCTGCCTCTGAGGCAACGGCCTCTGAACGGACCGACCCGCGTTGCAGCGGGCAGCGCCCTCACCACGGGCGGAGGCGTGACCGGCCTGTTGGGTTCACCGACGCCCGAGGGCAGCGGAGCTGGCTCGGACTCCGGCTGTTCGTGCTCCATACCGGTTGGAAGAAGCCCACGCAGCCCCTGGGCGGTCGTCCTGCTGCCGGCAGCGGGTGCCCGAGCCCGCAGACGAGCGCTCCGTCCCTCGGCTACTGGTAGCTGAGCCCGTACCCGTAGGGGTAGAGAACATCGGTGGTGGCGGCGTCGTAGCCAGGCTCGTCGCCCTGCTTGCTCACGTTGACCGGGATTTGCTCGAAGGTCCTGGGCCAGGTGTGCGGCAGCTTGCCAGTGAAGTCGACATCGCCAAAGAGAACGTCGGCCACGCCGATCCCCCTCGACCCGGGCAACCAGGCCTCGACGATCGCGCTGCAGTTCTCCACCACGGTGGGGTCCTCGATGATCAGGGGCCGGCCGGACATGATGACCAGGATCACCCTCGCGCCAGCGGCCAGGGCCTCCTGCAGCTCCGTGTAGCCGGGCTGCTTGTGCAGGCGGACAGACGCCCACGTGGCCGTGTCGCGTGCCTGGTGGCCGTCGTCGCCGTATTCCTCAGCAGAGGGGCGCTCGCCGACCACCGCAACCACGACGTCTCCGGCCGCGATGGTGGAGGTGTACTCGACATTGCTGCCAAGTGCCCTGAGCCCAGCGAGGATCGTCTCGCCCACGACCTCCCCGTTCCCGTACTGGTCACTGCCCTGCCAACTGACGGTCCACCCGCCAGCCTGAGCGCCCATCGAGTCTGCGTAGGGGCCCACTACCTTGATGGCCTGTGCCTTGTCGAGCGGCAAGGTCCCGTCGTTCTTGAGCAGCACCAGTGACTTCTGAACGGCTTCCCGAGCCAGCTGCTGGTGTTCCTGCGACCAGATCTGACTCCGTAGAGTAGCGCTCGAAAAGGCCTTGGCGAAGCTGTCGGCGAACAGGCCCATCAGCACCTTGATCCGCAGAATGCGACGGACTGCATCGTCGATGCGCGTCTCGGGGATCGCGCCACTGCGGAGGAAGCTCAACCAGTCACCGACGCCGCCATCCATCGCGACCATGGCCATGTCCATTCCCGCGTTGACCGACACGGAAACGACGTCCTGAGAGTAGGGGAGCTGGCTGCCATCGGGCGCAGTCCCCTGCGTTCGCGGGATGGCGTCGTAGTCGGAAATGCAGAACCCCTTGAAGCCAAGCTCGTTCTTGAGCAGGCCATTGAGCGAATAGTCGTCGGTGCTCATGGACCGTGGCAACCCGTCCCTGAGCCACTGGTGGTAGGAGGGCATGACTGCCGCGACGTTCTGGACCATCGCCGTCTGGTAGGGTGGGAGATGGATGGCCCGGATCGTGGCCTCCCCCACCTCCACGAGACCCGCGTTGATGCCGTCCGTGGTGGCACCATCCCCCACGTAGTGCTTGGCCGTGGCGGCCACCGCCCCCGGATCCGATAGGTCACCACCGCCTTGCAGGCCCTTGATGTAGGCGGCTCCGAGCTCCGCGGCGAGCTCCGGCGTCTCGCCGAAGCTCTCGTAGGTGCGCCCCCAGCGCTCGTCTCTGGCAACCGCCAACGTGGGAGAGAAGACGAAGTGCATTCCCGCGCCGCGGGTCTCCCTGCCCACGGCCCTTCCGATCCGCTCGACGAGGTTCGCATCTCGGGTCGCGCCCAGTCCAACCTGGTGAGGGAACACCGTGGAGCCGATGACCTTGGCATTGCCGTGGACGGCATCGATGCCGTAGATCATCGGGATACCGCAGCCGTCGATGGTGGCTTGCTGCAACCCGTCCAAGGTCTGAGCCCAGGTCGCAGGGTCGTTCGCGAACGGCAGCTCCTCGCCACCGTTGAAGATGGACCCGTAGCACTCGGTGCGGGCGCTCTCGGGCGACACATCCTCGAACTGGATCTGGGTCATCTGCGCCGTCTTCTGCTCCAGGGTCAGCGTGGACAGGATGGCTTCGACCTCTGCGGAAACTGCAGCTTCGTCGATGACCGGGGCCCCGCCTCCGGTACCACCGGCAGGCTCCGCACCTGCATCGTCGCTCGGCCCTCCGCAACCGGAACCGAGCATCCCCGCCAGGGCGAACCCGAGGAGCATCGAGCCCGACCACCGGAGGCTCTGGGCAGGTCTATCGGAACGGTTTCGCGTCGTGACTGGAGCTGACATGGATGCGGAAGGGACCTTGCCACGAAGTGCAGAAGATTGCGCTGCTACATGCGGCAACTCGCCGCGGCCTTGGTCGCTGGCTGCCGTCCCAGGTGAACTTCTGCTGTGAAGATGGAACAACGTCGGCGCCAGGTGACTGGCGCCAATCCAGAGAACGGCTCGCGCCGGAGGAGCCGGTAGGATCTGCTACTGGCGGAAGTTGGACCAACGTCCGCCCGCAAAGACATCCGTCCACACGACCACGGCGGCCCCCGTTTCCGACAGGGCAATCTGGGGGGTCGTCGGCGTGCCTTGCGTGGGGACGTACTGCGGCTCGAGCCAGGTGTTCAACGCCGCCTGGTAGTCGATGGTGCCCAGCCTCGCTCGCCCGCCAACCCCTTCTCGATACACCAGCAACATGTCGCCAGACGAAGTGGTGCTGGTGTCCATGTCGCTCACCGCGGCCGCGGCATCGTGCAGGGTGATCGCATCACCCCAGGTGCTTCCTCCGACATTGTACCGGTTTCCCCGGATCCGGCCTTGGGCATCGCTCCAAACCACCCAGGGGCGCCCGGTGTGAGGAATCGCCAGGGTGAACGCCTCCGCGTCCGTCGCCAGGACGCGCACCGGATCCCAGCTCCCCTCGGCAACCGACTGACGAGCGCTCAACACACCATCGCGAACCCACACCACGTGGACCCGATCTTGCTCGTCCACCCCCACGTCGAGCACGGGTGCGGTCGCCGGGCACGCGACACCAGCCACGCTGAAGGGCTCGCTCCACACGGGACCGGGGAGCCAACCCGTACGCACGAAGATCTGATCGCTGTCGCCTGGACAGGGAATCTGCCAAACGACGGCAGCGCGTCCCTGCTCGCCCGCCGCTGCGAGGGGCTGTTCCTCGATGCCCGCGCCCAGCGCCATCTCGAACGCGCTTCCCCACAGGTCGCCGTTGGACCGATACTCGGCAGCGTACACCTTGGTGGTTCCTTGGACGTTCTGGCTCCAGGCGGCCACACCATCCCCTGCCGACGTGGTCGAGAAGGACACGCCGGAGCCGGGCGCGTCCGCGGCCAGGCTCTGCACGTACACGAAGGATCTGCGTCCCGATTCGGGTCCCCGAGCACTGCTGACGATTTGGTAGAGGGTCACTCCCTGCTGGTAGGCGAAGACCAGGTGCCCATGCCCGTGAGAATCCAGCCCAACCGCCCGATCTGTATTGACGGGGCTGCCCTCCAGCGTCGCCAACCATTCGGCGCTCGAACCGTCGTACCGATAGAGGCCGTACCCGCCGGAGTGAGAGACGAAGGCAACGGGTTCTCCGAATCCGTTGAACACGACCGGGGAACGCTGCTCGTAGGAAGGCGTCGCGATCAACGTGGGCTCTCCCCAAGTTGGAAGCTCGCCCGCCTTGCCCCCCTGCGCAACGTTCCCGGCCTCGCCACCCGAACCACCGCGCGCCGACTGCCCCGCTGCAGCACGCAGGCCACCACCACCACCACCAGCGCGATGAGCACCTCCCAGTCCACCAAAGTGAGAGCTCCCTGCCCCACCTCCCTTTCGTCCGCCGTTGCTGCCACCGCTCGCCCGCTCCCCCCCCACATTCTCACGGCCCGCAGCTCCCGAGTGGCGCTGCCCACCCGCGCCGACCGTTCCGCCTATGGCCTCGCCCCTTGCGCCACCGGGGACATCCCCGACTACCCCGCCCCCACCGGGAGCCCCCGTCCCCGCCGCGGAGCCGCTCGATGTGTCTCCCGCCACGCCCCCTGTAGCGCCCCCTGTTGCCCCGCCCGCTCCGGGATCCCAGGTACCGACCAAGTGGCCCTGAGCGTCAACCTCCTGCTGATCCGCGCAGACCCCTTCCGCGGCGCACACCTGGGACTGCACACAGTCGTGGGCACTGCGGCACTCGTTGCGGCACACGCTGTCCGACGCGCAGACGAGCGGCTGCGGACAGTCGTCGGCATTCGAACACGCCCCTTCCTCCTCGAGCTGGCAAACGTGGAGCTCGTCGCTCGCCTTGATACACCGACTTCCCTCGGGGCAGTCTTGAGTCTCACGGCATTCTTCGTGGCAGCGCCCGAGCGTACACACGAGGCTGCCTGCGCACTCACTGTTGCGCACGCATCCCTCTGCTAGACCCTTCTTCGTCGTTCCCTCGCCGGAACATGCCCCACCCACGAGCAGACCCAGCGCGAGAGGAGCGGCGAATTGGATGTTCTTCATTGGGGCACTCTCCGGCGACGCAACAGTATCGATGACCAGCGGGGAGGAGGGCAAGCATCGGCAGGTTCGACATCGAATCGCGCAATCCTCGGTTCGCGCATTCGCGTCGCGGGCGTCGCTGCACCAGCGAACTCACCTCTCGATGTCGCACTCGTTCTCGGTTGACGAGGACAGGAGCTGGATCGACACCCACCGTCAGCGAGTCGGGAGGCCGCGAGCGCGCGAGCAGGATGAGTCGGTGGGAAACGAGCCGTTCCGAGCTGTACCAAGCCACGGAGAACGAGCCAGCATGCAGAGCAGAACGCAGTATGCGACGGGATCCCACGCCCAGAAGAGAATCCGAGCAACCGCTTCCGGCACCACGCCGGTGAGCGCGGAAACCGACAGGAACCGCAGCACGTGGACCAGCTGGAAGGGCACCATCGAGACCAGGACGCCCAGCACCACGACCGCGATCCCCCCATCACGTCGCAGCAAGCGGCGCCCGGCCTCCCCGACGCCCGCAAGGACAGCGACCTCCATGAGCGCCGCGACGGGGAGCAGCACCGCGAAGAACCGATTGTATTGCCAGTCGGGCCAGTGCAGGTACCGCCACATGTGAGGCTGGGCGATGATCGCCCCTCCCACTCCCGCCAGGGCCAGCAGAACGGTGAGATGGATCCAACACCTCGTGGCAACGCGGGCCCGCGTCGCGGCGTAGGCGCCAAGCCACCAGGCCAGCGACGGGAGCCCGATCCCGAGTGCGACCAGGTGATCGAGAACGATGCGAGCAACCTTCGGACTCGCCCCCTCCGCTGAGTCGGGATCCATCACTTGCAACCACGGAAACCGCCTCGCGTAGGAGGACACGAGACAGTGCTTCTCCCGGCAGCAGCAGAGAACGTAGTCGCGGGGGAACGCGGCACATGGCGACGACCCCACGACGGTCATCCACCAGGCATCGCTGGACTGGGCGTGCCGCTCGAAGTCGGCCAGCACTTCCTCCGCCGTCACCAGACCCACGGGCAAGGGACCGTGACGACGATAGGCCTCGGCGGCCTCGTCGAGGTAGTAGCAGGAGCCCGCGAGGTCGCGCTCCCCGGGCGACGCGCAGATGCACCGCGCACGCAGGATGGCGCGAGCGACGCGCACGCGATCCACCGCCGCTGCCGGGGAGAGCCGGGTGGCGCGGTAGAAGCGCGCGAGCAGCGCTCGGTTGACCGTCCAGAGAAGGAATCGATACGCGCCGCGCACTTCAGCCCGGGACGCGAGAAACCGCGACGCCTCCACCAGCAGGGCGTACCTCCGAAAGTACGCCACGAGTCCCGCCCGCTGGAGCGGCGTCACGGCGGATATCCGATCCGCTGACGGAGGTGGCGATGATACCCCCAGTTGATCGCACCGAACACCAGTCCCGCCGCGGGGCGCTGGAGCAACAGTCGAATCGTCCGCTTCGCCACCTGGGGCAGCGCGTAGAACCGACGTCGAACCGTCCACAGCCCCGCCTCGAGCTCGGCGGCGGTCATGCCACGGGGCGCGAAGACGGTCTCCCCAATGTTGAACTTCTCTAGATCCGTGGTGAGGATGCGCCCTTCGTTGTGCAGCTGCGCGTGGAGCTCCGTACCGGG
>JBNLDK010000245.1:0-6543 GCA_050304295.1 Polyangiaceae bacterium
TCTGGGCCGGTCACCAGGTCGTACGCGTTACCGACACCCAACGCGCGAAGCAACTCAACCGCACCCTTCTCGGGGACGACCTTGGCCACATCCACGCCCTTCTCGGAGAAGTGCCTCCGCACGCGGTCGATAGCTTCGTTCAGCTCTAGACCCGGAAAGTGATGCAACACGTAGGGCGCCAGGCGCCCAGGATCTCTCGCTCGCCTTGCCAGGTCGCGGATCTCCTGTGGCGTCCTGCCGCCCATGGGTGCGACGACGTGGTCGTTGGGGTCCGGGAGCCCAGACGCGAGCCGCCGTATCTCGATGAAAGCGTCCTCTGCTTCGAGTCCCATACTCCGCGGCCGCACGAGGTGGCCTAGCTGCTTTCCCTGCCTGGTCGTTGAGCAACGAAGCGCCGACCGCGCCTTCGCGGCGACGCCGTCGAGCATCTCCTCGTCCGGGTTCTCGGGATCGGTGCTTGCGCAGAGAGCCATCAGGACCATGCGGACGTCCTGGGCGCGTTCGTCGTCGATCATCATCAACGCCCCGGACACCTCCCAGAGTGCATCGCGAACCTCGACCATGTTCGTCGGTCTGCCGTCGAGGCGAGCGAGCTTGCGACGGTCGCGGTCGCGTCGCTCTTTCCGCACGGCGCGCTCGACGACGCTGGGTGATGAGGCCTTCGCGGTTCCTGGTCCCTCTCTGGTCGCCATTCACGTTCTCCCGCGCCACCCCGGCGGCATCGCAAGCGGGCAGTCCCGATCGGGAACGCGCTCACCCTCGAGTGGGATCTTGTTGCGGTGGCGCAAGCGGATGTCGTTCACCTGTGCGCGGAGATCCGTGCCCAAGGTGTCGATTGCCTGCTCGACCGCAGCGACCAGCGACTTTGGGGGGCGCTTGAGCTCGCGCGCAATCCCTGACAACGAAAGAAACCCCTGCACGACGTCGCGCCCTTTGCTGACCTCCAGGATGAGCAGTTGTGTCGTGGTGGCGCGGATGATTCGTTGTGCGGCGGAGGGGAGTAGGCGAAACAGTCGATGGGCTCGGTCGAGCCCATCGCTCGTCGGTGCGTCCCTCTCTCGTCCGAGCAACCACTGGGGGCGCTTCGCCAGCAAGTGACCTGTTGCCCGTCGCGCCCATCGGTCAGGGCCTCCCTGGCAAGCGAGCCCCTCCCGATTGTCCACACGCAGGTTCGGCAGGCGCTGGGCCAGAGCTTGCGCACTTCGCGTGGACGGGGCCAGCCCGGGCCACGGCCCCTGGAGGTTGCTTCGGATGAGCCGCGTCGCCGCCGCTGGCGGCCGCCGCGCCTCGAAGACGTCCGCGGCGAGGATGGCGAGCTGCTGCTCGATGCTTTCAATCGGATTCGCTGTTACTCTTGGCTTGGCGGTCGCCATTCTCGACCTCCCTTGCGCCTCGCCCGGTGGCTGCCGAGCGGGGCGCCTCTATTGACTCGCTACTTGCGCCAGCTTGGGTTGTGCTCGAAGTCGATCGCCTTGAGCACACGGATCTCGTGCACGACTGGATACAACGCTGTCGAGAGGCCGCGCTGGATGTAGGCGATCTCCGTTCGCCAACCTCGAGACAGCGCTTTCTTCAGAGGAGGTACGTAGTCCGCGTCGCCAGCCACAACCACAGCCGTTGAAGGTCCTTCCTCCTCGTAGAGCGTGCTCACGATGTCCGAGATCAGGTATGCGTCATCTTGCTTGGAACGGTTGTTGTGGCCGAGATACCCACGACGCACCGTGAAGCCCTGATTCTCCGCCATGTTCCAAAACGAATCGTCATCAGGGATCACGCCGGCGATGTAGGCGCTCGCGATGCCGCGAGGCTTTCCCGCGGAGTCCTGCGCGGCCATGATCGCAAGCTGGCCAAAGTCGATCCGGAAGCCCCGTCCGTGTTCGTCGTTCACGATGCCCCAGAAGAGGTTCTGATCATCGACGAAGAGATGGACAAGGTTGTTCTTCAGGACGCCGTGAGCCGGCGCTCCCCCCGATTCAACTGGCGGGCGCTTTGGCTTCGTTGACCGACGCTGAGTGGTTTTGCGCTTCGCAGGCTTCTTTGGCATTGGTACCTCCCTGACCGTCAACGCTGCGTCCGTCGCTTACCGGTGTCCAGCGCGACGACAGTTTCTACGTCATTCCTGGCACTTCGTGCCAGGCGTCGGGCTTCCAGTTCTCCCGCCAAGCAAACCACCACGTCCCATTGGCTCGCCAACGCTGCGGCTTCAAGCGCGCGAGCGAGCGCCGTCTCGACCACCCCAACCAGGTCGGCGCTCACCCCCGGGGGTGACGCGCCCCCCGTCTTGCCAGCGCTTGCCCTGGCGGCCGTTGCGTGAGGGGGCACCCTCGGGTCAGGGTCGGTTGGTCCCCGACGTTCTCCCTCGCCCTGCGCGGAGGAAACAGGCGTCGGCGTTGCCCGAGTGGGTCGCGATGCATCGGGTTTTCGAGTTTCGGCCAAGGATCCCCTTTCGGAGTGATGATGCGCCACTGTTCGCGGACTTGCAGACGGCGGCGAAGAATCGATCGTGCGCAATTGCGGCAAATCGTGAACGATCTCCGCCCCTTGCGCGGTTCGATTCCCGGCGCCTCCACCAACAACAGCTGCCGCAAGAGCTCTGATTCCGACCACTTGGCGGGGTCAGAGCCGATGCGTCGGGCCAGTGTAGTAAGGATTGAAGTAAGCCGCTCGACCACTTCGCCTGGATCTCGGGTGATTGGAGGCTTGCTGGGCCCACTGTCGGCTGGGGAGTCTGATCCTTCCGCAGCAGAGCAGTGCGAGGGGAGCGTCTCGGCGTCTGCGTGGTCGGCAGCCTCGGGCGGTTCGGTGTGCGGGTCCGGTGGCTCTGGCGCGCGCTCCGTAACATAGATGCGTAGCTTCGCGACCTCGGCGCAGAGGCTGGCCCAGTCAAACTCGGTGTAGAGGTCGATGGTGTCGCGTTTCGGCGTGTGCGTGCAGCGCTCGAGCAGATCCTTGCGGGCGCCGTCGCGTCGGGCCAGCGAGATCATCGTGCGGCGCAGGTCGTGGCCACGGCGGTGGCGGATGCCGAGCACCTTGAAGTCCTCCATCAGGCACTTGCGGCTGTAGTTCTTGTCGCGCATCCGCCCCGCCTTGAACTTCGTGCGGGCGGGGCACGGAACGATCAGGTCGTCGTCGGTAGGCTCGCGGCCCATCATCCTGGCCCAGCCCTCGGCGCGCCACTGGTCCAGCTTCCGCGCGAGCACGGGGTGCACGGGCATGTACCGCGTCCGCCGGGTCTTGGTGCCGCGCTTGCTGGTGTACGAGCGGGTGATCGCCAGGCGGCGAAGCGGTTCGAAGGTCAGGTCGTAGTCGCGCCAGCGTAGGCCAGCGACCTCACCGTGGCGGCAGGCGCCCACGCCTTCGAGCGCGTAGAGGACCTGGCGGTCTTCGGGGATACGCTCGTCGAACAAGAACAGCTCGAGCTCCTCGCGGGTGTAGAGCGCGGTGGACCGCCAGTTGGGGTCCTTGTCGACGATCTCACCCAGCTGTTCCTCGGTCAGCACGCAGGGGCTCGACTCGACCACCTCGTCGATGATCGCGTCCCGGAAGCTGGCCTGGACCAGCGAGTAGATGTTGCGAATGGTTCGCGGTGCCTTGCCGGCGGCGTAGGCGCGGTCCACCAGCTTGACGAGATGGCGAGGGCGGACCTCGCGCATCGCCATGTCGCCGATGACGGGGCGCACCCAGTCACGCAGGCGGGACTTGTCGTTGGGCAGGTTCGGGATCTCGCGGGCCTCACGACGCGGTAGCCAGCGGCGGTCGAGGTACTGGTTGTACGTCACATGGTCCGTGCTGGTGCCCACCACCTCGACACCGGCAGTGATCCGGCGCTCCACCTCGTCGAGGGCCTGCTGGGCGAGCTTCTCCTCACCCACCTTCAGCCCGGTCGATCGATACTTCCACTCGCCGTCAGCGTCCTTGAAGCCGATCCAGAGGCGGTTGCCGCGAGGATAGATGGTGCCCATTCGAATCCTTCCGAGTATGACACGCCCCGAGCGGTCAGCAGCCCTTCGCGGGATCATCGCGATCCCGATCGCCGTCGGCCGTCGGTCGATGCGTCCCTCGACCACTGCTCAAGATCGAATCGGCCAGCTGCTTGGCCGTCGGAAGTGCCTTTTCGTCGGGTCCGCGACCTTCCAGGAAGGCGCGCAGCTCCTCCGGGTCCAGCACGACGTGAACCGGGGTGTTCCAGTGGTCGTGATAGCCAACCGAGTCGAGGGGATGCGTGCGTCCGGCGTTGTCGTTCTCGTCGTACGTGAACGTCTCCCACGGCGACGGCTCGAACACGTCCGGGTCGTCCAACGAGGCCGGTACCCCGAACACGACCCGCTGCTCGGAGCCGTCCGGGTTGAGAGTACGGACGACCTGCCCGCGCGGGTCGTAGAACTGCGTGACCTTCTGGCCCAGGGCGTTCTCGGCTGGCAGCGTGTAGTCGAACCCGACATGGAAGAAGGGCTGGAACTTCTCGATCACTTGCCCCTTGTTGTCGTAGGTCTGCCAGCCGCTGACGACCACCCGGTCCTCGACCCGGCGCGCTTCGACCAGGGCGGGCGGTGGCGTGGCCTGGTCGGGGGCGAGTACCTCGTTCCCGAAGCGCTCGTCGCCGAAAGCGATGTCCTCGGCCTGCGTGCGGGTCTGCAGGAGCCGTCCGAAGCCGTCGGTGTACTCGACCGGTGGCGATGGTTTCGTCGCGGTCGGCTGCCGCTGGAACCGACGCATCCAGCGCGTGATAGCAGCGAGCGATGCGGCGCACGGAGAGCGGCTCAGGGTCGCTTGGATCGACCGGCGCCAGCTGGTATTCGAAGCGCGTTCCGGGCACGGCTTCGGTGTCCGCTTCGTCGCCCTCCTTGCCCAACACCGCCAGACTCCGCACCAGCCCCAGCGGCGTGTGGCGTATGTGCGTGCGGTTCCCATTGGGATCCTTGACCCGTTTCGGACCGAGCACACGATAGTCGAGCTGTTCGGCCTCCACCGCGAGCACAATCCCGTCGATCGTCTCGCTAGTCTTGACCGGCAGCAGCCTGAACTCGTCGTAGGCGATGCGTGATTCGTGGCCGAACGGGTCCCGGCTGCGCACGGGAAGACCGCGACCCTCGGGGTCCGTGTGAAAATCGTACTCGGCCCGCTGAGTCTGGACGAAGTACCCGCGCACGTCCTCAAGGTCGGGTCCACCTGGATGGAATCTATATCCACCGAGTGCTGGCACCCCATCTCGAAAGACTTCGGGGTAGTCAGCCGTCCACGGTGCTGGCCCGTCCGGCACCAGGTAGGGGGGCAGCTCCGGTTCGCCGGGCTGCGGGTCCTCGCTGCGATAGGCGTCCTGCAGGATTTCGGGCGTGAGCACCAGCGTCTCGGCGCGCGCTGCAACGCCGTGAGCGCCTAGCTCACCTTCGGGAAGGCCCTCGAACGCAGCACCGTCGTAGTAGCTCCGGCTCTGTCCGATGACCCTCAAGCCGGCGTTCAGTGCTGCAAGCGCTGCCGCCGGGTCGGCCTCGAGCACGGCGGCGTGCAGTTCCTCGGCGCTCGACGTGCCGTCGTTCTGGATCTCGAACGCGGTTGTGCGCGCCACGCGATCGGCCAGGTACGAACCACCCGGTGGGCGCTTTGCGAAGACCGTGTGGGTGTGGGTAGCGAGGTATGGACCACTTGGATTGGCGTCATCCCGCTGGCGATAGTCGCGACCCTTCGGCACCGCGATGGCGGTCACCCGCCGGGGCTGGCCGACATCGTCGTAGTCGTCGGTGAAGGACAGCCGCGTCATCGGGGTGCTGCCCCGCTCCCACTGGGTCGTGCGCTCGGCTACCCGATGGGGGAAGAAGATGTGTCGCCGGTCCTCGTCGCCGGGGGCAGCCGACGCCGCCGTACGCGCGCGCGCCGCGGGAATTGCTGATCGACTCGAGCCCCAGTTCCCCACGTCTGGCGCGTGGCTCCGAGTCGTCTTCTACCAACGTCGCGCTGCAGAGGCTACGGATACTCACCGAGACTTCCGTCAAGCACTGAAAGAACTCCTGACAGCCGTAACCATCGACGGCATCGCCGAGCCTGAACTCAGCAAGCACACAGACCCCGATGTGGCCTTCGCGCAGCGTATCTGTGAGTGCGTGAGAAGCCCTTCCAGTGTCTGCGGCGGTGTGCTGGGAATCAAGTTCGACGCGCGCGGGAGCGAGTGGACACCTGTTGGACGTTTGGTCCGCAACGACACCGCAACGTCAACTATCTGCGAACAGTGCCAAAATACCGCGAGCTGCGCCCCGCTGAGCTTCCAACACGAGGACACGATCAGAGGGCCTGAGCCACTGCGGCCGTGTGAGGAAGCAGAGAACTGCACCTTCAACGCCAAGAAAGCAGCCTTTGCGCTGTTGGCGCGCCTCCGGCAGCGGGTCAACATGTTTGGGGTCTTTCGCGAGCTGACCATTAGCCAGAAGTCCTCGCTACGGCGAGCACCCTGGCGGCAGGTACGATCTGCTCCAGACCCCGTCGGATCGTGATGGATCCGGGAGGACCGTCACCCTTCCGTCCCATGTGCCCTCCAACGATTGCAACGAG
>JBNLDK010000246.1:0-27347 GCA_050304295.1 Polyangiaceae bacterium
CGCCACTCGCGCTCGCCTCGATCAGGACGAACTCGCTGCACCCTGGGGCCCGATCACCGTCCCGCCGGCACCCTGAACCGATCGCCGGCAGCGTGCACGGACTCGGGGCGTGGGCCACATGGGGTCGACGTCGCGGTTACCGCGGTCGAACCGAGCCGTAAATCGTCAAGCCTTCGGCTGGCCCTGCGCGCCGGCTCTGCCAGTCGGGTTCGGTGTCCGGCTCGACCGCGCGCCCAGTCCCCGCTCAGTAGTCGGTGACTCCCTCTTGTGGATCGTAGTACCCGAGGTTGTGTTCGTCGGCGACCGCGCGAGCCAGTCTTGCGCAGAGCTCGATGGAAGCTTCGGCGCGAGGCGAGGAGGGAACCGAGAAGGCCAGCTGTCCGCGAAACACCGACAGTTGTGCCAGCACGGCCGGAGTGTCCGCCGCGTACTCGTCTGCGGGCTCCACCCCCTGCTCACGCATGAACGCGGCAAAGCCGGGGTCAGCCGGAACCTGCTCGAAGCCGGACTCAGTCAACGACGATAGCCGAACCAGCCGCAAGGAACCACGCCCTGGAACCCACGGCCTTCCGGCGCCGACCGATGCCTTCGAGCCGCTCGAACTTGGCCACATGACGGTCGTCGGTCGCGCAGGGCACAGACACAACAACCATCCGCGCTGCTGGGTCGCGTATCCGCGGGGTCGATCGCTCGATGATGACGCGGAAGGGGAACTTCTCCGATCATTGCCCCCTTTCTGGGGAGGGTGCGCCCCGGTTCCGTTGTTGGTACGATCGACGTCGGGAGGGGATCATGATCACCAAGACTGTGGAGACCTCGGTGCAGTTTCTGGAGCTCCGAGCGGACGGCATCGTCAAGTTCACCACCAAGCCGGGTGCCGAAATTTCACTGGAGGCCGCGCGAGAGACCATCGAGGCACTGCGAGACCTGACCGGGGGGAAGCCCGCCCCGTGTCTGCTGGATATCACCCACCTGAAATCCATCAGCCGCGCCGCGCGGCTCTACTACGCGGGGCCGGAGACGGCGAAGTACGAACGCGCCACCGCCATGCTGGTCACCTCCAGCCTGAGCTCGGTCATCGGCAACTTCTTCATGGGGATCAACAAGCCCGTGACGCCGACGAAACTCTTCACCTCGGAGCACGAGGCGATTCAGTGGCTGCAGCAGCACGCAGGATGACGTTCACGATTGATGCGCGGCGGCCGACCGGTCAACCAGGGTGTCCCTGATGGCCATTCCCGTGTCCCTGATGGGCAAGTCCGTGTCCCTGATGGGCATTCCCGTGTCCCGGTACGAACCGGCTACATGGGTGACGCTTCTATCCGGGGACATGGGTGACACTGGCAGCACTGGTCACACTATCCGGCGGGATGGGTGACAGACCCATCAGCTGGGTCGCTGGACGCGGCGCAACCCGCGCCCGTCCCGCGGGCGAGCCCCCCCGTGCCGCGCTCTGCGCAGGCGAGTTCGGCGCTTGGGCGGCAACGCAGCCGGGAGGCGAAGCCGACGACGGTGCCCGCCAGCCCACTTGAGGACTGGAGCTTTCTCGAAGACTTTGCCCCTCACTCGAGGAAGGTCAAAGACGGAAATGTTCATCAGTGCAGGTGATGGACACTACAATCGCCCAATGAGTCCAACGTGGCAGCGGACGAGCCTCGCGCTGTTCGTGGCTTGCGCAACCACCGGCTGTGGCGGCGCGACCCAGGTGGCGGCGCTACCAGATGGGCTGGGACGAGAGCCGCCAAAATCCACGCCGCGGGTGGAAGAAGATCCCCAGAAGCTCTTCACGGCGGGACGTGCGCTCGCCGAGCGCCACTGGGACTACGAGGGTGCGGCGAAACTGCTCGCTCGGGCGTGCCAGCAGGACCACGCAGACAGCTGTCACCTGCTCGGCAAGTACCACCTACGGAGCGACTGGCCGTCATGGTCCGGCGCACGGGGGATGGAGCTCTTGCAGACAGCCTGCAATCTTGGGCACCCAGAAGCCTGCTACGACCACGCCCTCTATCTGCGTGGCCGGGACGATGAAGCCACCGTGGAGGAGACACGGGATGCTCACGCACGCGCCGCCAACGAAGTAGAGCACGCGTGTGAGCTCGGTTGGCCCAGTGCTTGCGACGATGCCGCGACTCTGTATTTGCATGGCTGGGACGTGAATCAGGACGAACAGAAGTCCGACGCACTATCGATGCGAGCCAACCAGCTTCGCCGGGAGCGCTGCCAGGCAGGGGACGTAGGAGCCTGCCAATGGCTGTCACCGCCTGACACGGCGCGCGCCAATGAGCTGCTGTCGGCGCGCTGCGAGCAGCGGGAAGCCGCTGCCTGCCTGGAGCTCGATCCGCCCCAGTCGCGGCGGGCCCTCTCGTTGTATCGTCAGCGCTGCGCCATCGGCGAAGTGGATGGCTGCTATGAGACCGCGCTCCTGCTCGATGGCGGCAAGGCTGGACTCACTGCCGACCTCGACGAGGCGGCGGTCTACTGGCGACGCACCTGCGCGTTGCGCCGCGATACCGATGAGCTCTTCTGTGACACAGCGCGGTGGTACGATGTGCTCCTCCCCCCTCATCACTTCACATCCTCACAGCGAGACTGGCTCTGCGACGACTGTCCCGCGCCCACTGCGGCAGCGGTTTTGGGTCCGTTCGCTAGTCCCGCCGAGGCTGAGCGAGCGCTCCGATCTCTCGAGCCGCTGGGGCTACCACTTGGTTATCCCGTCGTGGTTCACACCGACCAGATCGATCCGGAGCGAAAGGATGGCGCTGGCATTCTGCTCGTGGCGGGGTTGTTCCGCCGCCCCAAAGTAGCAAGATCGTGGCTCGCAGAAGCTCGTGCGGAGGTCTCGAGCCTGAAGTTTCTCGCGCTTCCCGACACGTTTCCGGCAGAAGATACGCCCGGACTGCTCGCCGCCACCAGAGTCGCGCAAGGTGCCGCAGGGGTGGTGTACGGAAATGTCGATGAGCACGGAGAGGAATCGTCTCCGCTTTGCCGTCTGCAGCCCAACACCATCCTCGTGGTCCCGCTCGACAGCGTGAGCCCATCCATCGATCACGATCACGCCGCGGCGTCCTGCACGGAGCAAGTCGGGCTGCTGCCCATCGAGGACACCATGCTGCACGTAGGGGTCGTCCTGCAGCGCGACGGCAGCCACCGACTCTTCCGCTACGAAGGCCGAAGCTGCGACATGCCGTACATTACCGAGTGGACTTTCGACCGGACCGGGATCTGCGCGCGGGTGCCGAGCGACGGCGGGTGCTGACGCTGCACGTCGAAGTACGCCAGCCCACTGCTCGCGGACGTGGTCCCGGAACGCGCTGAGGTGATCGGCGACCACCAGGTAGAGCGGCGCGTGCCGGCTCGAACGGGTGGAGGGTAGGGCAAGGGGCAAGGGAGCAGTCGGGCCGGAACCAGGTATGCCGACCTGCCTCGCGCCCGCACGGAATCAGCGAGGGCGAGGACCTCCACCTCGAACCGAGTCGTCCAAGCAGGGCTACGGCGACGCTGGCGCGCTCTCGTCGAGAGCTGTCCGAACCAGGCGCAGCAATGCGTCGATCTTGAACGGCTTGTGCAGGAAGCGCGATCCGTTGGTCAACGTCCCATGGCGCGCAACGACGTCGTCGGCATAGCCGGACATGTACGCCACCTGAATGGCTGGCCGTCTCTTGTGGAGCTTTTCGTAGAGCTCCGGGCCATTCATGAGGGGCATGACGACGTCCGTAAGGAGCAAGTGGATGGGGCCATCGTGCTGGTCCGACAGCGCGAGCGCCTCCTCGCCGTTCGCAGCGGTCAAGAGGCGATACCCAGCACGCTCGAGTGTGCGTTGCGTGAACTTGCGGACCATCTCCTCGTCTTCCACGAGAAGGATGAGCTGGCCCTCCCCAGTGGGACGGGCCAGCTCGGACTCGGTCCTCGGGCGCGATGCACTTTCGGTCCGGGGGAAGTATGCCTTGACTGTCGTTCCAACTCCGACCTCGGAGAGGATTCGAACGAACCCGCCGTTCTGCTGCATGATACCGTACACGGTGGATAGCCCCAGTCCCGTTCCCTGACCTGGTGGCTTGGTCGTGAAGAACGGATCGAAGACGCGTTCCTGGATCTCGGGAGGGATCCCGCACCCCGTGTCGCGCACTGTCAGTACCACGTAGTCTCCCGCGCGTGCCGTGACGTGCGATCTCACGTACTCTTCATCTAGCGTCGTGTTGCAGAGCTCCACCGACAGAACGCCGCCGGAGGGCATTGCGTCCCGCCCGTTGACAGCCAAGTTGACCAGGACCTGGTCGACCTGACCCACGTCAGCACACACGGGCCAGAGGTTCACGGCAGGTTTGACCACCACCGCGATGTCTTCTCCGATGATCCGCCGCAGCATTTTCTCGGAGCTGTCCAGCACGGAGTCCAGCTGAACCACCTCGGGAGAGATGAGCTGCTTGCGCGAGAACGCGAGGAGCTGGGTGGTCAACACGCTGGCCCGTTCTGCCGCGCGGTGAATGTCGCGAACATCCCGGTGCACCGAGTCATCGGGCGAGAGATCGGAGAGGATGAGCTCCGCGTATCCGAGAATACCCGTGAGCATGTTGATGAAATCGTGCGCCACCCCGCCAGCGAGCCGCCCAATCGCTTCCATCTTCTGAGCGTGGAACAGCTCTCGCTCCGTGCTCTTCAGGTTGGTAACGTCGAAGTAGAAGGAGACAGCGGCAACGAGCGCCCCTCCGCTGTCGCGCACGGGTACCCCCTGCGCAATTTCCCAGCGCTCCGTTCCGTCATGCCGCACTACCCGGAGCTCCTGTCCAGCCGTGAACTCCCCCCTGAGGGCGCGGGACAGTGGCAGCTCCTCCAGGGAGAGTTGGTTGCCTTCGCGATCGAAATCCTGCCAGTTGGGCTTCAGCTCATGAAGCTGGCATCCAGGGCGAAATGGACCGTTGGGGGACATCCCCAGCTGATCGTAGCAAGCCGCGTTGATGTGGGAGAGGGTTCCGTCCGGACCAGCGATGATCACCGCCAAGGGCGACTGCGCGATGACGGCTTCCAGCAGCGTCTTGATGCGCTCCAGTTCACGCTGCGTCCGCACGACCTCGGACATGTCACGCGCGATGGTGGAGAAGTACTCCACCTCGTTGTTGGCTGCACGATGGGCCATGATCACCTGGGACGTCGGGATTTCCCTGCCGTCACGAGCGAGCAGAGTCGTTTCTCCGCGCCATAGGCCATCACGCTTCGCGGCCGGGAGCCCTTCCTCACGAACGACCTCGTACGACCGCTCCGGGTGTGCATCCGCGATTCGTCCCAGCTCGCTCGTCGCATCGATTCCCAGCATCTGCGCACCCGCGGGATTGATGTAGCTGACGTGCCCGTCGATCGTGGCCGTCGCCACCATGTCGCTCGTTGCCTCGACGATCTGGACCAAACGATCCAGCTTGGCTTGGGTTTCCTGCCGTTCGGAGTAGTCCGTTGCGATGACGAGACTTCCCTCGCGGGTACCGCTACCGGACCATACGGGTCTGAGGGAGAGCAGGGCCACGCTTCGCCCGCCGTCAGCGCGACGCCAGTACGTCAGCTGGGATTCGCCCTCCCGCAGTGGGCTCGACTCCTGCTCGACGAGAAACTCCGCGAGGCGCCGACCCCTGATCTCGGCTGGGCTGAGACCGAGCAGCACTCCCAACTGTCCGTTGGCATGCAAGACCACGCCGTCCTGGTCGATCATGGCAACCCCGTCCGTCATGGCTTCGAGCAGGTGTCGATACCGCTGCTCGCTCCTTTGCAGCGTCTGGTAGGACAGCACGGCGCTGAGCGCATCGGCGACGCGGTAGCCCATCTCCGCGAACAACCGCTGCTCCTCAGCCGTCCATTCGCGTGCGTAGGAGCATTGACTGACTCCCCACAGCCAAGCGTCACCAACGTGAGGGTACAGAGTCGCGTTCATCGATGACTGCACGGAGTACTCTCGCGCCGAATCGGGCAAAGGCAGCCCCTGCCGAGGGTGAAAGATCACTGGAACGGGGCTCTCGAGCATCAGCCGAAAGGCGGCCGCCATCTCCTCCGTCATCGGCATTGGCTCGTTCTTGGCAAACGCGCCCGGGTACTCCGGGCGTGTCCGCTCGGTCGGCACCCGCCAAGAGGAGGCTTGAGGGTTGCACGGAAACATGAGCCAAGCGCGGTCGCAGTTTAGGATGTCCAGTACTTCACCCAAGACGGCATCGAGCATGTACTCCATCGACCGAGCGCCACGGATGGATCCCTGAACCCGGTCCATGGCCTCGAGGAAGCGAACGTAGGCTTCTCGATCGCCGTGCGCTTCGCGAGGATCTCCCTGACTCATGGCTGCCCCGAACGTGCCCGCGCAGGGCCAAGGCCCTCCCTCATTGCCCGCGTCATTCTGCCATAGTCTCCCGCGGCTGCGACCGTGTCCAGACGCGCTCGGACCCACCGCGGCGGCGTGAGCGAGCCGCGCGTGCCGATTTTCGCTTATCCCCAGAGCTCACTTGTGTTGAGCTCGTCACCATGCGGGGCTCACCCGGGCGAGAGCCTCGCATGGTTCCCTACTTCGGGTCGATCTGTTCGCGGGACGAGGGCAAGGTCCAGAGAGGAAACGAGATACAAGCCATGCTTCGAGCTACCTGCACCCTCATCGGCACACTGGCAGTATCCACCACACTGCTGGGCTGCGGCTCCGACCTCTACCTGATGGAGCGGATCTACCAGATGGAGGGTGGCGAGCGAGTTCCTGATCCGCAGGCCAGCTGCGGGATCGTGCTCGAGCGTGGGCTCGACTCACAGGGCAATTTCGAGGACGAGGGGCGAGACCTTTGGCTCGAAGAGAGCAGCGACCGCAAGCGCGTGGAAATCGTCGTGGGATCGGGGGACACCATCCTCGCCACCCGCACCTTCGATCGAGACTTCGTCAAGTCCGGCGAGCGAAATGTGCTGGCCGTCACGACAACGCAAGGAATCGACTACGAGATCGTCCACTGGGGAGGAGACACCTGCGACGCCTCCACCGATGAGTGAGGCGAGACCCAATTCGCCGACTGCTCTGCCCTCCTGTGACGAGAGCTGGGCAGCTCTGAACGAGACTTTCACCAGAGACCGATGACCGCCCCTTCAGCGAGTCACTCGAGCCACCCAAAGTTGATCAGGACGATCCACTCGGTGGTGGCCGGGTTCATTGCCCCCACCGACCGAGGATAGAGCAGGACCATGGCGTCGAAGACGTACTGGTTCAACCACATGCCGTCGGCAAGGGCCGTCACCCAGACCTGATCCATGACAGCGTTGATCTGGGTCTGGTCCATCGCTCCCTCCCCATGAGACAGGTCGATCCCGCGCGTGGCCGGTGGTCCGGTGTTGACCATGGGAGTGCAGCCTGGGCCCAGTTCGCTCGCCGGTCGCCAGCTGGTGGGATAGGTGATCTCGCCCGTACCGGCCCAGACGACACTGCCACCGAACACCGTGATCCCGTTGCGAACGCTGACCACGCCGACGCCGCCGAAGTCCGTCGGCTCTTCGTAGAAGACGTATTCGTCTTGTGGATCTGCTCCTGACATTACGGTGGCGCCGAGGCCGTACCCGGTGTCAACTTCTGCGGTTTGCTGCGCGGTGACCTCGTCAACTTGCGCGTAGGGAGCACACAGCAGTTGGAACCCGAGGAACCCACGGGTCTCGTACGCGAGTCGTACGATGGCAGTGCACGCGTGGGCGCCGCTGGTCTCCGTCGAGATCGCCTGGCTCAGCGCCTCGCACGCGGCGGCCCCCAGTCCGCCGCTGCCTCCAGACACCGAGCCACCGGCGTTGCCACCATCGCCACCGATTCCACCAGATGGGTCAGTTGGATCGCCTGCCCTGCCGCCAGCGAGATCCTCGGTGTCGCCGCCACTGCCGGAGATGGTCACCGCGCCGCCTCCGCTGGTACCACCGGCCGCTTGTGTACCGCCCGTGCTGTCGCCGCCGGTCGTTTGCGCGTCGCCACCGCTACTGCCGCCGCCGGTCGGCTGGGCGCCGCCGGTCGGCTGGGTGCCACCCGTGCCGCCCAGGTTGCCTGCTCCCCCCTCGCTCGTGTCCGAACCCACGACGGGAACGCACGCCTGCTTCTGACACGTCCATGCGTTCGGCGCGCCAGGACACTCCGAGACCGCAGCGCAAGCTTGCGTACAGGCGCTCGCACCTTGCGTCATGTCCGAACTGCACACGGCGTCACCACCCAACCCGTCGCAGTCCTGTCCGGTGTTGCAGAAACGGGTACAGACACCCGATACGCACTCGAGCGCGTCAGGACAGTCCGTGGTGAGTTCGCAGTGCTGCAGCCAGTTCGTATTGGTGTCGCTGGACGTCGACTGGATGCCCCCGCATTGGACGAGCACGAGACCACCCACGAACGACGTCGCTACCAATCCAACTCCGAAGCGTTTCATCGGCTCTACTCCTCTCCGTCAGTATCCGGTGGTTCCACGTTCTGGCCGAAGTAGAAGGTCACACGCGTCTTGTTCTTCTCGTCAGGGGGGAACGCTTCGTTGTGTGCTCGTACGCGGAGCCACACGTCGTTGACCTCTTCTCTGATTCGCGTGAGAAGGCCGGTCACTTCAGTGTAGTGTGGATGGGTGGGTTCGACCTCGAAGATGAGCGTGCTGCCCCCGATCAGATCGTGAACGCTCGAGCGAGTCAATCCACGGCTCACCTTGGCCGCCAGTGCGCGGGTGACCGCGTAGAAATGGTCGAAGAGCGCGGCTTCCCATCCCGCCGAGCTGCCCACGGGGATGTGGACGGGCCCCGCCTCGTAAGTGAGGGTCCCTTCACTGTCGCGAGGGTGAATCCTGCCGTGTTCGACGAGTGTGTGGACAGCTTCGGCAACGGCCTCTGGCGTGGCCCTGAGCTCGCCTCCAAGCTCGGGGATACTCATCGCTCCTCCTCGAGAGAGGCGCAGCCACACGAGGTTCTCTAGGGCCTGGGCGGCACTCTCTGCAGACAATGCTTTCAGGTCCTTGGGTGAGGTGAGTCCGTAGACCGCGCCCTCACCCCGCCCCGTGGAGTAGAGCGTGCCATTGTCCACCAGATCCCGAAGCACACCGAGCACCTCGCGCTCCCCGTCCGCCGCAAACCGCTCCCTGGTCCGCGACTTGCTGACGCTCCCCTGTTGGTCCACGAACTCGATGATCGCTTCGGACAGGGTCTTTTGCAGTCGTTGGGTCTCGCCAGCAAGCCGCGCCACCTTCTTCTGGTAGCCGCGCAGCGCAAGTCCGAACATGTCGGCCACGACCTTCTTGCTCTTGCCCTGGGCTTCGATGGCAGTCGTGAGATCGAGGAATACCTGGTCTGCAACGTGAGCGAGTGGCGCGCGTACGCCAGCTGCGGTCGAGAGCTGCGCGATCAGGACCGTCGTCTGTTGCATGATGAGGTCGATCAGGTGTCGGGTGTCCATGCTTCTGTCCGTCGCTCACCCGTAGGGTACTCGGAACCAGCTCCCGGAGAAGGTGGCCTGGAGTACGCCCGCGTCTCGAGCGCCGAGTCTTCGCGGATCATCCAGCCACGACGCCAAGGCAAGAGCGCAGTCTTGGGGATGGCAGGGTTCGTCATCGGAACGCTCCCAGACGGGAGTCGGAACTGGAGGGCGATTTCGCACGAGACCGCCGAGCCCGAGCCGATTCCGCTGGTTGGGCTCGGCTCGGGCTCGGCAACGGATGCGTGGCCGGCTAGAATGCGGCGTGGAGGTGGCGCGGGTGCGAGATTTCGCGGCGATGGCGTTGGTGTTGGTGTGTGCCGGATGCGGTGCGAGCTCGCAGCGCGACGACGACCAGGAACCGCTCTACGACGATGGCGAGCGTGCCAACCAGCTCGCCGAGCACGGCATCACCTGGTCGTTCGACGAGCCGGTGCGCTACGGCCGCTTCGCCAATGGTCACTACTGGGTCATCGGACCGCTCACGGTCACGGACATTGCGCCGCGGTTCTCCGGCGGGCGGCACGGTTGGGAGGTCAACCCCAGCGACCCCGTTGCCCAGGGGTTCGATGCGCGCATCGCGGACTACGACGATTCCCGAGTGCCCGCGCTGCCCTACGAGGCGCTGCCGGGGGAATCGCTGGTGAAGTCGCTGTCGCTCGAGCCACTCGATGACACGGAGTGTCGCCCCTGCACGCAGAGCGCGTCGGTGCTCACCGTGCTCGACGAGGTGCCCCCGGACGAGGGGCGCACCGTCTTGCGCCCCCCCTACTTCGGGGAGGAAAAGCCGCTCTACTCGACGGCAGATCTCCGGGTCGAGCTGCTCCCCCAGCATCAACCGACCGAGTCTACACCGAGCTTCGCCGACGTGGCGGCCGACTACGCCATCGTCCAGCTCGATCACAAGCTGGGCTGGACGGGTCGCCCGTTACACCCGTCCGACGCCATGCCCGACTACGGCGCGACCATCGCCAGCCGCAACGCGGGAGCCGCCGTGGCGCTGATGACGACCGGGACGCCCGAGGCCAAGGCCGAAGCGCTCGCGCGCTACCTCAACGACGGCATCGACATCTACCACATGATGCTCGGCGGCGTGACCTGGCCCCCCGGTGGCGGACACGGCGAGGGGCGCAAGCTCCCCGCGGTCGTGGCTGCGGTGTTGCTCGATGACACGGAGATGATGGACGCGCTCGCGAGCTCGGGGCGCGACGTCTTTGGCGAGAACGGCGGGATGTACTTCTCGGAGGCGGCGGACGTCGTGCTCTTCGGGCAGACGCCGAACACGGAGGAGGCCTACTGGACCAACCTGGTCTTCGACACGGGATCACGAACGATCATCGACCCCTACGAGATGATCGACGGCGGGCATCGCCCGGGGGGAAGCTACCAGTTCTGCTGCACGGCGAAGAACTGGAAGGCGACGGCGACCGCCCTGCGCCTCATGCCAGAGCTCGTCCCGGTGTTCAATCACGAGGCGTTCCTCACCTACGTGGATCGCTGGGTCGACCACGGCGCGTGGACCCAGCCCGACCCCTGCGCTCCACCCGACGGCATCTGCGCCGGTGGTGAGGGCGCTGGCGAGCCCTGCACCACGGCCAACGAGCCCGAGGTGTGCACTGGCGAGGATGCTTTCTGTGACACCACCGTCAACTGGGACACCCACTATGGCGTCACCTACGGCCCCGACGGCGAAGGGGGCTGCATCGCGGACACCGATGCGAGTGACGGTACCGGTCGCTTTCCCCTGCTGCACGGGACCTCGACGAACGACGGGCACCACTCGAGCCAGTTCGCCGACGAGATGTGGGAAGCGCACGTCGCGCCGTAGTCGCGGATCGGACCAACGACCCAGAATTCGACTCTCCATGCTCCACGCCATCTCGGGACTTGACCGGGGTCTGACCATCCGCGAGCTTGGGTGCGTGCTCGCCGTACTCGCGAACCGATGGTGCCTTCCCCTCCTGATCGTCACGGTGGGTTGCTCGCAAACGCCGACGCCGAGCACGGCGACAGTCGAGACGCCGGTGATCGCGTCGCCAGGCGTCGAACCAGCGGAGGCCGATCCCTCCCCGGATCCCGAGCGGCCGCCACCGCGACCAGCCCACGATTTCGAGCCGTTTGCACACTTCGAAGGCATCGTGCCCGGTGTCGATCGGGTGAGCGCGGTCACGCGACGCTTCGGCGATCCCTCGTCCGAGGAGCGGTCCGGCGTGCCGGGCTCGGACGCAAGTATCGTTCACTACCCCGGTGGAGTCACCATCATCATCGACTCCCGATTTCAGAACGACCCGGACCCTCTCGTCGATGCCATCTACGCGGAGGCGCCCTACGCCGGAGTCGGCCCCCATGGACTGCGCATTGGCCTTTCCCGTGAGGAAGTCGAGCAGATCCTCGAACGGCACTACGCGATCGAGCTACGCCTCGAAACCTCCGTGCTCGTGGCTCCGCAAGGCGGAGGAGAAGACGACCTGCAACTTTGGTTCGAGGCTGGTCGCGTGAACCGCATCAAGCTCTACAAGACGGTGAACTACGACTGACCCCATCGGGGGCGGGCCGGGGACACTTGACCACGCCCAGCACGATACGGCGGTATTTTAACTGAGTTCGGGGAGTGATACTGGTTTGTGACCATGGTCACCGGTTGCCAGGAGCACTGGCTGCCCCTCTCGCTCGTTCTCCTGGCTGGCTGGGGATGCACGTCGCACAGCGTCCCGCCAGCTCCCACGCGCAACGGGGTTGCTTCTGTTTCGCCGCTTCGGCCCTCAGCGACTGCGGCAGTCCCCCCCGAGGCGCAGACCAGCACGGTCTCCAGCGAGGAGCCCTCCGCGGACCCCGTCTGCCACCTCAATGAATCCTACCCCATCGAGCTGGCGACAGTCCTCGATGGAAAGGTCGTGGTGAGCCGAAGCCTGCACGGCGTACGGCGCTTGGGGGTGCCCCGGGTTACCCATGAGCCCGATGACCACAGCGAGTATTACCTGGCCGAGCAGCGGATCGATCCGCTCACCCTGCCCACGCGACTGAAGCGAGTCCGCAACGGGCAAGTCGCGCTCATCAGCCATGACTCGATATGCTGGGCCAGCCTCGGAGAGATCTCGGCACAGGCATGGGCCGACGAGCAGGGGGTCAGCATGAATCAGCACCCGAAGGAGCGGATTGACGTGCTCTTTCGTGATGGCGATGTCTTCCTGGCCGCGCCCATCATCACGGACTCGTGCGACTTGCACGGCGTGTGGCGCGCCGTGGTGGCCCCCCCGACCACCCTGCGAACCTGGGACTTGCGAGAGCTTGGAAAGCCTCCTGTCGAAGAGGACGTGCGACTGGTCGAGCGCGCCCTCCTGCGGCTCGCGGAAGCACCGCTGGTCGATGCCGTCAACGCTCGCTATGAGCGGTTTCGCCGCCGAACGGGCAGCACCTTTCCACAGCATTGGTGGCAGCTTCCACCCTTCCGCCCACGAGCCGGGGGACGCTCCCGGTCCCACTTCATCGCCAGCTGGTATCTGGCAACGAGCAAGGACTCCGAAGCTGCTCTCCTCCTCGTCGATTCCTACGCCGTCGCCGAGCACGACGAAGCGCTCTTCGCTTCAAAGTGGTTCGGGATCTACTGCGTCACCGCCGATGGATCGCCAGTCCTTCTGGGTCCCACAGATCACCGATCCGGTGCAACGATGTGGCGCCACAAGGGAGGGTTCAACGTCATCGCGGTGCCCGGTCACGCCCCCGTGATCCTCGACGATGGGGCAGCCTTCTGGTTGAAGCAGGAGCAGTATCACGAGCTCGACTACGGCCTCGCTCCCTGGCCGCTTCTGGAGTGATGCCTCCGGTCCCCAAATGACACCGCGGATGCGCGGGTGGGCATCGTGGGCCGCGCGTGCCATACCTCCTTCCCGCCATGAACCCCATTCGACGCAACCAAACCCTGGCCCAGCACCTGGAGGAGCTGCATGCCCAGAGCGATGCCGAGTCGTTCCGGGCGGCTCGCGCGCAGTTTCGAGGAACTGACGCTGAATTTGCAGCCCTCGCCGCCCGCTACGCCTCGCTTCCACCGCTGGAGCAGGGTGCCTTGCTGGAACAGACCGGCATATCCATTCAGGCACCCGAGCTCTCACTGGCCGTCTCAGCGGCCATGGGCGAGTTCCTGTTCCAGCTCACCGTGACCAAGCGCATCACGAACATCCTCGAGCTCGGCAGCTCCCGGGGTACCTCGACCCTCTACTTCGCCGAAGCCCTGCGTCTGACGGGTGGCGACAAGGTCGTGGCAACGGAGCTGGAGGCCACCAAGTGCAGGGCGCTGCTCGACAGCGTTGCCGCCATGGGGCTCTCCGACTACGTCGAGCTTCATCAGGGAGACGTGTTCTCGACGATCGAGAACTTGCAAGGCCCGTTCGGGTTGATCTTCATCGATATCTGGGCCAGCGGCTATCTCGACGCCTTCCAGCTGGTGGAGCGCTTGCTGACCCCTGGAACGGTGATCCTCGCCGACAACATGTTGACGGCGGCGACGGCAGTGCGCCCGTTCAAGGAGTACCTGGATCGACAGGACCACATCAGCAACACCACCCTGCCGTTCGAGTCGGGCGTGGAGTTTGCTGTCGTGTTGGAATGAACCAGGGGGGTGCTCGGCCGAGCCTCGGGCTCGAGCTTTGAAAACATTCCCTAGACCGCTCCACACAGCAAATGGATCGGCGGGGCTCGACCCTCGCGGTCCGAGCCCTACGTACGGGCCATGGTACGGGGAGCGCTGCGGCTGAGTCTACTGGGTCTGTTGGTGTTGCTGGGGTGCAAGAACGATCCTGAGCGGACGGGAGGCACTTCCACGGGCGGAGAAGCTGGCGCGGCGACCGCCACGGGCGGAGAAGCTGGTGCGGCGACCGCCACGGGCGGAGCAGCCGGCGCGGCGACCGCCACGGGCGGAGCAGCTGGCGCGGCGACCGCCACGGGCGGAGCAGCTGGCGCGGCGACCGCCACGGGCGGAGAAGCTGGCGCGGCGACCGCCACGGGCGGAGCAGCTGGCGCGGCGACCGCCACGGGCGGAGAAGCCGGCGCGGCGACCGCCACGGGCGGAGCAGCCGGCGCGGCGACCGCCACGGGCGGAGCAGCCGGCGCGGCGACAGGCGGCGGCGGGACGGGCGGGTCGAATTCAGGCGGCGCGAGCACAGGGGGGGCGGATGCCGGGGGCGCTGGCGCGATTGGCGCGGCGGGTGTCGCGGGAGCGGGTGGTGGCGGGCCGGTGCTCGTCGACGATCTGGTAGTCGCCCCGGCGTACTCGGGCGGCCTCGAGTGGATGACCTACATTCAGAACGATGGTGCCAGCGTCTATTCCGCGAGTGGCACCCCTTGCGATCCGGCGTCCATGAATGGCTACGCGAGCTGTGTACACGTTGCCGAACTGCACGAGATGGCAATTCCGGCTCTGACGAACTGCGCGGACGTGGTCGGAATCTGGGACAGCGTTGGCGCGTTCGAGTGGACCTGCGACGATTCGAGCTCCGTGGTCGTGCGCAGTGCGGGGCTGAGGCCGGCCGCAGGACTGCGCGACCTCATCGCGTTCGGCGACGCCACGACAGACCCGGCCTGGAAGACCCTAAGGGTGACGGTCGAGGTGGCGAACGGCAGTCTCTATCGCAGCGCAGAGTCTGCCTGGTGGACCAACCCCATCGTCGCGCTGCCCCTGACCGGCAGCGTCACGAGCGTCTACTTCGAGGGCCGCATCTTCGTCGTGAAGGAAAGCGGCACCGGCGGCGCCAGCATCACTTCCGATCGAACTGCCTACGTGACGGCGCCTGGCGTGACCATCGCGAGTCCTGGGACCGGCTACAACGTGGCCATGGCTGGCGACTTCCAGTGGGCAGAGGTCGACATCGCCGGACCGGCGGGAGTCTCCGGGATCCGCTCGGGCAGCGACTTCGCTGCGATCGAGTCACACGGCAATGTCATCCGTCATAGCAGCCTCGGTCTCGGGACCCTCTACCTCGACCAGTACTCGAGCGACGGCTTGGTCTATGGCACTCAAGCCAACGGCATCAGCATCGACGGGGATCGGCACACCGCCGAGGAACTCGTGTCCAACGCCACGCTACACCTGGGCAGCAACGGCTCACTCGACGTCGTCCGCAACGTCACCATCGACTTGGACGATCCGGGGGACCTGACCTGTCTGAACGTGGTCGGAGACGACGGGCTCGTCGATGGCGCGGTTTGCCCGAACGCGCATACTGGCGCGCTGGTCGAAGGCACCCACAATACGCTCCGGGGCTTGGTTGCGACGGGAGTTCGCGACGACGCTTCGCTCAACGACGATTCCATCGGCGTTTGGTTGACCGAGGCTCGCCATCGCGTCATCGACACGGTGCTGGCAGACTTCGACTACTGCGTGTTGGACAGCGAGGATCTGACCGGCCCTAGCAAGCAGGGTGCCATGACCCTGCAACACCTTCGAATGAGCGATTGCGGCTCCAACGACTTGGTCGAGGGGGAGGCCGCGATGTGGCTACGCCTTCCGAACCATCGGCTCATCGACGTCGTCGTCGTGGGATCGAGTGGCCACAGCCTCCTGCTGGGGGGCGGTCATGAGGTCGTGCTGGACGCGACCGTGGCACTGAATGCCAGTGGTCCGAGCGTGGTTGCCGGTGCGTTCATGGGACAGGTCGTCAGTGTCGGCAACGGCATCACCGGACTCACCATCACGGAGCCCGCAACCCCCGCACCGACGCTGGCGAACGTCGCGCTCGCCCACAACGGTGACCACGGCCTCAGACTGCAGTCCACCGATCCCATCAATCCCAACGTGGTCGATGGTCTGCTGGTCGGCAGCAACGGTGCCGGCGATTGCTTCGATTTGCCCGGTGGCGGATGTCCTCCGGTCACGAACGGTCTCGATCTGTCCTCCGTGTTCGTGGGTGAGGTCAGCGACTCGGCCAACCTTGCTGACGATGCCAGCGGCGTAGCCCCGTTCGCCGCCCTGGACGTGCTCGACTGGGCGACGTTCGAGCACGACTACCGCGTCTGGGGACCAGCCTCGACGGTGGCCTTCCCGAGCGGCAGCGCGGCGGGCAACTGCGTTGGTGGCGCTTGCCAGATCTACGACTTCGCGCTGGCAGCAACGCCATCCCCGCTGCTCGACGCGTTGCCGGTGCCGGACGCCAGCGGAGTCGTTTCCCACGTCTGGGATGCCGCAACGGAGGAAGAGTGCAACTGGGTCGATCCCGGTGCGTGGAACGGGGTGGCCTGCGTCACCAGGTTCCACCGACTGGGTATCGAGACCTACGATGTGCCCGGGGAGGCTGGGGACGGCGACGGTCTCTGTGAGGCAGGGGAGCCTTGCCTGCGCGTCCGAAACCTCGGAGCCTACCAGGGCCACGGCGCCCTGGTGCCGGTCGAGGGGGACTTCGATTTTGGTGCAGATGGTGTGTTCTCGTTCTACGAGTACGCGGAGAACGGTCGCTGATCCACCCGTGGATCCATCACGCTGCGTGATCGAGCTCACGCTGGAGGATCGGCTTCCCTGTCGAGGGTGCGATCAGCGGTCTCGGTGTATCTGAGCGCACCTCGGCCAGATAGGAGTTCGTGACCAAACCAACCGCTCGGGCTCGGGCTTTCTAGTTCTCGAATGCCCCAATGTCGGGAGCTTCCGGTCGCGCTATTCCGAAGAAGTCCTCTGCCAAGCCTGCAATCGGCACGCCAGCGCCGTCTGCGGGGCTTGTGGCGGAAGGCACGAAGTCCTCGGGCGACGAAGGCGCGTCGCTGTCGAAGGCCGTCGTGGTGGTGACGAGGTTGTTGGATTCAGAGTTGCTTCCCACGAGACCGAGTTCAGCAATTCCGCCCAGCGATACGACCAGATTGTTTTGCGCACTGCACTCGGTCGCGCCATCCATTCGCAACAAGGTAATAGTACGATCCGAACTCGAATAAGCCGTGTTGTTGTAGATATCCACATTCACGGGAGCCGGTTCGACGCCTCTTTGGGATACCCCGACACAACGCGTGTTGCCCGACGAAGTCGACACATCGAAGAGATTGTTCCGCACGGTTACGGACTGCGCCCAAATGTCGACCATGATCGCATTCGACGAGCCCGCGATGAATTGATTCCGTTCCAGCACGATGTCACGCAGCCGTTCATCGTTTGCTTCGTTCTGCGGACCGATTGCCACGGGCCATGCCTCGACACCGGCACGAAATATGTTGTCGGAAATCTGAACACGCTCAGTGTACTGCCCGTTGCCGAGAAGACCGTCATCAAACCTCGGTCCGTGAAGCTTCAGCAGGTGCTTGCCTACCGCCGCTCTGGCAACATCGTTCTGAGTGAGTAGCCCCTTCTCGACGTGAGGCATGCGCCACACGTGCTCGGCCTCGGTGGAATCCTCGAAGTGACACCCCATGACGGCCAAGCGCCGTCCCACGATGTACACACCGTTGCCACCGTTTCCGCCGACGATGCCTCGAACATCGAGCTCCGAAAGAGTGAGCCCATCGTGCATGTCATGCGGCCCCTCGCCCTCGCCGTTCCAGTAGCTCAAGATCGAGTCTCCAGCTGACACCGCGTTGTGCACGTTGCGCACCGTGAGCTTGTGGAGCAACAGGTCGCTTGTCTGAACGCCGATCCCGATCCCACCTGCGCTGGCGCCGTCTCCAACAAATTGCAGATCCGTGATCCGCCAGTCATTCGCGGTGAGGGGAGACCTGTCTCCAAAGCTGATGGCCGTCGTGGTGGGGTTGAAGATGGGATCTTCTCCTTCGCCGAAGGCGCCGATCAGGCCCGGTCCCGCGACATTGATGACAAGAGGTCGCGGCAGCGGCCAGGATTCACCTCTGCGAAAGAGAACCCGCGCTCGGGGCTGAATGTATGAACGCACTACGTCCAAATCCGTGGTTTCGACTTCGTTGCAGCCAGGCGGGGCACCGTCGAAGTCCGCTGTTCGAGAAATGCAAACGGTGGATTCACCAGCAAACACTTCGTCGGGATCGCTCACGACAATGGTGGCGGTCTGGGTGAGGTCCTCGCCGTCAGGTCCAACTGTGGTGGCTGTGGTGACGAAGGTCCCCGGAGTCTCGAAGACGTGGGCCGCGATGGGACCGGTGTGGGTGTTCTTGTTTCCGTTGGTTGTCGACCAGCGACCTGCGCCCTCGTCCCCGAAGTTCCAGTGAACCACTTGCGTACGAAAGGCCTCGCGACTTTCGTCGAAGGTCGGCTCGAAGAAGACAGACAGCGGGGCCACACCTTCGAGGCGCGTCGGAAGAAGGCCGCCGCAGCCCTGCGCCGGGTCGTCAACCCCCGCGCAATGGGACAGGGTCGTGCCCCCGTCTGTGCCGCCGCCACCGGCGTCTGTGCCGCCGGTTTCGCCGGGACCGCTCTGCGAGCTGGTGCCTCCCCCTGGCGTTTGACACGCAGTTCCGCTGAGCGACAGGAGGCACAAGAGCACCGCCGAAGATGGATGGGTGAGGTACGACATGATGGGGTGCGCCATTGAGTTTGCGGCGAGCCTCGCACACCGCGCGGTGGCGTCCAGGCAGGACGCGCAGGCCCGGGGGCGACCCCTCGCTCAAGGCGCGAACGATTGACCACAACCCGGTTCGGTTCGACCGAGCGGAACCGGGGCCCGGAACGAAACGATGGCAGGTCGCAAGGCCGGCTCCTCGGTCCCCGCGTGCGCCTGACAGGATTGTTCAGTGAACGTTCAGCTGTTGTGCGGTGGACAGCTGGCGGTGTCCCTCGAATTTGGAGAGAGGCGGCAGAGCACCGCGAGAGTGGCCCGTGCTGGGCTGGATCAGCCTCGAATCACGCATGGTGCGAAAATTGCAGACCGGATGGCTGCCGACTCGCCTTCAGGTTCGAGGCGCAGGGCGGCGACGGAGGCAGCATGTTGAAGCACATTGGGCCGGTTGCACTGGCGACCTTTCTAGCCAGCGTCCTCGGCGGGACCCTCACGGGCTGCACCAGCAGTACCAAGGTAGACACCTCCGAGACAGCGACCGGTGGAGGAGCCGGGGAGCCCGGCACTGGCGGCGACCCGGGCGCTCTGGGCGGGGGAGGTGGAAACGCTGCCGGGGCGGGCGCCGCCACGAATGGTGGCGCGCACACCGGCGGAGAATGCCAGCCGGGCGCCGTCGGGTGTGACGGGCTCGTTCCCCAGCTCTGCGGCGAGGACGAGCTCTGGAGCGCGTCCCGCGCGGCCTGCGCCATCGCCTGCACCGCGGGTGCCTGCGCGGCATGCGAGGAAGGTGCCCGCGATTGCCGGGACGGGGCCGTGCAGCGGTGCGACGGTGGTGAGTGGACCACCAGGGAGGTCTGCGAGGCCAACTGTGAGGACGGTCGCTGCACGACGAACTGCACGCCGGACCGACTGCAATGTGATGGTGACCAGCGGCTGACGCGCTGCAACGGGACCGAGTACGTCGAGGAGGAGCTTTGCGAGTTCGTGTGCGCCGAGGGGGCCTGCGTGGGCGAGTGCTTGCCCGATTCCCAGCGCTGCGAGCCGGACGCCGACAACGTGGCGCAGAGCTGCAACAGCCTGGGCCAGTGGGATCAGAGCGTTCCCTGTGGAACGGACACGTTCTGCGTCGATGGTGAGTGCAAGCCTTGCGAGCCGGGCTCGACCCGATGTGACGTCGGCGGTCCGCAATTGTGCAACGAGGCCGGGGAATGGGTGCCCGAAGGGGCCTGTTCCGCGCCGACGCCCATCTGCGTCGCCGGCGCGTGCGCCGCGTGTGAGCCGGGGGTCCGGCGCTGCAGCGGCAACCTCCTGGAGGAGTGCGCGAGTGACGGTTCCGGTTGGACCACCGCCGAGACGTGTAGCGGTGACAACCCCGCCTGCATCGAGAGCACCCAGTCCTGTGGTCGGTGCCAGCTTGGAGAGCGCCAGTGCAGTGGCGACACCGTGCAAGAGTGCAACGACGTGGGTAGCTGGGTGCACTTGACGAGCTGCGCCATGCCGACGCCCGCTTGTTTCGACGGCGCCTGCCGGGCGTGCAATCCGACCGGGGCTCCGCGACGCTGCTTGAACGGCAGCACCCCTCAGGAGTGCGGTAGCGACGGGAGCTGGGTCACGCTGAGTCGATGCTCGGGCACCACGCCGGAGTGCCTGCCGACTTCGGGCGCCTGTGTGGAGTGCGTGAGCGGCACGCGCAGCTGCGGCGATTGCGACGGGGGCGAGCAGACCTGCGAGAACAACCACTGGGGTCCCTGCGTGGGGGGGACGGTCGATCTGATGACCGACGAGAACAACTGCGGGATCTGCACCCGCACCTGCACCTCATCCCAAACATGCGACTCTGGGTCTTGCGTCTGCACCGGCGGAACCCATGGCTGTGGCGCGCCGAACCCATGCTTCCCGGACGATGATGGCGCTCACTGTGGCGACACCTGCCTCGACTGCAGCAGCTACCACGGAACGACGGGGTCTTGCGCCAACGATCAGTGCGTGTGCGAAACCTACGACTTCGGCTGTGCTGGCGGTGAGCCCAACTGCGCGTCATGGAACTTCGAGACTGGCTCGGAGGGGTGGCGGCTGGGGACCTTCCAGGACAGCACCAGCAAAGTGATTGGGTCCCCGACGGTCCGCTTGTTCAGCGGGTCCCACTGGCTGGCGGCGGACTACCTCACCGCTGGGGGGCAGGGGACCGCGACCTTCGCGGTCGATCTTTGCATTGACCAGGAGACGATTGGCCTACAGGGCAAGGTTCTCACCTGGAACACCTACATCTCCTCCTCCGCGCCCGCTCCGGATCCGCTCAACGCGTCTATTGCGAATCACACCGACAGCGTGGTCGAGCCGTGTCAGCCCATCCTGAGGACGGGAGAAGTCACTCAACTCCGCTGCGCGTTTCCAGGCACTTTTACCCGAGGGTTCCAGACCCTGCAGTTGTCCTTTGCCCTCCCGGCGAACGAGAGCGGGACCGTGCTCATCGACAACGTGCGCTTCGAGTAGGGGGGCCGCGCCCAACCCAGAGCTCACTGGCTTGAGCTCGTCACCATGGGGGGCTCACCCGAGGCGGGAGCCCCCCATGGCTCCTTTTTCCGGGGGCCCTCCCTCCCGTCCGTGCCCCGCAGCGCCTCAAGGGTCATTTCGACCCTGAGTGGCTGCCGAGGAACAGTGCCGCTGGACGCTACTTTTCTCTGGCACAGGGCACGCCGTGACAATCTCTGGCAGCCGGGGACAATACTCAAATCAGGCCATGGATTTCCACACGCCCGCCTTCGGCGGCTCATGATTGGTCACTTTCTTCGCAAAATGGGACGCGGCAACCCCGGTGCGGGCCTCGTGGTCGCTGGCCGCGAGGAGGGCGGCGGTGACGCTTGCGAGAGGGGCCGGAAGATTGGATTGGGGGGAGATCCGTCCACGCCAGATGAGCTGGGAGGAACAGGTTCGGGACGCCGGGCTTGAGCTTGCCACTTCACACAACGAGTCGACGGAGCAACGCATGGAACACAGGACATCAACGCCGGAGTTTCTCAGGATCGTCAGCCCGCGCTGGCGCTGGAGTCTGCTGGGGACCTTCGCGCTCGCCGCACTGCCCGCGTGTGGACAGGATTCCGAAGGATCGGGTCGAAACGCGCAGGGCGGGGAAGGGAATGGTGCCGGCACTGGCGGCGCTCTGGCGACTGGCGGTCTGGCGACTGGCGGGGCAGCCACCGGTGGCGTTGATGTTGGGACGGGTGGCGTGAGCACTGGTGGCACTACCTCCGGTGGCGTCCTGGTGACCGGTGGCACGACCACCGGCGGCGTCTCGCTGACCGGTGGCACGACCACCGGCGGTGTTCTGATGACCGGTGGCACGGGCGCCGGTGGCACGACCTCCGGTGGCACGACCTCCGGCGGCGCGAGCACGGGTGGCGTGACCGGCACTGGAGGAGCCCCCAACCCGACCGGACCCTGCGACATCTACGAAGACGCCGGGACGCCTTGCGTCGCCGCTCACGCCACGGTTCGCGCGCTCTACGCGGCGTATGGTGGTCCCCTCTACCAGGTCCAGCGAGCATCGGACCAGGCCACCACGGACATTCCGGTTGGCGACGGTGGATTCGCCGACACCTCCGTCCAAGATGCGTTCTGCGCCGACACGAGCTGCACCATTCCGGTCATCTACGACCAATCGGGGAACGAGAACCACCTGCGCGTCGTGTGGTGGGCGTACTGGTTGCGGGATGGCGGCAATCCGGCCGATGCCTATGGTCAGAGGATTACGGTCGGGGGGCACACCGTCTACGGCATCCGAGTCACGGGCTTCAGTACGGACGTTGGCTATCGAACCGGCGTGCAGCTTCCGGGGACGGCCTCCATCACCAATGGCTCGACGACGGTCACCTTCTCGGAGCCGCAGACGCTCCCCGCGAACACACCGCTCTTCTTCAGAGTGAACACCCAGGACTGCCCGCCAGACTCATTCCCCAACAACTGCCACTTCGACCCCCAGTTGACCGCAGCCGACATCACCAACTCGACCACGGTGACGCTGCAGAGCCCCTACACCGGCACCTCCAGCGGCGCGACCGACGTCTGGGACAGCACGACCCGAGGGGTGGCGAAGGGCGACGAGGCCGAGTCCATGTACATGGTGGTGGATGGAAGGCGCCACAGTGACCAGTGCTGCTTCGGCTACGGGAATTCCGAGATGTCTGGCTGGGACGAAGGCAACGGCACCATGGAGTGCATCTATTTCGGGACCGACATCACCTGGGGGGGCCAGGGTGAGGGGAGCGGTCCGTGGGTCGCGGCCGATTTGGAGAACGGCGTGTACAAGTGTGACCAGGGCGGGTGGCAATCGCAGGATCTGTACGTGCCAAGCGCCAAGACCATCGACGCGGATTTCGCGACTGCCATGCTGAAGGGGCACTCCGGCAATCGTTTCGCTCTCAAGGGCGGCAATGCACAGTCGGGCACGCTCGTGACCATGTGGGACGGGGCACGTCCGCCGAACGGTTACAGCCCCAAAGCATTGCGCGGCGCGGTCATTCTGGGAACCGGCGGCGACGGCAGCAACGGTGGCACCGGAACCTGGTTCGAAGGAGTCGTGACGATAGGAACCCCATCGGACGAAGTGGACGACCTGATCCAGGCCAACATCGTCGCCACGGGCTACGGGACGTGACGATACGGTGAGCGGAGGAGACCGGACGTAGGGCTGGTGAGCGAACTGCGAGCTCGGTCTCCGCAGTTTGAACGATGCGCACACCGGCCCCCGTCGGTTCGACAACGCTAGGTTCGTGGAGTGAGAACGATCCACCCAGTCAGAACGGTCCTCCTGGGCGTGGCGATGATGGTTGCCGTGGCTTGCGGTGGCTCCACCCACTCCGACGGTGGCCGCGCGGGCGCCGGGGGCGTCGCTCCGGCGCCCGGGGGAGGCGGCGCTGGCGGTGGTCCACCTGCCCCCGCGCTCGAGCCCTTCGAGTGCGGGGTGGGCACCGTCGCCACGGCGCTCGACACCGACTGCTCTGCGGAAGACCTGGCGGGGCTCGCCGAGCACGTGCTGAGCGTCGATGGCCTTTCCCCGGCCACGGCGGGGCCGGGCGGCATGCTGGGGGTGCGCGTCCGTGTCGAGCACGGTAGCGGAGCAGATCCGGCCGCCAACGTGGGGCTGGCCGGTCCCGCAGGCCTGGTCACTGTGGGAGCTTTCCCGGTTCCGCCGGAGGAGTGCCAGAGTGTTCCGTTGGAGAGCGCCGGCGACGCCACTGCAACGAGCTTCGATCTGGAGCTCAGCCCGGACCTGATTGCCGGAGCCAGCATCCCGCTCATCGTGTTCGTCTCGACGGACAGCCTGGGCGTTCCCGCTTGCCGCGGCCCCTACGACTGGAACGAGGCTGGTGAACTGGTTTGCAACGACGGCGCCACCCGGGCAAAACAGTGCGTTGGCCCGTATTTGGAGCTCTGGGTCGTGTGCGATGACGCGGAGGGCGACGTGAGCTGTGCTCTCCGTCGACGATGACCGCCGTCGGTACGAATGCTCCGCGTCGTCGGCTTCCGCTGCCCACGACCCTGTCGGGCGCGCCGTCGGCGCGCCTCGTCTCTGGAGCCTTGACTTGCCAGCGGGCAATGGGATTGGCACCATCGACGCCTGCTCATTCCCAGGCGCCCCCGCCTCGGTGTTTCTGCCGGAGAGGCCCCGCGCCAGCTCGTGAGGACGACGCCAGTGTACGACTCTATCCGAAGAACAGCGGTTGCCGGGACCTGTGCCGTGCTCTGTTGGCAACCGCTCGCGTGCGGCAGCTCGGGGAACTCGAGATCCCGGGGACCGGGTACGGCTGGTGCCGCTGCGGCTGCCCCTGCCGATCCAACCGGCGGTGTGGAGAGCGCAACTGGGGGGACAGGAGGCAGACCGGTAGCAACCGGTGGCCGCGAGCAAGGAGGAGCCGCGGGCGCTCCGGGCGGCTCCTCCGGAGGCGCCGCGGGGGAAGCACTGGGTGCTGGTGGAAGTCAGCGCGGCGGTTCCGCGGGCATGTCCGACACCACCGGAGGAGCCTTCGGTGATGGTGGCCACGAGCACGGCGGTGCCACTGTCGCCGTCGGTGGCGCGCCCGGGGGGACCACCGCCGGCGTCGGGGGATCCACCGGTGGGGCTCCTGGCGCCACGGCAGGTACGGCGGGCACGGCAGGTACGGTGGGTATGGCAGGTACGGTGGGCATGGCAGGTACGGCGGGGAGCGTAGGAGATGCTGGTCAGGCAGGCTCTTCGGGCGCTGGCTCGTGCGACGCCGCGGAGATCTGCGACGGGTTCGACAACGACTGCAATCCGAGTACGCCCGACGGTTCTGACGACCTTCTCTTCGGCATCGCTTGCGATGGCGCGGACAGCGATCTCTGCGAAGAGGGGACGATCGGTTGCGAGGGCGGCATGCTCGTCTGCTCGGACACCACCGGCGACGATCTCGACGTGTGCGACGGGTTCGACAACGACTGCAATCCGAGTACGCCCGACGGTTCTGACGACCTTCTCTTCTGCGGGTAGCTATGATTTCGCCTTCCGCTTTTCCAATGACCACGGCGCCACCTGGCTCTACTGCGATCGCGACACGGGCGGGAGCAGCGGCTCGGCAGATGGCTACCAGGTGGAGAATGCCGGCCAGCTGACGATGAACTGAGCTCCGGAGCTGGCGCCCCCCCGACTTCGCTACCTCACCCGCGTTGCCTCAGTTGCTGCCGTTGAAGCATGCGGCTTCGCTACCCATTCGACACGCCTTGTCGAACAGCTGCTGCGCTCGGGCCGCGTCCTCATGAACCCCCTGGCCGTGCGTGTAGGCCAACCCCAGGTTGTTGCAGCAGTCGGGGTCGTTCTCGTCGCAGCAGCGCTGGTATGCCGTCGCGGCGATGGCGTATGCGGCCGGAGGATCCGGCATGATCTCGGCCTCGGCCCAGAAGGCGTCCCCGGCGGCTCGACAGGTATCCGCGCTGCCCGCCTGCAGACACGCGCGCTGGCACTCTTCGAGTACGGGTGCGGGGATGGGGTCGCGCATCACGTCGTATCCATCCAGCTGGCACCGAGGTTTGGGGCGCGCTTCGGCGTGACGTTCGGGAGCGGTCTCGGGAGCGACCGTTGCCACCGTTGCGGACTCGCGGGGCGCGGAGACGGACGGGCGCCTCGGTGGTTCGGGGTGCCCGCACGCCAGAGCCATCCCCAGCAGCGAGGCGCTGAACGTTCGCATCGAGGCATAGCGTACCACCAGCGCCGCGGACCGGCCTCGGCGCTGCGGCGAGCGGTGGTTGACAGCGGCTCCGCCGCGGGATCCAATCACATCCGCACCAGATGACAGTTCGGCAAGCCAGGTAGCGACAGCTGCCGGTGGTCGCCGCGTGAGGGGGGAAAGTCCAGTGCCCGAAGAGAACCGAAGATCCCGCTGGCCCGTCGACGGCTGGCACCGCGTGTGGCACGCGCTCGTGCTCGTCGTCGCGCTGATGATGGCCTTTCCTCTGGGGTTTGCCCTCGTCGCTCCCGCGCTGGGAGTTGCGCCAGACGCCGTCTTCGGGGGGAGCGCAGCGGCGTCGCTGGCAGTGGTCGTGATGGGCACGTACCAGATCGGCCTGGTCGGCGGCGTGGGCGTGGTGTGGTTCGGGCGCACGAGCCTGCGCGAGCTGGGCTGGACGTTGGAACAGCCGGCGCGGGACGTGGCTGCTGGACTGGGTGTGGGGATCCTGCTGCTGGCCGTGACTCTCGCTTCGGTTCCACTGATGGGGGTTGGAGTGGGGGAGGTGCTGGAGTCGATGGGGTCGTTCACGGCGGGGCAGCGCGTGCAGATGGTGTTCATCGGAGCTGTTGCGGCGCTGGCGGAGGAGACGCTGTTTCGTGGCTACCTGCAGCCCCCGCTGGTGGCCAAGCTGGGCAGGTGGGGAATCGTGGTCCAGGCTGCGATCTTCGCCCTGTACCACGTGGCGCTCACTCCCCACCTCCTCAGCCTGGCCGTGAAGGGCGTGTACGGTCTCGCGCTCGGCACACTGCGCGGCAAGGAGGGGTCCCTCGTCGGGCCAGCAGTCGCGCACTTCTTCATCTGGCAGACCCTCGGTTTTGCGTGACCGACGTGTTCAACCTGGCGCACGGGTCGGCCCGGCGGCAGTTCCAACGGCCCCCGGTAGTCCCCTTCCCGTGAGTGTCGTGGTTGGTGGTCCGCCTGGCTACAGCAACCAGCGCGACTCCAGACCGGACATCGGCGCCTACGAGGGCGCGTACTGACGCCACGAAACCGGGGAGGACCAAGCGAAGCGTTCACGTCTCCAGCGATGCACTCCGATGGATGCCCGCCGCCGTCAGCGTCCATGAGCTGGATTGAGCGTTGCGTGACGCGCGAAGACATCGCCAAGCAGGGCGAGATTGCCAAGGGCGAGATTGCCAAGGGCGAGATTGCCAAGGGCGAGATTGCCAAGGGCGAGATTGCCAAGGGCGAGATTGCCAAGGGCGAGATTGCCAAGGGCGAGATTGCCAAGGGCGAGATTGCCAA
>JBNLDK010000247.1:0-20407 GCA_050304295.1 Polyangiaceae bacterium
ACGTGGCTCACCGCGATCGTCACCGTCTTCGTCTCGTCCCGAACAATCCCGCCCTTGGCGATGTCGGCATACGAGATCTGCTTCGCCAGCCCCTTGCTCTCCTGCACCTTCAGCAGCGCTGCCGTCAGCGTCGTCTTGCCATGATCGATGTGACCGATCGTGCCGACGTTGAGATGGGGCTTCGTTCGTACGAATTTCTCCTTGGCCATCGCTTTTTCTTACCTTTTGAGGGGTCCTGTTCGAGAGCTTGCTTTACGCCTTCTGGGTGCCCTGGGAGCCCACCACCAGGATTGAACTGGTGACCTCGTCCTTACCAAGGACGCGCTCTACCTGCTGAGCTAGGTGGGCATGATCGGATAGGTCGTCGGAGCGGGAGACGAGATTCGAACTCGCGACGTTCAGCTTGGAAGGCTGACGCTCTACCAACTGAGCTACTCCCGCAGGAAGGAGGCGCCGTACCCCCAGTCGCGCGGTCTGGCCACAAAAAAGTGGAGTCCGCTGGGGTTCGGTCGTCTGCGCTTGAGCTTGCTCTCCTTTCTCGGCGTTCGAGAACGCCAGTGGTGGGTGTTGGATTCGAACCAACGTAGGCAGATGCCGGCAGGTTTACAGCCTGCTCCCTTTGGCCGCTCGGGCAACCCACCTAAGGTATTGAGATCTAAAGGCTATCCATTCAGTTCGATGACACTCGCGGCGCCGGTGGTGGAGCTGGCGAGAGGAATCGAACCTCCAACCGCCGGTTTACAAAACCGGTGCTCTGCCGGATTGAGCTACGCCAGCATCGCGGCTGGTGCGCCAGAATTGGCGCTGGTTCGAGGCGTCGACTCTAGTTACCGGGTGAATCTCCTCTTAGCGGGCGCTTCATTCTGGCAGAACTGCCGTGGCCTCTCAGCGGTTGGACTTGGATGCTTCGAGACCGCGCCTTTCTGGCTTTCTTGTCGGAAGCCAACGAGGACACCCCACCCTGACTACCCCGTCCGGCGGTTGCCATCGGGAGGTGGTTGCGGGGCAGGGATCCAAAAAGGCGGATGGGGGTGGTAGCGCCGCCCAGAAACCTTGTCAAGCACGTTTCATACCTGGCCCCCAAGGCATCACAAATGCTCGGAATTTCTGATAGATACACTCGGTGCCGGGGACGAGATCGGGCCCCGGTACCGCCCTCGGGGATCCGCAGCCCCTTCGCGGCGTTCCCACGAGAGCGGACGAGCACCCGCTCTGGTCATGGCGACCGCGCTCGGTCGGCGAGCGCGTCCAGCGCTGCCTGCAGCTCTGCCCGCGTCGCTGGCAGTGCGTCGATCGCGGCGTTCTCGCTCGCCAGCGCCCGGGCGATGGCCTCCCGGGCGGCGCGCGTTCGCTCGACCCAGTGGGAACGCTCACCGGTCCGCTCCGCCATGGCGAGGGTGTGGTCCAGCATCGCGCCCGCCTTCTGCAAGAGCACGGAGTAGCGGAGCCGCATCGCGCCCTCGAACAGCGCCCGTCGAGCCTCGGTATTCGCGGCCGCCGGCGGAGGAACCGCCATCAGCTCTTCGTGCAGCGACTGGTACAGCTCTCCCACCCGGTATCCAGCCATGGTCGACCAATGCGCGTCGTAGGCCCGCATGGCGTCGGAGTAGGCACTCTGGGCGTCGAGCAGCAGCTGGCAGCGCTCTTCGAGCACCGCGGCGAAGTTCGACGGCACGGGGACGAACCGGATACGCTCGGCGCGCGCGCGCCGGATTTCGCCCAGCGCGAAGTAGAGCTGCGCCAGATCCCGGGGCACACGACCGGCGCGGTCGAGCGCGTGATCGTCGACCACGTTGCGGCCCTTCTCGACGAAGTAGGCGGCCTGGTCGATATCGCCAGCGAACACCAGCGCCAGTCCCTGTCCTCCATAGACGACAATCTGCTCGAGCGGCGGCAGTTCATCCACCTGCGGCAGCAGCTGCGTGGCCGCCCATCCCGCACGTTTCCAGCTTTCCAGATGTGCGTGCAGTCGCACCAATCGCACCAGCGCCTCGCGAACCAGGGGGTGAGTCGGCTGCCGTCGGACCAGCTGCTCGAGTCGCGCCACCGCAGCGTGCAGATCGTTCAGCTGTTCCTCCGCCTCCGAGCTCAGCAGCCAGGCGCGCGCGGCGAAGTCACCGGTCGGTTCACTGCGCACGACGCGATCGAAGTCCTCCAGGGCGGCGCGAGCGTCCCCCCGCTCCAGCGCCTGCTCGCCGCGCGCGATGAGCTCATCGACTCCGAGCGCTTCCTCGGGTGTTACCACCATGCGCGGCATGGATGTGCGAGCGGGCAGCGCGTGGGGAGCCGTAGGGGTGGTCGGCGCGACGCCGCGGGGCGCGCAGCTCAGAGGTAACGCGGCGGTCAGGAAGACCAGAACGACAGCTCGGGGAGGGACCATCGGAAACGATTGTAGCGAGGCCTGCAGCAACTCTGGTTCGATGGGCAGCTCACATCGTCGAATGTTCCCGGCAGTCGATGCCAACCCCAGCAATTTCAGTGGCACCGGATTTGCAAAGAAGTCCCCGGTGAGCCAGTCGGCCAAGAAACCGGTTGATCTTGGCTGCGGGAGGCCTATCGTGTGCCTTCAGTGAAGGGCCGTTCGGTTCGGAAGCAGTGGTTGCCGCTCCCTCCGTGGAGAGCGCATCGCGAGACCACTCACCTACCGCGGCCCCAGCCGAAGCCAGGAGGTGCGGTCCGATGGTTGACGACACGGTGGCCCAGCGCTTGAGCCAGCTCGAGAAACGCCACAGGGATCTCAAGGACGAAGTCAGCAAGCTCGAGCGCCGGGCATACCTCACGCCAGGTGAGCAGAGGCAGATCGCGGACCTAAAGAAGTTGAAGCTCAACGCGAAGGATCGGCTTCACGCACTCCGACGCCAGATCTAGACACCCTCGACGCGCGTTGGCCTGGCTGTCTTTGCAGCCAGGGTGATCGCCACGACCGGGCTAGCCGCTACGGGGCCGGAGCAGTCGTGCCGGACCCGGCAGCCGGCGCCGGAGCGGCCTCGGCCGCCGGCGGCGGCGCGGCGCCTCCGGCAGGCGCGTCGGGGGGCAACTGACTGGTCTCCACGGCGGTGGAGTCGCTGGTGTCGAGGGCGTCCGCAGTGCCCCAGATCTCCGCATTGAGCTCGGCCAGAGCTTCCTCCATCAGCTGCGTCCACTGCTCGCTGAGGCCACCTGGGTGCTCCTGCTCGATCGCCTTGGCGAGAGCAAGCCAGTGGCGAGCATGAGCGCGAAACTGCGAGTCGGCGCCGCCCTTGCCCCCACCGAGACGGTAGTCGGTCATTCCCCTCAGGTAGGCATAGCGGGCCTGCTCCTGATACTCGAGCGAGTCGAGATCGGCCTCGAGGAAGCGCCAGATCGCTAGCGCGCGCTCATATTCGCTCTCCTCGTAGAGGCGTTGACCGCGGTTGAGGTCCTCGCGGTAGGTAGCGCAGGCGCTGACGACGAGAGCCAGCAACAGGACGACGAGTCGCCGCATGACGAGCGGAGCCTAACAGCATGCCGACGGCGGCAGCAAGCCGCGACATGCCGAGGGGACGACTGGGGGGGCCGTGCGGGCGGGCTTCCCCCGCCTCGTCCCGGTCACGCGCCTCCCGGCCCTGGGGTAGAACGGCGGGCCCACCATCTGGAGCTCAGTCCGCCAGCCGATAGCGAAGCCGGTAGATCGGAAGGCCATCCTCGATGGCCCGGCGCTCCCGCGGACTGCGCGCCTGGTAGGGGTGGTCGATGACCCGAGCGGTGGGACCGCTGGGCACGAAACGCCCCGAGGCCTCGACGACTCCTTCGTACGCGAGACTGCGCTCCTCGACGTCGGTCTGAACGAAGAGCTCACCCCCGGGAGCGAGCACGCGTGCCACTTCCAGCGCCAGCTCCGGGGTGAGGACGAGCCGCTTCTGGTGTCGCTTCTTCCACCATGGGTCGGGGAAGTTGAGGTGGACCTTCGCCGCGCAGTCCGCCATCAGTCGACGCAGAGCGAGCCGTGCGTCCTCGGCGAACACCCGACCCCGTTCGCCGAGTCCTCGCTGGCGAAGGCGCTCGTCGACCAGAGTCGCCCACTTGCGCTTGATCTCGAACCCGATCATGGCGAGCTCGGGCTCGGCCTCCAGCCGCTCGACCATGAACCAGCCTCGCCCCGGACCGATCTCGATCTCGACCACATCGAGCCGCGCCTCCACGAGCGCTCGCGGGTCGATCGCGTCGCCCTCGGGCAAGCGGGGAGCGTTGGCGTAGGGACTCGGGCGCATGCGGCGGTTGGGTCTAACCCACTCGGCGCAGTTCGGCTACGGTTTGCCGCCATCGTCACTCCGTCTCGCCGCCGTCTCCGCCCCATGCGCGCGCTTCGTCTCTGCCTCGCCCGGCTCCGCGATCCGGGTCCAGCGGTTCCCATCGCCGTCGCCACGCTGGTGCTCGCAGTCGCGGCCACGCGCGCGATCTTGCTGCGCACGGGGGGTGAAGCGGCGGTGCCGCTCGACGACACGTTCATTCACTTCCAGTTCTCGCGAACCTTCGCCGAACTTCACCCGTTCCAGTACTGCGCCGGTGCCACCCCCGTCCCCGGCGCCACGAGCCTGTTGTGGCCGCTGGTGCTCACACCGTTTCACTGGATCGGTATGGGTGGCATGAAGCTGATCTGGGTCGCCTGGGCTCTCGGCTATTTGGCCCTCGCCGGCCTCGCCTATGAGACCTGGCGCGCGAGCACCGGTCTGCTCAGCAGGGACGGCGCGCTGACCGCGGCTGCGATGGTGTTTGCGTTCGGGGGCTTCACCTGGTTCGCGAGCAGCGGGATGGAGGTCGTTCCGCTCGCCTGGCTGTTGATGCGCAGCGCTCGGTGCGCGGCCGACTGGGCGGAGCGCTCGACGTCCGCCACCTGGCGAGAGCGGAGCGAGCTCTTGGCGCTGGCTCTCCTCGCCCCGATGACACGACCCGAGGGTGCGATCGGGTCCCTCATCGTGGTGAGCGTCCTCGTCGCGTTTCCACGCGACGGGAGGCGCTGGTGGGCGCTGCTCGCGCTCGTCGGCCCGCTCGTGCCCGGTATGGTCAACTTCCTCTTCACGGGGCATTGGGCCACCACGACTGCGGAGGCAAAGTGGCTCTTTCACACGCCCTACCAGCACCGGGTCCCCGGCACCCTCCGCTACCACCTCGACGTCTTGTTCAACACGCTCCTCGACGGGCGCGTCTGGAGCACGGTATTTCTCCCCCGCGGCATCAAGTGGCTGGTCTGGCCCGCCCTGCCCGCCCTGCTCGTTGCCGGGTCAACGCGACGTCGGTGGGTCCGAGCCCTGGCGCTGTTCGGGGTTGGAATCGGAATGGTGATTCCGACCACGTATGACAGCTTCCTGGTCAATCGCCTGCGCTACCTGTGGCCCTTCGCGGCTGCGTGGTTCATCGGGATGGCCGCGCTCGCCGACGGGGTGGGTGCGCTTCTCACCCGCTGGCACCCGGACCTGGGGCGAGTGCGGATGCTGATCGGCGGCGTCTACGTCGGGGCGCTGCTCGCCCACTTGCCCCAGACCCTCGACGACCTCTCCGTGAGCGCGGACGCCATCCGGCGCCAGCAGGTCTCGCTGGCGCGGTGGGTCGACGCGAGTCTGCCGGAGGACGCCCTGGTCGGCGTCAACGACGCGGGCGCGATCGCCTACCTTTCCCGCCGTCGCACCTTCGACCTGATAGGGCTCACGACTCTCGGCGAGGCGCGCCACTGGGCCGCGGGTCCGGGCTCCCGCTTCGAGCACTACGAGCGGCTCGGCCCCGGTGCCCTGCCCTCCCACTTCGTCATCTACGAACGCTGGGTCGCCCTCGACCCGCTGATGGGCGAGTACCTGACCTCGCGCACCGTCACGGGAGCCACGATCCTCGGGGACGCCACCAAGACCGCCTATCGCGCGGACTACTCCGACCTGGGAGGCGGGCACCAACCGTGGAGCTCGGTTGCCACCGGCGTGCCCCTCGACCGCCTGGACGTTGCCGACCTGGAGAGCGAAAGCGCCCACCGCTACCAGCTGTTCTGGGCCACCCAGCAGGACAACGTCCTGCTCAGTTTCGACCCCGGACTGACAGACGGAGCACGCTCGAACCGAACCGTCGACGAGTTCGAGCTCGAGCTCGCCCCTGCTGCCCGCCTCGTCGCCCGCTTCGCCGCTGGACGAGCGAGCCTCACCGTCGCGGTCGACGGCGAACCCGCGGGGCAGTGGCAGCTGCGCGACGACACCGACTGGGTCGAGCTCAGCATGCCCCTGGGACGCAGACCCGCCGGCCGCAGAACCGTGCGGGTCGCCGCCAGTGAAGGTGAGACATTCACCTCGATGCACTACTGGGTCTTTCGGTAGTCAGTGGCCGATTCCGTTGTATACCAGCGCTGGCAATGCGACGCCGGCGACTGGGCAGGACCGGGCTGGAGGTGACCGAGCTGGGGCTCGGAACCTGGGGCCTCAGCGGCGACGGCTACGGCCACGTGCGACCAGTCGATCGCGAGAACGTCATCCAGCGAGCGCTCGCGCTCGGCATCGACCTGTTCGAGACCAGCGCCAGCTACGCACACGGCGACATGGAGCGCCAGCTCGGTCAGCTGCTGCCCCAGCAGAGCGTGCACGTGGTGACCAAGCTGGGCACGGATCGCAGCGCAACGCCCCCTTGCAAGCGCTTCGATCCCGACTTCCTGCGGCGGAGCTTCGAAGCCTCCCGGGAGCGGCTCGGACGCGCAGTGATCGACGTGGTGCTGTTGCACGGACCTTCCGTGGACGCGATTGAACGGGGGGCAGCCTGCGACCTGCTCTGCGAGTGGCAGGAGCAAGGCCAGGTCCGCGCCTGGGGAGTCACCGTCGGTTCGGTGGAGGTGGGGCGCGCCGCCATCCAGCGGGGGGCACAGGTGATCTCGCTCCCATACAACGCGTTCCACGGCAGCGACCTGCGCGCCCTCGCCGCCTCGGTGGAGGAGCAACAGGTGGGCGTGCTCGCACATTCGGTGCTCGCCTACGGCCTCCTCTGCGGGCAATGGTCGGCTCAGCGCGAGTTCCCCGTCGGCGATCACCGCGCCGAGCGGTGGACGGCAGAGGAGCTCCGGCGGCGGATCCGCCAGCTGGACGCCTTGCGCCCCGTGGTGCGGGGGGAGGTCACCTCGATGCGATCGGGGGCGCTGCGCTACGTGCTGGAGAATCGTCTCGTGCACGCCGCCCTGCTCGGCCCCCGCACCGCGGTGCAGCTCGATCAGCTCGTACGGGATGCGGGCAAGGGACCGCCCTACCTGGATCGCGACCAGCTCACCGCGCTCGAGGCCCGACTGCGCGAGGTCGGCATTGATGCCTGACAGCTGTTGACGCGATCCCTTTGCTCGACGTCCCGCGCATCAGCCGTGTTCTCAAAGCCCGAGCCCGAGCCCGGTTGATTGGGTTGGAATGTTCTTTGTCTAGCGGACCGGCTTTTGGCCGACCAACTCCGCCGCGCCGCCAACCCCATCCCCCTCAACATCGCGGAGGGAGCTGGCGAATTCGCTGCCCCTGACAAGGCGCGCTTCTCCAGGTTCGCGCGTCGCTCAGCCACCGAGTCCGCCGCCATCATCGATGCTCTTGCCGCGCTTGAACTCACCGACGAGTCTCTGCGAACTCGTGGCCGGGGCCCATTGCTCCGCGTCGTCGCCCTGCTCACCGCCATCGTCTTGAAGGTTTCGGGCTCGGGCTCCGGGCACCTGGGTGCCCTGGGCCCTGGCCCGGTGCTCACTAGCCCTCTCGCGAACGGCTGGGCCCTCACCGATGGACACACCACCAGCGTCTCCTCGCGAACAGGCCGAGGATAAATCTCCAGCGTGACGATACGTAGGGGCAGGATCTCGAGTCCGTCGGTTGCAAAAGTGGTAACGCGGCGCGTTATGATGCCATGCTCTGGTCCCGTTCGTTGACAGCCTAGCTGTACGCAGCGTACCGTCCGATGCGCCGGATCCTAAGGGGTTTTGGGCGTTTGGCGGCACCACTCGCGTCTAGACTCAACCGCCGCTGAGGGAGAAAGACTGATGTTCCGGAGCTCGCGATCGATCGCCATCCTCATCCGCCACTTGATGGTTGGGACCGCAGCCACCGTCGCTACGGCCACCGTCGCCACCGCGCTGGTCAGTTGCCAAGACGAGAGCCAGCCGCAGTACTGGGTCAAGAAGGCCGAAGATCCCAAGTGGCGACCGAAGGCCATCAAGCGCCTCGAGCAATTCTATCAGGACGCGCTGACGCGAGCTGGAAACGATCCGACCAAGCCCGAGGTACAAGAGCTGCTCAACGTGATCGTGGAGCCGCTGACCCGGGCGTACCTCGATGGCTACGACAATCTCGACACGAAGACGCGAGTCAGCCTGATCAAGCTGATCGCTTCCTTCCGCGACAAGCGCACCGAGCCTGCGCTCAAGAAGGCCCTCGAGGGCTTCGTCGCCAAGCCCACGGGCAAGCGCGAGGAGGAGGACATCAAGTGGGCAATCCGAGCCCAGAGCGATCTCCAGCTCCCGGCCCTGCAGCCCCTGATCCTCCAGGTCTTCCAGAAGCTCGAGACGTCCTCGATGCTCGGAGGGATCACCTACAAGGACCTCAACGAGTGCATGCTCCAGCACCCGGAAAAGGAATGGGCCGAGCCGCTGAAGAAGATGCTCGAGGCAGAGATCAAGCCCCCCGAGAAGAAGAAGCCCGAGACCGTCGAGGCGTACCGAAACCAGCTCTTCTGGCAGACGGTCTCCGCCCAGGTCCTGGGTGAGCTGCGCGAACCGACGGCGGTCGAACCTTTGATCAAGGTAATCCTCGATCCGTACAAGGGGGACGTCGCCACGACCGCACTGCTGGCGCTCGTCAAGATCGGTAAGCCCGCCAGCGACCGGGCCATGAAGGTCCTGCGGAGCGAGGACAAGGAGCTCGTCGACTTCCACCTCCAGAAGCTCGCCAAGGCGACCGCGAAGGACGGGGAGCCGAAGGCCGACGACGTGGAGAAGCTCGCCAAGGAGAAGCCCCACGTCCCGATGGCCGCCATCATGCTGGGCATGATCGGGCAGCGCGGTGCGATCGACCCGATGATCAAGACGATGAAGGAGATGGAGGAGAAGAACAACAAGGCCGTCATTCTCTCCGAGCTCACCAAGATCCCTGCTACCGACGCCTCGAAGGCCGCCTTCAAGGAGGGCTTCGAGCAGCTCGACATGGACGTCCGTCTTCCCCCCCGCGGCGGCAAGGCGCTTCCCGACCTGACCTCGGACGCGGTCACCCGCTTCTACGATCCCAGCATGCTCGATTGGCTCATCGAGCGCGGCGAGCAGACGAAGGGCTACGGAGACGACCTCAAGGACTTCCGCGCCACCATCCTCGTCACGATGTTCAAGCTGGCCAAGCCGGATCAGATCGGCAAGCTGGACGAGTACCTGACGAAGTGGGGCACGAAGAACACCGACAAGAAGAGCAAGAACAAGTACTTCGAGTCCTCGATGCACGACCTGAGCGTCGAGGTGCTCAAGGCCTGCGGCGACAAGGTCCCCTGCTACCTGACCACCATGGAGTCGAGCGACGCCCAGTCCAAGGACAACCAGTTCAAGGGCATCAAGTGCGCCTACATGGCCGCCATCTACGGCGACGAGAAGACGGCCATGCAGATCGTCGAGCGACTCCAGTCGATCGAGAACGCAGCGGTGCGCTTCGCCGCGTCGCAGGCCATCGACCATCTGTTGCCCAACGGTTCACTCGAGGTCGCCGACGAGCTCGAGAAGATCATCGAGGCCAACAAGAAGACCGCCGATAGCGACCGCATCGCCGGCGACGCGCCGCTGAAGCAGGTGCTGTACCGGATCCGCTCCCGAGCCCAGAAGTAGCGGCCCTGAACGGAGCTCGCTCGGGCCTCGAGAGCCGCGTCTCTCGGGGCCCGAAGCGTATCTAGCCCACGGGATCGAATCACCCATGCCCTCCTCGCTCCGCATCGAAGTCCAGTCTGGCACGGCCCGCGGTCTCGTCGTCGAACCCGACCTCGACGTCGTTCGCATCGGCCGCTCTCCCGACAACGACCTGGTCCTGACCGACGCCCACATCTCGGGCGAGCACGCTCGCATCATCGTCGGCGCAGAGCAGGTCGTCATCGAGGACCTGATGAGTACCAACGGCACCGCCGTGACCCGAGGTGGCGAACGCATGGTGCTCACCGATGCCGCCGGGCTGATGGCGGCCCTGGAGTCCGGCGACCGCATCGAGCTTGGCGGCGCCGATGACGAGTGCACGGCGCTCGTCATCTCCTTCGAGGAAGAACAGGAGCTCGAGCACGTCGTCGCCGTCCGTCCCCTCGACGAGCTCCGCGGACACACGACCAGTGCCGAGCAGAACAGCGAGGTACTCAAGACCCTCGCCGCCGTGCAGAAGCGCGTCGGAGCCACCACCGATCTGGAAAGCGTGGTGGCCGCCGTCGCCGATGCGGCCCTGGACCTCGTGAGTCGAGCCACCCACGTCACGATCGTGCTGCGCGACGACCCGACCGAGGCGGCCGGCGTGAGCGGCTACGTCCCGGTCCTGACGCGGGTCCGCGGCAGTGATGGGCGCCCCGCAGCACCGTCTGGCGCAGTGCCAGTCACCCGGAGCGTCTTTCGCAAGGTGGTCCGCGAGCGGGCCGCGGTGCTCGCCGCCGATGCCCCCCGCGAATCGTTCAGCTCCGAGTCACTCCTCGGGGCGAGTATTCGCAGCACGATTGGCGTACCCCTCTGGCGTGGAGAGGACATCCTGGGGGTGCTGCAGGTCGACAACCGAGACGCACCGAAGATGTTCGACAGCGCCGACGTCGACGTGCTCGCCGTGCTGGCCCACAACGCTTCGCTGGCGGTAGACAACGCGCGCCTGATCCGTCGACTGGTCACCGCCGAGCAGCGCCTGGAACGCGAGAACACGTTCCTCAAGGGGCGCGAGCAAGCGCGACGCGGCAAGCTCGAGATCATCGGCTCGAGCCGGGCCATGCAGACCCTGCTCGAGCAACTGGCCAAGGTCGTGGACACGCGAGTAACGGTGCTCGTCGAGGGGGAAACCGGGGTCGGCAAGGAGCTCGTCGCCGCGGCGGTCCACTACCACTCGCGGCGCCGTGAACGGCTCTTCGTGGCGCAGAACTGCGCCGCCATGCCGGAAAATCTTCTGGAGAGCGAGCTCTTCGGCCACAAGCGGGGCGCCTTCACGGGCGCCACCGAGGAGAAGCGGGGGCTCTTCGAGGTCGCGGACGGCGGCACGCTGTTCCTCGACGAGGTCACGGAAATGCCCCTGGCGCTGCAAGCCAAGCTGCTGCGCGTGCTGCAGGAAGGGGAAATCAGACCCGTTGGGGCCAGCAACAGCAAGCACGTGAACGTCCGCATCGTCGCCGCCACCAATCGCAACCTCGAGCAAGAGGTCGAGGCAGGCCGATTCCGTGAGGATCTCTACTATCGCCTCAAGGTCTTCCCCCTGCACGTCCCGCCACTACGCGAGCGCCGCGAGGACATCGCCCTGCTGACCAACTACTTCCTAGAGCGGTACACGCAGGAGATCGGGAAGTCGGTCGCGGGCTTGGCCCAGGAAACGATGGAGGTACTGACCGCGTATGACTGGCCTGGCAACGTTCGTGAGCTGCAGAACGAGGTCCAGCGCCTCGTCATCCAGGCCGACGACGATGCGTTCGTGACCGCCGATCTCATCAGCCCGCGGGTCCGCAAGCTCCAGGGCGTCGTCGAGCGCGCGGGCACGACCAAAGGCACACTCAAGGAGATGGTCGAGCAGGTGGAGAAGTACTTCGTGCTCGAGGCGCTCCGGGAGCACGGGAACAACAAGACGAGTGCGGCCAAGACTCTCGGCATCACCCGAGAAGGGCTGCACAAGAAGCTGAAGCAGCTCAAGATTGGGTAGGGGATCGCCGCCCCCTGCGACCGGTACGCAGGTCGCGGTTCTGCCTCCCGAGCCCCGAGCGCCGTGGCCGGCGGCCCTCTCGCTACTGCAAACCGTACTCGCGTAGACGACGGTAGAACGTCCGCCGAGGGATCCCCACCATCTCGGCCGCCTTGACGCGGTTCCAGTTGCAGGACTGGAGCGCCTGCAGAATGCGATCCCGCTCCCCAGCCCGGTGCTCCGAAACGGCACGTCGTTTCCGTTTCGATGGCGGGGACTGGGGAACCGCAGGAGTGGCGGGGATGACGACGTCAGCGGCGCGGGAGTCGAGCTCCGATTCGAGGTCGTCGATGTCCCCGGGAAGGGGCAGATTGGTCGGTGGTGGCAGGCCCCCGGGGAGCGAGAAGTCACCCGCGTCCAGCTCGGGCTGATCGCTGAGAACCCAGGCGTTCAGCAGCACGTGCTCCAGCTGCCGCACGTTGCCGGGCCACTCGTAGGCCATCAGGCGGCGCAGGGCGTCACGGTCCACGGTCTTCCGCTCCCGCTTGTACCGCGCGGCGAACCGCCCCAGGAAGTGATCGACCAGCTGGGGAATGTCTTCGGGTCGTTCCCGCAAGGGGGGAATGGCAACGCCGACCACGTGGATGCGATAGTAGAGATCCTCACGGAAGCTCCCCGCCTTCACCATCGCCTCGAGATCGCGATTGGTCGCGAAGATGAGCCTGAGATCGACCGGCTCCTCCGAGGTGCCACCCACGGGACGCACGCGCTGTTCCTGCAGGACGCGCAGCATGCCAGCCTGCATCTTGGTCGGCATCTCGCCGATCTCGTCGAGCAGGACGGTGCCCCCCTCGGACTCGCGAAGCAGGCCCTTGCGCTCGCGATCCGCTCCCGTGAATGCCCCGCGCACGTGACCAAAGAGCTCGCTCTCGAGCAGATTGTCGGGGATCGCCCCGCAGTTGACACCGATGAACTTCCGCTTCGAGCGGACCGAGGCGGTGTGGATCGCGCGGGCCACCACCTCCTTGCCGGTGCCGCTCTCGCCAGTGATGAGCACGGGAACGTCCGTGTCCTTGATGCGATCGATCAGCGCATAGACCCGGCGCATCGCCTGGCTCGTTCCCACCAGGCCGTGATAGCCAAAATGCCCGTAGAGCGTGTCGTGAACGGCGCGCAGCTTCTGCCGGGCACGCTTCAGCTTCTCGGTGCGATCGCCGAGGAGCTCCTTGAGACGCCCCTGTGCTTCGCGAAGGTCGGCGTTCGCCTGCGCGAGCGCCTGGGTGCGCTGCTGGTTTTCGGTGAGCAGGCGGGCGTTCTCGATCGCGATCGCCACCTGGTCGGCGAAGGCGCGCAGCGTCGGGAGCTCGCGCTCGAAGGTCGAACCAGGTCGGTGCCGAGTTTCGAGATACAGCGCTCCCACCGCCCCCCCGCGCGGCGAGTTGATGGGTACGCAGGCCACCGACCGCAGCATCATGTCGTGAACGGAGCTGAACCCCGCCAGGCGCGCGTCGTCGCGCGCGCTGAGGCTGACGACCGGCTCTCCCTTGGCCAGCACGCTGCGCGCGATGGACCGCGAGAACTCCGCGTGAGGCTCGTCGCCACGCCGTGATCGCGAGGTGTGAATGCTGAGCGAGCCGTCATCGGCCAGCAGCAGCACGAAGCCTCGCTCCGCGTTGAGCAGCTCGACGGCGTGATCGGTGATCCGGGCAGTGAGACGCTCCAGGTCGATCTCGCCGGCCAGTTCCGCGTTGATCTCGAGGAGGCGGGCCAGGCGCAGCTCGAGCGGCGTCCGCCCCATCTCGGTGATGGAGTGGCTGGAGGGGGACAGCTGGGTATCGGGCATGGCAGACCGCGAAGCGAGACCGGAGAAGTGCTCGGTCGATGCATGGCCAAGCTGGGTCTTGACGGAATCACGGAGCGCCCGGCGGCGCTCGTCGTTCCAGTAGACCTCGCGCAAGTCGCGCGGCAGGCGGGCTCCGATCTCCTCGAGCACCGCGAGCGCCTCCTCCCGGTCGCGGCGCGCGGCGACGGACTGACCCGCAGCATCGGCGATGTCACCGCGACTCTCCAGAGCGCGCCACACCCACTCGCGCTGCCCTGCGCCACGTGCCGCCTCGAGGGCGGCGTCGAGGTCGTGACGGGCCCGAGTCTCGTCGCCAGCCAGCCAGGCCATTCGCGCGCGAGCGAGGAGCAGCAGGGGACGATGGGCGAGAGCGTCAGCGAGATCCGTCTCGGCCTCCTTCAACTGGTCGCGCAGGGCCGCCGGGTCGGGGCGCGGCACCCGCGACCCAACCAGCACCCCTTCCAGTCGAGCCTCGGCCGCGTCGATCCCACGGCCGAGCTGGCGGTAGGCGTCCGCGCAGGCAGCGTAGAGCCCCAGGGACCGCTCGCCCTCCCCCATGCGCGCGGCCAGCTCCGCCTTCAAACCCAGGTGCTGCGCGCGCAGAAACGGCACCATCTGCTCGCTCTCGTCGTCCAGCGCCTCGATGCTCTCGCGAGCTCGCGCCAGGCGACCGAGATAGAGATCGGTGTTTGCCAGGTTGAGCAACGCGTTGCGCACCGTCGAGAGGCGTCCCGACCGGCGACCCATGTCGACCGCACCCTCGAATAGCTCGACCGCACGCGCGAGATCACCGCGCACCTTGAGTACACAGGCCAGGTTCAGCTGCACCGTCGCCAGCAGCCCCGCCTCGCTCACCGCCTCCGCGGCGGCGATGGCCTGCTCATACGCCCGAATGGCGTCGTCGACATGGTCATCCCGTTGCTCCACGACCCCCAGCGAAAGCAGCGCCACCGCCTCCGGACGACGCGCCCCGTTGCTGCGCGCCCGCTCCACCGCTCGCAGGAGCGCGGCCCGCGCCTCTTCAGGACGCCCCAGGTACATCAGGGCCAGTCCCTGGCTGGCCAGCGCCTCGGCGCCAATCCACGAGGGGTCCTCGACAACGTCCTCCAGGATCTCGATCGCCCGCGCGTACTCGGCGACCGCAACGTGCGCGCGCCCATAGTTGACGCGCCAGCGCTGCGCGTCCTCCGCCCGCTCCGGATCTGCCGCCGCCGCAACCGCCTCGGCTTCCACGCTCCCCAGTCGCTGCAGAGCGCCGCGCGCATCCCCCAAACCGAGGTCGAGTCGCGCGCGCTCGATCTGCGCCTGCAGGCTCTCGTCGCGCAGGCCATCGAGCAGCCCCCGCGCGTCGCGATATCGTCCGCGATCGATGAGTTCCCGGGCGCAGGTCAAGGGATCGCCCACGGGCGCCGGTGGAGTGTGGTCCGTGTCGCCAATGGCAGCATCGATGTCCGCGGTCGACGCGACCGGTCGCGCGGCGATGCGCCGCACCAGGCGACGCAAGATCCCCGGCCGTCGCTCCGATAGCTCCAGCGCTCGCGCGACGAGGTGCTGAGTCAGCGACGGCACGGCGCGGCGCACCAGCGCCGAGGCCGCGGGCTCCTCGAGGGGGGGCACCGCGAAGGTGTGGGTCTCCCCGAAGCGACCGTCCCCCACGACTACCATCCGCGCGCCGCGCTCGCGAGTCTCGCGAATCAGTCGGGCTCCGCTGCCCTTGAAGGCGTCCCCGTCATCGACCAGCAGCGCGATCCCCCGCAGCGTTTCATTGGCGCCCAGCTCGGCCGCGATGGCATCGAGCTCGCCCGCCACCGCCCCGTCGATCCAGATGAGGGGACGCCCCTCGATCCCGAGCGACCAGGCCAGGCGACGCATCAGCACGCTGCGCCCGGACCCGACAGGACCATCGATCCGCAGCACGTCGCCAGGTGAGAGCGATTTCGCAGCCTCGAGCAGGCGACCCGCCACGCCATCGATCCCGACGATCGGCCAGTGCGCCGCTGCGTCGCCCTCGAACGCCGACGTCCGGATGCCAGCGGCGCGGCGCAAGGCGACGGCGAACTCGTCAGCCGAGGGGTGCCGCTGACCAGGATCGTCGGCGGTCGCCCGCTTGGCCAGACTCCGGAGCTCCTCCACCGTCGGGCTCTGCTCCAGCTGCGGTTGCGCTTTCTCCAGCGCCTCGTCCAGCGTCGCGCCCAGCGCGAACACCTCGGCGCGAACCGTCAGTGGCTTGCCCTCGAAGAGCTCGGGCGCGGCGTACTTCGGGGTGAGCCCCTCTGGGGTCGCCCCCCCTTCCTGCCAGGGAGCGGACAGGCCGAGGTCGACGAGCGTCGCCTTGCCGTCGGGAGCCACGATGATGTTGGCGGGCTTGACGTCACCGTGAAAGAGTCCGGCGCGGTGCACCAGCGTGAGCTGGGCCGCAGCGCGGGCCAGGGCGGCCAGCACGGCGTCGAACTGGCTGCCATCATCCATCAGCTCGAGGAGGCTGACCCCCTCGACCATCTCGCGGACCATGAAGGGCCGCCCACTCTCCGGCAGACGGCCAAACCGCTGGACGCGCGGCACATCCAGCCCCTCGAGGCCCGAGAGAGCCACGGCTTCGCGCACCAGCGCGGCCATCTCGGGATCGCTCGCGTCCTCGCTCAGCGCCTTGAGGGCGAAGGTGGCGCCGCTGTAGCGATCGCGTACAGCCCACACCTCACCGCCACCCCCCTGACCGAGGCAGCGGAGCGGTTCGTACCGATGAGGAAGGGCGAGGGTCACGAGACTCGGAGCCAGACGCTGCCGGGCGACTCAGATCCCGTAGTCGCCGCCGAGGCCCAGGAAGAAGCCGCTGGTGCCGAAGCCCATGTCGAGGCGCATCGCGAGGTTGCGGTGCGGCTTGACGCGAAACCCCGTCTGGAGTGCCAGCCACGGGAAGATGACCGGCTTGGAGCCGCCGTTGGCCCAGCTGGGCTCGGTGTAGCCGGAGTAGTGCTCGTTGTCGTCCTGGCACCACCCGTAGGGATCCCGGGCATCGAACGGACCGCTGCACTTTTCGAAGGTATCCGGGTCAGCGTTCTCCCCCTGTGGCGCCCAGGCCTGGGTGCGGAACAGCTTGCCGAACACGAAACCGAATCCGGCGCCCAGTCCATAGTTGATCGCGAACTCGGGACTGATCTCGGAGCTCCAGAGGAAGTCCGAAGTCAGGTAGAAGACCTTGATCTGGCTCTGGACGATCTCATAGGCCTCGGCCGGGTCGTCCTTCGCTTTGAAGGGTGTGTCCTTCATGTGGTAGCTCGCCAGCCACATGCTGAGGTTGGTCTCGAAGCCGTCCTTGCGGATCCCGAACTCCGGGCCCCCGGCGGGCACCACCACGGTGTGCCCGCCATCACCGAACAGGTTGATCATGAACGCGGGCACGATGAGCGTGCGAAAGCGACCGCCCACGAAGTAGTAGGTCTCGCCTGGTTGCTCGACGGGCGAGTTGGCGTTCTCGGCCCGGTCCACCGCGTTGGACCCCGTCCGGTCACGGTGGGGGTCCTCGCTCGCCTCACTCGCGCCATCGGCGGCCGGCTGAGCACCAGCCGGCCTCGCAGCCACCAGAAGGCCGGCAAGCAGTCCCCCGGCCATGATCGAAGCTCTTGCTCGCATCAGGATTCCTCCGTCCATCTTCCTGGGTTTGCCCCCTCCGCCGACGAGCCCACTCGCCGGTTGTGCCGTTCGCGCCGGTTTGTGCCATGGCACTGTGCCAGGTCGCGGGGGCGGGGATCAAGGTTTCTCGACGTCAGCGAGCCGGCGCGCGAGCCGGCTGTTCTCTTCCTCGGCGCGCTGGAGGCGGCGCTCGAGCTCTTTCAGCTCGTGGCGCGGCGCCCAGCCAAACCGATGCGCCATCGTCGCCAGCTGCTCGCGCCCCCCGGCCTGCAACCGCCCCACCCCTTTCACGAGTGATATGAGAGCGTTCGCCAACCGGGGGCTCTGAAGCACACGCACCACGCGGGGGTCCGTCGCCAGAAGTGCCGCGCGCTGCTTCACCGTGTCCCGCAGTCCCACGAGGACTCCATAACACCACCCAAGACGGGAGCGAAGGCTTGCCGCAGCAGCCAGTGGGCGTGGCGAGGCCGAGCGCAATTCTGCCCCGACGCGAATGACCGCGCTTCTCGGCGCAGCGTGGCGCGCAATTCTGCCCCGACGCGAATGGCCGCGCTCCTCGGCGGAGCGCGACGCGCAGTTCTGCCCGGATGCGAACGGCCGAGAGAGCTCCTCGACGAGCGTGGCGCGAGTCTGCCTGGTGCGAGTGACCACGCGCTTCTGAACCTCGAACGCCTGCCAGTGCGAACCACCGTGCGCTCCTTGACGCAGCGACGGCACGCCCAACGATCCATGTGCGGTGGGAGTGAGCGTGGCAGGAGGGTCGTCTTCCCGGTATGATCGGGGCTCGATGGATTCGGGCCACCTCGTCCGTAGCCTGCTCGCCTGTGCGGTGCTGGCACTCTGCTCTTGCAGCAGCGGCTACGTGAAGCGAGGCGTGGCGCTCTATGCCGAGGGGCGCTACATCGAGGCCGCGGACGTCTTCGAGAAGACGGAGTACATGCTCGAGGACTCGGATGAGCGCGACCGCGCCGAGTACGCGGCCTATCGGGGCCTGACACTCCTCGGGCTGGGCGATCTGCGGCAAGCGCAGCGATGGATGGCGTACGCGTACCAGGTCGAGAAATCCCATCCCGGCTCCCTGCGCGCAGTGGAACGCGACAAGCTCGACTCGGGCTGGGGCGAGCTCGGAGAACGGATGCAACGACAACCCGAGCTGCCGTCGACACCTGGCACCGCCCTCGCAGCCAGCCAGCCCCCTCCCTCTCTGGCACCCCCCTCCGATCGCCCCACAGAGGCGATTCCCGAAAGCTCCCAATAGCGGGAGGCGCGGCTCCCGCGGAGTCGCGGGGGGGGTGTCATGCGTCGGCCAGAGTTCGGCTCGACTGAGCCGAACTCTGGTATAGGGTGGAGAGCATGAACGGCGTGAAAGCTGGTTGCGCGCTGGCGCTGGCACTCGCCGGCGCCGCGTTCCTGACCGCCAGCGATGGTCGCGCGCAGTCGAGCTCCGCGTCGTTCCCGCCCCCCCCCGCGGAGGCATCGCCGCCGACCGCTCCCCCCGAGCAACCCGTCCCCTCCCCCCCCTCGCCCGCGACGGCTCCCCCCTCCACCACGCCCCCACCCCCGTCAGCCGCCCCCGCGAGCGTGGCACAGCCCGGCGTCGTACCCCCGCAGGGCGCGCAGTCCGTCGCCCCTCCGCCTGCACCCAGCACGGCAAACATTCCAGGAAGCTGTGACGATGGCGTGCAGAACGGTCCGGAGTCGGACGTCGATTGCGGCGGCGATTGCCCGCCCTGCGAGCGCAGGGGACGCTGCCAGCGAGCCAGCGACTGTGCCAGCGGGCTGTGCGCGGCAAACGTCTGCGAGGAGCGGCGCTGGCTACCCGGCGAACCAGTGCCAGCAGGCTACGAGACGCGAGTGGCACAGAGCGATTCCGCCGCCTCCGTGCGCCTCGTCGGCAGTATCTTTCTGGGTGTTGGATACAGCGGTGCCTATGTCGCAGCGCTGTCCTATCCAGGGCGAATCGGGGCTCTGTACGTCCCCATTGCCGGTCCGTGGTTGACGCTCAAGCAAACCGACGCCAGCGCGGCCAAGGCGGTGCTCGCGGCCGACGGAGCCATTCAAGGCGCTGGCGCGATCCTGCTCATCGGTGGGATCGTTGGAGCTGGCACCCAGCTAGTGAGGAAGCCCCCCGCGGAACCACCACCGGTCGCCATCGTTCCCACGGTGAGTCCGCAGCGCTGGGGCCTGCTTCTGCAAGGGCGTTTCTGAATCCGCCTTCTTCCACCGAATGCCCTGACACCAGGCGGTGGTGAGTCAGTCACGAGGGCCACTCAATGCAGCGTTGCCGTGATCAGCGCGCCGTAGGTGGCAGTGCGATGATTCCACTGCCCCCCGTCACTGTCACTTCCCGTGCTGTACCCTCGCATCGTGCGCAGCAAGAACCCGACGCTCCACTGCTCGGCCACGAACCACTCGTAGCCAGCGCCGAGCATGAACCCCATGCCCATGGTCACGTGCGCCTGGGCATAGCGGGGGGGAGCGATGCCAGTGGTGCCAAACCCCATGTTGAACGACGCGAGGCCGAGCGCCCCCTGCAGGTGCCAGCCTTCCTGGGGAAGCGGGTAGAAATCGACCATCGGCCCGAAGAGCGCCAGCTGGGTGGTCTCGAAGTCGTAGTCGGGCGCCGTCTCGGCGTCCGCCGTGGGCGCGGTCCAGAGCGTATTGTAGATCCCCGCTCCCGTGACCAGCCCCGGCGCGACCGTGTAGCCCAGTGCCACCTCGGTGGGGACCGTGAAGCTGTACATGCGCCCCGCCCGCCCGTCCTCGTAGACGAAATCGTAGTCGGGAAGAGAACCCTCGAGGCGGTCAACGCCTCCTCCAATCCCCAGCGCCAGGCGCAGGTAGAAACCGTCGTGGCGATAGATGCCGTAGCGGCGACGCGAGGCCCGTGACCGACGGCGCGTGTTGTCCGCGGGAGGCGAGTACGGGGGACGCACGTAGGGTCCCAGCTCCCGGCCCTCGGCGTCGATACCACTGGCGTCGTCCACCGGTGCATCGGGATCGGGCCGCGGCGCATCGCCGAAGGCCGCCGACGACTGCGCCACCGCGCGTGCGGGCAGCATTCCCAGCAGACACCCGACCACGGCAGCCAGCGCGGTGTTCCGCATCG
>JBNLDK010000248.1:0-4394 GCA_050304295.1 Polyangiaceae bacterium
GAGGCATCAGGAACTGCTCGCCGGCTCCTGCCGTGACGCTCAACCCCAGGAAGAAGACCAAAACGGCGGCGACAGCGGCTTGACCGACGTCGCGCATCGAGCGTAGTCAGGAAACGCGACAACTACCCTGAGACTTGTCGATACCGGGGGGATCGGCGGGGGAAACGCAGGGGGTCGCGTTGCCGGGGTCGAGGAAGAGGCTGGATGCCTCGAGACGACGGGTGCGGGCGAGGTGGGAGGAGGCTCCGGTGCGGCCGGAAGCGGGAGCGGGGGCTGCAGATGGAGTGGTCCGTTCGCACGCGGAAGTTCGAATGCGCCGGCGGGCCAGTTTCGTCATCGGAGAGAGTCTCCTCGGTCCTGAGCTGGCGGGCCGCGGGGCAGCGCGGTGGGCGGTGGTGATGGAGGCCGCTCGAGCCACGCGGCGCATTCGTCGGCGGACAGTCGGCGCTGTCGGCACAGGGAGCGTTGCCCGCAGTGAGGGCATCGAAGTGCTGGGGGTGGAGATGGGAGCTCGTCTGGCTGCTGTCGGCGAGCGAGCAGCAACTGCAGGCGACGCAAGGTGTGTCGCTGCGAGGGGTGTAGCAGCCCGAAGGTGCGGACGCGGTGCAGTCCGCGACGGGGGACGTGCTGCAGGAAGCGCCGGAGAAACTCCTGCGGTGGCAGAGTCATGCGCTTGCGCTGGTTGTCCCGGCTGTCGCGGTATGTGAAGGTGACCGACTCGTCGTCGCAGGCGACGAGGGCCTTGTCGGACAAGGCGGTGCGGTGGACGTAGCGACCGAGGTAGTCGAGGACGTGCTGGGGCTGGGCGACGGGCTTTGCGAAGACGACCCAGCGTTTGTCGCCGGGGCACGGCAAGTGCAGACCAGGGACTGCGCGGCGAGCGAGGTCGAGGAAGCGTCCTCGGAAGCGGGCAGCGAGTGGGTGCACGTGCACGAGGAAGGGCTGCTTTCGTCGGGGAGGCGTGAGCCAGGTGACGCCGTCGGGAGCGAGGCCCCCGGCAGGGACGAGCAGATGGACGTGGGGATGCCACTCGAGCGTGCGAGTCCAGGTGTGCAGCACGGCGAGAGCGCCGATATGTGCGCCGAGAAAGCGCGGGTCGGCGCAGAGCGCCGAGAGCGAGTCGAAGGCAGCGCGGAACAGCACGCCGAGCAGCGCGCGCTGGTGCTCGCGCACGGGGCGTCGCAGCTCGGCAGGCAAGGTGAAGACGACGTGGAAATATGGCACCGGCAGAAGCAGGTCTCGCTGCCGCTCGAGCCAGCGGGCAGTGGCGTCGTGGCCGCAGCGGGGGCAGGCGCGGTGGTGGCAGGAATGAAACAGCAGGTGGGATTGGCCGCACGCCGTGCACTCGGCGAGGTGTCCGCCGAGCGCACCGGTGCGACAGCGCGACAGCGCCCGCAGCGCTCGGCGGTGGCCGAGGGGAACTGCGGAGCCGAAGCGCTCGAGATAGTCCGGGCCGTGCCGGACGATACCGTCGGCAATGCTGGGCACCGCGCCTGCTGACTACAAGTCGAGCATCAAGCGGTCGAGAACCTCCTGCAGGCGCTCGACGCCGGGCTGGGTGACGTGAACGTACACCTGGGTCGTCCTCAGGGACTTGTGGCCGAGGATGACCTGGATGGTGCGCAGAGAGATGCCGGCCTCGAGCAAATGAGTTGCATAGCTGTGACGCAGGGTGTGAATGGAGGCGTGCTTGGCAAGGGAGAGCTCGGCGTACGCGGCCGAGAATGTTTTCTGAAGCGTGGTTTCGTGCAGGGGTGCCTGGCCGTCCGGGGGCACGAAAAGAAGTAGCGTGTGGGCGACGGCGGCCGCTCGTGCCTCCAGTAGCTGCGCAGTTGGCCGAGTAGCGGTCGAGGCAGGGGCACGCCGCGATCCTTGGCGCCTTTGCCATCGCGGACCCAGACCATCAAGCGCTCGGAGTCGACGTGGCTGGTCTCGAGGCGCAAGCCCTCCCCCAGACGCAGACCGAGCGCGTAAATGGTGGAAAGAGCCATGCGCCGCACCGGATGCCGAACGGCGGTGAGCACCTGGCGGGTCTCGGTGGTGCTGAGCACGGTGGGGAGGGTGCGAGGCTTGTTGACCCGCAACAGCTCGAACACCGGCCAATCGCGGCCGAGCGTCTGAGTGCAGAAGAAGCGAACGGCGCAGATGGCGACGTTGATGCTCGACGGAGCCTGCTTCTTGTGCTCGCGCAGGTACAGGAAGTGGGCGCGAACGTGCTCCTCGGTAAGGGCATCCGGCTCGGTCTCGGCCCAGTCGAGGAAGAGGCGTGTGGCGAGCTCGTAGCCCTGCTGGGTGCGGGGGCGGTAGTCGCGCAAGCGCATGTCGGCGCTCATTCGGTCGCGCCAGTTTTTCGAAGTGATCATGGGGTCCTCCAGAACAAGTCGCGGCGGCTGCCGCGGGGGTGGAGGACTCAGGATCCGGACTCTTCTGTCACGCTGATGGATCGGGTAGTATGCAGGCGTGCTGCAGGGCACGAAAGTGGCTGCCGAAGGGGCGGTTGCGCCTTGCGCTCCTCAGCTGCCGCGCTGGCGCGGCTTCGTTCAACTCAGAATTGCAGCTGACGAGGTGCCTTCCTCGCTGCGCTCGGGCGGGCCCTCGCAGCTGAATTTCAGCCGTTAGCCAGGCAGGCTTCAGGGTGCGGCCTCGCCGACTGATGGTGCAGCGCAATGCGTTGTCGTATACGTGTCGACTGAAGTACCACCAGACGAGATGAAGTGCATCACCCTCCCCGACCGATCCCCGGCAACCCACCCGAGAGCTACGCTCTGGAGCAAGGGTACGCCGTGTTCTATCGCAGCGTGGGTGCTGCGGAACGTCACGCCTGGCAAGCAACAGGAAAGCTCGCAGGCGAGCCAGGCGGCATGGAGCTGGGCAAGCACGTTACGACATCGGTGGCTCTCGCCCGAACGTGGGGCCGGATGCTAGCCGAATGGCGCGGAGAGGAGAACCTTGGGTACGTTCTGGAGATTCGCTTGCGGGCAGATACCGCTGAAAGCGTGGATTTCGTTGGACCTCGAACGGATCGGATTGGCGCGTGCTACTTTATCCCGATGGAGCACCTTACCGGTGCAATCATCACGGAGGTGACGCCATGACCAAGAAACTCGTTGCCGAGCTCATGTTCGCGCCTGAGTTGCGCGAGAAGTGGCCTTCGTCCGTTCTGACCGCCGAGGCACACTTGAAAGCCCCAGACGGGACGGACGACGGACCGTGGTCGATGCGAGCGGAGCTTTGGCAACCACCGGACCGGCAGGGGCGCGCGATCGCGTGGGTCTACTTTCTGTCTCCTGAGGTACCGATTTCGAGGGCGGCGTTGGATCGCGGATTCGAAGTTATGCTCGGTCGTACCCGCGTTGCGGGTTGCCGTGTTTCGGTGATGGCGCCGCCGGCTGACGCGGAGATCCTCGAGAATGATTTCATCGAGGCGCCGCATTTGGGGCTTCGTCCGGCTGCGTAGAGATGTACTTAACCGTTCAAAGAGTCTTCGCCCCACATCGCGGCACCGGAATCAACGGCGCGCTGTACCGGCATGGAAGTACTCGTGCACAAGATGAGTGGAACCCACCGGATTTGCGGGCAGTCGTGAGTAGTAACCTAGGCGACCAGGCTGTCTCACGAGTCGACATAACTCCCGGAGGTAACGCGGTACAGAGCTTCCTCGACATCGTTTGTCCCGACGACCTAGAGGGCCGAGAAATACGCGAAGCGTTGAAGCACTTTGAGCGCGACATGACCGAGACGAGAGAACTCAAGACATATGGGTCGGTTGCCATCGAGTTCTGCGTCTCTTTAGGAAACGTCGACTTGGGTGCCGAGTTCGTCGAACTATCCAGCGCAGCGATGGCGCTATTCGATCAGCAGATGCTGGGCCCGGCTCCGCTGCGCGAGCCGCTTTCGATTGTGGTCGAGCAGGGAGAGAAAGGTTTTGTCTTCTCTCTTGACGCGCAAAGCAAGTTTCGCCTACAGGAAGCGTTCGGCGATATCGGTGTCGGACGAGTTGTGGTCCCGTTCAACGTCGCGAACGACTTTCAAGGAATGTACGGGTCGCTCTACCCACACGCTGTTGAATGGGTGACATCCAAGCCTCGGAGCGAGCTGCTTCGACTTGGTGGTGTGCGTTTCTTACGAGACGGGCAGCCCATTTGGGAATGGCCCCATCCGTCGAAGTCCTATCGAAGAACTGCTGGCTAACGTGTAAGCGTTTTCGCGGTGACGGAGCGCAAGGGAGCGCAGCGAGCGGCGCGGAGGCCAGCGTTAAAACGTGTGTTGAACAAGCCCGAGGCTGGCGCCGGTGGTGCGGATGGGTTTTTGACGTCGGCCGATACCGGGAGGATCGTTCGGGGAAACGTGGGACGTCGCCGGGCCGGGGGGGAGCAAGATGCTCGATGCCTCGA
>JBNLDK010000249.1:0-123655 GCA_050304295.1 Polyangiaceae bacterium
TGCTCCAGCGACCTCACCGTCCTCAACCAAGACCCGATGATAGATGGACAACGTCTCCCGCAGAGCGTTCCGCTGCACCTCCGTTGGCTTCCACTCGAATGATGGTCCCGGCTCGTAGCCTGTCGAGACGAAGAGGACTGCTCTCTGGGGTTCTGGTTCCAGGCTCAACTCGAAGCAGTCGGTGACATCGTATCCGTCGCCGCCGGCAACCGTGTGCTTCCGTATCGGTTGACCCCAGTCGTCCACGGCTCGCAAGACCTCGCCGCGTCTCGCCCACGATGCGCAGCAGGCACGCCCGGCGGTCGTCAGCCGCCCGTCCTGCACCCGAGCAAACGGGACGACGGGGCGAGCCGATAGCCACCTTACCTCGTCGCTCGCGTTTCTTGGGCAGTCGGGATGGGTTGCTGGAGGGCTGGGCAACGGGTCCCCGGTAACGGGGCAAAACGGATTGCGCAGGGACTCGTCATCTGCGCCGTATCCATCAGTCTTCTCGCACTGTTCGAGCCATCTGGAAGCGACTGGGTTGCTGTGCGGTGGCTTCGGTCGTGTGGCGAGGTTGGCGATGACAGCGCTTCCGTCGGTGGGTCTACAAGACGCGGGTCGGCCGTCGGCGTCGATGGCGCTCCTGGCGCGGGAGGCGGCGCTGCTGCTGGGTGGGGGAGCTGCACTCGACGCGGTCGGGCCGCTGGAAACGCATGGCGTACAGTTGGTTGAACCCTTCGGCGTGCAGCCAGCCACCACGATCGCTGTGGGCATGAGTAGCGCCAGCGCCAAGGGCGACCATCGACGGAGTGACAGAGGCATGTCCACCGAAGATAATCGGGAGTCAGCTCTGCCGCCAACCTGGCGTCTTCTGGCTCGATGCTTTCGTGACCGACGAGAGACGAAACATTCTTCACCTCCGCTGCGGTCTTCGCTGCGCGGGTCGTTGCCCGAGCACGAGACGTCGCGTCGGCAGGTGGAACAGGAAGACCATCAGCCACTCCGCCTTGACGACCATGTACTCGTTTGGGGAAGAGACCATGGCCGCTGAGTAGACGCCAGTGTCCCAGATCCGCCCGAACGCCACCGGGAAGCGGTGCGTGACCCAGAACAGCAGAAGGACGATCGTCAGGCGTTGGAGGTGAAGCACGTAGGCTCGTCGCGACACGGATGCGAATTCACTCCATTGAACGGGGGGTCTGCTGCGGTTGCCCGCGTCGAGATCCGTTTCGAGTTCCGGGGCGAAGCGCGACCGTCGAGATCGTCGCCACCACCCGAGCGCGATTGAGAGAAAGAGTGCCAGACATGGTGCGAGGTGGGTTCTCAACGGCAGCGACGGCAGCCACCACGCAATCGTCTGGCCATGCAAGAGGCTCAGCTCCAGTACCGGAAGTGAAAACAAGGCCCAGCACAGGGCGTAGGTCCAGAGGAGCAGGAAGGTGGTCCATGCTGCAATGTCCAGTCGCTCGACGACGGAGGTCCCGCCCACGCCAACATTGTACCCCAATGTACTCTGATGGCGGCAGCAGGAAGGGGGCACCCACCGCGCCTCATTCGACGCGGCAGTACCCATCCACCACGAGCGAGTCACGCCAGCCGTCCATCTCGGTCAGCTCTCCCCACAGGCGGTAGGTCACACCGTATTCGAGCCACTGGCACGACGCAGCCCCGCCCTCGCAGTGGTCGCCCGCGCAGTCGCAGCCGGAGCCCGAGCACATCGCGTCGATGCTCGGATCGGCGCTGTACAGGGTGAGGCCGATCCCGATCTGGTTCCACCACCCACAGGTGTTGCAGCAGGGGTTGCTGGTGTCGCACATGAGCGCGGTGCACTGCATGGTGTGCGCCACGGGCGCCACCACCACGACCTGACGCCCCGCCTCGAAGCCCGCACCATCGAGGTCCTCCGCGTTCGCGAGTTCGTAGCCCGCCGGAGCGACGCAGCCGCCCGTCGCTCCGGCAGTTCCGCCGCTTGGCGGACCGCCGGCATCTCCGCCGCCCACCCCGCCAGCGCCAGCCACCGACTGGCCACCAACACTCCCCGAGGCGCCCCCCGCATCCGCTTCACCGCTGGCGGTGCCACCTCTGTCGGTGCCACCGCTGTCCGCGCCACCGCCGTCCGTGCCACCGCTGTCCGCGCCACCGCTGGGCGGCGCTCCCGCCACCACACCTCCATCACCACCGGGATGCGCTCCACCCATGCCGGCTCCTCCCACGGGGGCGGAGTCGCCTCCAGATCCACCAGTTCGCGACCCCCCATCGGTGGTGCTCCCCCCGGTCTCGCTCGCGCGGCTCTCTGCTTCGGTCCCCGAGCAGGCGAGGCAGTATCCGGTAGCGACGAACAGACCGATCCATACGGCGGGCGATTGCGGCTTCATGAGCGCCTCCTGTGCCACGGTCCTAAGCAAGTTGCGATCCAGTGAGGCAATCGCCTGATTCGATTGACCAATTCCGTAGTTTGGCACAGCCTCCTGCGCCTTTGCGCCACGAGTGGCACACTCGCGGCGCGGATCGCTGGGGTGGTGTCCGACCCTTCCCAGCCCACGACGCTCGGCCTCGACGCGTGCAGCGACCAGCTCGACGCCACGGCGCGTGACCTCGTCGTGCTTGCGAGTCAGGACTCGAAGCTCGTCGTCGAAGCTATCGTTGGCGAGGGTTCTCAGCGTGGCGATGTCCACGGCCCCCGCCTACCGCAGTCCCGAATAGCAACCCCTCCCAAGCACGGCGGAGAGGATAGCCTGAGACCGGGGGGCTCCGGAGGATCTCACAGAAACAGTTCGAGCGCCCGGGCCGCCGCCATCCGCTCCTCGTAGCCGGGGGGCACGGACCCGATCGGCCCTTCGTCGGCGAAGTATCCGGAGCGAACACCGAGGTAGACGTCGAAGCCGGGAGCAGCCAGGAAGACCTCGGGTCCGTCCCGGACAGAGAGCACCACGACCGGCATCTCCTTGGTGTGTTCGAGGATCACGCCGCCGTAGAGGCACGTCATTTGCTCGTCGCCCGCGTCGATCAACCAGCACGGCCCATCGAGATCGGGGAGGCCAAGACCGGAGGGCAGGTGGAGGTGCTTGGCGGCGATCGCGCCGAGGGTCGTCGTTTCGGTCGAGTAGACGAAGCTTTGGTCGTATGCGACCCAACGCTTGACGCTGGCGGGCGGTGCGCGACGGCCGATGCGTGGTGCTCCAGTCAGTGGCCTGGCGTCCTCACCCTGGCCGCGTCGCCACGCAATGATCGCGTCCACCAGCTTGACCCCGTGGAGGACTGGCTCCTCCGATGCGATAGGAGCGGTGATCAGCTTCTTCAGCCACTTGGCGTGTCCCGGCGTGACGCTTTGTGCGAACGCTAGCCCGTCGCACACGGCGGCGACGCCGAGACCCGTGGCTTCCGCGATTTGCTCTGGCGTCTCATCCAACTTGAACCGCGAGACCAACTCCTCCACAGGCACGTAGCCCTCTCCCACCGACGGAAGCCCACCGGCCTCCTTCAGGTGCAAGACGACGTGACGTGTGAGCCAGATGTGCTCGTCGTCGTTGCGACGATCGTGCTTGAAGTGCATCGCCTTGATTCGGAGGTCCTTGTACTCCAACGTCGTCTTGTCGAACGGCCCCGCGGCTAGGATGCGCGGGATGTCGAACCACCGCATCGCCTCTTCGACGGTGTAGGTGCGCACGGGGCGCCGCCGGCTCTTCACCTTCTTCGCAGGCGTCTTTACGGCAGGCGTCTTCGCGGCAGGCGTCTTGGTGGCAGGCGTCTTGGTGGCAGGCGTCTTGGTGGCAGGCGTCTTGGCGGCAGGCGTCTTGGCGGTAGGCGTCTTGGCGGTAGGCGTCTTGGCGGCAGGCGTTTTGGCGGCAGGCGTCTTGGCGGCAGGCGTCTTGGCGGCAGGCGTCTTGGCGGCGGGCTTCTTGGCGCGTGGCTTCTCGGCAGGGGGACCAAAGCCCGCCTTGATGGTGTCTGCCACTCCCAGAAAACCCTCCGGGTACTTCTCTCCGAAGTGACGAGCGACTGCCTTGACGATGCCATCGTCGAGCCGGCCCTCCAATTCCTGCACCAGCTTCAGCGCAGCGAACTCCACGTTCTTCTTGCGTCGCCTGCGCAGTTGGTCGAGCGCGGCCTTGGTCTCGTTCGAGAGGTGTCCCCGTCCGGACCTCGTTTTAGCAGGGGCGACAGCAGTCTGCTTGGCGGCGGCTTTGTTTTTCGCGGATGCCATCAGTCTCTCCGTGTGCCGGAATGGTTCATCTTCGACCCGGTTGAATCATCGCCGAAGCGTCGCCAGGGTTCCACGGGTGTCGTCTGAGGTGACGCATCCGGGGCGCTCGGCAGGGCAGTCGCCGTCGTCGCTGCATTCGACGCAGATGCGAGAGAGGGGGTAGTCACCGCGAGCGCGACAACGCGGTTCGGGAACCGTCGGCGATCCGGCCTGCTCGGCAGGCGTGCCATTTCGTCGCTCCGTCCAATCATCGATGCTCCTCGCGGAACCAGGCGAGCAGACCCGCCCCTGGATCGTGTCGCTCATCCCTGGCGCGTGGGTGCCGGTAGAGCAGTCGGCCGAGGTCGCGGGCCAGCTGGGCTGAAGTCAACCTGGTCCCCGGCGGCACGGTTACCTAGAAATCAGCCGGGCAAGCACCAGAACCCGGGCCGCGGACGTGCCCCGAGAGCTGGGATCTTCGTGGGTGGAATCCAGAGAACTGGAAACGTTACCGGGTCGCACCAAATTCCCCCTGGTGCAAACGTCGGTCTGCGGTCGCGCCAAGCGAAGGATATGCTATCTTCGGCTCGGGTTGGAGGCCATGATGTCTAGTCCTGCCGCCGCCACAGCCGGGAGCAGTGCTCCACCCGTAGTGAACGAGTAGTGAACGAACAGACAAGGCGAGTAGCAATGACGAAGACTCGATTTCTCCTTCTCACCACCCTCGGATTGGGACTTCCCAGCGTCGCGTGCAGCTCGCCGGACGATGGCGGCACGAGCGGCGGTGCTGGCGGCAGCGGCGCGGTGGCTGCGACTGGCGCAGTGGCCGCTACGGGCGCCGTACCCGGGACCGGCGGCGTGGCCGCTACGGGCGCGGTGCCACCTGCAGGCGGGACCCTCACCGGCGGCGTCAGTGGCGGGCCCACCGGCGGCGTCAGTGGTGGGCCCACGGGCGGCGTCAGCGGCGGACCCACGGGCGGCGTCAGCGGCGGACCCACGGGCGGCGTCAGCGGCGGACCCACGGGCGGCGTCGGCGGCGGACCCACGGGCGGCACCAGCGGCGGGCCCACGGGCGGCATCGGTGCTGGTGGAGCCGTTGGCGGGGGCGGCGGAGTCGGCGGCGGCCCGACTGGCGGTGTCAGCAATACCGGCGGCACCTCTTCGGTCGACGTTCTGACCGTGCAACTCCAGGACGTCCGACAGCCCATCCGAGGGTTCGGCATCAACGCTACGATCATGCCGGGAGGCCAGACGCTCCCATGGAACCAGCTCTTCACTCTCGATGGCGCCGACGCGCTCGGTCTCTCCATCCTGCGGATAGGAATGCATGAAGAGGGCGGTCATCGAGATGTTCCCAGCGATTGGGAAACAGCGAGAACCCTTGGCGCCAAGATCATCGGGTCGTGCTGGAGCGCTCCTGCATCGTGGAAGGACAACAACAGCACGACCGGGGGTGGGCATCTGCTGGCGAGCCGCTACACGGACTGGGCGACAAGGATAGCCGACTACGCGAGTCAACACGATCTCTACGCGATGTCGATCGGGAATGAGACCGATTTTGCTTCGTGTTCTCCATCTCAGGGAAGGCCGTGCAATCCGCCGCTCACTGACGAATACGAATCGATGGTCTACACCGGCAAGGAGTTGGCTGAATTCGTCAAGGTAGCCGGGCCGATCTTCGCTCAGCGGGCTCCCAACACTCTGATGATCGCACCCGAAGCATCATTGTGGATCCATGTGTGGAGCAACCTATCGCCGACCAACAGGGCAAGTGGCGGCTATGACAGCTCCGATCCGCTGGGGTGCGGATGCTTCTCGAATGACATCAACGATACCGCTGCACTTGCTACTTGTGATACGAGGTGCACTGACGGCGAGGAAGGCTACGACTATGGTCACTGGCTGGCCAGGGACCAAGCGGCGTGGGACGCCTTCGACATCCTCGGTGTGCACGAGTACGAGTCGCAGGTAGGGTATCCGTGGCCAGCTGATGTCACCGGCGGCGAGAGAACCAAAGAGGTCTGGCAGACCGAGATGTCCGGCGTGATGTATTGGCCGGAGCAAGGGCCCTCGACCGACATCAACAACGGTATCGCGGTCGCACGCTGGATTCACTCCGCATTGACGGTGGGCGAGGCCTCGGCCTGGCTCTACTGGTGGTACGAGTCGTACTACCAGAACGACAATGAGGGCTTGGCGATCACCCAGACGGCGCCGAACACCATCGCCAAGCGCTACTACACCATGGGCAATTTCAGCAGGTACATCCGCCCCGATGTCTTCCACGCGGTGCGAATGGCCGGCCCCTCCCCAGACAACGTCCTGGTTTCGGCATACAAGAGCGACAGCGACGAGGTCGTCGTCGTGGCGATCAACGAGACGAACCAGCCCGTCGATATCCCGATCGCCATCACGGGGGGAACGGCGCCTGCGGCGATGGTCCCCTTCGTCACCTCGGCCTCCGCGAACTGGGCCGAAGGGAGTCCTGTCTCCGTCACGGATGGCTCGTTCCAGGCAGCGCTACCGGCAATGAGCGTCACGTCCTTCGTCAGCAACTGACGAGCGCCGAGCGACGCACCCCACCGAGGGGGCCTTCGGGGCCCCCTCGAGCGTTTTGTAGCGATCACTTGGACACTCATCGTGACAGAAGAGCAGGCGCGTTCAGAGTTCTACACCGGTTGACGGTGGGCCGACGCCAACCTGGCATGATGTCCTCCTGGTGCGCAGGCCGTTCCAGATCGTTCTCGCCATCGCTCTCGTTGCCTGTTCGTCTGCTCCTCACTCCGAGCCTGCGAACTCGGCTGGACCGCCCCGCGGAGCTCCCGAGAGCCCGGGAAGTGGCTCGGCGGATTCGGACACATCGACCCCGGCACATCAGTTCCCACGCAGGCGACACGCACATGCCCCTGCCCGTCGATGCACAATCGCTTCGGAGAATTCGCAGGCGGATACTGCGGTGCCAAGGCGTGCGCTGAAGGCGGCCAGCTGCTTTCCTGTCACGACCACGGGTGGGTTGGACTCAAGGCAGTCTGCAAGGAACGCTGACCCCAACGTGCCAACCCTCGCCCGGGGGGCCGAGCCACAGTGGTTGCGGTTGACCTGCTCAGCGGCAGAGCACTACCGTTCGCGTTGGGCTCGCTGGGGGGAGGGAGCGGAGTCAGGAGTGGGCGATCGGTGCTTCGTACTTCAGTTGTCGCAGGGATACTGTCCCTCGTAACCCTCGATCTCCTCCCTGCTTGTGGCGGCAGAACCAGGAGCGAGGGGCCAAGCGTTGCCGGCGCCGATGGCAGGTCCTGTGTCAACATGACAGGCACCGAATGCCAGGGGGAGTCGTGTTGCGCGAGCACCCGGGTTCCGGGTGGCACCTTCATGATGGGGCGAGGCGACACAGGAACGGACGCCTGTCCAGACAGGGAGTCCTGCTACCCCGAGGAACAGCCCGAGCACGAGGTGACGCTCGATGCATTCTACCTCGACAAGTATGAAGTGACGGTGGGACGGTTCCGGGAGTTCGTGGAGCAGTATTACGGAACGGCACCGACGGCGGGCGCGGGGGCACACCCCAGCATTCCGGGAACGGGCTGGGACAGTGCATGGAATGCCGAACTGCCGGCAGACGAGGCGACGCTCGTGACAAGCTTGAACTGCTTCGCGACCTACCAGAAATGGACGAACGAGGTCGGGGACAACGAGGCGAAGCCCATCGACTGCGTGAGCTGGTACGAGGCATTCGCGTTCTGCATCTGGGACGGGGGGCGTCTGCCGACGGAAGCGGAGTGGGAGTTCGCGGCAGCTGGAGGCGACGAGAATCGGCTCTACCCATGGGGCGCGACGGCGCCGGACTGTGCGCTGGCGAACTCCTATGAGTGCACGGATGACGTGGACCCAGTTGGTAGCCACACTGGCATCGGCCGCTGGGGCCATCACGACCTGGCGGGGAACGCTTGGGAGTGGACGTTCGATTGGTACGACAGGACCTGGTACAGCAACGCCTCAGCGGTCGGAACCAACGCATGCAACACAACGGAAGCCTTCGACCGCGTGGTGAGGGGCAGCCATCTCGACTACACCACGTTGCTCCGTTCCGCGTTTCGCACCCACGACAATCCGACTGCTCGTAGCCTCGGCACCGGGTTCCGTTGCGCCCGAACCCCGTAGCCGTTGCCCTGCAGGACGAGGTACACGAGCCGCGGGCATGTCGAGACTGGCAAGCGGCGCGTGCCGAGCCCGCTCGGCGCGTGGTAGCCTCCCCTCCTGCTGGTGACGCCATGCACGACTCGGAGATTCCCGTCTTCACGACCCAGCGCCTCATCCTACGGGGAGTGTCGCTGGACGACGTTCCGGCCTACGAGAGGTACTTCGTCGACTACGAGGTGATCCGGTACATGACGGACGCGGTGCCGTGGCCCTACCCGGCGGGTGGCGTTGGCGAGTACCTGGAGAAGGTCGTGCTTCCAGTTCAGGGGAAGGACCGCTGGATGTGGGCGATCCTGCTGCGTGACGCTCCTGGGGATCTCATCGGATTGGTCGACCTCTGGAGGGACGGCAAGCCAGAACACCGGGGATTCTGGCTCGGGCGGGAGTTCTGGGGCCGGGGCATCATGACCGAGGCGACGGCTCCCGTGACCGATTTCGCATTCGACGTGCTCGGTTTCCGGGAACTGATCTTCGCGAACGCCGTTGGCAACGTCGGTTCACGTCGAGTGAAGGAGAAGTCGGGAGCGAGGCTCCTGAGAACCGAGCCAAGCAGCTTCGTCGATCCCCAATTCACGGAACAGGAGGTGTGGGTCTTGACTCCGCAGGACTGGGCTAGGTCAAAGGCGAACCAGGAACGTCCATGACCCACCCCGCGCGGTGCCGATCCGCCCACTTGCTCAGCTGCCGAAGGCAGGACGCTTCTGCTGGTGGAATGGTGCGAGTGGGGGCCATGACGAACGCTGTCTCGCGCCATGCCAGGGGTGATCGGTTCAGCTTGACGATGCTCCACCCAGCAGAGGTTTCGTGAGCGACCAGTGGGTCTGGATGATCCTCCAGCCTGCGGCGTCGCGACGATAGACCTCCGTGCAGTTCCACCGCTGCTTGGCGCCGTCGCTGGTCGTTGAGACGAAGTGGAAGGTCATGACCGCCATGCTGTCCGAAACCTGGACGACGGGATTCAGCAGATCGAAACTCTCCGCGCTGATCTGGCCACGGAGCGACTCGTAGTAGGTGGCGAGCGCGGGCAGGCCATCCAGGCGCTGGTCGAGGAAAGGATCGAAGTACACGACGTCTGGGGCCGAGATGGCCAAAAACCCTGATGGGTCCCCCCGGCACCACGAGCCGAGAGCCGTCCGCTCCATCGTCAGCAACTGTTCCATGGTGGTTGTGGGGTCTGTCGGCATCTCGGACATCTCTCTCAGCTATTCAGGTTGGTTCAGATCGAGGAGGCGGCGGAGTTCGGAGCGCCCGAGTAGCTCGCCCAGCTGCTCTGCCAGGTTTGGTGCCTCGTAGCGTGGATAGAAGGCTCGTATCTCGGCGAAGGTCCGAGACTGGAGCTGAGTCAGTTCCCTGCCGCGTTGCGCGGCGATGCTTCGGCTGCGTTGGACCCAACCCCGCGTGAACTGGTGGTTGTCGGGGTCGACGATGCCATCCCTGATGAACGCCTTCGTCTTCCGAGAGCAGCGGCAGGAGTTTGCGGGGTCGACGAGCCCACACTTCTCCTGCATGAAGCTTGCCAGCTGGCTTCGAGCCCTTGCCAGTCGCTGCCGGTAGCCGTCGGGACTGATCTGGAGCAGCTTGGCCGCGACGACATCGGCCGTTTCCAGTAGCTCACCAAGGAGGAAGACGATGCGCTGGTCGCGATCCAGGCACAGCAGCATCCCCATCATGCAGGCAGTCCGCGCTTCCTCGATGAGGAGGGTCATTTCCCCAGGGCTTCGCGAGTCACTGGGCAGCTCCTCGTCAGGGGAGCGATCGAGGTAGCGGGCGAAGCATTCGAAGCTTCCCACAGCTGTCTCGGGCTTCGACCGTTTCTGGTCGCGGAGGTGGTTCAGGGCAATCCGATGGGCCCAGGTGCGAAACGAACTGGCTCCGCGAAACGCTGCCAAGCCCGTCGCTATCTTGAGGAGGATCTCCTGCGTTGCGTCTTCTGCATCTGCCCTGGACTGCAGAACGTAGAAGGACAGGTTGAACACCCACGCTTCGTGTCGCCCCAGCAGCTCGGTCAACGCCGCCCGTTCCCCGGCTCTCGCGAGGACCACGAGATCGGCGTCAGGGCGAACGGTCGGATGGGTTTCGTCTGCCATCGGATTCCTCGTTTTGCAGAGTTAGACGCCGTGCGCAGGGGTCTGTGACGGTCGACACGAAAAAAGAGTCGAGCGCGCTCCTCCCGTCCGGGGCGACCGCTGCCCAACCAAGGGGATGAGGGCGGTCGTTGTACGCCGGGACATGGTCCCTCATGCTTGAGGCCACGTTGCGCCTCTGCAGTGCTGGGTGCCTCGCCTTGGGTCCGGATAGCCCGTGAGGAAGGAGTTTGGGAGTGCTTCGACCAGCCAAGATGCGCACGCGTGGCTTCTGGGCTCTCTCCATCGCCGGAGTCGCAGCGTTCGGGTGCAGCGCCAGCGCGAAGCAAGGCGGAGAGCCGTCAGGATCAGGCGGTGGTGTCATTACGGGTGGCAGCGGCAGCGGTGTCCCCACGGGTGGCAGCGGCAACGCCGTGGGAGGCTCCGCCGGGACGGAGATGACCAGCGTTGGAGGAGCGGGCAGTGGCGGTGCCCCGGGAAGCGGAGGTGTCGTCGTCCCGGACCCGCCCGGACCCGGGATCCCATGCGGCGAAACGACCTGCGCCGAGGGTGCAGAGATGTGCTGCATCGGTGACTCCGACCCCTGGTGCGACACCTACCAGTGCTCTGCCGCAATCGCTCGGCTCGAGTGCGACGACTCGGCGGACTGTCCGGGCAGTCGCTGCTGCTACACGAACATCTCCGCGGCGAATGCGTTCTTGACGGCCTGCATGTCCGACTGTGCGGACCCGTTCGAACCGCAGGTGTGCAGGGAGGCGGCCGAGTGCGACAACGGCGAGGCGTGTCGCGTGTTTGTCTGTGGCAACGCCGATGTGAGCTTCACGCTCGGATTCTGCGCGGCGACCGCGCCCATGTTCTGCGAGTGACACACGCCATCACGGTCCCTCGGCCGACAAGGCACGCTACAACCATGTAGCCGGTTCGCACCCGGTCAGGGCGGCCACCGTGGACGGACCAGGGAACGCCCGTCAGGGACCAGGGAACGCCCGTCAGGGACAAGGGAACGCCCGTCAGGGACAAGGGAACGCCCGTCAGGGACACGTTGGGCGACCAGTCGGCCAGGGCGCGGAAGACGAGACGCAACGGGGCGTCGCCAGCACCTGTCCGAATTGAGAATGTCCGGTGACCGATCCCACCCAAGAGCGCGGCGAACGTCCAGCACGAGCTGCCACCAGTGATCGCTGACCGCCACGCACGCGCAGGGTGGGCGTGGCGCACTGGCGTTTCGGGTTGCTGGAAGGTCGGAGCTAATGCCTGTCAGGGTCGCCATTTCGTTACTGGGGGTTGGCCTCCGCGGTTGCGGTTGCAGTTCGGGCGGCTGCCCTTGCGAGAGACGGTGCTAGACGAGGCGATGGTTGTGGGTTGGGGTAGCTGTGTTGGTGAGCGGTTCGGCTTGGGCCCAGGGGGCCGACGTTGCGGGTGCGCGCGCGATTGCCGGTGATGGCTTCCGGGCGTTTGACGCTGGCGACTACGCGACCGCCGAGCAGAAGCTCGCACTGGCTTGCGAGGTCGTGCAGGTGCCGACCACCTGCCACGAACGAGATTGACCTGCGCCGGGTCGAGAGGTCACGATGGCTTGACGCGCCGAAAGGGGGGAACAGTGACGCTTCGCCAATACTCGATAGGGATCACGTTGACTGCCACTATTCTGTGTGCGGTCGCGCCGGCCCGCGCCCAGACCATCAAGGCCGACCACACCACCGTCGAAGCGGGAGCCATCCCCGACGAAAGCGTGGCCGCAGCGCGAGCGCTGCGGATGTCGTTCTCGCATGCTTCAGTCGGTGGCAATATCTGGTCGGGTCTGCAGGCCCTCGCCGAGGACGATCCGGCCTACGAGTTTCCCAACTGGACGGACAACAACCGAGGCAATCCGGGGTGGGCGGCGAAGATCTCCGAGTTCGAGGCCTGGGTGGACGAGCACGCCGCCGAGTACGAGGTGTTCCAGAACAAGTTCTGCTACATCGATCCGGGCGCCGACTTCGCCACCTATCGCGACTCGATGGTGGGCCTCGCGGAGCAGTACCCAGAAAAGACCTTCGTCTGGTGGACGATCCCCGTCGTGACCGACGACGGGGACAACCCCGCCCGCGCCACGTTCAACGAGCAAGTCCGTGACTACTGCGCCGCGAACGACGTTCCTCTCTTCGACATCGCCGACATCGAAAGCCATCGATCCGATGGGACCGGGGTGACCGCCAGCGGCGTGGAGGCCCTCGACCCCGATCAATCGAGCGATGGTGGACACCTCAACGAGCTCGGGGCATCGCGCGCAGCGCAGGCCCAGTGGGCTCTCATGGCACAGATCGCCGGCTGGAACGATGGATCGCCCAGCGGCTCGGGTGGTGGCGGCAGCGAAACACAGAATCCGGGGAGCACCGGGGGCAGCTCGTCGGCAGGAGACGACCCCGCGGGCGAGAGCCCGTCAGGCAAGAATGACAAGGGGTGTCAGTTCGCGGTCGCTCCCGGCACCTCTGGAGCAACGCTGGCGGCTTGGGCGGTGTTGGCCATGGTGATGCTGCGAAGGTGCCGACGGCGTCAGATCCGTGGTGCCACGAACCCGTGATGGCGACGACGCCGATCTGGCGCGTGATCCCCTCCCTGTCACGTCTCCGGTGACAGGTGGACCAGTGACCAGTGGGGAACCCTGGATCCCCGCGAGAATCGTCGAGTGGCCCGAGGGAGAAGCCTACGCTGCGCGGGCACCCAAGGGTCGCACCACGGCTTCGCCCTGCTCCGTCACGATGACTCGCAAACGGATCTCGTCGAGTCCTTTCCCGGTCCCGAGCACGAATGTTCCGGGCGGAACCCGAACCTCCATCCGAAACCGGCGATCACCCCTGACGCGCTCACCGAGCGCGTGGAACGTCCCCGACGGGTGACGCAGCCACCAGTGTGCTGCGCCAGCTCGCCGGCCGCCCGCGCGACGGTAGGCGGCAGGAGACAGGCAGGTGGGGCCGGAATCGATGGTGACGGCAATCGGCGTGGTCATGGTCAGAAGGGTACGCGGTCGCCGTGGCGGGTTCCAGCATGGCTGCTGGCCGACAGGACGAAGAATGTCCTATCAGTACGCTGCGCGGCGGCTCCGAACCCGCCCCACCACGCTTGCCCCCGTTCAGGCCTTGCCTGGTCGCCTTCGGCGCGCGCGCGCGCCGAACAGGCCAATCATGCCCAGCAGCGCCAGCAGGTTCGAGCTCGAGCGCTCGCCCGCAACGTGGCAACTGCAGCCACTATCGTCAGACGAGGTATCCGAAGCGAACGTGCTGTCGGCACCGCCGGTAGTCCCTCCACCGATGGCAGCGGCACCACCCGTACTCGGCGCGGCGCCAACCGCAGGAGTGCCGCCAGTCAGAGCTCCGCCGATGGGGGACACGGCACCACCCGTGTTGGGCATCCCGCCCATCGGGGACGTCCCGCCGGTGGGACCGGCACCACCCGTCATGGCGCCACCAGTGGTCGCGCCGCCCGTCGCAGGGACCCCTCCGGTCACCTGCAGACCGCCTGTTCCGGGGACTCCGCCCGTCGCGGCCGCCCCGCCCGTGTCTGCCGCCCCGCTTCCAGCGTCGCCGCCAGTTGCGGTCCCACCAGCCCCGCCAGCCCCGCCCGTGCCACCCGTGCCGACCGTCGTGCCGTCGCCGAAGTCCACGTCGAACTGGAGCCCGTCGAAGGGCACCACGATGATCTTGCTGCCGTGGTTTGAGTTGGCCGGGATCTGGTTGTCCTTGTCCACGTCGGCCACGGCCCAGGTGATGTGCGTAGGGTGGCCGTTCTCCAGCACCACACCCGGGCGCTCCATCTTGTACCACTGGTTGCAGGTACCGTCCTCGAAGCAGAAGATCCGCTCCCACTCCCGCGGAGACCAGCCGTAGCCGTTGTCTTGCCAGTCGTTGATGCCGTCCTCGGAGTACAGGTGATAGCCGACGCGGTCTCCGGAGCCCGAGTAGATGACGTGGTAGGTCCCTCCACTGCGCCAGATATGGGGATCTTCCTCCCAGTCGAAGGTGGGATTGTCCACGCGCGGGATCGAGTCCCGACGCGGGTAGATGCTGTCGCCATCGCGGACGGGATAGGAAGTCGTGGGGGTCTGCTGCACGTACCTTCCGCACAGGCTGTCGGCGATCGCGATGTACCCATTGCGCTGCACGATCTGGAACCTGCCGTCGTGACGCGGCCAGAGACTGACGTTGGACTGGTAGAGCGCGAGGTCTGGTTCACAGCTCTCCCAGGGCCCGTCGAGGGAGTCGGACCTGTAGATGGTGAACGGACGAGTCTCGCTCACCACGACCGCGTAGCCGCCGTCCGGGAGCTCCACGGCGCTGACGTTGTGCCCCTTGTGTGGCTGTGAGCCGGCGTCGTTCCACAAATAGTCCACGCGCTCGTAGGGCCCCAGCACGCCCTGTGCGCTGATGGCGTGGTAAGCGTCGGAGCCCAGCCAACCCGGGTTGAACGATTCGGTGATCGCATTCCAAGTACTCATGAACATGTGGTACTTGCCGTCCTGGGCGCGAATGATCTGAGCGTCCCAGTAGTAGTACTCCGGGCCGATCCCGCCGCCGCGGGAGCTCTCGATGCCATTGCAGAGGTCGCGCGGGAGCACGCCGTCCACGCCCCAGGTCTCCGAGCTGAGCGAGTCGCAGGTGATCGGCCTGGGCCTGAGGTAGTCCATGAAGGGCTTCTTCGTCTGCGCCTGGGCGACTCCGCTCAGACCGAGGAAGGCGAAGGAGAGAGCCGCGGCGATTCCCACGCGGGCGTAGGCCGCGGACCTCGGAGACATCGTCGGACACTCCGCCCTCGCAACGGAAGCTCCCCGAGGCTGCCTGGGCTCATCGGATGACGGCGCTGCTGACTCGAGGGTGAAGCCTCGATCGCGTCGCGCACGACCGGAAAGAAGGCCTGCCATCGTGGAAAGTTGGTCTCGCATGAAGTGTTCCTTGTTCATCGCGTGGTGCACCGCACTGAGTGCGGATCATGCACAAAGCCCAGTGAACCCTGAAATCTGCCCCGCATCACTCGGGTGGTCAACGTCAGCCCAGGCCGTCGCGAACGGACTCGCGAACAGCAGCGGCGTGGGACGAGCGTCGGAGGCTGGCTGCATCCCGTGGCAGGTGCCAATGACTTGGACGCGAGGGTTCGAGCCGACCTTGGTCGTTGCGAGCTGCGCGCCGAGCGGGTCCCGGCGCTAGCCAGCTGTTGGCACTGCCTGCTGGCGAACCACCACTGCTGGCTGCGGGTGCTGACGGCTCCGCCGAGTCCAGCCGTTGTGCCGGTCACCGTGCCTCCAGGACACTCGCGGGCATTCACCACCGCCATCTCTGGTTCTTGTCTGAAGTGCCGGACCATTGTTGCGAAAAGACGCCCGCCGAGCGTGTTCTGCCAGATGTTGGGCCTCCCCGCCGTCCGGTGTGGTGGCCGCCTGCGAAACTTACAGTGTGACTGGCGAGATGGCCTGCGGCCGGGACCAGCGGGGCGCTTGCCACGGTGGGCGGCGGATGCTGTCGGGGACGACCTGGCTATTCGCGCTGGCGGCGTCGCCGAGGGCGAGTGGCAGTGTCGTCGGCGGCGTCGCTGGGATGCTCAACCTCCGCGGAGCGAACCAGCTCCTGCTCCAGCCACTCGGTCATCCCGTCATCGTAGCGGATGAAGACGAGCTTGCCGTACACCTCCAGGACGTGGCCGTGCCAGTACCGGGCTCCGCGATTCCATCGAGCCTCCACGGACCGTCCCACGCTGAAGCGTGCCTCGTCGGGGCTGGGCTCGGCGCCGGGATCGAAGGTCGGGTGGATGTCGCGAATGGACACCCAGGTCTTCGTGGTGGACGACTCGACGAGCTTTGCCCCAGCCTTCACTGCGTCAGCGAGGGCGACGTCCACCTCCGCCTTCGAATCGACGTTCTGCGCTAGGGTCACTCCGCTGAAACCGGTGCCGGGAGTCAGCGTCGCGTCTTCGGCCAGAAGATCTCTGGGGTAGAGCCCCAGGACGAGGCCGCCCAGATCGATGAAGACGATCTTCTCGCTGCTCGAGGTGTTCGAAGACTTCCAGCCAAGCCCCTCGACGTAGAAGTTTCGGGACTTCGCCAGGTCGGCAACACCCAAGGTGATGACGCTGATTCGTGGGTCCATGGCGATGATGCTGAGGGCGTCGGGAACAGGACGCAATGCCTTGCGGCGGGCGCTCGCTGCTGGTGGCGTTCTGGAGCGCGCTCCCGTTCGACGTCGCCGGTCGGCCCGGCGATGACCGACAGCGGTCGCCGGCGGGACGCGAGCGTTTCGAAGGGATGCCGCGGGCAGTCGCGCTCGGAGTCGCGGTGCGACTTTGTCATTTGCAAAGACTCCTGATCGGACACTCGCAAAAAGCGCGAGAAATCCACCGAATGGGCCGACGAACGGCCTCGCGGAGCGCCCGGCAACGAGTACCATGACACGCGGTTCGTACGAGACCAGGGACCTGCCGGTCGTGACCAGAAATCTCCTCGTGTCAGCGGTGGTGAGCGCGTCCGTGAAGGAACGACTGCGCTTCGTGACCGGTCCGTCGGTGCTGTTCGCCGAGCTTGGGGAATAGGGCGAGAGGTGGAGCGCGCGAGGACAAGTCGAGTCCGCAGTGCCGGCCTAGTCGGAGCGGTGGCGCTGTTCCTTCTGGCGCTGGGTGCGATGAGTGCCTGGCCCTCGGGGGCTTGGTCCCGGCCTCCTCCGGTCTCGCCCTACGTGGTGGCAATCCCCGCCTCGGGGCCCCAGCTCTCGTCTCCGGTTCACCACATCTTCGGGCGTGCTCCGCAGTATCTCGTAGTGGACCTGCGGACCTCTCGAAGTCGATGGATCCAGAACGAATTTGCCGCCGCACAGCACGCCGTCAGTCAGGACGTGACGCATCTGCTCGTCAAGGAGCAGGTTGGGGTTGTCGTTGCACAGAGCATCGGTCCGGAAACGTTCCGGCGGCTCGCGGCTCACGGCGTACGAGTACTGGGAGGACACCCCAGCACGGTCGGCGACGCGCTTCGCAAGCTCGGTCGGGGCGGTCTGGAGCCGCTCGCTGGTCCGACGGGGCAACTCCACGATGGACTGAGTCACCAGACCCTGCCGGCTGGCACCGAGGTGGGCATGGTTCAGACTGCGCCGTTCCCCGCGGCGGACATTCGAGGACTGGGCGTTGGAGTGGCTCCGACCGCGTCGACGGGCGTGGTGGTGACGGGCGTCCAGCGCGGATCGGGCGCGGAGCTTGCTGGTCTGCGCGCCGGTGACGTCATCCTCCAGTGTGGCCGCACCCCGGTGGGCGGAGCGACTCAGCTACAGTGGCTGGTGGCTCCGGTGGCGACGGGATACGCGGTACCGCTGACGGTGCTCCGGAACGGCAGGGTGCAGACGGTGTCCGTCGTGAAGCGTGACGCCCGGCTGCGAGGGACAGCGTGGTGAGCACGACGAGCGTTGCGAGGGCGCAAGAGCGCTCGCTCCTGCTGGTGCAGGTGGGCGTGGGCGTGCTGATGGTGCTGGCCAGGATCCAGGGAGGGAATGTCGCCGAGAGCAAGGCTCTGGTGATGTCGGCGATGCTTTCCCTGCTGGCCGGGCTGTCTGCCGCCGGCGTCCTGCTCGAAGCCGACGCCGCTCGGAGAGCAAGACGACAGCGACTCAGGCGCAGCCCCACCAAGCACGAGATCGTCGTCGCGGGGGCCATGAGTCTGGTCGTGATCATCGGCGTCGTGGGGCTGTGCGGCTCGCTCCTGCACGACCTGCTGCACCACCGTCAGCACGCGCCCTGTGCCTCCGGGTGGTGGTATGGTTTGATCGGGGTGGGGGGGCCGCTCGTCGTGCTGCTGACCGCGACCCTGTCTAGCGGCAGTCGTCGACGGGAGCTCGGAACATCGGGGGAGCTGCTCCTGCACTGGCAGACCGATCTGGTCGGAAGCCTGGTCGTGCTGCTCACGCTGCTGGTGAGTCGGCAAGATGGGTTTCTGTTTCTCGACTCGCTCGTGGCCCTGGGCTGCGCTGCCTACGTCACCAGCGCCAGCAGCGTGGCTCTCCGGCAAGCCATCCGAGCGCTGATGGACGCCTCCGTTGGCGAGGCGGAGACCGAGATGATCCGGACGGCCGTGGCGGGCGTGGCGGGGGTGCTGGACGTACCTCGTCTCATCGCCATCCGGTGTGGCAGGGCGACGCACGTCACGGCCAAGGTCACCCTCGCGAGCACGACCTCGCTCGCCGAGGCGGGGCGAATTCGGGATCTGATTGCCGTGGCAGTGGCGCAACAGACCGACGACGTGACCGAGGTGCTGGTCGAGTTCGAGCCCGTCGGGGGCTCGCCCTGGTCCGCGGAGTCGGGGGCTTGATGGCACGGGCTGGACTCGCCGAGCCCAGCCCGGCGTGCGTCGTGTGCTCCGAGCGGAGTGCGCGCGCGGTTGTCCTGGCCAATCTCGTACTGGGAGTTTTCAAGCTTCTGGTGGGAGCGCTGGCCTTCAGCAGCGCGCTCTCGGCCGACGGCGTCCAGTCGCTGGCCTGCGCGGCCGTTGCACTCCTGGTCGCCAAGAGCATGAAACTCAGCAAGCGACCACCCGACAGCGAGTTTCCCTTCGGGTACGGCAAGGCCGAGTTCGTGACGTCGGTCATCTCGCTCACCTTTCTGATGGGTCTCGGGGTGTTCATGCTGCTCACCTCGACCGCCCTGCTGCTCGGCGGTCGCGCCGAACCGCCCGAATGGATCGCACTCCCCGTGGCGATGGTCTCCATCGCGGCCAACTACCTCATGTACCGTTTCTGCCACTGCGCTGCGGTGCGAGTGAAGAGTGCGGCCATGATGGCGAACGCCAAGCAGAACCGCGCCGACATGCAGTCGTCGTGCGCCGTCCTCTTCGGAGTCGCCCTCTGTCAGCTTCACCCCGATCTGGCGTTCTTCGACGCCCTCGCCACGATGGTGGTTGCCGTGATGATCATGGTCGACGCAGCGGGTCTGTGGTGGGCGGACATGCGCGTGCTCGTCGATGACGTGATTGCTCCCGAGGCAGCCCGCGAGATCGAAGCGTGTGCTGCTAGCATCGACGGCGTGAGGCGGGCCAGGGTGGTTCGCGCTCGTCGCAGCGGCTCGGGGGTGACCATCGATCTCGCGATTCGCATGCCATCGGAGCGGACCGTGGATAGTGCCGTCCTCGTTTGTCAGGAGGTCGAGCGGCGGCTCACCCGTGAGCTCCGCGATGTAGCGGGCGTCAACGTCTTCCCCCATCCGGAATGACCAGAACTGCCGCCGGCTGCGCTCCTGCCAACTCGAAGCCCAGCAGCCCGAGGGTGGGATCCCCGTGTCCCGTTCCCGGTGTGGGTGGCAGGATTTCTGACTCAGGTCGGGAGCGCGCTGGACTTCCGCTTCTGGCGCGCTGAAGGCTGACTGCTTCGCTTCGGTGCCCGCCCGAGGAACAGAACATGGCGCTTGCGGCTGCCCGCGAGGGCGGCAACTCGCAACACCTCGACCTCGAACCCCGCCTTCGCGAGGGTCCTCTCGAATCGCGCATGCGGGTTGGCTGACCAGACTGCGAGAATGCCTCCGGGTCGCAGTGCGCGGAGACAGGTGTGAATGCCGCGGTCGCTGTACAGTTGCTGGTTGCTGGCGTTCGAGAGAGCGCGTGGTCCGTTGTCGACGTCGAGCAAGATCACGTCATAGGTGTCGGGCGAACGCCGGATGTGGTCGAAGACGTCGCCCACGACGACCTCGTTGCGGGGATCCGCGAGCGGGTGATCTGCCAGCATGCCGACGTGTTGTCGATTCCACTCCACGATCGCCGGAACTAGCTCGCAGACGACCACCTTGGCCCGAGCTGACACGCGATCCAGAACGGCACGCAGGGTGAAGCCAAGACCCAGCCCACCGACCAGCACGACGGTCGGATCGTCGACCCGGCGCAGCGCGTGCTCCGCAAGTGCCTCCTCCGAAGTGTGGCTGCGACTCGACATGAGCATCATCGACCCGACGCGCACGCTCCACTCGTCGCCGCGCCGCACCAGAGAGAACTCGGTGCCATCGCGAAGGTAGGCGGTGTCGATGGTGAACGAGGTGAGCAAGGGAGGGTGGCGTCCTCCCACGACTGGGGGGCCAGCACAAGTGCTGCTGACGAATTGCCGGCCACGCTCGGCGTCCGGTCCCCAGGCATGAGCAGGACGGGGTGCGGGGCTTCGGATGGCCGAGGCGGTTCGAAGACCTGCTCCCAGACAGACTTGTGACCGGCGCTCAGCTCCGCGTATACCAAGAGAAATGGAGCGCTCTGTCTCGTCGGAACGATTGCGATGGCGCGGCTTGCCCCGAGTCCCACCGACGCACCGGTGGCTGGCTGCCGGGTTGCTCGGGGGGCTGGGTGCCGCTGGCACTGCTAGCGCCCAGACCGCGTCCGAAGCTACTCCCGGCATCCAGGTCCCGGCGACCGAGACGGCCGGCGCGGCGGGGGCCGCCGAGAAGTCCTTCGACGAGAAGCTCGCCGAAGTGGTGGGGGCGAGCCCCGCGGCGACCTCGGCAGGTGAGGGGACGCAATGTCGTGAGGGGTGGGAGCGGGCCGCGTTCAAGGACGCGGTGGAGTCGGTGGTGCGGGTCGAGACGCCAGATGGCTGGGGTGCGGGGTTCTTCTTCGAGGACGACCGCACCGTGGTGACGGCGCTGCACGTGGTCGAGCTCGGTCGCTCGGTCCAGATCGTCGCGCGCACCGGGGAGACGCGGAGGGCGCGCGTCGTTCACAACGCCGACCAGGAGCTCGATCTGGCGGTATTGGCTCTCGAACGTCCCTTCGAGTCGTTCACCCCACGCCCCCTGGAGCGATCCCCGGGCGTCCCCACGGTCGCCATGCCTGTCATGATGATCGGGCACCCCGGCAGCGAGGCGGGGGGCTGGAGCGTCTCGTGGGGGCGCGTGGGATCGGAGCGACTCGAAGGCGGAGCGATCGAGGTGGATGGCACCGCCAACCCCGGCAACTCTGGCGGACCCCTGCTCGACTGCCAGGGCCGGGTGCTCGGTGTGGTCAGCTACTTGAAGGACACCGGGATTACGATGGCGGTCCCGATCGATCAGCTGCCACGACAGGGCGAGCGACGATTTCACTTCTACCAGGGTGCGCTCGCGGTGGCAGTGCGCTTTCCGAACGTCGTGTTTTCGCGCGAGGAAGACTTCTCGCTCTGGGGGCTCGGCGTGGGCGCCGACTTCGTCGTGCGCGATCGCTGGGTGACGGCGCTGCAGGGACACTACCAGTGGCACGCGGATCGCCCGGGCAGTGACCTCATCGAGCTCACCGAACGACGCTGGCAGCTCGAGCTGTACGAGGAGTTTCGGGTCTTCGGTCCGGGCTACCTTGGGCTCGGGTTCGGGGGGGCGCTCTCGTGGGACATGCGCAAGGCGAGTCGAGGCCGGGTCGACGAGACCGCGGCGCCGCCCGCGTTCGTGGTCGACTACGAGCGCGATCGATCCGTCCGTCTGCGACCCATGATCACGGCCAGCTGGGAGCTGCGTCCGTTCTACGTCGGCTACGCTTATCAGATCGATACCGGCCGCCCGGGGCTGTCCACCCACCGGGTCGTTCTTGGCTTCCGGGTGGAGGACGTGGTCAGCTACGAATAGCGGGGGGGCTACTGGGTGATGTACGCCAGGATGTTGCGCAGGAGCAGGCGGGTCGATTGGTGATCGATGTCGTAGTCCGCGCCAGTGCCCGGATCGGACCAATGGTTGCGATCGCCGAGCATGACAACAGCGCCCGCGCCGTCGTCGTACACCGCCATGATGTCCGGGGTTCCCGACGTCAAGTCGAGGGCCGGTGGGACGAAGGACAGGATGGGTAGGTAGTAGTCGAAGCCGACCGAATTGAGCCCATCGGTGACGGGATGGCTGAGGAAACTCGTGACCAGGGCACCGTTGCCACCGGTCGCGTAGGCGGAGAACTCGACGCCCCAGTTCGACACCAGCGCGTTCAGGTTGTCGACCATGCCGCCAGAGCCGCCGTCACCATGCACCAGGGCGCCGCCGCCCGCTGCCACGAAGGCCAGCAGTGCCGAGATCTCACCGGTGGAGTATCCCTGGGCGGGGAGCCCGGAGCCGGCGTTGTCGAAGGGCATCGCCAGGATGACTGCCGCCAGCCCCTTGAGATCCTGCGATTCGAAGCTCGAGAGCGGCACGAGCTGATAGCCGTCATCCTGGATGGCGGACAGAAACTCGGTGTCCTCACCTGCGGCCAGCGTGTTGGTCTCGCGGGTGTCGCTGTTGTAGTAGCCGTGGCGGATGTCGAGGCCGATGTGGGACCCCGAGGCTCCCCCGGCTCCGCCCAGTGCCCAGAAGCCGCCGGTGCCGCCCGCGCCTCCCGGGGCATCTCCGGCACTTCCTGGCGTGCCAGCCGTGGCGATGGGTGGAGCTCCACCCGCACCTCCGGGCGTACCGGCGGCGCCAGCGGGGGTGCCGCCTGACGGGGGTTGGCCGCCCGCGTCGCCGCCGGTGCCCCCCACAGCGACGCGCCCGCCCGTCGCCTGGCCGCCTGTCGCCAGGCCGCCCGTCGCCTGGCCGCCCGTCGCCTGGCCACCCATTCCCGACTCGCTCCCTCTCCGACCGCCGGCGCGCGTTTGGGCCCCACCGGTGGTAGCGTCACCGGCACTTCCTGGGGAGCCCCCCGTGGCGGTCGCGCCACCAGGCGAGCCGCTTCCCCCGGTGCCCGCACCGGCGATGGTGTTGCCCGAGCAACCCCCCACACCCAGAAGCAGCATCAACCCACCGACTAGACCGATCCTCATCTCTTTCCTCGTCAGCGTTGCTACAGCGAGCAACGCTTGCGTTGATCGCCAGTGTTGGACCAGTGCCACGTGAGAGAAGTGGCATCTTTCGGAGACTTTGCCCCCCACCCAAGGGGGCGAAGTCGGGGAATCCAATCAGCGCCAGTGATTGGCAATGCGGTGGTTGTATTGTGCCAGCATACGCTCCCCGGGGCGCACGGGGCAGGGGTCTGTTCGAACATTCCGTCCATTGTGGTTGCTGATCGGAGCGCGGGCCGATAGTTCCCAGGGGTGGCAACCAGGAAGCAAGATGCCGGCCGTGGCGAAACGGCTCGTGTCCGGGGCGGCAGCCGAGGTGGCGGCAAATCGCTGGGCAAGGCCGAGCGTCGCCAGCACATCCTGGCTGCCGCCCGCGATGTGTTCGCGAAGCGCGGCTACCACGACGCAACGATCGACGACATCGTGGCCGAGGCGGGCGTGGCTCGAGGCACCTTCTATCTCTACTTCGAAGACAAGCGAGCTGTCTTTTCCGAGCTGATCGACCGCTTCAGCGCGAAGATCACCATGGCCATCGTCCGCATCGATCCGGAGGATGCGGCACGGAGCGTTGCCGATCAGACGCGGACGAACATTCGCGCCATCGTCGGTGTGTGCTTGGCCGAGCGCGCCTTGACCAAGGTGCTGCTGACGGACGTGGCCCGGGTCGACTCGGCTTTCGAACGAAAGCTATTCACGTTCTACGACACTGTCGTTCAGATGCTCACCGAGAGCCTCCGCGACGGGCAGGCGCTGGGAATCGTCGCCGACGGAGAACCGCGAGTGCTGGCAGTGCTCACGATCGGTGCGCTCAAGGAGCTTCTCTATCAGGCCGTGACGCTTGGCCTCGCCGAGGAGAGCGCTGATGCGCTCACAGCCCAGATCTATCGATTCCTTTGCGGTGGCTACCTGCGTGTCCACGACCCAGGACCGGACCGCCCCCGTCGCAGGCGATCTTGACCAGTGGGTCGGATACTGCTCTGTGGTTCAGTCTTGGGCCCCCCCGGGTACGTTCCGCGGCTTCTCGGGGCTGGGGCGCGCAGAGAAGCGCACCAGGACCCGACACGAAGCGGTGGGGGAGGGGTCTGGGACCGACCCCTCAGAAACAAACATTGAAGGTGTCGAGCGGTTTCGCGAACGGAAGTGATCGACAATTGCGCTCGCTCATTTAGGTATGCTGCAGGGCCCCACGAGTGGGGTTGCTGCACGACGGAGCCGTCCGGTGAAAGACAATGTGGAACGCTCGATGAACCCGCTGAACCTGGCGTTCGTCGAAGCGCTGTACGAGCAGTACTCTGCCGATCCGACCAGCGTTTCGGGTGACTGGCGCGAGTACTTCAAGGGTCTGGATCGTGGCGACGGGGGCGCGGTCCAGCGAGGACCCACCTTCTCGCCCCCACGACTGTTCGATCCGTCGCCCCGCAGTAACGGAAATGGCGCGCTGTCCGACTGGGCTCCGGTGCCGGCTCCTTCTGCAGCCGGGCTCGACGCAGCGGCTCGTCAGGACCGCGTGGATCAACTCGTCCGTGCGTACCGCGTGCGCGCTCACATGATAGCAGAGGTGGATCCACTGGGACTTCCGCGCCCCCACCACCCGGAGCTCGATCCCGAGTTCTATGGACTCGGAGCCGACGATCTGGATCGAGTGTTCTCGGCTCGCACCCTCTTTGGTGACGGTGCGGGCGGGGTCACGCTGCGGCGCATCCTCGACCGGCTCCACCGGACCTACTGCCGCTCGATCGGGGTGCAGTTCATGCACATCGACGACCTGACCGTGAAGAACTGGCTCCAGGAGCGAATGGAGCGGGTCGAGAATCGGCAGCAGCTGACGCGCGACGAGCAGCTGCGGATTCTGACGAAGCTCACTGACGCGAGCATCTTCGAGGAGTTCATCCAGAAGAAGTTTCTGGGGGCCAAGAGCTTCTCCCTGGAGGGATCCGAGAGCCTCATCCCGCTGCTGATGTTTGCCATCGATCGGGCTGCCGATCACGGGGCGGACGAGGTCGTCCTGGGCATGGCCCACCGCGGTCGCCTCAACGTGCTGGCGAACATCATGGGTAAGAGCCCCCGGCTCATCTTCAAGGAGTTCGAGGACTCGGATCCGGAGCACCACATCGGGAGCGGGGACGTCAAGTACCACCTCGGGTACAGCTCCAACTGGACCACGCCCAACGGTCAGGAGGTGCACCTCTCGCTCACCTTCAACCCGAGCCATCTGGAGTTCGTGAACCCTGTCGTTCTGGGGCGGACTCGCGCCAAGCAAGTGCGTGTGGGTGACACTCAGCGCACACGCAAGATCGCCATTCTGGTGCACGGAGACGCCGCATTTGCCGGGGAGGGTGTGGTCCAGGAAACCCTGAATCTGTCGCAGCTCGCTGGCTACACCGTGGGCGGCGCCTTCCACGTCGTGGTCAACAACCAGATCGGTTTCACCACCCCGCCCGCCGAGGCGCGCTCGAGCACCTACGCAACCGACATCGCGAAGATGCTCCAGGTCCCCATCTTTCATGTCAACGGCGAGGACCCTGACGCCGTGACTCAGGTGGTTCGCCTGGCTATGGACTTCCGCGAGACGTTTGGTCAGGACGTGGTCATCGACATGTACGGATACCGCCGGCACGGTCACAACGAGAGTGACGAGCCCGCGTTCACCCAGCCGCTGCTCTACAAGGCGATCGCGGAACGCTCCAGTGTCCGCGACAGCTACCTGGAAAACCTGTTGAAGCTCGGTCAGGTGGGACGCGAGGAGGCCGATCGAATCGCGGTCGAACGACGCGACCACCTGGAGCGGGAGCTCAGTGAAGCGCGCAAGGCCGACTACGTTCCTTCACACGACTGGCTGACGGGGATCTGGAGTGGTTATGTCGGCGGGCACGAGCACGACCTACCTCCCGTCGACACCGGAGTGCCGGAGGCGCGTCTGAGCGAGTTGCTGGATCGCATGGTGCGGGTGCCGTCCGGCTTCAGCGTGCACAAGACTCTGCGGCGACTGCTGCGCATGCGCCGGCAGATGGCCCACGGGGAGCGGCCGCTGGACTGGGGGGCGGCCGAACATCTGGCGCTGGCCACGCTGCTCACCGAGGGAACGCGCATCCGGATGAGCGGTCAGGACGCGGCGCGCGGGACCTTCAGTCATCGCCATGCCGTCTTCCACGACGTGGAAGACGGCCGAACCTACATGCCCCTGGCCAACCTGGGCGGCGATCAGGCTCCCATCGAGATCATCAACAGTCCGCTGAGTGAGGCGGGAGTGATGGGGTTCGAGTACGGGTTCAGTCTCGACTGGCCAGACGCGCTGGTCGTCTGGGAGGCCCAGTTCGGCGACTTCTTCAACGCCGCTCAGGTCATCGTCGATCAGTTCATCTCCAGCGCCGAGGACAAGTGGCGCCGTCTCAGCGGTCTCACGCTGCTCCTGCCCCACGGTTTCGAAGGTGCAGGGCCCGAGCACTCGAGCGCGCGGATCGAGCGTTTCCTCATGCAGGCGGCCGAGGACAACATGCAGATTGCCCAGCCGAGTACCCCGGCCAACTTCTTCCATCTGCTGCGGCGGCAGGTGGTTCGTCCCTGGCGCAAGCCGCTGGTAGTCTTCACCCCGAAGAGCCTGCTCCGCCATCCCCGGGCCGTCAGCTCACTGGAAGACCTGGCGTCGAAGACGTTCCGTCGGGTGATTGGTGATCCAGACGCCGACCCGACGAAGACGGCGCGCATCTTCCTGTGCTCTGGCAAGATCTACTACGACCTTCTTCAGAAGCGGGAGCAGCTCAAGCAGGAGGACGTGGCCATCGTTCGGATCGAGCAGCTCTACCCGTTGCCGGATCGTTTCCTCGAGGCGGCCCTTTCCCCCTATCCAGACGGCACGCAGATCGTGTGGGTCCAGGACGAACCAGAGAACATGGGGGCCTGGCGCTACCTGAAGAATCGTTTCGGAACCCAGGTCCTGGGCCGCTTTCCGTTCTCGGGCATCTACCGTCAGGAGTCGGCCAGTCCCGCGACGGGCTCGGCGGCCGCTCACAAACTGGAGCAACAGCGACTCCTGGCTGCCGCGTTTGCGGTTTGACCCAGGCTGCACTAAATGAGCAAAACCCTCGGTCGTTTCTGGTCTTCGCCTGCTCGCCAGTGAGTCGGAAGAGGCGCAGGAAGGGCCCGCACGAGGAAACACCCGATGCCCATCGAGCTCAAGGTTCCCGAGGTTGGCGAGTCGATCACCGACGTCCAAATCGGCGAGTGGCTGAAACGTGTTGGTGACGCGGTCGAGCGCGACGAGATCGTGGTCATGATCGAGACCGACAAGGTGACGGTCGAGCTGCCCGCTCCTGCCGCCGGTGTGATCATGCGGATCGACGTCGAGCAAGGCGCGGATGCGAAGGTGGGCCAGGTGATCGGGCTCCTCGAGGAGGGGGCGACCGGCCGCGGGGCGTCGGCATCGAACGAGTCCGAGAACCCGGCGGCGTTGCCGGCCGCGCCGGCCCCCACGCCCGCCGCGACCGACGAGGGACCTCCCGATTCGGCGCCGCCCTCGACGGCTGGCTACGCACGAGTCATGCCGTCGGCGCGTCGCGCGCTCCGGGAGCGAGGATTGTCCGCTGACGAGGTGACGCCAACGGGACCGGGGGGGCGGGTGCTCAAGGAGGATGTCCTGCGCCACGAGATGCAGCCCCAGGGCGGTTCACCACGGGTGGCTGCGCCGCCGCCGGACGCTGTCGTGCGCCAGGGACAGGACCGCAGCGGCGCGGGCATCCCGTCGCGTTCCACCCGGGGTGGGGCGCGCCAGGAGGAGGTCGTCCGGATGACGCCCATGCGGCGGCGGATCGCCGAGCGTCTCGTCGAAGCGCAGCAGACCGCCGCCTTGTTGACCACCTTCAACGAGGTGGACATGTCGGCGGTGATCGCCCTTCGCAGCGACCATCGAGAGGCTTTCCTTGCCAAGCACGACGTCAAGCTCGGCTTCATGTCCTTCTTCGTCAAGGCTGCGGTGGAGGCCCTGAAGCTGGTTCCAGCCGTCAACGCTGAGATCCGCGGCGACAGCATCGTCTACAAGAACTACTTCGACATTGGCGTCGCGATCGGCGGTGGGCGCGGACTCGTGGTGCCGATCATTCGTGGCTGCGAGCGTCTCGGATTCGCGGAGATCGAGCGGACCATCGCCGACTACGCGGTTCGCGCGAAGAACAATCAGATCACGCTCGAGGACCTCCAGGGGGGGACCTTCACCATCAGCAACGGTGGGATCTACGGGTCGATGCTCTCGACCCCCATCATCAACCCACCGCAGAGCGGTATCCTCGGCATGCACGCGATCGAGGAGCGAGCAGTGGTGCGCGGTGGACAGGTCGTTGTGCGCCCGATGATGTATCTGGCGTTGACGTATGATCACCGGTTGGTCGACGGCCGTGAAGCCGTCACCTTCCTCAAGCACGTCAGGGCATGCATCGAGCAACCAGCGAGGATGCTGCTCGAGATCTGAGTTGTGTGCGCGGTTGAACCCCGCCACGTCTCTTCGCGCCGATCACGCGAGCAGCGCACGTGGGAGGAGCCCCGCATCGGTCCCCTTCCGTCGGGAATCTCCGGGGATGCGAACAATTCCGCCGCTGGTCACGGGCGTTCGGGCGATCGGCTGGCGCGAAAGACGGCTCGAGCTGGGGCGAAGCACTCCGGTCTCCCTACCCTCTGCGACAGCGGTACCGACCTCGGATCCCCTGCTGCTCGGGTCACTCCTCGAGATACGGCAGTCCGTTGACGTCGCAGGAGTAGAAGGCGTTGTACTCCGAGTCGGCAACCAAGCCGCGGCCTTCGACCCAGTCCTTCGACGCGCAAGATGGACGGCAGCAGTCCTCCATCGTGGTCGTCTCGTACATTTCACCGAGGGAGGATTGACCGAGGAAGCTGGGGTCGGCTGCTGCCTGGTCCGCGGTGGTCACGCTGGCGTTCACAGCGGGCAGTCCCTGCGGCGCGAGCTGGCATCCCGTGACCTGCGTCAGGTGCTCGGGGCACTCGACCTTCTTCGCGTACACGGACCAGTTCAGGTGGTAGTACGAATCGGGGCTGTTTGCCCGGATGCAGGAAGTGCGCGCCTGTTCCGTCAGTCCGGGGATCTCGGAAGTGAGCTGGTTGCAGGCGTCGGCGACCCGTGACTGGCAAGCGTCGGAAGAGAGCGATTCCGTCGTGACCCACTGAATCTCCGTTTTGCACTCGGAGTAGTGGGTCACAGGCTTCACTCCGCCCTGGCTGGGCTGCCCGTCAGGCGGGTAGTCGGTGTACAGGTAGAGACCGGACCGAGACACCGGCTGCTGGCCGGGGCCGCAGGAGTTGTTGGCGCCGAATCCCCCTGCCGCCATGTAGACGTCGAAGCTGTAGGGGGTGGCCGCGGTGTTGAAGCTCTGGACGATCAGCGGCTTGGGAAGCGGGATGGCGGAGACGGGAGGATTGGGGTTGTCCGGATTGGTCAGCACCTGACGGTCGTTGTTGGGGCTCGGATGCGCGAACACGAGTTGGTAGCACTGGCAACACGTGCTGTCGTCTTGACCATCGATTCCGCCACGGTCCACGTCGTGTCCGACGACGGCGTAGTTGAAGTCGGCCAGGCCATCGTCGGTCGCTGCCTGCAGCATCTCCGGGCTGAAGAGCATGAAGCGCGGGCAGATGAAGGCCGTGTCGGCATAGGGCTTCATCGTGCTGTCTTCCTGGCAGCCGTTGATGACGCTGCACTTGCCACCGCAGACACTCGTCGTGTCGCCGTCGATGCAACCCTCCTGGAAGTCGACGTAGTCTTGATTGTGGCACTGGCTGGGAGGTGGCAGAGCATACGCCCCCGGTCCGACGGCGCCGCCCGTCCCGACCCCTCCGGTGGTCGGGGCAGCTCCACTGCCGCCCGTCGTGTCTCCACCCGTGGCGCCAGTGCCCCCGCCGATACCGCCGGTGTTGGGAACCGCTGCCCCTCCCCCGGTGCCGGGGACGGCGCCCATGCCTCCCGTGCTTGGAAGGGCGCCTCCTCCGCCCGTTCCCGCCGTTGCACCGCTGCCGCCGGTGGGCACCCCACCCGTGGTCACCGCGCCGCCCGTGGAAGGTGTGACGCTTCCGGTCCCGAGCAGCCCGCCAGACGCGAGCCCGCCGATGGCTCCGGTGCTGCCGGTGCCCGGCAGGCCACCCGAAGCGAGTGTGGCGCCAGTGCCGCCGGGGGCGGGGGGGGACGTGGGGTCGGAGCTGCAGCCAAGCAAGCCGACGAGCGCGGTTCCGAGAAGGGACGAGGCCAAGTACTTCATGGGTTGCGGTGCGAAGACTACCAGCGGCTTCCCGAGGATGCTGGTGATTGGCACTGTAGGAAACCACGAGCCGTCCGATCCGATGGGACAACTACCGCGCTCCTGTAGAACTGCGATGTGTGGGAGGTGCGCGGAGAGGCTCCCGTCCGAACTGGGCCCCAAGCACATTGGGACTAGAACATCGATCAGTTTGCCCCACGCGGAAAACACCGCAACAACCTGTTTGTTGTTCTAGGGGTGAGGGGGCGCCGTCCTGTTAGACTGACGGCGGATGCTTTCCAGGGTCGCGGACGGCGGCGTGTGGTGCTCTTCGGGGGCGACAGCGAAGGACCACGCTGCCGTTCTCTCGCTCTCGGGACCGCGGTGTCGGGCGAGGGGCGGTTTCCTCCCGTCGGGGATCTTCCGCTACCTTGGGTCCAGCTGGCTCGCGTGTCTGTGCCTGCTCTGCGCCTGCGGAGGCATGGTGGGTGCGGATGAAGTGCCTCCCCTGACCGAGCCCTGCGCTCCGCTCGTCGACCTCGGCGCGTGCGAAACGGTCACCCTGGGGTTGGCAAACGGAATCACCGACCCCTGCTCCTGGAGGGTGGGCCGTCAGGTATGGGATCCCCAGCTGCTGACCGTCGCCGTGGACTGCCGGGTGATGAGCGGCGGTCGCTGCTGGGACATCGAGAATCACCCCAACGAATCAGCGTTCGTCTTGCGGTTCTCAGGCGCCTGCTGCAAGCGTCTCGAGCGTGGCGGTGTAGCGCGAATCGATGTGGGGATTGGCTGTCCCGGCGGCTCGTGAGTCGCAGAGAGGGGGGTGGTGGCGCTGCCCCGCGGTCTGCTGCGACTCACGAGTGGACCGCACAGAAGGGGGTGAAATCCGCCCCCCCCCGGATGGGTAGCGGGATCGCTCGTTCTCGGCGCCTTGAATGCAGCTCCAGGCAATCACAGCCGGCAGGCGCGCGCTCATTCATATGAATGAGTGGGTCCACACCGTCTCCGCTCCGGCTACCTACGGGTCGTGCCCGACCCTCTGCGGGTAGTGCATGACCGTCCATCGCGCTTGCCGAGCGACGCGCGCGGCCGTCGAAGTGCTCGACAATCACGCTCGCTCATCTAGGATTGACGAGCTGTGTCGCCTTCCCGCGCAATATCCGGCGACCGCGACGTAGTCGCAGACGAACGGGTGGCGCTCCTCTATCGCCGGGGAGCTCTCGCTCTGATCGCGACGCTGGTCAATGCCGGTATCCTGGGTTGGTTTCTGCATGGACAATTGCCGCCCTGGTGGCTGGGCATCTGGGGAGCCGCCCTCGTGCTCATCGTGGGTGCACGCGCCCTGCTGCTGTTGGCCTATCGTCGCAACCCCGGGCGGTGGGGGGCCCGGTTCTGGGAAACCACGTTCGTGGTTGGGGCGGTTGCCAACGGGCTTGTGTGGGGCGCTGGGGGAACCGCATTTCTGAGCGCCGACCTGGTCTCCTCGGTAGCAGTGCTGTTCGTCGTGGGGGGCATGGTGGCGGGGGCATCCACGTCCACTTCGACCTCGCTGCCGGCCTACGCGGGATTCTCGGTGTCGGCGCTACTACCGATCACCATCCGCCTCCTGGGGAGCGGCGACTCTCTCCGTGTTGTCATGGGGATCACGGGGCTCGTCTTTGGCGTGGCCATGGCGCTCGTTGCGGCCCAGGGTGGCCAGGCGCTCATCGAGGCCGTTCGGCTTCGAGTGCGCAACGAAGAGATGGCGGAGGAGCTGAGCCGGCGCAGCCGGGACCGAGCCGGGCGCTTGCAGGCATTGCTCGACCACTCGGGAGTCGTGACCATCGTGGCCGACCCGGAAACGGGGCGCATTCTCGATGCGAGTCGTGGGATCGCCGACCTGTTCGACCGCACGGAGGAGGAGCTCATCGGGCGCACCTTCTACTCCGTGATCCCCCTGGAGACGGTGGCATCGATCAGTGACTGGCGAGCGCTGACGGTTGCCGCTCGACGCGAGCCCTCCTCCTTCCGAACGAGCTGGTCGGGTGGGGATCGCGTGCGCTATCTCGAGCTGACGGCGACGATCCGGACGGTCGAGGAGGCCGAGTACGCGCTGTTGGTGCTTCGCGACGTCACCGCTCAGCGGGAGCTCGAGGGGCAGCTGGCGCAGTCGAGCCTGCTCGCGTCGCTCGGCACACTGTCCGCTGGCGTCGCTCACGAGATCAACAACCCCCTGGCCTACATCATCGGCAATCTTCGCTACATTCGCGGTCGCCTGTCGCACCTCGACCAGGAAACGGCGGGGGCGATCCAGGAGCCTCTCGACGATGCCATCGCCGGTGCTCAGCGCATCGCCCGCATCGTCGAGGATCTGGCGGCGACGGCGCGTTCCGTGCACGATGGCCCCGCCGCGGTCGATCCACGCTCGGCCATCGAGACCTGCCTGCGCGTCATGGAGAACGAGCTGCGGCACCGCGCTGTGGTCGAACTCGACTGCGAGCCCACTCCTCCGGTCCGGGCCGAGGCGCTCCAGCTGGACCAGATCTTGCTGAACTTGCTCTTGAATGCGGCGGAAGCGATCCCCGAAGGACGAGCCTCCACCGAGCGCATCACGGTCCGGCTGCGCTACCAGGCCGATGCAGGTCAAGTGGTCATCGCGGTGCGCGACAGCGGGAGAGGGATCGAGCCCGACCTCATCGAACGGGTGTTCCAGCCGTTCTTCACTACTCGCCCCGGTGCGGGAACGGGGCTGGGATTGTCCGTCTGCCATGCCATCGTGACGGGATTGGGTGGTTCGATTCAGGTCGAGAGTCGAGCCCGGGAGGGCTCGGAGTTCGTGGTCCGGCTGCCGGCGGCTGACACTGCGGCGCTGGCGACGGAGCAACCCGATTCCTCGCCGATGACGGCCACCGTTCAGCGTTTTCGGCTCCTCGTGCTCGATGACGACCGGAGCGTTGCACGAAGCCTGGCGCGGTTGCTCTCTCCGCACGAGGTGATCGTGCAGACGCGGGCCGACGTCGCGCTCGAGCACCTCCAGCGCGACAGCGACTTCGACGCCATTCTCTGCGACATCATGATGCCCGAGATGACCGGCGTGGAGTTTCATGGGCTCGTGCAGGGGCTCGACCCCCTTCTGGCTCGCCGCATCGTCTTCATAACCGGCGGGACGTTCACTGACCGGACGCAGCGCCTGCTGGAGGCGCTGCCGAATCCGTGTCTGAAGAAGCCGTTCGACCTCGGAGCGATCGAGCGGGCGATTGGCGAGGTCGTGATGCTCTGCCGATCGCGCGATCGCGCCGACTCGCAGACCGCGTGAATCCGGTGCCCACCGCCCACCGGATGTCGGGTCACCGACGCGTGTTCCCGTTCTGACGACGCCGTCATTCCCTCACTGCAAGATGAATCCCATGATTCCTCTTGCCAATGCGCACTGTTGCCCTAGCTTGTGAACACTGACGTCAGTGTCATTAACGCGGTCCGGTGGGCAATGGGCGAGACGAAACGACGCAGAATTCTGGGGCTGGATGTGGGCAGCACGACCGTCAAGGGAGTCGTGGTCGAGCCGGCGACGGGTGAGGTTCTCTTCAGCGACTACTGTCGGCATCACACGAGGCAGGCGGAGACCGCGCTCGAGCTCATCGAACGGGTCGAGGGCGAGCTGGGAGTGGGGGCCGACCGCATGCGCATCTTCGCCACCGGGTCTGGCGCGGGGCCAATCGTGGACCCGCTCGGCGCGAAGTTCGTGCAGGAGGTGAACGCGGTTGCCCTCGCTGCGGAGACCCGGCACCCCGATGTCTGCAGTGTTGTCGAGCTCGGTGGTCAGGATGCCAAGATCATCTTGTTCAAGACCGATCCGCGGACGGGGCAGCGGGCGGTGACGACGTCGATGAACGACAAGTGCGCGTCCGGCACCGGAGCCACGATCGACAAGTGCATGATCAAGGTCGGAGCCGATCCTGGATACGCCCAGCAGCTCGGTTTCGGAGCTGAGCGCTTGCATCACGTGGCGGCCAAGTGTGGCGTGTTTGCTGAGACCGACATCGTGAACTTGGTCAAGGCCGGGATCCCGCAGGACGAAGTGCTGTGCTCGTTGGCAGACGCCATCGTGCTCCAGAACCTGAGCGTGCTGGCGCGAGGCAACACTCTGCGACCGCGGGTTCTGCTTCTCGGTGGTCCCAACGCATTCCTCCCCTTCCTGCGAGAGTGCTGGCAGCTTCGCATCCCCCAGACCTGGCAAGAGCGGGGGATCGAGTACCCCCGTGAGGTCCCGATCGATCAGCTCGTCTTCGTGCCGCCCGACGCAGCGCTCTACGCGGCGCTGGGCGCTGCCGTCTTCGGGATGGAAGAGGACGAATCGGTGGGTGCTGGTCGCGGGCTCGCTCCACTTCGCGATTTCGTTCGTCATGGCCGCCGCGAGCGACTGGGGACCCAGGCTGGCCCCCCGCTGGCCGCCGACGAACGTGAGGTCCAGGACTTCGTTGCCGCCTACCGGATCCCCGAGTTTGAGCCGGTCCGCTTTGCGCCTGGCGTCTCCGTGCGCGGGGTCATTGGGCTCGACGGTGGATCGACCTCGTCGAAGGCGGTTCTGCTCGACGAAGCTGGGAACGTCCTGGCCAAAGCGTATCAGCTCTCCAAGGGAAACCCGATCCAGGACGCCAAGGACTTGCTGGGCAGACTGGAGGACCAGGTGACGGCGCAGGGGGCCACGCTCGATTGCCTTGGCTTCGGCGTGACTGGGTACGCCGCTGACGTACTCGAAGAGTGCCTGCTCGCCGACGTCAATATCGTGGAGACGGTCGCGCACATGATGAGCGCCCGCCACTACTTTGCGGACATCGACGTGGTCTGCGACATCGGTGGGCAGGATATCAAGGTCCTGTTCCTCGGCGATGGCGACATCCGGGGGTTCAAGTTGAGCAACTCGTGCAGCGCCGGAAACGGCATGCTGCTGCAGGCGATGGCCGACCAGTTTGCCATCCCGATCACGGACTACGCAGAGACGGCGTTCGGCGCCGAGCTCGCGCCGAAATTCAGCTATGGGTGTGCGGTCTTTCTGGATTCGGATCGTGTCAACTTCCAGAAAGAAGGCTTTCAGAAGCAGGAGCTCTTGGCCGGGCTGGCCCAGGTGCTGCCCAAGAATGTCTGGCAGTACGTGGCGCAGATCCCGCGTCTCGCCGCTCTGGGCAAGCGCTTCGTGCTTCAGGGGGGGACTCAGTACAACCTGGCCGCGGTCAAGGCGCAGGTCGACTACATCAAGCAACGCGTGCCCGACGCCGAGGTGTTCGTGCACCCGCACACCGGGGAGGCTGGCGCGATTGGCGCTGCGATCGAGGCGCTCCGGCGATACCACCGGCGTCCCGAACGTCGCTTCGTGGGGATCGCGGCGGCCCTCGCCCTCGAGTACACGACTCGCAACGACGAGACGACCACCTGTCACTTCTGTCCCAACGAGTGCAGTCGCACGTTCATCGACGCTCAGCGACCCGATGGATCGAGCGCGCGCTACATCGCGGGGTTCTCCTGTGAGAAGGGGACCGTGGAGAGCAAGGAGGCGATGTTGGCGCTGGTGGCCGAGCGGAAGCAGCTGGCGCAGCGGTATCCCAACCTCGTGGAGTACGAGGGACGGCGCGCCTTCATGAGCGTGTACCGACCCGAGGCGCTGCCGGAAGCAGGTACCCCGGTGGAGGACATCGAGGTGAAGCGGGGGCTGTTTCGCCTCCGACGACGCCGTGTAACGCGCCCTTTCACCCGATCGAGCGAAGCGGCGGCCCAGCGCCGGCGGCAGCTTCGGATCGGGATCCCTCGGGTTCTCAATCTCTACGCCACAGCTCCGTTCTTCCGGGCCTACTTCGAAGCGCTCGGGCTCCCGAAGTCGCACGTGATGTTCAGCGTTCCCACCTCCGAAGAGATGTGGGTCGCCGGTGGGAAGTACGGTTCCGTCGACCCATGCTTTCCCAGCAAGGTGGTCCAGGCGCACGTTCACGACCTGCTCTTCAACCAGCACGACCCCGGTCGTGGTCGTCGCCTCGACTACCTCTTCTTCCCCATCCTGACTCACGTTCCGAACTTCGTGGTGGACACCATGGACGACGCTTCGTGTCCCATCGTGGCGGGGACCCCCGACGTCATCCGTGCCGCATTCACCAAGGAGATCGACTTCTTCGCACAGCGGGGGATCGAGTACATGGCTCCGGCGCTCAGTTTTGCCGAACCGATCCTGCTGGCGCGCCGGATGTTCGAAGCGTTCGGGGATCGGCTCGAGGTGACGGAGGACGAGAGCGACTTTGCCTGCCGCCAGGGCTGGCGCGCGCTGGAGGCCTTCGAGCGTGACCTGCAGGAGAAGGGGCGTGCCATCCTCGAGACCGTTGAGGCGGAGAACCGATTGGCCATCCTCGTGCTCAATCGCCCCTACCACGCCGATCCCGGACTCCATCACGGCATCCCCGAGGAACTTCAGGTCCTGGGGTATCCGATCCTCAGCATTCGTTCGGTGCCGCGCGACGAGACCTACCTGAAGCGCTTCTTCTCCCGGGAGCTCACGACGGGGGCGCAGCAGAGCCCGCTGGAGCTGAGCCAGATCTGGCCCGAGAACTACTCGGCCAACAGCGCCCAGAAAGTGTGGGCGGCGAACTTTGCCGCACACCACCCCCACGTGGCCGTGCTGGATCTGTCGAGCTTCAAGTGTGGCCATGACGCTCCGACCTACGCCCTGATCGACACCATCTTGCAGCGTGGACATACCCCGAACGCCGCTCTCCACGACCTCGATGCCAACAAGCCAGGGGGATCGATCAAGATCCGCGTCAAGACCTATGCCCATTCGCTCCGACTTCACGCGGAGCGGCTGGAGGACCTCGCCACGCGGCGCGCCGAGCTCGCGCGGTCCGTCGAACGCAAGCGGCAGGAGATCCTCGCCCGCCGCGCTGAGGGCTCGACGCCGGACCGCCCGAGCCCGGCAGCGGCGCCCAGCTATGCGCCCCGTCGTGCGCTCGTGGAGGACCTGGGCCTGGTGCAACTGGGTCGGAAGCGGCTGGACGGGGGGATCGATCGCCTTGCTGGCTCTTCGCTGGCCAACGAACCAGCTGCTGCTGAATAGGAATGAATGATGAACCACCACGAAACGAATCCCGTGCGCCTGCCCCTTGTCACCGATGCCGAGCTGGAGGTGGAGCTCGAGCAATTCGCCGCCGCCGAAAGACGTCGGCTCGGACTGGAGGAGCCTGGTGAACATTGGCTGGAGTCGATGGCTGGGCTCCAGTTCTCGAAGTCAGAACGGCCGCACGTGACCTTGCTGGTCGGCGGACTGACGATGGCACATGACTACCTGGTTCAGGGGGCGTTCACCGGAGTGGGCTACAACGTGATTGCTCTCGACTGCCCGGACTTCGAGTCCCTGCGAGTGGGCAAGGAGTTTGGCAATCGCGCTCAGTGTAACCCCACGTATTTCACCGTCGGCAATCTCGTCAAGTACCTGCAGCGGCTCCGTGACGAAGAAGGGCTGAGCGCCCAGCAGATCATCGATAGATACGTCTTTCTCACGGCCGGGGCCTGCGGTCCCTGTCGCTTTGGGATGTACGTTACCGAGTATCGCAAGGCGCTGAGGGATGCTGGGTTCGAGGGGTTTCGGGTCATGCTATTTCAGCAGCAGGGGGGGCTCGACCAGGCCACCGGTGACGAGAGCGGCCTGGAGCTCAGACCGCGATTCTTCATCGCCCTGCTCAAGGCGTTGATCGCGGGGGACGTGATCAATGCGATGGCGTATCGACTGCGCCCCTACGAGGTCGAAGCCGGGGCCACCGACCAGGCGGTGGCCCGCGCCAAGGAGCTCTGCCACGAAGCGCTCGCCAGGGGCGGGAGCGTGGTCCTTGCGCTGCGCCGCGCGCGGCAGATCTTCGAGACTGTGTCGCTCGATCGACTCCGCTGCAAGCCGAGAGTGGCGATCATCGGCGAGTTCTGGGCGATGACCACCGAGGGGGATGGCAACTATGAGTTGCAGCGTTTCCTCGAGCGAGAGGGGGCCGAGTGCGAGATTCAGCTGATCACCGCCTGGCTGCTGTACAACATCTGGGAGGTGCGCTTCGACACCGCCAGCCGTGTGGGGCTGCGGGGCGCCGATGGCACCGATCGCGGACTCGCGAAGCTGGGGGAATTGGACGTGTTCAAGCGGAGCGCCGGGTTGTGGCTTGGAGAGCGAGCGCTGCGCGCCTGGTTTCAGACGTTCGCGCACGCGATTGGTCTGCGCGGGTATCGCCTGCCAGACATGGATGAGATCGCGCGTATCGCGGCTCGCCACTATCACAATGACCTCCGCGGTGGAGAGGGACACATGGAGGTTGGTAAGCTGATCCTCAACGTGGTCGAGTCGAAGGCGACGATGACGTTGAGCGTCAAGCCGTTCGGATGCATGCCTTCCTCGGGTGTCAGCGACGGTGTGCAGTCACTGATCACGGAGCTCTACCCCAGCGCCATCTACTGTGCGGTCGAGACGAGCGGAGACGGTGCGGTGAACTTCCAGTCGCGCGTGCAGATGTACCTGTTCAAGGCGCGTCGGGCGGCGCAGGAAGAGCTCGACCGGGCCCTGGAAGAGGGGGGGCTGACGCTGGCCGACGTGCGAGCCTTCCTGCAATCGCATCCCCAGCTTCAGCGGGCGTCCTCTGTGGCACCCCACGCGGCGGGGTCGACCCATACCGCCGCCGATCTCGTCCGTGACGTGGCGCGGAGGATGACTCCGTCGCGGAGTCGATGGAGCCGTCGCACTTGGCGCCCGTTCGTCCGTGGTTCGGGAACCGCTACCGCTTCCGAGCGAGCAGGAGACCATCCCCAATGGGAACCAGACTCAAGCTCACGCGTGGATCGTCCCGCAGCTGCCGAGTGACGCGTCGGATCGCTGTAGTGGCGGGGTCCGTCTGCTGGGGGTCGGCCACGCTGCCATTCCAGAGGGCGTTGTCGAACGCGAGCACCCCGCCTGGTCGCACCAGCTCGAGACAACGCTCAGCGTACTCGACGTAGCTCTCCTTGTCGGCGTCCAGGAAGGCGAAGTCGAACTCACCCCGGCGCCCGTCGGCGAGCAGCGCGTCGAGCGTGTCGAGCCCCGGTGCGAGGCGCAGGTCGATCTTGTCGTGGACTCCAGCCTCCTGCCAGTAGCGGCGAGCCATACTGGTCCACTCCTCGCTGATGTCGCAGGCGACGAGCTCTCCGTCATCGGGAAGCGCCAGCGCCACCGAGAGCGCGCTGTAGCCCGTGAAGACTCCGACCTCGAGGGTGCGCCGGGCCCCGAGGAGTTCGATGAGCAGGGCCATGAACTGCCCCTGCTCGGGAGCGATCTGCATGTTGGCTTGCGGGAGTCGGGCGGTCTCTTCCCGCAGTCGCGCCAGCAGCGGTGGCTCGCGGAGGGTGGCCTCACAGAGGTAGGCATGCAGCGACTCGCTCAGACCAATGGATCGAAGTGACATGTGCGAAACATTTTCCGCTCACCTCCCGCCGTCAAGGCCTCCGGTGCCGGTTCGGCTCGAAGCGGGGTCGCGTGGATGTCGGTCGAGAGCGTGCGCGGTCGGACTCGGGCTGCGCTTTCGCGAGCGTGGCGGCTATTCGTCCGAGCGCGGTGGGGGACACTGGTCTTCGAGCTTCATCAGCAGGAGCTCGATGCGGTCCCGCAGCATGGCGAGGTCGTGGTCACGGTCGCGGCGCGACTCGGCGAGTTCGTTGCGCAGGCGGGTGATGATGAGTTCGACCTGGTTGGTGTTGTCCATCACCATCTCGTCGACGAAGACGGCGTTGGCCAGGCCGAGGCCCAGGATACCCCCCGTCAGCACCGTGAACACGAAGTAGATACGGGCGAATACCGCCATGTGCATGCCGGAGGTGGCGGCGATCTGATCGGGGATCTCGAACCACCCTTCCATCGTGAAGACCTTGAAGAGCGAGTACATCGAGACGACCGGGTTCGCGAAGTACTCCGGGGCCACCTCGGCGAAGAAGAAGTGAGCGCCGAGTCCCAGGATGAGGTTGTAGACGAGGAGCGCAAGGAACACGCCGACGGAGGCGCGCATTGCGCGCAACACTCCGGACCAAAGGCGCCCGCTGTCTGGAATGAAGCGGAAGGCGCGGAGCAGTCGCAGCAGGCGGGCAGTCCGCAAGATGAGGATGAGGCTGACATCCTGGACCTCGCAGAAGGCCGTGATGAGCACCGGTGCGCCCAGGAGCACCACGATCAAGTCGAATCGGTTCCACGCACCCTGCCAGAACCGCGACCAGCCATCGCGACCGATCTTGATTGCCATCTCGAGGACGAAATAGAGCGTGAAGAGGTAGTCGAACGAGAAGAGCAGGTGCCCGAGTGAGAGGTTGAGCTCAGGGAAGCCTCGCAGGACGAGCACGATCGTGTTCAGGACGATGGCGGTCATCACCACCCGTTCTCGAATCAGTGCGTCGAGTGCGCTCCGGAGCATGCCTGGAGCAAACACCGGGTCCCACCAGCGAGGCAACTGACCGGCTCTCGGCAGCGAGCGTCCAGGATCCTGGCAGCGTGGGGGTCCGACAAGTCGGGCGTGCGGCCATCCGGCCGATTGTCTGCGGGAGGTTGCTGACCGCTACCAGCGACAGGACCATGGGCCAAATACGGACCCGAAACTTGGTATGTGGATGTAGGACATGTCAGCACATCGGGTACAATGCACGTCTGGCGACAGCGGAGCCTGCCCCTCCTCACTATCGTCGCGCTCGTCACTCTGGCGCTCGATGCCGAGGCTTGGGTGGAGACCGCCATCCGCTCAGATTTCGTGCGACTCGAGGTGGCGAGGGACGGCTCCGCGGTGGTCGCTCACGAGATGGTCATGCAGGTCCGCGGCGGACCTCTCGAGGGATTCTCCCTCGAAGGGATCGACGCCGATGCCAAGGTTCTGCCGGACGCCACCGTGGTCCGCGTCGTGGAGGGCCACGCGCCCACGCCTGTGCCGGTGCTGCTGGACGTGCGCGAAGATGGCACGCTGGCGCTCGAGGTCGACGACCCGAAAGGGCTGCGGCGAGGCACGTTCCTCTGGCGGTTCAGCTACCACACGGACCTGCTCGGGCGCGGGATGATCACGTCGCAGGCCACCCACGCCGACCTGCGGTGGGTGGGGCCGCGGTATCCCGATGGGATAGACTCGGTGAAGGTCATTGTCGCCCTGCCGTCGGCTCCCACGCCGCCAGCTCTCCCCCAGTTCGATCTGACTCAAGCGGAGCTGGGTCTCGACGACGATCCCGGAGGGATCTTCCTCAGCACGCTGCGTCGTGCGGCGGCGCAGGACGAGCTGGAAATCGTGCGGCCCCATGTCGCGAAGGGGGAGCCCGTCGTCTGGCAGGTCGTTGCCGACGTGCGGGCGTTCGACGCCCTGGCGCCTCCCGCCCCGGTGGCGCCCCCACCTGCGACCAGCCCCGTACAGCGCCTTCCCGCCGAGACGCGCGCGTGGCTGGCGGGTGGAGCGCTCGCGATTGCGCTGTTCTACGCGCTGCTGGTGGTGCTCAAGTGGCGCGCGCTGGTCGCCGCCAGTCAGCGACGGCGGGCGCGTCCGCGTGCCCTGGTCCCGGTGCCCGCAGTGCTGCGGGGCCTGCTAGCGGGCGCCTTGCTCATCGGAGCGGGCGCGGTGGTGCTGGTGGTCGAGTGGCCCACCGTGGCGGGCTTGATGCTGATCGCGTCGATGGCATTCGCTGCGCACATCGGTCCGCACCTGCTGCCTTCCCTGCGGGGACCAGGTCACTGGAAGACCGTCAGTGACGAGGAGGCATTCGCTCGCCGGGGAGAGGCGCTCCCGGGACGCTGGCTGGACGCGGGGACCGTTCCTGGGTTCGTGCTGTTTGCTCTGTCGCTCACCGGATTTGCCGGAGGCGCCCTGGCCGTGCTGTCCGCCTCGCCATTCCACGCACTGCTCATTGCGCTGGCTGGAGCCAGCTTGGTCCCGATCTTCTGCACGGGTCGCACGAGCGAACTGCCCGCCGATCCGGCGACTCGGCCCCGCGGTTTCCTGCGTCGTGTCGCTCGTCGCCTGCGCCGGCGGCAGCTTGGCAAGGTGGTGCCCCTGTTGAGGTTCCCCGTTGGTGCCGAGCAGCCAGACGAGCTGCGACTGCTCGTCATGCCGAGGCCGGCGGTCCAGGGGCTGGTGGCCATCGAGGTTGGGGTCGAGTACCAGCTAGGCGGTGGGGGACCGGTCGCACTCCCGGTGGTCCTCGTCCGCGCGCTCGAGGACTCCGCGGCGCAGCAGCGGCTCGAGCGGGTCGCCGAGTGGACGCGTGGTCGCCGCGCCGAGGAGCGCGTGGCCGTGCTGCGCCCCAAGCTGCCAACGCTGGCGCTCACCGTGGCGCTCGCCCAGCGCCTGACGACGATGCTCACGGACACCCGACGCCGGGTGCGGCGGTCGCATCAGCCACCGATCAAGACGCCCATTCCCGGTGGCGGAGTCGCTTCCAGCTCGAACCCGCGCACGGTCGCGTCGCCGGCCCACGCGACGTAGCTGGCGTGGAGGGCGTGACCCCCGCCCAGCGCGTCGCAAGGGGGGCCGCCGTAGATCGTGTCCCCCAGCAGCGGGTGACCCAGCGCGGCGAAGTGGACACGGATCTGGTGGCGTACGGCGCGGCTGACCTCGATCTCGACGAGGGTCCCTTCAGTGCTGCGACGCAAGACCTGCCAGGTCGTTCGGGCGGGACGTGCTCCGGGCGTGTCGCTGGATGCACAGACGGCGACACGACGGGGGCTCCTGGGATGGGGCGCGATGGGGTCCGTGATGGCGCCATGGTCGGCGAGACCCAGGCCGCTCACGATCGCGAGATAGCGCTTGGTCAGACGACCTTCGCGCAGGGCCTGGCTCAGAGTATCGAAGGCCGGGGACGTGCGCGCCGCGACGAGCAGACCCGAGGTGCCCGTGTCCAGGCGGTGGATGAGCCCCGGCTCCAGCCCGTCGTGACCGATCCCTTGCATCTCGGGGAAGCGCGCCGCGAGAGCGTTGGCGACCGAGCCGAGGTCCGTCGGGCCGAGGGGGGCGGTTGGCTGTCCCGGCGGCTTGTTGACCACGACGATGTCGGGGCGCTCCAGCGCGAGTTCGAGGGGGGCATCGGGGTCGGGGCGAGCCTGTCGAGGCATCGGGAGCTCGAACTCGATCTCCGTATCCTGGCGTGCCCGATCGCCCTTGCGCGCGGGGTGTCCCTCCACCAGCACGCGCCGGGCCGCGAATAGCTCGTTCGCGAGGCGGCGACTCAGGGTCGGCTCACGCTCGACCAGCACCTTGTCCAGGCGTTGTCCGGCTTCTGCCGAGGTCACCCGAAACCGGATCCGAGGTGTCACCATTCGCCCAGAAACCCGATACCCAGCGCCGGGCCGCTCTGGGGACCGAGACCTGGGGCGATGGGACCCGTGTACGGTCGAGCTGCCCAGCTCGGTGTGCGCTGACCAGCGCCAGCTGCTCGGGGACTCGTGACCAGCGCTCCGATCGTCGCGCCGGCGATCGTACCGCCGGCCGCGCTTGCCAGCCAGCCGCGCGTCTCGTTCTCGGTGGCCTCTTCGCCCACAATCAGCGGACTTGCCACCGCCGCGCCAACGAGTCCACCGAGCCCGGCGATCAGGTCGATGAAGAGCACTCGGGACGGAGTCAGCTCGAGCTGGGTCGCAGCGAGTCCGGCGATCGCTGCCCCACCGATTGCCCCATATCCCAGGCCGCGGGTGGGGGTCTCGTCCAGGTCGCCGCGCGTCGCGGACTCCACCACCCCACCGAGCAGCATTCCGAACGCACCACCAGAGTGAGTGAGCGAAGCACCGCCAGCGTCGATGTGACCCAGCGACAGCGACGTGGTGGCCAGCGCGAGCCCGGAAGCGGCACCGAGCATCCCGTACAGGAATCGATCTTCGACCGGATCTACGTCGTATCCGTCAGCCAGGAGTAGCGTTCCGGCTCCCGGCCACCACATACCGGCTGCGAGATACCAGGCGTCGCCCACGCCGACGTCCCATTCGTCGGCGACGATCATCGATGCGCCCAGACCCAGGCCGGTGCCGAGCGCCACGAGAGGGTACGTCAGCCGGACGTCGCTCGAGCCGCCGGCCCTCTGCACCGCGTATCCGACGTAGCCACCGAAGCCCGCGCCATTGAGGGCGAGTACCGCACGGCCCGGGGACTTGGCCCGCGTTACTGGTTCTCCCGAGGGAGGGGGGGCGATCTCCGGTTCGAGATTGGGCGCCGCGCCGCGCGCAACCTGGATCAGATCGCGAAGCATCTTCATCGCGGTGACATCCAGGTCTTCCAGGGGGACCCGGTCACGTCGCACGAGCACTACCGAGGAACCGGGGGCCACGACGGCCAGGCGGATGTCGACCTCGCCGCGGTCGAGGGCGATCTCGGGAGACAGCACCCAGCTGTCGCTCGCGCGGACGACGAGCTCCGTCTCGCTTCGTGGTCCCGTGCTTCGGGGACGATGGGAAACGTCGATCGTCAACCCGAGGTCCTGCACGGCTTCCCCCAGGACCAGATCGAGGTCGCGTTGAGCGCGCTCGATTCGCTCGTCCGGCTCGAGACGACGCACCCGCCCTCCCGTTGATGGAGCCGTCCACGTCGTGGGCAACACGATCACTTCATCGGACTCGGCCGCGGCGGGCACGGCGTAGAGGAGGAGAGCCGCACTGGTGAGGATCCGCGCGCTCCAGCGCAGATGGCTCGAACCGCCGATGCAGGCCCTGGTCATCTGCTGGTCAGGCTAGAACACCGATCAGCTTGCCCGAAGCGGAAAACACCTGTCTCCGGGCGTCCAACACAGACGATGCGCCCGGAGACAGGTGCTTCCCGCTCGCTCTGCTGCTCTGTCGGTGTTCTAGGTCGTTGATTTGGAACAACAAACAACCGGCCTTTCACACTGGTGCCCTGGTTGGGAAGGGGGACCCGACGCGAAGCGGCGGGAGAGGGGTCTGGGACAGGAAGTGATCGACAATTGCGCTCTCCCATTTATCCCCCAGTTCGGTTGTGTTGAACCGAACTGGGCCAATGGATGATGAGCCCGCGAACAGATCGACCCGAAGAAAGGAGCCATGTGGGGCTCTCGCCCTGGGGTGAGCCGTGCATGGTGACGGGCTCAACACCAGTGAGCTCCGGGGATAGGTGTATCGTCGTGTCGCCAGAGCTCCTCGACCTCGCTCTGGAGCTCGGCGCGAACAGCGCCGTTCCGGTGGCCCATCCCGGACCGTGCCGCACCCACAGCGGCGGGGGACTCCCCCCTGCGACCATGATCGCGAGCGTCTGAAGCCGCTCAGAACATCACGGAGACGTTGATCCAGCCGTCGACCTGGTTCAGGTCCTCGACCTTGAAACGGTAGCCAGGAGAGTTCAGCGTTCTCCGGTAGTTGGGGTTTGGAATGCCGGTGGCCGTGAAGCCGCCGACGTTTGCGCTACCGCTCCGACAGGGACCCGCCTTGTCCATGTCACCGGCGAAGTCGGGGTTGCAGGCCTGATCGAAGGTGATGAAGTGCGCCTGCAGGAAGCTGTAGCCTCCACCTAGATTGAACTTCACGAATTCGCCTGCCTGCCAGGTGACCTGGCCTGTCAGGCTCCACTCGGCATGCTGCTGGACGTCAGTGATCCCCGTGAAGTAGACCTTCTGGGAATTGATGTTGGCGACGGATGGGTACTCCCCCACGGTGCCAGCGTCGGGGTTGGCCTGGAACTCTGCGTAGTGTGGCCGCCGCAGACTTGGCGCATCGCTGGATCCCAGGGCGTCGAACAGCTCGGAGTAGTCGCGACCTTCCGAGACGTAGGTCCCCTCGAAGCGCATGTCGAAGGTGACCCGCTGATACTGCTCGCGGATCTCCCAGGGAATGACCGCGAGGCCCGCGATCATCGTTCCGCGCAGTGGGGGATGATTGACAAGTGAGCCCTCGAGATCGGTCAACCCAAAGTCACTGCGATCCGTGGGGAACTCGAACAGCGCTCGAAAGCCTCCGTAAGGCTCCACGTACTTCACGCGCTTGCTGACGATCGAGTGCAGCTGGAGCCCGTAGACCCCGCGGCTGATACCGGCGTCGGGGTTTCCGGTGAAGTTCCCCTCGAGCGGGATCATGTTGCCGCTACCCGCAGGCTCCTCGACGTTGACGTCACCGGCCGTGCCGTTGCGGTTGTAGTCCGACGGATTGGCGCACTTGACCTGCGACAGGTTCCCGCCGTCCTGGTTCAGGTTGCTGGGCGAGCCGTTGCAGGCATGCATCGGCTCTGCCACGTTGAATCGGCCCTCGATACCGCTGACCCACGTGGGGAACTGCGGCTTGCGAGCCTGGTTCATCAACGCGAACTCCAGGCCCAGGGCGAGATACTCGATGCCGCTCCGAGTGGGAGACTTGAAGGGTAGGCTGAACAGCTGCTCGCCGGGCTCACCGCGCAACACGAGTGGCTGTTGCGCTCCGCTCCCGTCGAGCTCCTCCAGCTTGCGGGTGTCGGAGAGGACGATGGGCATCCGCATGTACAGCGCGATGTCCTTGTACAGCCCCACGTCCACCCGCGTATTCAGGCGACTCCGGCGTTCCGTTACCTTGGCGACGTTCAACGTGTCGTTGACGAAGTTCCCCGTGGTCAGGCCCGGTTGATTGATGAAGCTCTCACGACGGATCTTCGCGCCCTTGACCGTGTGCTGGAACCCGATGCTGAGACTCACGTCGAACGGGTCGTCATCGTCGAACGCGTCCACCACCTGCATGAGCTCGGACGGTTCCGAGAGCACAGCGGGCTCGTTTGCCTTGCGCGGTTCATCAGCGCTCGCCGAGCCGGCGTTCGCCAGCACGAAGACCGTTGCCGCGATGGACCATCCCCAGCGCGCGCCACTGCTGCTATCCACCCGAATTCGGCCCATTCTTGCCGCCAATGCTCGGCCGGACGCTACCGGCGAGGGGGCGAAACTGTCAACGGAACTTGTGGCCTTTCGCGAATCAGGGCCCACGAGGGCGGAAAGTAGAGGGGATGCGGCTTTCCGGCCGGTCAGGTCAGGATTCATCGGCGTCCGGTAACTGAACGGCCTGCATCACGAGGGTCTTGCGGTTCTCGTCCTCGTCGTCCTCCCACATTTCGGCCGTGACGTCTTCGGCTCGAAGCTCTTCCTTGGCGTTGCCCAGCTCCTTCGATGTTTCGGCCAGGCGGTCTGCCAAGACGCCAGTGAACTGCCAGAGGAGCTTCACGGCGAGCTGGTGTTCAGTTCGCAGAATCTCGAAAAACTCCTCGCGCCTCAGCACGACGAGCTCGCTGTCTCCGTCGCTGACCACGGTGGCGGAGCGAGGCTGGCTGCGGATGAGCGCCATCTCGCCGAAGTGCTCGCCTGGGACCAGTCGCGCGAGCACCGTCTCGCCCCGCATCACCTTCACCTCGCCGGCGAGAACGATGAACAGCTCCTCGCCGCGCTCACCCTGGGTGATCACCGTCTCTCCGTCGACGTAGGACTTGACGTCCGTCACCTGGAGGACGCGCAGGATCTCCCGGTCATTGAGGGGCCGGAAGAGCGGCATTCGCGCCAGCACGTCCCGCTGCAGCTGGAGCCGCTTGGCGCGCTTCTCGTCGCGGTCCGCCGCGTCGCCAAGCGTGACGATCACCGTGGTGATGTTGTCCTTGCCCCCCGCCTCGTTGGCCGCCCAAATGAGGCTGCGGGCCGCTTCCTTCTCCTCCGACTTGGACAGCAGGCGGCCGAGACCTTCCAGGTTGTCCTCGAAGTAGCCGCTCAGGCCGTCGGAGCAGAGCAGGAATCGGTCGCCACCAACCAGATCGATGACGAGGCTCTCCGGCTCCGCGTGGTCGTAGACGCCAACTGCTCGGGTGATGGCGTTCTTCGGCGCGATCTCCTCGATCCGCTCGCGAGGGATCTTCTTGCGCCGGATCAGCTCGTTGTACACGGTGTGGTCCTCGGTCAGCTGCTCGAGGACTCCGTCCCGGAGAAGGTACGCTCGGCTGTCGCCGCAGTAGGTGACGAACCCCTGCTGACCGATCACGACCAGGATGACGACGGTGGTGCCCATCCCGCGTTTCGCCGAGTCCTTCATGGCTTCCGCGTGGACCACCGCAGAGGCGCGGTTCACCGCGAACTCGAGCGTATTCGTGACGTCGCGCTTGGTGACGCGGTCGACCCCCTTCTTGCCCGCCGCGTAGTCCAGCAGCAGGTCGGCTTCGCGCTTCAGCTCCTCGTGGATGGTTCGCACCGCGAGGGCGCTGGCCACCTCTCCCGCTGCATGACCACCCATGCCGTCGCAGACGACGAAGAGCGACAATCCCTTGTCGACGAGGAAGTTGTCCTCGTTGTGGTCGCGAGAACGTCCGACATCGGTCAGGGCAGCAAACCTAAGCTCGGTCCCGCTCATTACCAGGAGACAATACCCGACTGTTTCGGGGGGGGCCATGCTTTGGGGGTTCTTCTCGGCCTCCGGGTCGGACGGTGACTTGGCCCAGTTTGGGGCGCTCCCGGCATCGCACGCGCGCGCGAGCGCGACGCGGCTCGCTCTTGGTTCAGCCGCGGACGGGTCGCGGCTGCGCGGCCAGCCGTGGGGAAGTGCTCGACAATCGCGCTCCCTCATTTAGACGTTGACCGTGCCGCTCGCTGCTCCCCACCGCGTTTCGGTTCACGTGCTGGTCTTGTTCCTGGCGACCGCCTGTGGCGCCTCACCGGCGGCCCCGGAGGTGGCGCGGCCGCCCCCGGCGGTCTCCGCCCCGCGGCTTCCCGCTCCAGTTCCGAGCGCGTCGCCGTCGGTCCGGGTCCCCGACCCGAGCCCGCCGGTACCCGAGCGCTGTCCCGATGACATGGTCTACATCGAGCACGATTTCTGCCCACGCATGCAACGTCGCTGTGTCCGGAGCGAGTACAGCAAGGCCAACCACATCACCATCTGCCACGAGTTTGCCCGCGGCGAGCAAGAGTGCCTGAGCCCTCGCGAGCCGCGCGCCTTCTGCATCGACCGCTACGAGTTTCCGAACCAGGCTGGCGGACACCCACCCGTGATGATCGATTGGTACGAGGCCATGGGTCTCTGCGCCGCGCGTGATCGCCGGCTCTGCTACGAGTCGGAGTGGGTCGCCGCCTGCGAGGGTCCGGACGAGACCCCTTTCCCTTATGGGTGGCAGCGCTCGAGCGAGCAGTGCAACATCGACAATCCCTGGATCAACCCGAGCCTCGCTCGCGCCTACTCCACGGACCCGGCGGTACGGGAAGCGGAGCTCGCTCGGCTCGACCAGAGCGTCCCCAGCGGCGCGCGGTCCGGCTGTGTCAGCGGGTACGGGGTCTACGATCTGACGGGTAATTTCGACGAATGGGCCATGGCGGACCATGACCGACCGCAGACCAAGGCCGATTTTGCCGCGCTCAAGGGTGGGGCCTGGGGTCACGTTCGCAACGCGTGTCGTCCGGTCACGACGAGTCACAACCCGTCGTTCAGCTACTACTTCATCACGGCTCGCTGCTGCCGAGACCCAGCCCCGCCAGGGGACTCCGCCCCGAGCCCTGATTGATCGGGGAACGGCGGTGGATTCGGTCGCGGAAGTGGCGCTATCCTTGTTGGTCCCATGGGCGCAATCCTCGACCAGTTCATCGTCCAACTGTATCGCTACGGCGCTCAGGAGGTCGTGCTCGAGTCCAACCAGCCGGCGACGCTGAAGCTGGGCGCCGAGTCTCGTCGCGGCAAGGGGACGATCGAGCATCGTCAACTCATTGCGATGGTCAAGGAGGTCGCCGCACGTGAGACATTGCAGGCTCTCGACCAGACCCAGTGCGCGGAGTTCGTCTACGAGGCGACCGGCAATCCTCCCGTGCGGGTTCGGGTTGACGCTTCCGAGGGGCGGCTTCGGGTCCGACTCGTTCCCGAAGCGAGCGATGACGCGAGCGCGGGTTCGACCAGTGCGGTGGCCCACGCCCAGCCAGAACCACCGGCGGCGGCGAATGACGAGGAGGAGCCCCCGCCGTCCTCCAGTGTTCAGCGGGTCGACGTAGCCGCGGCATCCGGGGGGGAGCGATTGGACGAAGGGGGGGCCGGCAATGCGATCGACCGGTATCTGCGCGCGCTGGTCAAGCGAGGGGGGAGCGACCTGCACCTGTCCGCCGGGGAGGTGCCGATGGCGCGGATCGGCGGGTCGATGAAACCGCTCCTGAACCACCATCCACCGATGACGGACGCCCAGCTCCGGATCCTGCTGATGGACATCGTCACCCCCCGCGCCGGGGAAGCTTTCGAGGAGCTGCAAGACGCCGATTTTGCCTACAGCATCGAGGGTCTCGCACGGTTTCGCGCCAACTACTTCGATTCCCGGCGGGGCATGGGCGCGGTGTTTCGGCAGATCCCCTACGACATCCTCTCTCCGGAGTCGCTGGGGCTGCCCAGGTCCGTGCTCGACTTGTGCTGGCTGAGCAAGGGACTGGTGGTGGTGACCGGACCCACGGGCAGCGGCAAGTCCACCACACTGGCGGCGCTCATCGACTACGTCAACGAGCACCGGGAGGATCACATCGTTACCATCGAGGATCCGATCGAGTTCGTGCATCAGAACAAGAAGTGCCTCGTGACCCAGCGAGAGGTTGGCACGCACACCCGGAGCTTCAAGAACGCGCTGCGGGCAGCGCTGCGCGAGGACCCCGACATCGTACTGGTGGGGGAGATGCGTGATCTGGAGACGATCGCGATCGCCATCGAGACGGCGGAGACCGGGCACCTGGTCTTCGGCACGCTTCACACGACGACCGCGGCCAGCACCGTCGACCGGATCATCGACCAGTTTCCAGCAGACCGACAGTCACAGATTCGGACCATGCTCAGCGAGTCGCTGCGTGGGGTGATTGCCCAGGTGCTGTGCAAGAAGGTGGGCGGTGGGCGCGTTGGCGCGTATGAGGTGATGATCACCAATCCCGCGGTCTCCAACCTGATCCGCGAGGGCAAGACCTACCAGTTGGCCAGCGTGATGCAGACTGGCAAGACCCAGGGAATGCAGACCCTCAACGATCACTTGGTGCGACTGGTGAAGGCCAAGCAGGTGGCGCCCAAGGAGGCGTACATCAAGTCGACGGACAAGACTGCGCTCCGGGAAACCTTGCAGCGTGAGGGCATCCAGATCCAGCTCGACTGACGCGAGCGACGCTGGCGCCCTCGGGCAAGGCAGTCGGCAAGGGGTGAAAGCGACGGGTGGTCGAGGTATCGTTGGCGCATGCGCTACGCCGCCCTCGGATTCGCGTGTGCCGCCTGTGCCGGACCGCCCCCTCCTGCCTCGCCTCCGGCTCCAAGCCCTCCAGTGACGACCGGTTCCGCGCCTGTCGTGCCCGCTGCCGAGCCCTTCACTCTGGCCGCGGTCAAGGAGGCCATCTACGCGCCGCTCTTCGACGCTGGGCGCGAGTTCAAGCTGGTTGGTAACCGCCATCTGGTGACGGTGGGAGACGCTGCTGGGTCGCTCCACTACAAGGTCATCGTGCGGTGTCGTGTCGCGGAGGTGGCGCATTCTGCGCGTGGCGTGGCGGCTCGGGTCGAGTGCGCGAACTACCCCGAGGACTCACTGGCGATCAATCCGCTCGATCGGGTCTGGGTCGCGGGCGCCTCGGGTCTGTTCCGGGCCGAAGCGCTCCCGTCCAGCGATGCGGAATGGCGCGCCACGCTCGCGGGCCTTCCAGTGATCCCGCTCATTCCCGTCCCGTCGGAGCGTCGCGGCGAGTGTCTCGAACGGGTGAGCGACCTGGGCGATCGGTGGTGCTGGAGCGAGACCTGTCCCGGAGAGCCGGCGCTCGAAGGCAAGCTCTGTTTCTCCAGGGAGGGCGCGCTCCTGACGGTGGAGGCCAACTCGATGGCGGAGGCCAGCGACGTCCTCGCGCTGACGGTGGCGACCGAGATGGCGGACACCAGCCCCCGACGGACCACGCCCGAGGCGACCTCGCCGCCACCCGCTGACGGTCCAGGGGACGACGTCCCCTGACGCTGGCGGTGGGGGGGACCTGGTGCCGGGATGCGCGGGGTCCGGCCCCCGAACCCGGCTACCTCAACCCGAGCCGTCGAGGGAGGCGCGCAGGGCGGTCAGCAGGGGATCGATCTCGCGTCGACGGAGCTTGAACTGCGCGCGATTGGCGACGATCACGCTCGAGATATGGGTGATCACCTCGCGCTCCACGAGACCGTTCTCGCGCAGGGTGCTTCCCGTTTCCACGATGTCCACGATCACATCAGCCAGTCCGACCAGCGGCGCGAGCTCCACCGAGCCCTGCACGAAGATGATCTCGGCCTGTACGCCCCGTGACGCGAAGTACTCGGCCGCGACCCGCGGGTACTTGGTGGCCACGCGCGGTACCGGCGGCGGGTCCTGACCCGCCATCCCGGCGACCACCATGCGGCACTTGCCGATGCCGAGGTCGAGTGGCTGGTACAGGTCGTAGCGGCGTTCGAGCAGGACGTCGCGACCGCTCACTCCCAGGTCCGCGGCTCCGTACTCGACGTAGGTGGGGACGTCGTCGGGCTTCAGCAGCAGGAAACGGATGCCCGCCGGCGTCTCCCGGACCAGCCTGCGATCGTCACCGAGCAGTCCCTCGGCATCGACGCCGGCGGCGCGCAGCAACGGCGCCAGGACCTTCAGCACTCGTCCCTTGGGCACGGCGAGGGTCAGGGGTCGGTCGGTCACGGTGTTCCCTCCAGCTGGTAGCGCTCGATGTGGGCCCCGACGCGGGATAGCTTCGCCTCGATGTGTTCGTAGCCGCGGTCGAGGTGGTAGACCCGGCGCACGGTCGTTTCTCCCTCGCTGACCAGCCCCGCAATGACGAGGGAGGCGCTGGCTCGCAGGTCGGTGGCCATCACCGAGGCGCCGCTCAACCGCGGGACTCCATCCACGAAGGCGGCGTTGTTCCGGATCACGATCCGTGCGCCCATTCGCGTCAGCTCCGGGACGTGCATGAAGCGGTTCTCGAAGATCGTTTCGGTGAGCACACTCTGTCCCTGGGCCACGCACATCATCGCCATCAGTTGTGCCTGCATGTCGGTCGGGAATCCGGGGTGGGGCGCGGTGGTGGCCCGCACCGACAGGATCGGTCCCTCGCGCACGACGCGGGCGTGTTCGCCCTCGCGCTCGATGGTCAGCCCGGTCTCGCGGAGCTTGGCGACCACTGGTTCCATGTCGTCCAAGGGCGCCTGCTCGAGCAACACGTTGCCCCCTGTGGCCCCGACCGCGGCCATGAACGTGCCGGTCTCGATGCGGTCCGAGATCACCGCGTGGTCGAATGGTTCGAGCTCGTCGGCGCCCGTGATGTGGATCGTGTCGGTGCCGGCACCCTCGACACGCGCGCCCATCTTGTTCAGGACCCGGCCCAGCTCCTCGACCTCGGGTTCCTGGGCGCAGTTGACGAGGGTCGAGCGACCCCTGGCCAGAGCGGCGGCCATCATCAGGTTCTCGGTACCGGTCACCGTTGGCAGATCGAACAGGATCTCTGCGCCGCGCAGCCGCGGGGCTTCGGCCTCGACATAACCGTGCTCGACCCGGATCGTGGCGCCGAGCGCCTCCAGGCCTTTCAGGTGCTGATCGATGGGGCGAGCGCCGATGGCGCAACCGCCCGGGAGTGACACCTTGGCCTTGCCGTAGCGGGCAACGAGCGGACCCAGCACGAGCACGCTCGCGCGCATTTGGCGGACCAGCTCGTAGGGAGCCTCGGGCCGGATCTCCCCCGTTGCGGCGCCGACAGCGACCTCGGGAATGAGGACCTGGGCGTCGCGTCCCAGGAAGCGCAGCAAGGCCGAGGTGGTCTCGATGTCGCGGAGCTTGGGCACGTTGCGCAGGCGGCTTTCCCCATCACTGAGGAGCGTGGCGCATAGGATGGGCAACGCGGCATTCTTGGCGCCACCCACGCGGATCGTTCCGGCGAGCTGGCGGCCGCCTCTGATTCTGAGAGCATCCATCGGCGTCTTGGGGGGGTAGGCAAATGCGGAGCCTGGCGCAAGCACCCATTTTTCGCTCTGGTTTTCGCCGCCCCGCGGCTACGCTCCCCGCCATGGGTCGCGTTCCCTCCGTGCTCGCGCTGACCTGCCTCGCCCTGTCGCTGGCTGGCACTGCGGGCGCGGAGCCGGTGCCCTCGCTGGACTTGCGGCGGTTCCACCCGCCTGCCGATCCCCGCGGTGCTCTGTATCTCGAGCCGGCCGACACCGTCGGGGCGGGGGAGTGGAACGTCGCGTTGGTCGCTTCCTACGCGAACCGGCAGGTCACTGTGGAGGACGGGGATGGCGAGGTGGCTGTCGTACCCCTCGAGCACCAGATCTCGATGGACTACCTGGCCTCGCTGGGCGTCTTCGAGCGACTCGCGGTATTCGTCACCCTGCCCACCGTGGTCTACCAGCGCGGGGACGATGCCCGGGGCTTGGTGGCGGACATCGACGTCTTGCCGCGGACGGGCCTCGGGGATGGTGCTGCAGGCGCGAAGCTCGAGCTGCTGCAGCCTGGCGATGCCGGGGGCCTGGCGCTGGCCGGGCTGGGCCGGCTGACGCTGCCCACGGGCGATGAGCGCGCGTATCTGGGCGAAGGGACCGTCACCGCGGACGTGCAGTTGCTGGCCGAACTGCGCACCATCGGTGTGGCGCTACGCGGGTCGGTGGGGGCCCACCTGCGGAGTGAGTACGCGACTTACTTCGGAGAGCGGTTCGGTCACGATCTGCCCTGGGGTCTCGGGGTGGCGGTCCGCCCGGAGATCTTCGGTGTCGATGCCGCGGGCCGGTGGGAGGGGTATGCGGAGCTGCGTGGAGCGATCGCTGCCACGCCCACCTTCGCTGGCGCGCCGCAGAGTCCCAGGCTCGCCGGTCTCGCGGCGCGCTATCGCCTCGGCGACGTTTCGGCCTTGGCGGGAGTCGAGTTGCCGCTCGGGTCTGCCGTAGGAACGCCCCGGGTCCGTGGAGTGGTCGGGATCGGGTGGGCTCCACGGTTCTACGATCGCGACGGTGACGGGATTCCCGACGAGCTCGATCAGTGTCCCGCGCTCGCCGAGGATCGAGACGGGTTCGAGGACGAGGACGGCTGCGTGGACTTCGACAACGACGGGGACGGGATCGCCGACCCCGTGGATGCGTGCCCGGCCGAACCAGAAGACCGCGACGACTACGAGGACGACGACGGGTGCATCGACCCCGACAACGACGGTGATGGGGTGCTGGACGGGTTGGATGCTTGCCCGCAGACGCCGGGCGTTCCCAGTGAGAACGGCTGCGAGATCCCCGACACCGATGGCGATGGAGTGCTCGACACCGAAGACTGGTGCCGTGAGCGACCCGAGGATCGGGACGGTTACCAGGACGCGGATGGATGTCCAGACCTCGACAACGACGGCGACGGAGTGCCCGACAGCGAGGACAGCTGTCGGGACACGGCGGGCGCGCAGCGGTCGGACCCTGCGCTTCACGGTTGCCCCACACCCGACCGGGATGGCGATACCTTCGACGACCAGAACGACTCGTGTCCGGACGAACCTGAGGATTTCGACGGCGTCGATGACGGCGACGGTTGCGCGGACGCCGACCACCCCGCTCGGGCTCCGCTCGTCGTCGTTGTCGAGGCGGGCGGGCAGCCGGTACTGCGTTGGCGCCAGGCGCCGCGTCTCGAGCGTGAGCGAGGAGCTCTGCGAGTGGCGGCTGCTTCGCAACCCACGCTGCGCGCCATCGCACAGCTACTCAACGCTCACCCGGACTGGGTCGTGCTGGTCGGGGTGCGACCCAGCGGCCCTTCTGCCGAGGCCCAGAACGCCGCTCTCTCTGACTCGTTCATGCTGGCCAGTCAACTACACCAGTACACGCATCGCGACGGGGTTGCCGAGGCCGTGGGCTGGGATGCGGTGAAGGGGCAGCCGGGCGCGGCGGCGGCCGGACTGGGAATGCTCGTCGTGGCGGGCTCGACGGAGGCGACGAGATGAGGAAGCGGTGGCGGGCGACGAACTGGCTCGGCTCGCTCACGCTCGGGATCCTCCTCTTGGGGGGGAGGGCAGCGGCCGAGCCCGCTGCCCAGCCGTCTCACCCCCTGCACGCGCAGTACGGAGTGGAAGTGGCCCAGCGTTTGCTGGCTTCGGACGACGCCGAAGAACGTTGGCGTGGGCTGGCCCGCCTCGGGGCGCTCGGTTCGCCGCGAGCGCTCGACCTGCTCGTGCGGGCGCTCGATGAGCGTCCGGGAGCGGACAGTTCCGGGCGCCTGGTGGCCGCGCGAGCGCTGGCCCCTCACGCGCGGCGCGAGGTGGCGCGGCAGGCGCTGGTGCAGCTGCTGACTGGAGCGGGTGCCGGTGCCGACCCCAGTGATCGTCTCGCACCGCTGGTACGGTCGACGGCGGCCCTGGCGCTGGCCCAGTCCGCGTCTCCGGAAGCGCTGCGCGCCCTCGCCCACGCGATCCGCACCGAGGGGCCCGCCGGGGCTGCTGCGGCGGACGCGCTCGTGGCACACCCGCCCCGCGACCTCGAGCCGCTGCTCGGAGCACGTGGGGGGGCGAGTGTGACTTGGGTCAACCTGCTCGCGCGACTCGGAGACCAGCGCGCATTTCTCCGGGTCCGCGCGGCGGTGACCGCGGGCTCGGCGGAGGTGCGGGCGGCCGCCGCGGTGGCCCTGACCCGTCTCGGCGCTCTGGAGACGGAGGCGCTCGCGCGGCACTGGTTCGAGGAAGAGGCGGGCCCCACGCTGGAGCTGGCGGCGACCGAGATCCTGGTCCTGACGCGTGCGCCGGATGCGCCCGCCGCGATCGGCCGACTGCTGGAGGACCCGCAGACTCGAGAGGCCGCGATCGATCTGGCGCTCCGGAGTCCCGATCCTCGACTGGTGGCCCCCCTGACGGCACTCATCGAGGGAGCGCGCAGCCCCCAACTCGAACGCCTGGTTGCCGCTGTGGGGCGTTGTGGCGGTGCAGAAGCCGTGCGCCAGCTCGAGGCTGGTCTCGACCGACCGGAGTCTGCTTCGTCGTCGGCCTACGCCCTGGCACTCGCTGCGGGACGGCCGGCGCGCGACGTCCTGGAGCGGGCCTTGGAGCGACCCGATGCGAGGCGACTCGCGGCCCGCGCGGCAGTGGTGCGCGCGCAGGTTCTGGGGGACGAGCCCCGCCGGAAAAGGGGGGTACTGAAGCTGTTGCTGGACTCGAAGGAGGCGCCCGATCGCGCCGTGGGGGCCTGGGGCTTGGCGTCCCTCGACCCGCGCCAGGCTGCCGAGTTGATCCGCGGTGCGGACGCCGTTGCGGCGCAGGCGGCTGCGGCGACCGTTCGCAGCGCGGCGGCGGCCGTGGCCGCCGTGGAGCGGCTCGAGGCGGCTCCGACGGCGGCGGACCGCGTGGCATACGCGAGGGCGCTCGCCGTCCCCGCTGGTGCCGAGCGTGTCTCCACGGCCACTCTGCTGGCCCTGCTCGGGGATGGCGGAGCCGCCGCCCCGCTGGCGGCGCGCGTCCTCGCCGAACGGGACACTCCGGAGGTGCGCCCCCACGTCGAGCGCCTGTTGCGGAGCGATGTGGGCGAGGTTCGTGCTCACGCCGCGCTCGGGCTGGGGGCCAGTCGTCAACCGAGCAGCGTGGGACTGCTCGCGGACGCGTATCGGTTCGAACCTGACGCGGGGGTCCGGCGTGCCATCGTGACCGCCCTGGGTCAGCGCCGCGAATCGACGCGGCAGCGGGTGCTGCTTCAGGCGGCGCAGCTGGACGGTGACCCTGACGTGCGAGCGGTGGCACGTCTGGCGCTGGCGGGGCAGCACGTCGATCTGACCTGCTCCGGGGTTGCTGCGGTGTGGCTACGGGTCGACGACGCTCGTGCGCATGCTGTCGCGCTTGGGCTCCCGACCGGTGTGGTGCTCCCCCTGCTTCCGGATCCAGAGGGATACGTCGTTGGCGGTGCCCTGCCCCGGGGGCAGCTGCGGGTTCGACTTGCCGCCCTGCCCGTCGAGGGCAAAGCTTCCCCCCACGGAACCGAACCATGAGCTCGAAGAAGCGCGCCCCGCAGCCCGTCGCCGACGCCGAACCTCGTTTCGAGGACGCGGTGCAGCGGCTCGGCCAAATCGTCGAACGAATGGAGAGTGGCGAGCTGCCTCTCGAGGAGTCTCTGGCGCTGTTCGAAGAAGGCGTCGGACTTGCCCGGCAGGCGCAGTCCCGACTAGATCGAGCAGAGCGACGGGTCGAAGAACTGCTGAGTGTCGACGAAGATGGCAACCCCGTCGTGCGCGACCTCGACCAGGAATGAATGCCTGAGGAACCCCTGCTGGTTGAAACCGCGGCGGCTCTGCTCATCGGGGCGGAGTTGCTCAGCGGCAAGGTCCGCGACGCCAATCTCCAGGAGCTGGCTACCACCCTGCGCGGGCTGGGTGTCGAGCTGAGCCGGGTGGTCATGGTCACCGACGACCGGGACGCGATTGCAGTGGAGATCGCCGCTCTGCGCCAGAGCCACGACGTGGTGTTCACCTCTGGTGGCGTCGGGCCGACCCATGACGATGTGACGGTGCAGGCGGCGGCGCAGGCCTTCGCGACGGATGTGGTGATGAGCCAGGAAATGGAAGCGCTGATGCGTGAGGTGTATCGCGATCTGACACCGGAGCACTTGCGCATGGCGCGCGTGCCTGCAGGCGCTCGCCTCCTCTATGCTCCCACGTCGCCCTGGCCCGCCGTGACGATTGGCAACGTATGGCTGCTGCCTGGGGTTCCCGAGGTCTTTCGCGCGAAGCTCGAGGTCGTCCGCGCGCGACTGAGGGGACCGGGCCACTTCTTCTCGCGTGGGGTGTACTGTCGGAGCGACGAGACGGAGCTGTGCCACGCGCTGGAGACCGTGGTGGCCGAGTTTCCTGCCGTGGCAGTGGGTTCGTATCCGAAGTGGGGCGCGTCCAGCTATCGGACACATGTTACCTTCGACGGTCGTGCTCGGAACGAGGTGGACAGCTGCCGCGATCGCTTCGTAGCGCTGCTCCCGGCGGGCGAAGTGCTGCGCGACGACTGAGGAGAGGGACCCCCGATTGCCCCGCTGTCCGACCCGGGCAGTCGCCAGCTCCAGACCGGATGACGGCGAGCGACTGGCCGCCAGTGGCAATGCCAGCGCGCCCGGGGGTGCTCGCATCGAGATGCTGGGGCCCCTCGTTACAGAAAGTTCAATGAGCCTATAGAGAGCGGACGGGTTCCGCTCGGCACGGTCCTTGCGAAGTCCACCGTCATGACGACCTCCCCGACACTGCACGATCGGTTGACGCTTCAGGGACCGAATGCCCTCGCGGATACGGAGTTGCTGATGCTGCTGCTGGGCACCGGTCGCGGTCTGGAGCGCAGCGCCACGACGGCGGCGCGGGTGCTCGCTCGATCGGGCGGGCTCGCTGCCATTGCCCGACTGGCCCCCCCGGCCCTGCGTGAGCTGGGACTCGATGCGGTGGGGGCGGCTAGAGTTTCGGCCGCGGTCGAGATCGGGCGGCGCGCCAGTCAGCGGCTGCTCGCGGACGATGACGAGGTCGTGGGGTCGTTCGAGTCGGTGGCGGCCTGGGCGCGTCCGCGACTCGCCCCGCTCGATCACGAGGAGGTGTGGCTCCTGATGCTCGACGGGCGCAATCGACTCGTGGCGGCGCGGCGGATCGCTCAAGGCGGGATCCACGGATGCGCCCTCACGCCTCGCGATGTCTTGCGCCCTGCAGTGCGAGAAAGCGCGAGCGCCATCGTTCTCGTCCACAATCACCCGAGTGGTGACCCGAGTCCCAGTCCCGAGGATATCGTGATGACCCGCGCGGTACTGCGGGCAGGCGAAGTGGTGGCGGTTCCGCTGCTCGATCACGTTATCGTTGCGCGGGGGGGGGCCGCGTCGCTGCTCGAGTTGGGGGCGCTCGACGGAATCTCTTGAGAACGGATGGGGGGCTCGCGCTGCCCGCGTTCCGGTGTACAGGGGGGCAGCGTCGGGAGTCAGGAGTGTCGGCGACCTCCTGAGGAGGCGACAGCTGGGGAGTACTGGGCGCTTGTCGCTGAGACCCCGCGGTGTGAGCAGACGTACGGCGGAAGACGTTCGCCCGACCGCGGTATCGCGGCCGGGCGAACGTTGCGGTCACTGGGCCGCGGTATCGCGGTGCTCGCGACGACGCTCGCGGCCCTTCTCCTTGGGATCGGGAGAGTCCAAGACGAAGTGCGGTTTCATCTTCTGGAGGCTCTTCGGACCAATGCCGCGCACGCGGAGGAGGTCGCTGGAACGCTTGAAGCGACCGATTCGATCGCGCAGGGCCACGATGGCTGCTGCTCGCTTGACGCCCACACCGGGGAGTCGAGTGAGTTCCTCCGCGGAGGCTTGGTTGAGCACGACCTTGCCGTCTTCGGTGATACCGCCACTGGGGGGTGGTGCGCTGCTTGCGATGGCGCTGGCTGTGGTTGTGGTGAGTTTGCTGGTGCCCAGACTCGCAGTGGGGTGAGTGGACTGCGTGTCACGGGACACCGCCAGCCACGCCGCGGCCACGTCGGCGCGAGTGCTGGCGTCGGCGTCCAGGAGCTCCCCCGTAGGGGCACCTCCGAGCACGGACAGCGCACCGATTGCGGCCAGTCCGGCCATCAGCAAGGCGATCCCCAGCACTCGGACGGTGAGCGCGAGCCACGGCTGCGCGAGCCAGGACCGCGGGTGGGTGGGAGCACCCTGCGAGAGCAGGGTGCCGCCACTTTCGAGCTCTGCATTGATGGTGTGCACGAGCCGGTGCCTCGCTAGGAGAGCTGCGCTGCCTCGGCGGTGGCCGTGGACTCGATCTGTTCGGTGGACGCGCCGGCCGATGCCTCGCGAGGGATCAAGTCGCGGATGTGCATTTCGCCGGAGACGGGTAGCGATTCGAGACGTACGTTCATCGAGCCGTCCCGATTGAGAAAGGCAACACCGATTCGGTTCCAGAAGGTTCGACCGTTGCGCTCGGTGGTGGTGTACGCGATCTTCACTTTGGTGGGATCCATGGCAGTTCTCCTTGCAGTTGTGAGCCCCACGTGGGGCCTGGTGGCGTCTATTGCGAATGCCGTGCCGCGTCCGCTTGCCGCGAATGAGGCGCCGTCTCGCCTGGCGAACTGGTGGCTGCCGGTGACATCGCCAGCCTTGCTATGGCTGGGGGTCCGGCGTATCGTGACTGCCTGCTAGGAGCCGCCGTGCCTGCCCCGCGAAAGCGCATCCTTATAGCTGACGACGACCCGGCCATTGCGAAGATGCTGTCGCGACTGCTCGGTCGAGACCACGATGTCGTTGTCGCCGAAGATGGCGCCACCGCAGTGGCGCTGGCGACGAAGGCGCCGACACCGGACCTCGCGCTGCTCGATATCATGATGCCAGTGATGGATGGTTTGACCGTCGCGCAGCAGCTGAAGAATCACCCGAACCTGAAGAAGATCCCGATCATCTTCATCACCGCGCGGGGCGCACCGATGGACGTGATCCGTGGCATCCAGGTGGGGGCACGGAGCTACATCACCAAGCCCTTCACACTCGACGACGTGCGCCAGAAGGTGGCGAAGGCGCTCCGCACCTGAGCTGGTTCGCATTGCTGGCTGCGAGCGCCCCCGGGCGGTGGATGCACTGCGGCGGGGCGAGCCGAGCCTGGCGCCGAATTGGCGTTCAGAGACTGGGTGGCCGGGTTTCCTGGGTTGGTGGGTGCTTTCTGCCGACGGAGCGCGAGACGCGCTATAGTTCCGCAACGTAACCTATAGCGAGCACCGCTTGCGCTGATGGCAAATGTGGAAGAGTGCCCAGTCGAGATTGGGCGCTTTCGGCGTCTTCGCCCCGCCTCCGAGGCAAGACGGAGATGTCAATCAGTGCCAGTGGTCGGCACCGCAGTCGCAAGGAGAGAGCCACGATGTCCCGCAATTCCGAGCTCACGCGCCGCGAGCTGATCGGTCTCGTTGCCGCCGGTGCGGCAGGAGCGACCTGGCTCCAGAGCGACTTGGCCGCCGCTGGTCCGGCCTCGTTCGTCGCCAGCCGTCCCGCCGGCTTCGTGCCCCTCAGTATTCCAGGCCGGGTCGTGAAGGTGGCGGCGAAGGGATCCTTCTCCCAGGCGATGCAGAAGAACGAGCTCTGGCCTCGACCAGACGTCGCGCGCCGGCTCCTCGAGAAAGCGATGACCGAGTTCACTGGTGCGCCCAATCTGGTGGCGGCAATGCGAAAGTTCATTCACAAGAACGACGTCGTCGCTATCAAGCCCAATGGCATCGCGGGCAAGGACAACTACGCGATGGCCGTCAACTTCGAGCTCATCTTGCCCGTGGTCGAGGCGGTGCTGCAGGTGGGCGTGCCGGCCGACAAGATCACCGTGTACGAGCAGACAACCGCCTTCCTGCAGGGTTGTCGCGTCAATGTCAGGAACTGGAAGTTGCCTGAGGGCGTCCTCACGGACGCTCACGGAGGTATCAAGGTCAAGATGCCGAAGACGCCGGTCTTCAAGAACATCAAGACCGCCTACTGCTCAACTCTCACCGATGCCACGGCCGTGATCGATATGACCATGATCAAGGATCACTCGATCACCGGATACACGGGGACGATGAAGAACGTCACCCATGGCAACATCAGTAACCCTCACGAGCACCACGCGCATCAGGCGAGTCCCACGATTGCCGTTCTCTACAACCATCCCGTGGTGACCAGCCGCGTGCGGCTGCACATCGTCGACGCGTTCAAGTTCATGGCGGACAAGGGCCCCCTCTATCGGGGCCCCCAGTACCTGCTGCCTCACGGGGCGGTCTACGTCGCCACGGATCCAGTGGCGATGGACACCATCGGGCTGAAGGTGGTCGAGGACGAAAGAAAGAAGCAGGGGCTCCCGTCTCTCGCCCAGGCGCGTCGTGATCCGCGGTACATCCGGACAGCTAGCGAACTCGGATTGGGAGTGCACGATCTGAACCAGATTCGCCTGCGAAGCCTCGAAATCTGAAGCGAACGCTTCCGCCGGAAGTGGCTTCTGATCTGCGATCGTCGGGTGGCGCGGCCAGGAGCCTCGCGCGCCGAATCGGGTTGGTGGCACGATACGCCTCTGGGGTGGAGAAACGTGACTGTTCCCCTGGCCTCGAACACCCCGACCCGCGGTGAGGAGTGCGACGACCCGCGGGGGACAGCGACCTCAGCGGGAGGTCTCGCGCTGACCTTCCCGCTCGGCGATCTCGGGCTCTCGGTCGAGCACGGCCTGGCGGAGGTGGTCGAGCCCGAGTCGGTCCAGGACCTTGTAGAGCCGCTGTCCGGGGTTTGCGTGAGCCGCGAAGTACGCGACGATGTGGTCGACGATGCGCACCGCCTCGGTGTCCGACAGTTCGCCAAGCAGCGGCTGGGCGACTCGGGTACGGGCTCCCGCTGTGCCGCCGACGACGATGGTCCAGCCCTTCTTGAAGCCAACCAGTCCGATGTCCTTGATGCTGGTCTCGGCACACTGGTGACCGCAGGCGCTGACTCCGATCTTCAGCTTTCCGGGTAGCTTCCGCGCGTGGTGCGCGCGATCGATCACGAAACCCACATCCAGGCTGTCCTGCTGGGCGCGCTTGCAGTACTGGACACCGGCACACACCTTGACGCTGCGCACGTAGTGGCCGCTCATCTGGCCTGCTTCCAGGCCCAGATCCTGCCAGACCTCGTCCACCTGGTTCTCCTGCAGTCCGATCAGGGCGATGCGCTCGGCGCTGGTGATCTTCATCGCCGCGCAGCCGTATTTCTCGGCCACATCAGCCAGCTTGCGCAGCAGCTCGGGAGTCACGATCCCGCATGGCAGGTGCGGAGCGACCGCGTAGGTCTTGCGGTCCCGCTGCAGGACCACCCCCTTGTCGCCATCCTTGAGTGTCATCCGCTCGAGGCCATCGTGCCTTGGGTTTGCCGAGCGTGCAACGGTAGGGAAGATGCCTGCTTTCGAGAGCGGCGGGCCGATAGTATGCTGTTCCGATGACGATGCAGTCGGGACCAGTGCTGGTGGCGAGCGACTTCAGTGAGTCGGCGATTGAGGCGCTCCGCCAGGGCGCCGCTCGCGCTCACGCCAACGGCGCCCGACTCCAGATGTTGCATGTGGTTCATCTGCCTGCGCCCATCCATCCCGTGTTTCCTCACCTCTCGCAGCGCGACACGGAACAAGAGGTCACGATCGGTCGGGAGCTCACGGACCGACTGGTCGAGCTGGCTCGCGAGCACACCGATCTCGATTCGGACTCGATCGACGTGACCGTCGATTTCTCCGACGTTCCCTACGCCAGCGTCGTGGCCAAGGCCGAAGAGTTGCAGGCTCGGCTCATCGTGGTGGGGCATCGCGGTCACAGCGGACTGCGTCGCCTGCTGCTGGGGAGCGTTGCCGAGCGGATCGTGCGCGCGGCGCACTGCCCGGTGCTCGTGACCCGTGCCCACCCGAGCACCGGCAAGGTCCTCGTGGCCACCGACCTGTCGAACCCGGCGCTGGGTGCGATCGAGCAGGCGGCACTCGAGCAACAGCGGCTTGGGTACGACCTGGTGGTACTGCACAACATCGAGATGCCGAGTGGCATCCTGTCGGCGCTGGGTCCCTTCGGCCCGGTGCCCTACCAGCCGAGTCGGGAGACGCTCGATGAGGTGGTGAGCACCACCCAGCAGCTGCTCCGCGACCAGCTGTCGAGATTCGGAGCGACGGGTACGGTGCACGTCACCGCCGAGGCGGACACCGACGCGGTGATCCTGCGGCTGGCCGAGGAACACGATGTCGAGCTGATCGTCATGGGCAGCCATGGTCGCACCGGCATCGCGCGGATCGCGGTGGGCAGCGTCGCCCAGTCCGTGCTGCAGCACGCGCACTGCTCGGTGCTGGCGGTGCACCAACGCTGAGCGCGGTGGGCCCGGCCGCGACCGGTGACGCGCCGGTCAAGTCACCGCGCGAGACGGTGCTCGAACAGGCGGTCTGCGGGCACCGCGCGCTGGGCGGCCTCCAGATCCCGACCGAGGTGGGTGAAATAGAGGATCTGCACGGACTTGCCGAGCTCCCCCAGGATCTCGAACGCCGCTCGGGCACGGTCATCGTCGAAGTCGACGAAGAGATCGTCCAGAATGAGCGGCACCGGTGGGTGTTCCTGAAAGTGCGCTTCGAGGCTGGCGAGGCGCAGGGCCAGGTAGAGTTGGGCCCGAGTCCCTCGGCTGAGCTGGTCGACCTCCACTTCGTCGCCGCCGCGCACCAGGCGGATCGTGTGTTCGCCTACCCCGATCCTGAGCTGCGAGTACGCTCCGCGCGTGAGTCCCGAGAACAGCTCGCTGGCGCGCTGTGCGATCGGCCCGGCGAAGCGGTCCGCGTAGCGCGCGACCTGTTGGTCGAGGATTAGCCGCGCGGTGCGGACTACCAGATACTCTCCGAGCAGTGCGCGGGCTTCAGCGGCGCGCAGGACCGCACGCTGGCGGGCCCACGCGACGTCTTCCGAACCGTAGCGACGAAGGCCTTCCGCATAGCCGCTCGCGGTCTGCTCGAGGTCGCGGATCCGCTCGTCGAGGTGGTCGAGCTGCTCCGTCAGCTCATCGATCTGCGCGAAGAGTTCGTGGTGCTCGATGCCGCGGGCCTCGCCGCGCAGTTCGTCGAGGTCGCGACCGGACGACTTGTGCAGGAGGTTTCGCTGAAGGTCGGCGCGCTCGTGGTCCAGCTGGACAGCGCGTCGTGAGCGCTCCTCCACCTCGCGAAGCTCGGCGACGGTCGAGGTTCCCGCCTCGCGCATCAGCTCATCGAGGCGTGCCGTCGCCGCCCGCACCGCGGACTGCGCTTCGTGCAGGCGTGCCCGCGACTGTTCGAGCGCCGTGGCGAGCTGGGTGCGATCACGGGCGAGCCGGCGCGAATTGCGGATGCGTTCCAGCAGTTGTTCCCCTGCCGGAATCGGGTCGAGGGTGGCCAGCTCTGGGGCGTGCCGCTCCGTGATGCGTTGAATGTCGGCGCGGAAGGCGCGGGAGTCGCGCTCGATGCCGTCGATGCGATTCGTCAGCTGGCGTGCCTCGGCCAACACCCCGCGAAGCTGGGAGAGCTCGGCGAGCGCGTCTCGAATCTGCTCCACCGCGGCGCCGCTCCCGGTAGCGAACGCGCCCGCGACGCGGGCGAACGCCGCTTCCCACTCGACAATCCGGTGGCTCGCCTCGCGCTGGCTCGTCTCGGCGGCTTGGGCGCGGAGGCGGGCGCGTTCGCGCCGCGCGGTCCGGTCGCGATGTTGCTCCAGTCGCCGACGGGCGTCCTCAAGCTGGCCGGTCGCGTGGTGCAGCGTGCCGACGAGCCCTGCCGATGCGGGAACTGGCGCGAGCCCGAGCGTGGTCACAGCTTGGCGGAGCCTGGTCGCCACCTCTTCGAGGGACGTCAACAGAGCGCTGTGTGCGGCGCGCTCGGCCGCGAGCTCTCTCTCGTCGGCGAAGAGCGAGAGCAGTGCCGCCCCTCGCTCCCGGTATCCCGTGGCACTGCCGGGCAGCGGCTCGGACGAGGTCAGACGTGTCCACGCGAGCCGGTGCTGGGTCACGCGACGCTCGGCGGCGGTGGTCAGCTCCTGGCTGCGGGCCTGATGGCGCGCGGCGAGTTCTGCTTCGGCCCTCGTCAAGCTCTGCAGCTCTGCCAGGCGACTCGCCTCGCGTCGTAGTCCATCCGCGACCGCGTCAGCGTCGCGGACGGCGGTCGCGAGCCGCGCCGCGGTTGGGGCATCGCTTCCCCCGACCTGGCTGACGAGGCGATCGCGCAGACTCCGAGCTCGGACGAGCTTCTCCTCACTGGGTAGCTCGGTGTTGCCCTGGAGCGCGTCACGCCTGGCTTGGATGGTGGCGAGCTCCTCGGCGAGTGCGCCTACCTCGGAGGCCAGGCGTTCGTGCTGGGCATCCAGGGCCTGCCACAGGTCAGCGGTTTCTCGGAGCTCATCTGCGGTCGGCAGCGGGGCGACGGTCTGAGCCGACGCATCGGTCAGGCCGAGGCGTTGGCGGACTCCCTCGATACTGGCCTGTCGCGCGGCGATCCGTTCCTGCATCTCGGTCGCGCGTTCGACCAGTGAGCGACGGGATTGCGCATCCGCGACGGTCGCGGCGAGCTCGTCCAGCTCGAGCGGCTCGTCGCCGAGTGCCTCCGCGCAGTCGGACTCCTCGCGTTCTGCCTGCCGCGCCTCCCGGCGCGCCAGCTCGAGCTCCTTGTCGAGCGCGGCCCGCTCGGCGATCAGGGCTCCGATCCGTTTCTCCTGGGCGGCGGTGGGCAGCAGCTGCTCGGCACGGACAATCGCTTCGGGGCTCGTGGTCTCGACGCCGAGCGAGCGCAGGGCACGCTGCACGGTCTCGGCGACGGCCTGGCGTCGGGCGATCAGCTTGGGCAGGTCCTGGTGCGCGCTGCGCGCGCGCCCGAGGCGGTCACCGAGTTCCAGGTGTTCGTGCTGCACGTTGGCGAGGGGACCGGGATCCGGGAGCTCTGCCAGCTGGGCGGCAATCCGGGCGGACTCCTCCGTGAAGTGCTGGACGTTCAGTTCTGCTTCACGGAGCTGCTGCTGCGCTGTCTCCCGATGGTGGGGAGCCTCCGGATCCAGGCGCGGGACCGAGGCGAGCGCGGCGCGTTCGGCTTCCACCTGCTCGAGTCGGGCCAGATCGCTGAGCAATGAGGCGAGGCGGCTGAGCCGGGCGTGCTCTGCGCGGAGGCGGGAACGCTGCTGGCGAAGGGTCTGGGCCTCGGCCTCGGTGAGCTGCTGCGCCTGCTTCTGCTCCAGCCACTTCTCGGGGGGGCGGACCAGTTGCTTCGCGAGCTTCTGCGCTTCGCTGAAGCTGGCCAGCGCGCGATTGAGCCGCGGCACCTTGCCTCGTGGCAAAAAGAGCTCTTCGGCCTCCGCTCCCAGCGCGTCGAGCACGCGGCGGGCCAGAGTGCCGGCGGTTCCGGCGGCGAACAACCCTTCCTCACCACCGCCCAGGAGTGCTTCGGCGCCGAGCTCCAGCTCTGCCTGGTCGAGCCCAAACCGGCGCGTGAAGGAGCGTTGATCGAGGTGGTTCAGAAACTCGTCGAGCTGCGATGAAGCGAGCGGCTGCCCTTCCGCGTCCAGCAAATCGTCCTTGCGGCGCTTGACCCGGGTCACCACCAGATCGCGTCCCGCGTGGCTCAGCCGGGCGCCGACGCGCAGCTTGCCGTAGGGGTGAAGGTGCGCGTCCTGCGTGCGCGTGGGGATCCCGAAGAGCAACGCCACGACGGCGCGGAGTGCGGTGCTCTTGCCGGCCTCGTTGGGCCCGAACACCACATGGACACCTCCCGGTGCACCGCCCGAAAGATCGAGGTCCTGGTCAGTGAAGGGGCCGAAAGCGGTCAGCGCCAGGTGCTCGAACCTCACGGCTCCTCCTCGTCGGCTTCGAGCAGGCGCCCCTCGAGCAGGCGCTCGGCGGCCGTGACGATGTCGCGGAAGTCCAGGTCGTCCTCGCGTAGCAACTCGGTGGCGACGCCCGACAGGGGCGCCAGGACTTCCTGGCGCAGTGTCGTCAGCGCCTCGTCGTTGGTGCGGAGGTCGGCGATGGCGCGAAACAGATCGGCGAGCGCGTCGCGTCGCTCGGCCAGCACCTCGGCGGTCAGTCGGCCCGCGGTGTCGACCCGCACCGCTTCCAGGTAAAGATCGCCGCGCTCGAGAGCGTGGGCGCGGAGCTCGCCTTCCAGCTGGTGCCGACGGTGCGCGAGGGCGCCATGGGCCGCGGTTCTTCCCGTCAATGTGAGACGGGCGGCGATGAGCCGACCGTCCGCGTCCTGCGCGAGGGCATCCAGGTGGCTGGCGGCCTGGTCCACGACATCGAGCAGGCTCGAGCAAGCGGTGACGTCGACCGTTACCGCTGCCCAGCGCACCACGTCGAGCACCCGTGGCTCGACGGTGTGGATGCGTCCGGCGTCGACCTCGAGCACCGTGGCGCCCTTGGGACCTGTCTCCCGCGCGTGGCGCCCCTGGAGGTTGCCCGGGAAGACGACGAAGGGATCGCGGGATAGCACCTCACGGGAGTGCACGTGGCCCAGCGCCCAGTAGTCGTAGCCGTGGGCGATCAGGTCGCCCAAACTGCAAGGGGCGTAGGGCGCATGACCGTCCCGACCGTCGAGCGCGGTGTGGAGGAGCCCGATGTTGAGCAGGTCGGAGTGCGGCGGCGGGTACAGTCGCGCCAGGTTCTCGGTCACCTCGCGGCGCCCGTACCCCTGTCCGTGCACCGCGATGCCGAGGGATTCGAGGACGAGCGTCTGAGGGTGCGACGGGGAGAGCTCGGTGACGTGCTCGGCGGGACGGAGGTGCTTGGTGATGCGGTTGGCGGCGTCGTGGTTGCCGCGGAGCCATACCACCCGAGTGCCCACCTCCTGCAGGCGCGCCATCTGCTCGGTAAAGTACAGAGCCGTCGAATAGTCTCGGAAGTCACCGTCGTAGAGGTCGCCGGCGATCAGCAACAGGGAAGCGGCTTCCTCGAGACACAGATCGACCAGGGCGGCGAGCGCGCGCCGCGTCGCCGAGCGCACGTCGGTGAGAGGGGCTCCCTCGTATTCGGTCAGTCCGGTGAGGGGGCTGTCGAGGTGCAGATCGGCGGCGTGTACGATCTTCATCCAGGGCTCGAGTCATGCACCAGGGGCAGGCTGGCGAACGTGCTGGATCTACTCGGACCTGACTCTGGCGGCAACCCGACCCAGGTCGTGTGTCGGTCGGGACGAGGGGCGCGCGCTGCGTGGAGCTGTTCGCGCAGTGGCCGCTTTGCTGACGACGCGACCGACGCGTGACCGAGACGAGGCCCCCGCGTGCGGGGGGCCCCTTCCGTCTGCAGCTGTGCGAGTTCCAGAACCTTGGACACGGGGACCGCCAAGTGCCAGCGGCGTGATGGCGGGACACCCTTCTGGACTAGAGATGGGTTGCCGCTCTTCTCACTTTCGTCGGACTGGGCAGGCCACGTCGAGGGTCGCGCTCGTCGCGTCAGATCGACAGCGCCGCGATGAGTGCGACGGCGTAGAAGAAGACGGCGCCGATCCAGATCCCAGCGCCAATCTTCAGCCCCGACTCGTAGCCGTAGTAGGGGGCCAGGGGGGGAATGACCAGGGCGAGCAGGCCGTGCCACCAGGGGGACCGCAGGAACAAGAGGACGGAAAGCGCCAGGTGGGTCGTCACCAGGGTGCTGAAAGCGATCAGCAGCAGGGCCAGGATGGCGATGTCCACCGCGGTAGCATACGTAAAAAGGGAGAATCGCGTTCGAATCCCGCCGCCGGCCCATGGGCTGAGGGCGGCGGGGAGCGCCACGCAAAAAGACCACAATCCGGCCGACGTGCTACCTGGCCCTGCTATTCTCCCCCCCGTGCGTTCCCCCACATTGCTGATTGCTGCGGCACTCGCCGGGCTGGTCGCTACCTTGCCGTTGCTCGGAACGGCGAGCGCCCAGCGGCGGGCGGCGCGCTCGGACATCATTGCGGTCGACGACATCAAGCCCGGGATGAAGGGCTACGGCTTGACGGTGTTCCAGGGGTACGAACCGGAGAAGTTCGACGTCGAGGTGATCGACGTGCTGAAGAACTTCAGGCCTCGCCAGGACCTGATCCTGATCAAGACACCGCACCCTCGCCTCGATGTCGCCAAGATCGTGGCGGGGATGAGCGGGAGCCCGATCTTCCTCAACGGCAAGATGGCGGGCGCCTACGCCTATGGCTGGACCTTCGCGCAGGAGCCGATCGCTGGCGTCACGCCCATCGAGAACATGATCGAGGATCTCGACCAGCCGCTGCCCAAGCAGATCAATGGCTGGCCGCTGGGGGTCCTCCCCCGTGCTCGCCGGACGGCCCGTGTCGATCCTCGCTCGCTCAATCCGCGGCATCGCTTTGCTGGTACTCTCGCCGAGTACGACGTCCAGGAGCACGCGAACCAGATCGCGCGCGAGAACGCGGCGCTCGGTCCTGGCAAGCTGAGCCCGGTCGAGCCGGTCAGCACCCCGCTCCTGATGGGGGGGATGACGCCGGGCGCGGTCCAGGCGGCGAAGGCGCTCTTCGAGCCGATGGGCCTGACCCCGTTGCAGGCTGGGGGTGGGGGCGGAGTCGATCCGCAGGCGCCGACGCGCTTCGTCAATGGCGGGGCGATCGGGGTCCAGATGATCAGCGGCGACATGAGCGTGATGGGGCTCGGCACCGTGACCCGCGTCGAGGGGGATCGGGTGAGCGCGTTCGGGCATCCCATGATGCAGTCGGGCGTGACGGCGATGCCGACGGCGGTCGGCAAGGTGATCTGGTTCATGGCGAGCCAGATGCGGTCCTTCAAGATCGGCATGCCGGGGCGCACGGTGGGGGCTCTGGTCAACGATCGCCAGGCGTCGATCGTGGCTTCCCACTCGACGACCGCGCCGACCGTCCCCGTGACGCTGAAGATCAAGGGAGCGACGGGGGCGCCGACCCCGGACTGGCAGTTCGAGGTGGCCCACGAGAAGTTCATGACCACCGCGTTCATGGCCATCGCTCTGGGGAGCGCGCTCCAGGCGGTGGCGCCCGAGCGGCGGGACGTGAGCTGGAACGCGACCAGCGAGCTCCAGGTGCAGGGCCTCGGCACGATCACCTTCGAGGACTTCGGGGTGGCGATCGGCGGGACGCCGCAGCCCGGTGATTTCGTGCGCTCGAACGTGGTTCGCGCGGTGGGCATGCTGCTCAACAACCCCTGGGAACCGGTCATCATCGAGCGCCTCTCGATGGAGATCGAGCTCCGCTACGGACGCGAGATTCTGCGGCTGCGAGGTGCGGAGGTGCTGGACCCGGAGCTCGAGCCCGGCGAGCCGGCCCGCATCCGTCTCGCGCTGGTGCCGTGGGCAGGGCCAGAGATCACGAAGGTGATCACGGTGCCCGTGCCGGAGCACCTGGCCGGCAAGGAAATCAAGATGAGCATTGGCCCGGGCTACACCGTGTACAAGGAGAAGCCCGACCCCGAGAATCTTCGGCAGCTCTTCGCCAACCTTCGCGATCCCGTCTACCCGCCCAAGTCGATCGTAGTCAGTTTCAGCGCCCAGTCTGGAGGCATCGCCTTCCAGGGCAAGGTTGCTCGCAACCTGCCCCCTGGGGCTCTCGATGCGCTCCGTCCGACGAGCACGTCGATCGGTCCCGACGCTTTTGGTACGGAAGTCCGGCACGTCGTCGCGCTCGACGATTTCATGCTTGGACGCGATACCGTCTCCGTGCAGACGAAGAAGGTGCTCCGCTAGCCTGCGGCCCCCCGACTTCGCCTCGAACCGTTGCCAACTACGCCATCATGCACACCACCATCCAGCGATTCGTCGTCATTGCTTCCGGCCTCTGCGTCCTGACCGCTTCCCTGCACGCGGTGGCGGTTGGCACCCGCCGCTTTGTCCTGCGCGAGGGGAAGGACTTCGAGGGCGGCGACCTCAAGGGCGTGGCCGTCGACTCGAACGGTCAGGTTCGCGCCGGCTTCAATCTCGGGACGACCGAGATCTCCGAGGCTCCCACGATCTGGAGCGCGCTGGCCCGACCCGACGGCTCCGTCCTGCTCGGCACGGGGAACGAAGGCAAGCTGCTCCGGGTCACGGGGGCCAAGGTCGAGGTGGTCGGCGAGACGAAGGCCCTCGTCGTCACTTCCCTGACCGAGGCCTGGGGTGACACGGTCGTCGCGGGCACGCTGCCCGACGGACAGCTGTTCAAGTATGCCCAGGGCAAGCTCGAGGAGTTGGTCGCGCTGAAGGACACGGAGCACGTCTGGGCCGTGGCCTTCGACCCCAAGGCACAGGCGCTCTACGCGGCCACGGGTCCTGATGGCAAGCTCTTCCGGATCACCCAGACGGGTCAAGCGCAGGTCTACTTCGATGCTCCGGAGGAGCACCTGATGAGCGTCGCGGTCGCGCCCGACGGCAAGGTGTACGCAGGGTCCAGCGACAAGGCGCGGCTCTATCAGATCACGGGACCGGGGCGTGCCACGGTGCTCTACGATTTTGCTCGCACCGAGGTCAGGAGCATCGCGGTGGCACCTGATGGAACAGTGTACGCGATCGCGAACGAGCTGACGGGCAGCTCGATTCCGAAGCGAACCGCCCAGAAGGGTGAGCAGCCCGCGGCGCCGTCTCGAGGAACCAAGACCAAGGGCAAGGGAGTCCTCTACCGATTTGCTCCCGACGGGACTCCGGAGCAGCTGCTGGAGGACAGCAAGCAACACTTCACCTCCCTGGCGCTGGGCGCCGACGGACTCCCCTACGTTGGGACCGGCGTCGAGGGCGAAGTCCACTCAGTCGACGCGCTGCACAACTCCGCGCTGGTTGGGGACATCGAGGAGCGCCAGGTCAGCGCTCTGCTGCTCTCCGGCAAGACCCAGTACGTGGTTGGCAGTGACCCTGCCGTGCTCCACCCCATCCGAGGCATTGGCGGCACCGACGCAGTGTGGACCAGCAAGGTGCTCGACGCCGGCATTCGGGCCACCTTTGGTCGCATGGCGTGGGACAGCTCCGGAGCGCTGGAGCTGTCGACGCGCTCGGGCAATACGAAGGAGCCGGATGACAGCTGGAGCGAGTGGAGCGCCCCGCTTGCCGCGCCAGCAGTGCTCAAGACGCCGCCAGCCCGGTACCTCCAGGTGCGCGCCCGCTGGAATCGGGACGCGGACGCCGTGCTGCGGGAGCTCGAGATCCCGTTCGTCACCGACAATCTCGGCGCCGTCCTCCAGTCGATCGAGGCGAAGTCCGGGGCGACCGCGGAGGGAACGAAGGCTGGCGTCGAGAAGTCGGGGGAGCCGATCGACGGCGAGGTCAGCACCAAGGTCAAGCTCTCCTGGAAGGTCGACAACCCCGACGAAGACGAGCTCCGCTATCGCGTCGAGTACCGGATGGTCGGGACCACGAAGTGGTTCGACATGCTCGAGCCCGAAGAACGCCTGACCCGGACGAGCTACGACTGGGAGACGGAGTTCATGCCCGAGGGGCGCTATCGGGTTCGCGTCACGGTTTCGGACGAGCTCAGCAACCCGCCTGACCGGGTGCGCCGACACGAGCTGACGAGCCACATCGTGCTGGTTGACAACTCGCCACCCAGCATCGAGGGCTTGCGGGTTCAGGGCCGCCGAGTGAGCGGACGCGCGGTGGATGGAGTGGGGCCCATCGCGCGGATCGAGCTGGCGCGGGCTGGCACCGAGGAGTGGTTCCCCTTCTATCCCAGCGACGGCATCTTCGACGAGTCGCGCGAGGAGTTCACCGCGGATGTCTCGAGTTTGGTACCGAGCGGTGCCCAGATGCTGCACGTCCGGGTCTTTGACCGCGCGGGGAATTTCGTCGTGCGCAGTGTGATGGCGGAGTAGCGTCGGCGCGCCGTGACAGGGCTGTCGGGGTCCGGCGGCCCTCGAGGGCCGTGGGAGGACGTTTTTGCACTGGCATGAAACCTGCTTCTCTCCTCTCCGTGCTACGCTTTCGTGGTCGGGTATGAAACCGATGTCGTCTCGCTTCCTGATCGCTACGGTCGGTCTGCTCGGCGCGCTGACCTGGACCCTGGGCAGCTGCAGCTCGTCCTCGGCGGAAGATGGTGGCGGCCCGAATGTCGATACAGGTCTCTGCAACACACCGGCCTGTCTGCCCACTTCCCCCGACGCCGGTCCCGATCGGGTCGTCGGGGACGTGGCCAGCCCCGACGTGGCCGAGCCTTCGGGCGAGCCTCCGCTGCTCGCCCTTTGCGGCGACGGATGCGGTGTCGATGCCAGCGGCAAGCCGCTCTACCCTGGCAATCCGGATGCCTGCAACGATACTGCGGGGCTCGCCGCCGGTGGAGCAGGGGGAGCGTCGGCTTGGGGCTGTGGGGTGACGCGCGGCGAGGATGGGGCGGCGGTGAGTGCCTGCCTGCCGGCGGGTAGCGCGGCGTCTCTGGCTTGCCAGGCGGCTAGCGACTGTGCTCCGGGCTATGCCTGCGTGGGCCAGAACAACGCGGCGAAGTGTCTTCCCTACTGCTGCACCGACCCGGAGGCGTGCGCGGAGGGCACCTTCTGCTCAGTCCAGCCGCTTCATCAACCCAGTGACGTCCCTGACGATCCGCTGTTGGTTCCGGTCTGCATCGCCGCGCACGACTGCTGGCTCGACGAACCGTATCCCTGTCCCGAGGAAGACTCCTGCACGTGCCCCGAGGGCCTTGCGTGCACGGTGGTCAGAGCTGACGGGACCACTGGGTGCGTGCCTCCCGGGGGGGGGGTGGAGGGCGAGCCCTGTCCCTGCGCGCCGGCCAGCGAGAATAGCCTCGGATACGTCTGCTCCCAGGCCACCGAGACGTGCGTGAAGGTCTGCTCTCTGGGCACCAGCACCTCGGGTTGTGGTGTGGGCAGCCGCTGCCAGGCGACTGCGGCGCTGCAGGACCGCTTCGGGGTGTGCACCTCGAGCTACAGTCCCGACGCGGGGTAGGGAACGCCACGGACCGGCGTGGCGGCGGCGCTCAGAACTCGGGGGGAAGCGGATCGTCGCTGAGCAGCATGGGAGGGGCGCTGGCGCGTGGCAGGCGGCGGCGGTCCTCGTTCTCGAGCTGAGCGTTGAGCTCGACTCCCAGTAGCAGGGCTACGCACCAGAGGTAGAGCCACACGAGTGTCACGGCGACCGTGGCGAGGCTGCCGTAGTAGATCGTGTAGCGCGCCAGGGTCTGCAGATACATCGCGAAGCCCCAGGAGACGACCGCTCCCAGTCCCACGGTGACGCAGGCGCCGGGCCAGACATGGCGTTTCAGGTCCGGGTGATGGATAGCGACGCGAAAGAACCCGGCCAGGAATGCCGTCGACGAGATGAAGGCGAGCGAGTAGGTCACGTATCGGGCCAGACCTGGCACCGTGTCGGGGCCGAGGAGTGCCTCCAGCGTCTGCATGGGACCGCCGCCGAGGGTGACCCCGACGAGTCCGGTCAGCGCCAAGGTGACGATGGCGGCCAGCACGCTGCCCAGCGCGATGGCCCGCTTTGTCCACCAGGTGCGGCGCTTGGCTCCCGTCGCGTGCTCGAACACGTTCATTGCCGTGTGGAACGCACCCGACGCGAGGTAGAGCGCGATGATGGTCGCGAACGGCGCGACCCCAGCGGCGAAGCGGCCGAACTGAACCTCCATCACCTGGTGCACCTGATAGGGCGTCACGTCGAGCAGGTGGGAGACGTACCCCAGCGCGGCGGGGTTGCTCTGCAGCAGCTGGGTCAGAAGCCAGCCGGAGAGCGCCAGCATCGGGATCAGCGAGAGGAACAGGTCGAAGGTCATGGCGCTGGCGTGGACGGCGACCTCGTCTCGCGTCATGCCGTGCGCGATCGAATACAGTCCCCGCGAGATCGCCGTCTTCGAGAGCTGGTTCTCAATCCAGATCCCGGTTCTGTGCAGATGGCCGTATCGCTGGGGAACCATGCTCGAAGGATTTGCCGGCCCCACGGTCAGCGGGGCGAATCCACTTCTTACCGCGAGCAGTGGCGGGGCGCGAGGATTTGGGCGATAGGTGCGATCCCGTGTCGATCCACCAGGCCACACTTCAGTTCAGGACACGACCCGCCGGTTTTTCCAACATCACCCGCGAAGTCCAGGAAGTAGTCAGCGCGAGCGGCATCCAGACTGGCCTCTGCACCATCTTCGTACAGCACACCTCGGCCAGCCTCGTCATTCAGGAGAACGCCGATCCCGCCGTGCTTCGCGATCTGGAGGCCTGGATGCGCGAGATCGTGCCGGAGTCCCGACGCTGGGAGCACGACGCGGAGGGGCCCGACGACATGCCAGCCCATGTACGCAGCGCGCTGACCAAGACCGCCGAGTCGATTCCGGTGCACGCGGGGCGTCTCGTCCTGGGCACCTGGCAAGGTGTCTACTTGTGGGAACACCGCGGCTTTCCCCATACGCGCTCCGTGGTGGTCCACGTGCAAGGGTGACACGCTAGCGGGCCCGCGGCTCTAGCGCTGGCATCCGACGCCGTAGAACAACACGTGCTGGTGGGGCAGTCCGTCCCATTCTCGACACAGCTGGAATCCCGCTGTGGCGAGTTCGCGCGTGATGACCTCCGGCGGCAACTTGTGATCGTCTGGGGGACCATGCTCCTGCTGGCCCAGGCGCCACTCGACGAGCACGAGTCTCCCCTCCGGTGCCAGCGCCTCGCGGACCTTGGTGAAGTACGCCGGACGCTCCGCGATGTGGTGGTACGTGTTGACCACCAGCACGAGATCCAGCCCGGCCGGGAGTTGCGGGTCGTTGGCGGGAGCGAGCTGCGTCCTCACATTCTTCAAGCCCTCCTTCGCGATCCGCTCGTCGATGAACGCGATCAGATTCGGCTCGATGTCGACGGCGAGCACCAAGCCCTGCGGCACCGTGCGCGCCAGGCGCACCGTGAAGTAGCCCGTTCCCGCCCCGATGTCGGCGACCTGCGCGTCGGGAGCCAATCCGAGCTGTTCGATCACGGCTTGCGGCCTCTGCCACGCGTCGCGCTCGGGGGCGTCGAACACCTGCGACCAGTTGTTGGCGTCGTCGAAGCGATGCGTGGGACGGTGGAACTCGTGGTGAGCCGCGTGCCCATGGCCCCCGTGCTGGTGGCTCCCGCGTTCGGAACCGTGCTCGGGGGGCGATGCGGGGGCGGGGCCCTGCGGGCTCGTCTCGGTTTCCCCCGTGTCCGGTGCCTCGGGACCGCCAGCGGCGGGGTCACCTGCGACTGGCGTCGGAGTCGCGGGCGGCGGTGGGGAGGCGCACGCGCCGAGTAGCACCAGGGGCCAGACCAGGAGTCGTCGCATGCTTGGAACCTGGCACGCACGGGCCGACTCGCCAAGGTGTTGGTGGCGAGCTATGACGAGGCGATGCTCGACTTGCGGGTCCCCACTCCCAACGCCTGGCTGGACGTTGTCTTCGCCGATTTCGACGCCTTCCTGCTCGATCACGCGGCTTGTGAGCGCAAGGCCTCGGCAACTGGGATGTCGTTCGTGACGCGCTATCCAGATCGAACCGAGCTGGTCGAGCCGATGATCGAGTTCGCCAAGGAGGAGCTGGAGCACTTCCACATCGTGTACCGCGAAATCGCGCGCCGGGGGTTGCGTCTCGTCGCCGACTACAAGGACCAGTACGTGGGGGGATTGATGGCGTTGCAGACTCGCGACGGGGGCGATGCGCTGCTGCTCGACCGATTCCTGGTGGCCGGAGTGGTCGAGGCGCGCGGCTGCGAGCGGCTGAAGCTGGTCGCCGAAGCGCTGCCCGAAGCGGATCCGCTGCGCGTGACGTATCTCGACCTGGCCCGCGCCGAGGCGCGTCACCACGCGCTCTTCTTTCGCCTCGCCCGCACCTTCTTCGCCGCCGAGCGCGTCGGTGAGCGGGCCGCCCACTTCCTCGAGGGTGAAGCCGAGTTGATGGAGCGGTTGCCGTTGCGGGCCGCGGTCCACTGAGCGAGCGGACGGTTCGAGTCGGGTCGCGGGAGGGAGGATGGTGCGCGCCGAGGAGTCGAAGGAGGTGCAGGGTCAGACCACGCCGGGAACGCAGCGGTGGCTGTTTCTGCTGCTCGGGGCGGGGGGCGTGCTGGCGTTCTTGTCTCTGGCCGCCGGGGGTCTGCTGGTGGTGGCGGCAAGCCAGTTCGCCAGTACGACGATCACGCGGCGCAGCTTCGCGACCGAGGCAGAGGCGGTGTCGTTCGTGAGCGACCACCTGCCGGCTCCGTTGCCGAGCGATGCGGTGGTCGAAGAGCTGCGCTACGACCGCTTCACGGACTGGCACCTCGAGGCGCGGGTCGACCTGGGGAGCGCGGCGGCGGCGGCGGCCTACCTCGCGCGAGCGCGCGCGGCCGGGGTGCAGAACCCGGACTACTGTGGGGCGGGGGACGGCAACCCGCGGGAGCTCGGGTACTTCCTCGCCGCCTGGTCGGCCTGCGGCACGGTCGCGCCCGGGGCTGAGGCAGGGGTGCTCGAGGTCACCTGCTTCACGCGCTAGGAAGAGCGCGGTCCTGGGTTCCTGGGTGTGCCGAGGTCCGGTGGCTGTCAGGGCAGCGGGGCGTCCAGCGCGACGTAGAGCGGCTGACCGTCGACCTCGGCGAGCAGCACGCCCTGGACGGCGGTCTGCAGTGCGTCTCGTTCGAAGTCGAGGAGCAGTTCTCCGGCGCTAGCGTTCATCGACATGCCCCGGGGGATCGGCTGGTCGATGTGGGCGGGGAAGTAGTCCTTCCACTCGACCCCGGTTCCAATGACCGCCAGCTGCCCGGCGGTGCGCCACTCGAACGACACGTCGTCGAGCTTGCCGATCGGGCGCGGCACGCTGGCGTAGATTGCTGGCAATTGCCCGGAGAAGCCCTGGTCGTAGAGCTCCTGTGCTGCGACCAGCTCGAAGTAGGCCGTCATCGCTTCCTTCAGACAGGTCCCGCGGCAGGCGAGCCACTCGGCGGATACCTCGAAGCGGTAGACTTCCCCCTCGACCACGTTGGCAGGTGCGCGTACCTCGGCGAAGACCGCCGTCTCGGCTGCGTAGCCGTAGCTCACCCGGTTGTCCGGGAGCGTGAACCGCCTGGGACCGGGGAACATCGGCGTGCTGACCTCGAACCCGTCCGGGGCCTGGAACTCGACGGCGATCTCCTTGCCCATGTCGCCCGGGTTGGTCCACGAGAGTCGGTACTGGTCAGCGATGCGGAAGTGGACCGCGATGACGAACGTGCTGCCGGCGCTGAACTCCGCCGCGGAGGTTTCGAACGTGGCCTTCACCGCAGCGTCCGGGGGCTTCTCGCCTTCGCCGGGCGGGTCTACTGCTACCGGTCGCGACTGCGGTTCGGTGGTGCGGGTTGGGGCCGCGCTCGACGTCTTCGCGGGTGGCGCGGGACTCGAGCCACAGGCCGCGAGCACCGTCGCGATGGGGAGCGCCAGCACTTGCCAGTGGGGCATGAAGCGGAACGGGTGTGGGGAGGTGCGAGGAGAGCGGAAAGGGTGAGAAACCGTGGAACTTGCGCGGGCCATCGAGAATCGTGAACGACCTCGACGGTCACGAGTTTATGTGCGCCGAAGTGCGTCGGCCGAACTTCCCAGAATGAACTTCGAGACCGTCGACAACCGCCAGGCCGCCCGTCACGATTCTCGGATGGGGGCGGTCAGGCCCAGCTCGCGGCTGAAGAACGTGTACGCCAGGGCCTGCATCTCGGCTGCCTGGCGGTTGTCGGCGGCTCCCCCGTGTCCGCCCTCGACGTTCTCGTAGTAGAGGACGGAGTGACCCTGGTCGCGCATGCGGGCGACCATCTTGCGGGCGTGCCCGGGGTGAACCCGGTCGTCGCGAGTGGAGGTCATGAAGAGCACCCGCGGGTACTGTCGATCGCTGCGGACCTGGTGGTACGGCGAATAGCGGGCCAGGTATGCCCAGTCGTCCGGGTTGTCCGGATCGCCGTACTCCTGCTTCCACGACGCACCGGCGAGCAGCTGGTGATACCGCCGCATGTCGAGCAGCGGGACCTCGCAGACAATTGCACCGAACAACTCTGGGCACTGCGTCAGCATCACGCCCATCAGCAATCCTCCGTTGGACCCCCCCTTCGCTCCCATCTTCTTGGGTGAGGTGACGCCGCGCGCGATCAGGTCGCGCGCCACCGCTGCGAAGTCGTCATACGCGCGTTGCCGGTGCGGGCCCAGCGCGGACTGATGCCAGGCTGGGCCGTACTCGCCCCCGCCGCGAATGTTGGCGACGACGAACACACCGCCGCGCTCCAGCCAGGCGGCCCCCGCCGTGGCGTCGTAGCTCGGGGTGAGCGAGATCTCGAAACCACCGTAACCGCGCAGGATCGTGGGATGGGAGCCGTCGAGGACGAGCCCATCGCGTGCGATTTGGAAGTACGGGATCCGGGTTCCGTCCTGCGAAGTCGCGAAGTGCTGGGTGGTGATGATGCCGTCTGCAGCGAAGAACTCGGGAGCCTGCTTGAGCACGGAGCGGCTGGACTGACCGACTCGCCCCAGGGAGAGCGAGGTGGGGGTGCTGAAGCCGGTCTCGATCCACCAGTAGTCGTCGCTGACGTCGGGGTCGAACGCCCGCACTTCGATGGAACCGACCTGGGGGCTGGGTATGGCGTGGCGGGTCCAGCCCTCGGGGGTACGCTGGTGCTCGTACACGCGGTGCTTCACGTCTTCCAGTTCGACGACGACGATGGCCGACCGGGTGCCGGAGAAGGAGTGAAGCGAAGTGCTGGGGCGGGGGGTGAAGAGCGGTGAGAAGTTGCGGTCGCCGCGCAGAAAGTCTTCCAGCGGGATCACCAGCAGCGAACCTGCTGGCCAGGTGCGGCCGCCGACGGCCCAGTCGCTGCGCAGCTCGACGAGGAGCTGGTCGTCCCACGGGGTGACCGTCGCGTCGTCGGGCTTGTCGATTCGAGTCAGCGCATCGGCTCGGCGTAGGTACGTCTCGCCCGTGAAGAATGACGGAGCGCGATCGACCCAGTCGCGGGTCCGTCCGCGGGTGAACTCGCGGGACGCACGCACCACCATGTCGGACGCCTGCCCCTCGAACACCACTGTGGCCGCCGACAGTGGGGTGCCGCGCTTCCACTCCTTGGCCAGCCGTGGGTAGCCGGCGTCGGTGAACGATCCGGGGCCGAAGTCCGTACCCACGTAGACCGTGTCGTGGTCTTTCCAGTAGACGAGGCTCTTGGCCTCGGGAAGCGCGAAGCCGTCAGCGACGAACTGGCGCGTCGTCAGATCGAACTCGCGGACGACGTTGGCGTCCGCTCCCCCTCGCGACAGACTGAGCAGCGCGCGGGTGTTCTCCGGTGGCAGCACCTTCGCACCATGCCAGACCCAGCTCTCCCCCTCGAGGTGCCCCAGGGCATCGAGGTCGAGCAAGATCTCCCACCGGGGGACGGACCGTTGGAACTCCGCGAGGGTCGTTCGGCGCCACAGCCCACGAGGGTGTTCGTCGTCGACCCAGAGGTTGTAGAGCCGGTCGCCCCGCGCGGTCACGAAAGGGATCCGGGCGGGCGAGTCGTAGATGGTGAGCAACCGATCTCGCAGGACCGAAAATCGCGGATCCCCCTCGAGCTCGTCCCGGCTCTCCGCGTTGCGGTCCCTCGCCCAGGCGAGCGCGTCTTCGCCGAGGATGGATTCGAGCCAGAGATGAGGGTCGGCAATCCCTTGCGGGCGGGGAGTCTCGTCGTGGTCGGAGGCCGGGGGAGGGGTCATGATCGGATCCCAGCATAGCGGAAATTGGTCGCGGGGCTCGGGAGCGCTCCGAGCCCCGCGGCTCCCGGTTCGACCCGGAACCTACCGAGCTGTCTTCAGGGCCTCGATCCGCTCCCGCACGGACTTCACGTTGGCGGGGGGGTAACCCCGCGCCGCAGCGCGCTTCAGCGCCGCCTCTGCAGCATCGAACTGCCCGTCCATGGCGAGTGCCAGGGCGAGGTTCCCGTGGGATACCGCCAGACTGGGATCGAGCTCGATAGCGCGCTCGAACTTGGCGATCGCTTCCTTGGGGCGGTCCTCGAGGATGAGTAGCGACCCGTAGCTCGAGAGCGCCTCGTTGTTCTTCGGGTTGAGCTCGAGCGCCTTCTCGTAGCATTCTCGTGCTTTCGCGTGTTCCCCCTTCACGCGATGGGTGATGCCCAGATAGGTCCAGGCGCGTGACGACTTCGGGTCGAGCTTCAGCGCTCGTTCCAGTGTCGCCTGTGCCTGGTCGAGCTTCTTTGCCCGCTGGTAGGCGGCGCCCAGCACGGTCAGGATCTCGATCTGCTCGTAGCTCACCAGCTTACCCGCGCTGGCCTTCTCGAGCTGGGTGACGGCCTCGTCCCAGTCGCCGCGATCCCAGGCTTCGAGCCCCGCCTTTGCGTGCTCGTCCGCTTCGCTGCGGGCGGGCTTGTGCTGGATGGACTCGTAGGTGTCCTCGCCGTCCTGGCTGTCAGCTCCCTGCTTGCACGCAAGTAGGCCCGCGACCACGATGAGCAGCGCGCCGATGGCGGTGCGGCATTCTGAGCTTGTCATGGGGGGCAGTGTAGTCGAAAACCAGAACCGCGATCGGCGCTTCCGGGCGAAGTCAGGTGAGGTCATCCTCTCGGCTGTGGACGGGGGGATGACCAGCGGCGCTTTTGGCCCCACACACCGGGTGGAGTGATGCCATGACCATGATTCGAGACCACGAGGAGGTGCTGGACTTCTGGTTCGGTGACCTCGACGACCAAGGACTCGTCGCACCGGAGTACGCGCAGCGCTGGTGGCGCAAGAGCCCCGAGTTCGACAACGAGATTCGGGACCGCTTCGGCGCCACCCTCGAGGCGCTGGCCGCGGGAGACTGCCACTCATGGCTGGAGACGACGCGGGGGCACCTGGCTGCGATCGTCGTGCTGGACCAGTTCTCACGCAACCTGTTCCGGGATCAGGGTACCATGTACGCCCACGACGCACGGGCTCAGACCTTGACGGAGGTCGGGGTGGCGCTGGGACGCGACCGTGAGTTGCCGGTCGATCACCGCGTGATGTTCTACATGCCCCTCATGCACAGCGAGTCGCTGGTGCGCCAGGAACGGAGCGTGGCCCTTTTTGGCGCGCTCCGCGACGAGCTGAGCGGTGCGGCGCGTCAACGGCTCGAGTCGAACTTCGACTTCGCGGTGCAGCACCGCGACATCGTGGCCCGCTTCGGTCGGTTCCCGCACCGCAACGCGCTCTTGGGGCGAGCGTCCACCCCGGCCGAGTTGGCCTTCCTCCGGGAGCCGGGGTCGTCGTTCTGAGGGTGCGGGGGTACCCGCACCTTACTCGAGAGGAATGCTCTGCACCCCGTACATGCCCATCGCGCAGAGAGCCTGGTCCCCGACGACTTCCAGCAAGCTGTCCGAACACCGGAACGAACGGAGGTCGTGGGTCGTCACCTCGAGCGGGTGCTCGCGTCGGCTGCGGATCACCTCCAGCGTCCCGTAGCTGGAAATGAAGGCGCGGTTTCCGCGCGCGACCAGCGTGCCGTACCGGTTGCCTTCGAGCGCGACGCTACCCAGCAGCTCGAGACGTCCGTCGAGGTCATAGCCCAGCGAGACGACCCTGGGATCCACTGACTGAGAGGTCGTCGTGTCGGCATATCTCGACCGCAGGAAGAAGACCCGACTATCGCTGATCGCGATGCTCCCTGCGGAGCGCGGGCTCCCGTCCGCCGCTGGCTCGTTCAGATCGAGCAGACTCACGCGGCGCGCCACGTCGCCTTCCAGTACGAGGGAGTGGATTCGGCGATGCCAGCGGATGCAGGCGCCCGGGATCTGATCGTAGGTGGTGTAGGAGTTGTTCTCCATCCACTCGCGATCGTAGTTCCAGGTGGCGCCCTGTCCGACGGTGTAGCAATCAGTGGCGCTGGTCGCTGATGCGACGACCTCCGGCTCGTAGTCGAGACTCACGACCCTTCCGTTGGCGTGGTCGAACTTGACCGCTTGTCCGGGAATGTTGATCGGAGGCAAGAACTCCGGGTTGGTGGGGTCTCGCAGGTCGATGCGATCGAGCTGGTACCGAACGCGACCGGTGCCGTCGTCGAGGGGCTCTTCGTGCTGGCTGGCGATGATGTCGCCGGAGCTGAGCGCCATGCCGGAGCCGCTGCCGGCGTACCACCAGCCCCAGTACATGTCGATGTAGCACCCGTACGCTCCGTACCCCCAGCCGCTGGTGGTGAGGGACTGCGGGAGGTCGAGGCGACTGACCACGCTGGCTGCTGCTCCTTGGCGCAGGTCGATGACGTCGTACGAGTAGCGGACCTCTGTTTCGCCGCTCGAGTTGCTGCTGGTGTAGCGGCCCACGAGCAGCGCGTTCTCTGTCTGGACGAAACCCCAGTAGTGCGAGTTCTGCCCGCTCGCTTCATCGAAGCCCGTGGGGTCGAGGTCGAGCTCGCCGACGATCGCGGGAACCGCACCGCTCAGATCCACGATCTCGATGTGCATGCGCTGGTGACTGAAGTAGCTGTTGTCGGCGTTGCGTCCGGCACTTCTCACCGTCCGAGGGACGAAGGCGTGCTCGCCGTGCGTGAAGACCTGTCCGGTGAACTGGGTGGACGAGTACCACGATCCATCCGCACAGGAGCGCTCGTGGACGTCGACCAAGCCGGAGAGGTCCAAACTCGCCTCGCTCTCGGCCGCGTTGGCCTGGTCCAGCGGCACGAGATCGAGCTCGACCTCGTTGGTCCACCAGTTCTGACCGAAGCGCAGCAGTCGATCGCCCATGGCCCGGATCTGCGAGATGTTGCGAGCCACATCGACGCGATCGAGTCGCGTCGGGTTGTCGCGATCCTGGATGTCGAAGGCCTGCACCGCGTTGTCGGAGATGCCGAACAGGGTGTCCTGGTGCAGCAGTGCTCGTCGGGCGGTGCCGATCTGGGGCGCGACCCCGCGCAGCGTCAGGTCGTCTCCGATGGCGTCGATGAGCTGGATCCCGCTGCCGTAGGTGTAGGTACAGGACTCGCCAAGATAGCCGCCGCCACTGAAGGGCAGCAGGATGAGCTCCTGATCGAGCGCGAGATTGAACACTTTGTGGATTCGGTCCTGGTCTTCGGAGAACCATCCCCAGTCGCCACCGAAGTTGACCCGGTCGAGCAGGATGGGGTTCTCGAGCTCGCTGACGTCGAAGACCGACACGTGGAGCGCCCCGTCGTCGACGTCGGGATCGAAGCCCAGGGAATAGAGGCGGTCTCCTCGTGGCTCCATGTGGTAGAGCCAGCCCGGGATCTCGAGCTCACCCACCTGACGCGGGTTCACGGGATCGCTCAGATCGAAGGTGAAGAGCGGGTCGACTTGCTGGAAGGTGACGGCAAAGGCGCGGTCACCGTCGAAGCGGACGCTGCGCAGGTCCTCGGGTTGCGGCAGCGTCATTGTCAGGCTGCCCAGCGGGGTCACTTCCGTCGCCGAGCTCACGGCGAAGGTCTCGACGACCGGCTCCATGAGACTGCTCCACCTTCCAGGCTGGCTGATGACGCGCAGCACGCCATCGAGCTCGTCCATCTGCCACCGGCTCTCGACCACGCCTGCGATCTCGACGACGGCTCCCGGCTCGATAGCGCCACCCGGATCGGAGATGTCCACGACCTGGATCGTCCCGGTTCCGTCCGTGCGATCGTCGTTCCAGGACCAGCCCGATACGTACATGCGCTGGTTCGTTGCGGCGACACTGCGGCGCCCCCAGGTTTCGTCCTCCGTCACGAACAGTTCCTCGTCGACGGGGTTGAACTGCGTTGGGTCCGACACGTCGAACGAGCTGATGCGAGTGTTGGCGACGGCGTCGCATCCCCAGCAGTAGCTCGACTGATGGGTCACCACATAGACGATGTCTCCGACCATTCGGGAATCGGAGATGGAACCGGGCAGGTCCTTCTCGCCGATGACTCGTGGGGCGCTCGGGTCGCTCACGTCGAGTGCCTGCAGGCGGCTGCTCGAACGCCACGCGTAGTACCCTTGGGCCTCGTCCCACACGGGGCGGCCGAAGTCGTTGTACATGATGTAGGCGGTGCCACCCTCGAGGTACATCTCGAACGGCGTCGCCGTGCTTCGATAGACGCCGAGCACCCGCAGGTGGGTCGGATCCTCCAGATCAATGATGGTCATGCCGGTGTAGCCGGAGAGCGCGTAGAGGGTGTCCCCCTCGACCTGGAGAATGTCCGCTTCGGCGATGGCGCGTTCGGCGGACGAGTCATCCGTTGCCCCCGTGGCAGCGCCGGCGCCTCCGATCGCACTGGCACCTCCGATTCCGCTGCTTCCTCCGCTGCCTGGCCCCCAGGTGCCGCTATCGCCAGGGACGTGAGAGATGAAGTCGGTCGCGTCGTCACCTGCAATCGGATCCGTGGGGTCGGTGGGGTCGGTGGGGTCGGTGGGATCCGTAGGGTCGGTGGGGTCGGTGGGGTCGGTGGGATCCCTAGGGTCGGTCGGGTCGGTGGGAGTATTGGCAGGGCCAGCAGAGCTCCCGTCGTCCTGTCCGCAGGCCACCACCAGCATGCCGGCCGCCAAGAGGACCATGTGCCAAGGTGTGTCGGACCCGAGGATTCGATGCAGCATCATGTGGCACCCTCTAGCAAGGCACGTGCCAAGGATCACGTGAGCTCTGCGACGTGGGGATGATGACGGCAGGGGGGCTCCGTCTCGTGGCACAGATTTCGAAGGTGTGCCCCGGCACACTCCGCCCGTGCCATCGTCCCCGCCGGCTCGAGCCCATCCCTCTCCGTTCGATCTCCGCGCGCTGAACGAGTGGACGCAGCTGCCGCACCAAAGACCAAGTGCTCACGACTGGTGCGGCTCGTGGTGCCGACTTGACGGCACCGGGCATTTGGGAAACGGGTAGGGCAACCGCGGTTCGACGGGGCCCGACAATGTCGCTGGTGCTGTCTCGGAGTCGGGCTTCGCCGCGCCCCCGCCGGACTCACCGGAACGCCGCGACCCGTTGCCCACGACGCGGGTCGCCGGCGGAGACCTCGTCGATGCTGACGAGGTCGCGGCTGCTCCGCGGCTCGAAGCCAGTTGACGCCGCTCCGCTTTGCGGCTCTGTTCGCCGCATGACGAGGCGCTGGGTGGTTCCGGGACGCTGCATTGCGGGTGGTGCTGTGTGCTTGGCGTGCTGGAGCGGCGTCAGCGCCTGCTCGACCAGCGCCAAAGACGGCACGCATGGACCGAGTGCTCCCGGCACTGGTGGGGAGGCGGGGAGTGACGTCACCACGCCTCCGGCCACGGGCGGCGCCGCGACGGGCGGCGCCGCGACGGCTGAAACGGGCGGCAGTGGTGCGAGTGGTGGAGCCGGAGGAGCCGCGACCGCTGAAACGGGCGGTAGTGGTGCGAGTGGAGGAGCCGGAGGAGCCGCGGGTGCTGGAACGGACGGCACCGGCGCGAGTGGTGGAGGTGCGGGCGGCGCCGGTGCCAGTGGAGGAGCGGGCAGCGACTACCCTCTGCCTGCGGAAGCCGGGGAGCCGGGGTTTCACAGCTGGACCTACAACGGGCAACCCGTGGGTTTCTACCTACCGGAGACCACTGACGAGCCCTTGCCAGTGGTGATGTTCCTGCACGGCTGTGGTGGCAATCCGGTCGATCCGAACTGGTGGACCATCGACGCCCTCAATGCGGTCGAGCCGTGCGCCGTGCTGTTGCCCTATCGTCCCGCGGACGAGAGTCCGACGTGCTCGGCATGGGGGGGGACGTATGACGACGCGCTGCGCCCCGCCATGGTGGACGCGCTGGCGGGGCTCGACGCCGTCGTGGCACGGTACGGGCTCGATAGCGAGCGCCAGTATCTGCACGGCGAGTCGATGGGCGCCGAGGGGGTGCTCGCGTTGCTCGTCGAGTATCCCAGTCGCTTCGCGGGTGCCGTTGCCGTTGCCGGCTACACCCTCGACCGGGGCGCCGAGCAGATGGCTCAGACCCCGCTGTGGCTGCTCCATGGCTCCGGCGACACCATCAATCCCTACTCGAGCATCGAGACCATCCATCAATCCATCCTGGACGTCGGTGGCACCCTGGTGAAGTTCACCGAGTACGCGGACATGGACCACAATCCGAGTATCCAGGCAGCGCGGATGGAGCCGGGCCTGCTCGAGTGGCTCTTGGCGCAGCGCCACGATGGCATCCTGCGGGAAGTCCCGATCGAAACTCCGGAGCGGGAGTTCGTGTCCGTCACCGTTGGCGTGACGGATCTCCAGACCGCTCACGAGGGCATGAGCATTGACTTCGCGCTCTTGGCAGGCGCGGTCGATTGTGGATCGTGGGCCACCGCGGCCGCGTACACGGCGGAGGCAACCGTGGTGGATGGCGCTTGCACGATCTCGCTATCCGACGTGCTGGAGGGAGCCTACACAGCTTGCGCGCTCATCGACGTCGACGAGAACGCTCAACCCACCCCCGGCGATCTTGCCGGGCAGCGCTCCGTGGTTGTGTCGGGTGATACGACCGAGACGTGGAGCGCCTCCGACTGGACAAGCCTCTGATCCCAGGCGCTCCCGCGTTGAGTTCGTCCCCTCGCGGGACTATCCTGCGTGAGAGCCCCGCAAAGCTCGCGGGCAGCGCCCCGCACCCGCTCGAGAGCGGTATCATTCGCTGGCGGAAGCTCGCCGCGGTCCAGGTTCGCTGAGAACTTGGACTGCGCGCCGCCTGTCGGGATGCGACGCAAGATCCTCGCGATCTGTGCTAGTCGTGTGGGTTGCTCGTGAGGTGCGAGCGCAGGAGCAGTACACGATGAAGATCGATCGTCAGGTGGACAGGCGAGAGCGGCTGGGTGGATGGGTAGCCATGGCGCTGATCTCGCTGAGCGTCGCTGGTTCCTTCAGCTGCGGTGGATCATCGACTTCCAATTCGTCCATCTTGATGCCGGTGGTGCATGGGAAGACCGAAGCTCTAATCAGGGCGCTGGAACAAGGCGCCGATCCAAATCAGCGCATTCAAGGTGGGTGCTCGGTGCTCGTGTTGGCAGGGACGGAGACCACCAAAGTCCTCCTCGATCACGGCGCTGACCCCAACCTGGTGTGCAACAGTGGCATCACCCCCCTGCACATGGCAGCGAGGCGCAAGAACATCGATGCGGCATACTACCTCCTCGCAGCGGGCGCCGATCCAAACGCCAAGGACAAGCAGGGCAAAACGCCCGGCCAGATCTTTGCGGCGCGCGCCCCGCAGCTGGTGACCGAGTACGATGGATTCGTCGCCGAGTCCGATGCTCGGCTGGCGGCTAGCGGAAACCGAAAGCAGGAGCTACCCGAGACCGCCGACCCGGGTCCGGGATCCGCGATGGAGGCTGCCAGAGCGGAGTCGGTCAGCGAACCTGACGTCAGCGCTTGGAACGCCATTCGCTACGACAACGACCCGCAACGCATCGAGGCTTTCGCCCGCGAGTACCCAGATAGCGTCTACTACGGGAGCGCGCTGGAGCGGTTGGTGATGCTGGTCAAGGAGCGTGAGGACTACGAACCTGGGAGCTTCGAAAGCGTCCGGGTTGTGGTCAAGCATCCGGGGGCGCTGGCCTACTTCACGCCGGATGAGCACCTGTGGCTGGTGGGACCGGAGGGTGCCAAGCTCCGCGACATCCAGGACTTGCTGGGTCAGGGCGTGGCGGCGGGAGTCATCGCAGCCAAGATCCGCGCGTCGCGCGAACCCTACAAGGAACTCAGCATGACGGATCTGGGACGACTTCGTGAGGCGAAGGTCCCGGACGAGGTGGTGCAGGCCATGATCGAGGTGACCGCGGACGTGCAGGCGGAGGTCGAGCGCAAGGCCGAGGCGGACGAGCTGAGGGCGGAGATGGCCCAGCTGCGAGAGCAGGTGGAAGCCGCGCGGCGAGCCGCCGAGAGCGCGGAGAGCGCTGCCTCTGCAAGTCGCTCGGACACGACCTCGGCCGACGGGCCCCAGGTGGTTGGTGGCGGAGAAGGGAAGCTCCAGACGAAGGATGGGCTGCTGGATGTTGCCGAGAGCTGCGCGAAGCGCATGGTGTCGCTGCAGGCCTGCGGTCAGGTGCCTCTGGCTGGACGGGGGGTGTGCAAGGGCATCGCTCGCAAGGCGTTCCCCTGTCCCGGAGCCTAGAACGCGTTGTTCTAGCTGGCAGCGCGCGCCCGCTACCCTGAGCCCTTCTGCAGGCCGCGCACGGTCTTCGCCACCATCTTGGCCCAGCGCTCCTTGGCGGCCTTGCCTTCACGAGTAGCGGCGAAGAGCTCGCGTTCCAGACGCCGGTAGCTGTCGAGGCGCGCGGCGCTGAGCTGCCCCGCTCCGGCCGCCTCCTCGACGGCGCAGCCTGGCTCGCCCTCGTGGCGGCAGTCGCGAAAGCGACACTCCGCCGCCAGGGTCGCGATGTCGCCGAAGGCCGCCGCCGCCGTCGCCTCGGACGCTTCATCTGCCCAGAGCCCCAGCTCGCGCATTCCTGGTGTGTCCAGCACCAGAAAGCCGTGCTCGGTCTGGTGCAGCCGGCGCGCGGTCGTGGTGTGGCGGCCCCGCTCGTCTTCGTCGCGAGCCGGAGCCGTGGACTCCACGGGGACGCCAGCGAGACGATTCAGCAGCGTGCTCTTGCCCACCCCCGACATCCCCACCAGGGCCAGCGTGTCGGCCGGACCCAGCAAGCGGATGAGCTCCTTCACCCCGGTGCCCTCGGATGCGCTGGTGACGACCAGCGGCGCGTCCTGCGCGACGGCGCCCAGTTCCCGCGCGATGCGGCCTGGGTCCGGATGGCGGTCGGCCTTGTTGAGCACGACGATGGGCTGCGCGCCGCTTCGCTCCACGGCCAGCAGATAGCGCTCGAGACGGCGCGGATTGGCGGACCGCCGGGCGCGTGAGGTCCACTCGCTGTCCTCGGTCAGCGCCAGGACGACGGCCACGAAGTCCGCGTTGGCCGCGACGACTTGAGGCTCGACGCGGTTGCCGGAGCGCCGGCGGACGAGCACGGTGGAGCGCTCGAAGACGTGGACGATGGCGTCCCCGCGTATGGCGACCCAGTCGCCGGTGGCGGGCAGGTCCTGGGGGCTGCTGGCGTTGCGTCCCAGTGAAGAGGCGAGACGGACGACGCGGCTGCGCAGGCCGTCGTGGATCTCGTAGTGCCCGTGCGCGTGGGTCACCACGCGGGCGGGAGTGAGGTCGTCGTCCAGATCAGCTGTCTGGGCGCGAAAGAACTGTCGAAATCCCAGCGCGGCAAGCGCGGAGGGAACGGAAACACTTGGGTTCGAGCTCACTGTTTGCTCCGAAGGTCTGAAGTTGCATCCGGAGGCTCCAGGCGCACACACCCAGCGTGCGCCGAGCCAACCCGGCGAATCGATACCAGCGTCGTGACGCCGCAGCGCGGCGGAGAACGTGGATCGAGATTCAGACTTCGGCGCTCATGCGAGACCTAGGTTGAGCCTTGTGCTTCCTGCTGTCAAGGGGGGCTCGGGGGCGCCTGGCGAGGCTTGTGACGTCGTGCGTCCCCCTGGGGGGTCGCATCTCGAGTGCTTTGACGCTAGGGCTTGGGGTCATGACCAACCCCCCCATGACAGTGCAGAAGGATTGCGTCGTCTCGATGCATTATGTTCTCCGTGACGACGAAGGGACGGTGCTGGACGAAAGCCAGCAGGACCAGCCGCTCCCTTACCTGCACGGTCACCAGAACATCGTGCCCGGTCTCGAGACTGCTCTCAGCGGTGCCTCGGTCGGTGATACCAAACGGGTCGTCGTCAGTCCCGAAGAGGGCTACGGCGTCCGCGAGGAGCGGCTCGTGCTTGCGGTGCCCCGGGATCAGCTGCCGCCGGACCTCGAGCCCGAGATCGGCATGACGCTGGGGATGCAGACTGCGCAGGGACAGATGGTGCCCGTGCGCGTCATCGAGGTGGAGCCGGAGCGCGTGCGGCTCGACGCAAACCACGAGCTTGCGGGCGTGACACTCCATTTCGAGGTGACCATCGCTGCGGTGCGCGCGGCAACCGAGGAGGAGCTGAGTCACGGCCACGTGCACGGACCTGAAGGTCACGCCCACTGAGGCGTGACCTGGGCGTTCAACGACTCCCCGCGGCTTCAAGCCGAAGCTGGGCGCGGTGCGCGCTGGGTCGCTGAAGGCAAGCCCCGTTGCTTCTCGCGTAGGCGTGGAGGATGATGCGACATGCGCGGCGCTTGGGGAGCGGTGAGAGTGGTGACCGCGGTGACCGCGGTTGGTGGGTGTCAGCCGGCCGCAGCGCCCGCGCGCTCCGCACCGCAACCCGCAGCACTGCCGCCCCTCGTGGCCGTGCCTTCGGCGACCGCGAGCGACCCCGAGCCTGCGGCTCCGTCGCTCGCGGTCGCCAATGGTCTGCCTCCTGTACCCAGACTCAGCGAGCGCCCTCTCATGGAGGGCAGCGCCTACACCGTGTGGGGCGCCAGCTACTCCTTGCGCCACGCCGCGCTGCGCGACACCATCGCTGGCCAGGTGATCGAGGTGCGTGGCTTCATCGGGAAGACCAACCTGATGGACGCGCCGAAGTGCGCGGTGCACCCACCAGGTGTCGCCGACCCTCCTGGCTGCCGGGCGCTGGTCCCCGCGTTCTGGATCTGCGACGACCGCAACGACGACCTCGCCGACTGCATCCAGGTGATGGGGTGGGCCAGCAACTACGCCCAGCTTCACCAGGCCATCCAGAGCTGCGCTGCGGACCCTCCCTTGCCCATCGTCGACGCCTACTGGGGCAGGACGATCGCCTGTCCTATCCCCGCCGCGGGCGCCGAGGTGACCGTGACGGGAACCTACTCGACCACCTTCACCCGCGCGTCGAGCGGCGTCGCGACGGATCCGCTCATGGGGATCCTAACCAGCGACGAGATCGAGACCCGGCGTCCTCCACCCGCGCCAGCGCGATTGCCCTAGGACGCACATGACCCGCATCATCGAGCTGTTCCCGTCTGCGGTGCCCGTCTCCCTGCTGTTCGCTGCCTGTGTCGCGCAAGGCACGCCCGCGGAGCCCGTGGTTCCGGTGGTCCAGGACACCCCAGTCGCGCCGGTGCCTCCAGTGGAATCTGATCCGGCGCCGGAACCGGCGACGGCGACGGGGCTCTCGGCCGCGACTGAACCTGCCGTCGAGCGCGCCCCGGAACCAGACGCCTTGCCGCCGCTCCCTGTCGTGTCCCGGGCCGACGCCCACGAGGCGATTCGACTCGCCAACGAGGGCGACCGGGCCGTGAAGATCAACGTCGAGGGGGCGGTCGAGAAGTACGCTTCCGCGCTCCAGCTGGACCCCACGAATGCACTCATCGCGTACAAGCTGGCCCAGGCGCACGAGAGGCGGCAGGACTGGGAGCGCATGGGGAGTGCGCTCACGACCGCGATCGCCCTCGACCCGGGCGACGCCCGGTTCCACTTCAAGCGGGGCTACGCGATGGTCAAGCGGGCCGAGGCGGGAGAGTCCGACCAGTACGAGACCGCCAAGGCGTCGTTCCGTCGCTGCCTAGAGCTCGATCCGTCCCACGCGGAGTGCCACTACTTCCTCGGTACCGCAGCCGAGTACACGGTGGACGATCAGACCGCGCTCGAGAGCTACACGCGAGCCATCCAGAGCGACCCGGAGGTGGCCTACTTCTATCCTCCACTGGCGGCGCTGTATCTGGTGCACAAGCGCTACCGCGAGGCGGCACAGACGCTCGCCGAGGCCACGCGGCGCATCGCACCGACCGACGCCAATGTGGACGCCCTCTACGCGATCCACATCCTGAAGTTCCAGGTCGCGCAGGCCGAAGGCGACGACCTTGCGATGATCGAGGCGCTCGAGCGGGCGCACGACGTCGCTGGTGATGCGCACCCCGAGATCGCGTTTCATCTCGGTGCCAGCTACGCGAATCAGGTGCCCCCCCAGAAGGAGAAGGCCGTCCGCCTGCTCATGTCGTTCGCCAAGCGCGCGTGCCGGGGGGCGAGGGCGGGGCGATATGTCGAGCAGTGCCGCATGGCGCAGTCGCTTCTGCAAGAGCTCGGAGCGCCCTGAAGCAGGGACTGAGTGGTGAGGGCCGCCTGCGGCGGCTCGTCTCGTTCAGGTCGGTCGAGCGTGGCGGCCCCCTCGCGAGGGGGCACATCACGATCCGCTGGCGTGCCCGAACGCGCGGAAGAGCGCGCGCACGGTGCTGAAGCGCTGGTCGCGATCGATGGCGAGTGCTTGTGCCACCCAGTCGTCCATTGCCGCCGGCAGGTCGGGTCGAATTGCGCACAGGCTCGGTCGTGGCGCCGTCGTTACCTGTGTGAGCAGGCCGCGGAGATCGCTGGCGACGAACGGGGGGCGCCCGGCGAGCGCGCGGAACATCACCGCCGCGAGACTGTAGACGTCGGCGCGACGGTCGAGCGTGGACGAATGTCCGAGCCACGACTCGGGGGGGACGTAGCTGGGCGACCCAGCCACCATGCCGACGCCGGTCACGCTGCGCATCCTGAGGAACTTCGCGAATCCGAAATCGAGCAGGCGGACTCCACCGCCGTGGGCGGAGTCCACCACGTAGACGTTCTTCGGCTTCAGATCGCGATGCACGATCCCCATCTCGTGCGCTTGCTCGAGGGTGTCCACGATGGGCTCCATCAGGCGGCGCAGGTCGGCGGCGGCGAGTCGTCCCCCGGAGCGCTCGATCCAGTAGAGGTAGTCCTCCAGGTTGGCTCCGTGCAGGAGCTCCATCACCATGCAGAGAGCGCCGTCGGGGGCGAACCCCTGGTCCACGACGTTGACGGCGGCGCTGCGGCCGAGGTTGGCGAGCGCGTGCGCCTCGCGCAGCATGCGCTCACGCAGCTCGGGGTCGCGCGCGCCGACATCGGTCAGCACCTTCACCGCGACGCGGTCGCCATCGACGATGTCACGCGCTCCGTACACTTCGCTCTGGCCGCCCTTGTCGATCAGGTTCTCCAGTCGATAGCGCCCGGCTACGACCTGGCCGACGCGGTTCATCGGTCCGGTCCTCGTCGGTGGAATCGAAGCTTGTGTCGCCATCACCAGATGTCCTGCTCCGCGGCCTCCCTTGCGGCCGGTCTCGCGGCGCCAGCGGCCCACTCGAGATTATGCCAGAACCGAGCGCCAGCGGGACCGGTCGCGAGCGGACCGACGAGGGGAGCGTGTTTCTCGGTCCGTGGTCGCCCCGCTCTTGATGGAGCCTCGTCCCGCTTGGTTCTCGCAGTCCGGCCAGTTCTTTACCCCCGACACACCCCCTTGCTCATCGTGAGACGTGCGGGGAAAATTCGCGGGACGTCTGCGAAGGCTCGGGCCTCTGTTGTCCCCTTCCGCTCCGGCTATGCTGCTGGGGCGATGTGTGCCGCTCTTGCCCTCCCCGCTTCTTGTCCGGTGGCGAGCAGCTGTGGCGGGTGTCCGCTGCTGGGAACGAGTCCGGAGGACCAGGCCGAGCATCGGCTCGAGAGCGTTCGCCGGACGCTTCGGAGTCGGGTCGAGGGAAAGGCGGCGGCGTGTCCGGAGCCTGCTTGGGTCGGCGCCCCCGCACCCCTGGGCTATCGCAACCGGATCCGGGTCCAGCTGACCGCCGCGGGACTCGGCTTCTTCAACCCTCGCAAGAGCGAAGAATGTCCCGTTCTGGAACCCGCGCTGACGGAAGCGCTAGAGGAGCTGCGGTGCACCGCTCGCGAGGCGCCGGAGGCATTTGCCGCCTTCTCTCACGCGGAGGTGCGCACCCCGGGCATCGATGGGCGTGCGTCACTGTTTCTGGTGCCGAGCGTGCCGGCAGGTGCGGTGTCCCCCCCTCATCCTCCGCGTCTGGCCGGCGACCGCTGGTTGGTGGCCGTCGCCGGGGGGGAGCAAGATGTTCGACAGCGCTATACCCTCCGCGACAGCTGGTGGGATGTGCCCCTCGGCAGCTTCATGCAGGTGAACACCGCGATGAATGAGCGGCTCGTCGGTCACGCGGTGGTGGAGGCGGCGCGGCGCGAGGTCAGAACGTTCCTCGACGCGTTTAGCGGGGCGGGCAACTTCGCGTTGCCGCTGGCTCGAGCTGGTCGAGCTGGCCAGGCCGTCGAGCGCGATGGTCGAGCTGTGCTCGCCCTTGGGGATACGGCCCGCAGCCAGGGGCTCGGTCGGCTGCGAGTGTGTCGCGACGATGCAGGCCGCTGGGCGACGCGGGCGTTCGAACGTGGCGAGCGCTTCGACCTCGTCGTGCTCGACCCGCCCCGCGCGGGGCTCAAGGGGGAAGCGAGTCGCTTCGCGGCGCTGGCGCGGCGCTACGTCCTGCTCTGTTCCTGCAACCCCGTGACGATGGCCGGAGATCTGAGCGAGCTCTGCGCGGAGGGATTCGCCATCGAGTCGGTGACCGCGTTCGACATGTTTCCGCAAACCCGGCACGTGGAGGTGGCCGTCTGGCTGCGCCGGAGCGGTGACGGTTCGGTGGCTGCGTTGCCGGGGGCTTACGGTTGACCGTCTTCGGTTCGACAAGACCGATCCCGTGCTTGCGGGCCGCAGCCCTCGGCCGACCCCGATGCGGCAAGCTACTTCCCACATGGAAACGACACGACCGTCCCTCGACCCCGTCGGCGCTGGGCCCGGATTCATTGGGGGCTTCGCATTTCTTCCCCAACCTCTCAGTTTGCGGACAATCCAGGGTGTTTCTTGGTGTCGAGTGATCAGGATTCCATAAGGAGGGCATTGAGAGCACCCCCTCCACCAGCCTAGCCTCGGGGGGTGCATGCCAAGCGCCGCAGCGGGCGTCGGGTCGGACTTTGGTTGAGGAGCAAAATGACGCCACAGATGGACGAACGGGCGATCGCAAGGACAATTCTGGGGACAGTCTGGCTACTGGGCGTGGCCGGACTGCTGGGGTGCTCCAGCCCGTCCGAAGAGCAGGCAACCACCTGCGACCAGGGTCCCGCGCTGGCCTGCGTGGGTGAGGGCAACTGCGAAGGCACGCAGTACTGCGAGAACGGCGTCTACGGGGTCTGTCAGTGCAACGCGACGGGCATGGGGGGATCGACGGGGGGCGTGTCGGGGATCGGTGGGGGAACAGGTGCGGCCCCAACGACGGGTGGGGTCAGTTCCTCAGGTGGTGCACCCACCGGGGGCGTGGCGCCGCTCACCGGTGGGACTCCGCCGATGAGCGGAGGATCTGGCGGTACCGGTGGTGCCAGCGGCGGAGCCTCGGGCGGCTTCGGACCCACGGGTGGTGTGGCAACCGGTTCCGGTGGGGCGACCGGTGGCCAGGCGACGGGCGGGTCCAACACTGGCGGTCAGTCCGGTGGTGGGGCCAGCACCGGCGGCCAGCCCACTGGCGGTGCGTCCACCGGAGGGCAGGCATCGGCGGTGACCTATGACTGTGACATTCCGCCCGTCGGTGACGGTGGCCAGGCTCGACCCTCGGGTTCGACGGCAAACCTGCAGGTACTCGACTGGGCGGGCTTCGACAGCGCCATCTCCTACACGTTCGACGACTCCAACTCGTCTCAGATCAGTCACTACGAGGAGATGAACTCGTGGGGGGCGCGTTACACGTTCTTTCTCCAGACCGGCAAGAGCGAGTCGAACGATCCGGTCTGGCAGGCGGCGCTGGAAGCGGGCCACGAGCTGGGCAACCACACCCAGAACCACACGTGCGGTGGCTCCGATATCGACGCGGGTTATAGCTTCATCCAGCAGAACTTCGGCGTCGCTCCTCTGACGCTGGCGGCGCCCAACGGTGACGACGCCTGCGCCAATGCCGGCTCCCAGTACTTCATCATCCGTAGCGTCGCCGGGGGCTCGATCGCCCCGGGCGACAACACGAATCCCAGCTGGGTCCCGTCCAACATTCCGGGACAGCTCGGGGCCACGGCCGGGCGCTGGCAGATCTACTGCATCCACGGCTTCACCGGGGGCACCGACGGCGCCTATCAGCCGATCTCCTTCGATTCGTTCCGCTCGGCAGTGCAGCAGGCACAGGCCGGGGGCGCATGGGTCGATACCCTGGCGAACATCGGCGCGTACTGGATTGGTCAGAAAGCGCTCTCCTCGAGCGGCGACAACACCTGGACCTGGCAGCTTCCCGAGCACTTCCCGCCCAACCAGTGCCTGCGGGTGACTGTCGATGGCGGCACGTTGTCGCAAGATCAGGGACCCATCGCGTGGGACGAGCACGGCTACTACGAGATCTCGCTCGATGCCGGTCCGCTCACCTGGACGCCCGACTGAGCGTGAGTCCGCAAACTCCGGGCTGGTTTCGCGGCCTCCCCGGTCTCAGTCTGGCGGTTGCGCTACGGTCTCCGGCGGTGGGAGAGAGCGATCGGCGCTCGGGGTCGAGAGGGCCGAGCGCACTCCCAGGCCCGAGACCCCTCCCGAGATGATGAAGGCGAGCACCTCCGGGCTTTCGACGTCGAGCTCCTGGACCTGGTCGCGGGGGATGACGACGAGGTTGCCCGCGAAGTTGTAGCTCTGTGGAACGTAGACCGCGACATGGTCGGGGGTTCCCAGCGGGGAGAGATCCTCGCGCGTGAGGAAGCCCAGCACGCGGCCACCACCGGGCAGCAACGGGACCAGCACGGGACGGTCGAATCCTTTCTTGTCGCTCACGAAAGCGTGAACCAGATCGCGGATCGACGTGTACACGAGCTTCACGAAGGGCAGCATGCCGAGCACCCGCTCGGCCCAGCGAACGACGGCCCGTCCGAGCATGTTCGAGGTCAGGAATCCGGCGAGCGTGGTCAGTGCCAGCGCCGCGACGAGACCCAGGCCCGGCAGTCCCACCGGAATCAGGTGATCGAACGTCGTGACCACGAGGTAGCCGACGTAGAGCGTGGCCGCGACCGGCACCAGTACCAGGCATCCTTGCCAGAACCATCCGAGCAGCGTCTTCATGCGGTCACGATAGCGTGATGCTTGGGGATGGCAGCCCCAGACCCGGCACCTGGTGGCGGTGTGACTCCACGATACGCCACCGCGTTCACGCGCGGCGACACACCCCCGAAAACGCCGCGTGTTCGCCGCCTTGGGAGGCGGCACGGGGGTTGCACTCGAGAGTTCGGCATGCGGCGATTCTGCAGCTTCGTTGCCGTGCTGGGGATCCTGGCAGGCATGCTGGTCGGGAGGCCGGCGCAGGCGGTCGTGCTGATTGGTGACGATTCCGGATCCACGCGGGTCGAGCACATCTGGGTCGCCGCGGCGACGGCCTCAGCGCAAACGACAACCTGGATCGCGGTCGGGACGTCGGAGTCCGGTCGCTTCGGGGTCGCGATTGGCTTGCGTGACGGGATGCGCCTCGACTTCGCTGACCGCGCGTGGCTCCGGGCGCTGGAGCGAGCGACGGCGCCTCGCGTCCTCCCTCCCGCGGAGCCGGCGTTGCCTCGCTGCGCGCCCTCGGAGCCGGCTCTCGACGTGGCGAAGCAGCCACTACCCGCGCTGGTCCTCGACCCGGAGTCGCTGGTGACCGTGGGTCGACTCGAACGACTTCCCGAGGTCGCCGCGAATCACGGGCTGAGAGTCGCCGAAGCAGAGCTCGAGGCCCTGTCCGCCGCCGGTGCGGAGCGGGGAGTGCTGCTCCTCGTGTTCGCGGTGACCGAGCCCGCCCTCACGTCGGCGGTGCGCATTGTGGCCCACGCGGCGCACTCCACCGTGCCGATGGGCAGCCTGCGTGTGGGTCTCGCGCAGGACGTCGGAGTGAGCTACTTCGCGCTCGGCGAGGAGCCCATGCGACTGGCTGGAATCGCCGAGGTGGAGGCGCGCGCGCTGGACATTCGCTGGCATGCCGCGACGGGGGCGAGTGACTACCTGGTGGCGCGTGAGACACGCCTACGTGCCAGCGACGTCCCACTCCAGGTCGTGGAGCCAACGTCTTCCCAGATCTTGTACGACTGGGAGACCCTGCCAGACGATGCTGGCGTCGTCCGCTCCGTCGCCCGGCACTATCTCGGGGAGCGGCCACCGAACGTTCTCGGCGACTGCTTGGGGAATTTGATCAGTGTGCGACAGGGCGGGCTGCGGGTGGCGAGCAGCTGCGCCCCGGGCGCGCTGGCGGCGCTTCCCAACGAAGGCACCGAGGCGCCCCCCTGCGGGACGACCTCCGACGCAGAACCGGTCGACCCGCGAGTCCTGGTCTGTGGCGATGCCAGTGAGCTGGCCTACGCTCACGCGGGGCTGGCCCCCGACGTTATCGTCTCCCGTCTTGCGACTCGCGCCACCTTGGGCGCGCCACTGACCGTCGCGCTCGTTGCTGCGGAGGACCTCGCGGCCGCCAGCGTGGTCCGTGCGGACGAGATCGACACCAGCGATTGCGAGTCTCCAGACCCAGGCGGCTCGGGTGGTGCTTCCGGCTGGACCCACGGCTCCACCTCGGGACCCGCGCCGGTGGGAAGCGCACCCGCCGTCTACGACGACGAGGTCGATCCCCCTGGCGACGATTGGTACTGGGACACGACCGTCGTGATCGAAAGCGACCCCTCGTCGTGCTCGGGGAGCACGGAATCCGATCACGAGTACAGCGGCGAGACGTGCGGGGGTGATAGCTCGGGGTCGGGAGATGGTTGCAGCAGCGATACCGAGTCCGACTACGATGGCGAGACGTGCGGAGGTGATGGATCCAGCGATGGGTGCAGCGGCGAGTCGAGCGACAGTGGCTACAGCGGCGAGACCTGCGGCAGTGGCAGCGCCGACACCGGATACAGTGGTGAGACCTGTTCCGGGGACTGCGCCGTCTCTCGGCGCCGGCGCCCCCGGATGAGCGCAATCGTGTTCGCCTTCTCCGCGTTGATGATTCTCGTGCGTCGCGCCTCCCGTCCGGCACCGCGGCGACGAAGCGCCACCGCTGCGGAGGGAGTCAATCGAGCTTGAGCTCGATCCCTTCGCGATTGAGGAGCTCCCGGAACGAGGTCTTGTCGACCGCCTTGATGTACGCCTCGCGGGGGCTGACCTGCCGGGACTTGACGAGGGTGAAGAGATGGTCGTTGAGGGTCTGCATGCCCTTGCCCCGTCCGGTTTGCATCGAGCTGGTGAGCTGGTAGGTCTTCCCCTCGCGGATCAGGTTGGAGATGGCGGCGTTCGTGATCAGGATCTCGAAGGCGGCCACCCGACCCCCCGTGGTCTTCTTGCAGAGCACCTGGGCAATGACACCCCGGAGTGACTCGCTCAGCATGGTGCGGATCTGCGCCTGGCGGTCCGCGGGGAACTGATCGATGATGCGATCGACCGTCGACGCCGCCGTCGTGGTGTGGAGGGTGCCGAAGACGAGGTGTCCGGTCTCTGCGGTCTCGATGGCGATGGCGATCGTCTCCAGGTCGCGCATCTCGCCGACCAATACGATGTCGGGGTCTTCGCGGAGCGCGGCGCGCAGCGCCTTCTTGAACCCCTCGGTGTGAGTGCCGACCTCCCGCTGGTTGACCAGGCACTTCTTGTTCTGGTGGACGAACTCGATCGGGTCCTCGATGGTGATGATGTGCTCCGCGCGGCTCCGGTTGATGTAGTCGATGAGCGACGCCAGCGTGGTGGACTTGCCGCTGCCCGTCGGGCCAGTCACGACGACCAGTCCCTTGCTGAGCCAGCACAGATCGAGCACCGACTTTGGCAAGCCGAGCGTTTCGGGCGATACTATATCGACCGGGATCTGACGGAATACGCCACACATGCCGTGGCGGTCCTGGAAGTAGTTGGCGCGAAAGCGTGCGAGTCCTTCGATGTTGTAGGCGAAGTCCGCGTCGCTCGTTTCGTTGTAGTGCTCCTCGGCGCGAGGCGTCGCGATCTCGAAGAGGAGCTTGCGGATCTTCGCGTCGCTCAGGGCGGGATGACCGGGCTCGAGCGGCTGGATCTCGCCGTGAATGCGCGCCAGTGGGACCTCCCCCGATGAGAGGTGGAGATCACTGCCCCCCTTCTCGATCAACAAGCGCAGGTACCGATCGATCTGGGCGCCCTTGACCGAGCGTGGGCTACCGGAGCGGCGCGTGCCCGGCGCCTTGCTCTTGCGCGAAGCGGGCGCCTTGCTCTTGCGTGGAGTGGGCGCCTTGCTCTTGCGTGAGGTGGGCGCCTTGCTGCGGCGCGAGGTGGGCGCTTTTGACGCTGCGGTGTCGCGATCCTTGCTCTCGATGTGCGGGTCGACCTGCTTCGTCAACGCGGTCAGATCGAGCGGATCGCCCGCCCCGAGTTCCAGCTCCAGCAGGTCCTCCACGTCCGGCGTGATGCGGACGCGCCAGCCATGGCTTTCGAGCTCGAAGACTCCCACCTTGACTCGGGCCCCGGAGGCCGCGGTGTAGCGAAACGAGGTGCGCGCGGCGTGCTCGAGCTGGGCCAGCTGGCTGCTCGTCGCGACCTCGCGGACGAGAGCCTCGAGCTGCTCGTGAGGGATCTTGGTGTTGGCCGAGCGATCCCCGGCAGGAAACCGGAAGAGAGCGGGCTTGCCCGACTCCAGCACCACCTCTCGGGCGTTGTGCTTGTGCAGGTGGTTGACGTAGGCGTCGATGCGTGTGCCGCGGGTGCTCGTCATGGCAAACGACGAGAATAGCCCTCCCGGCGCCGGCTGTCAGTGACTCTGGGGGCTCACGGGGGCGAGCGGTTCGGTTGGGGGGCCGCCAGGCCGAGTGTCTACCGGCAGACGAGTGTGGCGCGGTTCCAGGACGATACGGAGAGGGTTCCTGGAACGTCGTGAATGTTGCAGCAGGCACCGGCGAGCTTGCCGTCCGGATCGTAGACCGCCACGGCCTGGACGCACCCGTCCACGAGGGGGATCGTTTCCCCCTCGATCATGGCGAAGAGCGGTGGGTCGATACCGATCAGCGTGGCGTCGTTCGTGGCGACGAAGTCGGGGTCCAGAAAGCCGTTCTCTGGATGGCCGGCGAAGGTCAGCTTGCTGACGATTCCGGTCGGGTCGGTGTCGAGGTCACGACACCGGTGCGTCCGCCCACCTCGGGCGCTCTCCTGGGCACAGCGTTCGGGTACGGTGGCGTCGATGGCGAAGAAGTAGTCGATGGAGCACGGGCCCGGCTCGCTATGATCGAAGGCCAGCGTGTGCGCGGCGCACCAGGAAGCGTTGCGGTGCGCACAGGGCAGCCGATCGGCGACCATCTGGCGCAGGAAGTACTGCTTGAGCAGCTGGCGGTATCGCTCCGGGTCGAACAGCACCTCGTCATTCACGATGAGCGGCTGGGCGTCCTGGAAGTCGAGGATGGCCCGGGTGTTGTCGCATCGGGGGATGCCCAGCTCGATGCACCGCTCGAGCGCGGTCTCGCTCAGTTGCAGCCGATTGCCCCGGAACTCGAGGTCGGTCGTCGCCTCCCAGCGTTGCAGCTCGAATCCCATCGTGATGGCCAGCGCGGCCATCAGCGGGAATGCACCTTCCTCCTGCGGCTCACACTCGGCTCGTTGCCGGGCGCGCTCGGCAACTGGACCGTCATCGGCGCCGCAGGCGCTGAGGACCATGAGTCCGGTGACGACGCCGAGCCCTAGAAACACGGTTGCTGTTCTCATTGAAGGTCCAATTGTAATTTCTTCAAAACCTGGAGTCGGCAGTGTCCCCCGTCCCAACGCATCGTCAAACGAGTTCGAACGAAATGGCCCGGAGCCTCTCGCCTTTTGGGTCAAATATTCCACTGCAGAAAGAATTCGGCAGTCTTTAGCTTGACCCTACCCCGCGACCTGCCTACCCGGTTCCCTGGACTCGCGTTGGCGCCGCTGGTGGCGGCGGGTCCTGGGTCGCGCATGCATTGGGAAACCGTCTCGAGGTTCCGCTGGTGAAGGACACTCGCAACTCGAACCGTCAGTGGCTGATGCCGATGCTCGTGCTGGCATCGGGGGCGCTGGCTCTGTTCTGGATCTTCTACGCCCTCGATTTCTACATAACGAGCGCCCCGACCACGGGCCAGGTGACTCCCTTCGAGCACTACTTCTCGTTCGACCCCGACAAGATCACCGACGCGACGAGTCAGCTGGCCGCCATGGTAGCGGCTGTCTTCGGCATCGTCATCACGGTGGTCAGCATCATCGTGCAGCTGTCAGCCGACCGGTACACCGGCGTGGCATCGATGTTCTTGCGGGATCGAATCAACCTGGCCGTGATGGGTTACTACGTCATCGCGACCGTGTGTGGGATCTGGCTCAGCGTGGCGCTGCGTGATTCCTTCGCGCCGCGCCTGTCACTGGTGGCGATGCTGGTGGCGGCGACCGGCGCGCTGGTGCTGATGGCGCCGTACTTCGGCTACGTGTTCTGGTTCCTCGAGCCGATGAACATCATTCGACGGATCTGGACTCAGGCGATCCGCACCACCGTCGACGGATCGGCTGAGACGGACGCGAGCCGTTGTGGTCACGCTCAGGCACTGGCGCTTGGAGCGATGGAAGAGCTGACGGACATCACCAGCAACTCGATCTCCGGCAAGGACAAGATCATCGCTAGCGGTGCTGTCGACGCGCTGAAGGATTTTGCGCTCGAGTACCTCAGGAGCAAGCCGCAGGCGAGCACTGCCTGGTTCAAGATTGGCAGCGAGATCCGCGAGAACCCCGACTTCGTGGCGATGGACCCGGAGAGTCTCGAGGATCTGGAGCGACGCAAGACCTGGGTCGAGTGGAAGGTGATGCGCCAGTACCTCGGGATTTACAACGAGGCCCTGGCTCCGATGCGGGACATCAACTACCTCATCGCGATCGATACGCGCTACATCGGGGAGGCCGCGGGGCAAGCCCGAGACGACGAGCTGATGCGACTCGTCTTCCGCTTCATGAACTCCTACCTGCGGGCGACCCTCAACGCCAAGGACGTGAGAACGGCCTACAACGTGTTGAATCAGTACCGGCTACTGGTGGAGGCGATGATCCGCCAGGGGCACTCGCCAGTCGCGCTCGAGGGCGTCAAGCACATGCTCTACTACGGTCACGTGAGTTTCGACATGAAGCTCACCTTCGTGACCGAGACGGTCGCCTACGATGTGTCGTCGCTCTGTCAGTATGCCAACGAAGTGGGGGCGCCCGAGGAGGCCGAGATGCTGGAGGAGTTCTTGGAGCTCGACCGGCCACTGCGGGTTCGCAGTCAGGAGAAGGCGCTGCTGGGAGTGCGCAAGGCGCAGGTCAAGCTGGCCACCTACTACCTAACGCACAACGCGGAGGACAAGGCACGCACCATCTGTCGGGACATGCGCGATGAGCCCGCTGATCGGCTGCTGCAGATCCAGGAGCAACTCGAGCGGGTGGAGAGCAAGGACTTCTGGGAGATCATTGACCGCGGCCGCAACTTCGAGTTCATGCCCGAGGAGCAGCGCCGCCAGCTGAAGGTGTTCTTCTCTTGGTTCGAGGCTCACTGAGCCATCCGAGCAACGGCCGTCCCGGGTTCGGTGTGGAGGTTGTGCTCAGTCGAGTCCCGCGCAGTCGATGAACTCCCAGAATCGGTCCTCGCACCCCTGCACGACTGGCCCATAGGGGCATGTCACGTCCTGCCCTGACTGCGCACAGAGCAGGTAGTCCGTGAAGGAGCTCGCGCACCGGTCGTGGAGGGCGGACTCGCAGTTCAGAGTGCACGTGGCCAGATCAGTCTCGGCGACGCTGCAGATTGACTGGGTGGTGAGACTGCAGACCCGCAGGCAGGCGCGTTCGGCAGGACTCGTCGTGGCCTCCAGTGGCGCTGTCGTCGGGGCACCCGCGCTCCCTAGCTGGCTGTGCTCGTCTCCATCCGCGCCGCCCTGGCCGGTGGCGCCGGCGTGCCCGGCCCCGGCGGCCGCTCCGGCGTCGACGTAGTCGCACCCCAGCGTGGCGGCTCCCAGGAGAAACGAGAGGGTGACGAATCCGCGGACGGAAGGCATGCCCCGAGTATCGTCAGGTGGGGGGGGGGAAGGCCAGTATTCGGCAGGCGACCCCCGCTGTGGTCCGGACTCGAGCCCGCCGCCGTGCTGAGGTACACAGAGAGCGTGCCGTTCGCGACGCGCCCTTTCGACACCGACCGGATGCCGCCGGGGATCCCGTTCATCGTTGGCAACGAGGCGGCGGAGAGATTCAGCTTCTACGGCATGAAGGCCATCCTCACGGTCTTCATGACCGAGCACCTGGTCAGCTCTGCCGGACTGCCGGACACGATGAGCGACGAACACGCCAAGGGTGTCTTCCACCTCTTCACGGCGACTGCCTACCTGGCTCCGGCGGTGGGGGCCCTGCTCGCCGACGTCCTCTGGGGCAAGTACCGCACGATCGTCTATCTGTCGGTGGGCTACGTCCTGGGACATGCGGCGATCGCGGTCGGGGACACTGGGCTCGGGCGAGCCCTCCTCGAACCGCGGTACTGGCTGTACCTGGGCCTGGTCCTGATCGCGATCGGCGCGGGGGGCATCAAGCCGTGCGTGTCAGCGCACGTGGGGGATCAGTTTGGGGCGCGCAACCAGCAGCTCATCCCGCGAGCGTTTAGCTGGTTCTACTTTTCCATCAACGTTGGCGCGACGGTGTCGTTCCTGCTCACTCCCGTGCTTCTCCAGGAGCTTGGTCCTGGGGTGGCGTTCGGTGTCCCGGCGATCTTGATGGCGATCGCGCTGGTGACGTTCTGGGCCGGTCGTCACCGGTTCGTGCACATCGAGTCGGCCGGGTGGCGGCGTTTCACGCGGGAGATCGTCGGCGCGGCCGGGCTCCGCGCGATCGGTAACCTGACTCTGATCTACGTCCTCCTCGCGGCCTTCTGGGCGCTGTTCGATCAGACCGGCTCGTCCTGGGTGCTGCAGGCCGCGAACATGGAGCGCAGGGTTCTGGGATACGAGATCCTGCCCTCCCAGGTCGGCGCGATGAACCCGATCCTGGTTCTCGTCCTGATCCCGACCTTCACCTACCTGGTGTATCCGCTGGTGGGGAGCGTCGTGACCGTGACCCCGCTGCGGAAGATCGGCGCGGGATTCTTCGTCACCACGGTGGCGTTCGCGATGACCGCGTGGATTCAGAGTCAGATCGACGCTGGCCTGCGTCCCCACATCGCGTGGCAGTTGCTCGCCTACCTCGTGCTCACCGCGGCGGAGGTCATGGTGTCGATCACCGCCATGGAGCTCTCGTACACGCAGGCACCACAGCGGATGAAGTCGGTGATCATGGCCGCGTTCTTCGTCTCGGTGTCCCTCGGCAACCTGTTCACGGCAGCGGTCAACTTCGTCATCGCCAATCCCGACGGAACTCAGCGCCTGGAGGGAGCCAGCTACTTCTGGTTCTTCACGGTGGTCATGCTTCTGACCGCGGTGCTCTTCGTACCGGTGGCACTGGTCTATCGCGGTGGCACCTACATCCAGGGCACCGAGAAGTCCTAACAAACAGGTTGTTCGTTGTTCCAAATCAACGACCTAGAGCAGCGCCAGCGGGAAGCACCTGTCTCCGGATGCCTCGCCCCTGCTAACAGCGGGCAGCGCTTGTGTTGACCGCCAGTGTGCCCACTTGAGATCTGTGGCTTTCCTCGGAGTTCTTGCCCCTCACCCCTGGGGGACAAGAACGGAGAATTCAATCACCGCAAGTGGTCGGCACTGTAGGCGCCCGGAGACAGGTGTTTTCCGCGTCGGGCAAACTGAACGGTGTTCTAGCCATCCGCCGCCGCGCGCGCCCGGCGGGTCGGCTCGTTGACACTCGAGCGGGCTCGGCGACCGGTCGCTGGTGTATCGCGTGGCGTTGCGCATGCGAGAGCCGAGAAATGCCCTCGCATGCCGGGCGGTTGTGGCGCGAGGCGAACCTCTCTCCCACACGTGGCCCCAGCTGGCATACGATTAGGCCATGATCCGACTCTTTGGTTTACAGGTTGCCTGGGCCGCGGGGCTGCTGCTTGGTGCGTGCGCGGTTCCCTCACCCCAGAGCGCCGACGACGCGCCGATGGAGGACCCGCTGGCTCCTGCCCCGCCGTGGTGGGAGCAGAGCGAGCCGTGTCCGGACGAGGCGCAGCTCGAGGGGAGTCCACCGCCCGAGGGCACCGAGGTCGCCTGTCAGCTGGCGGACGGGAACCTCCACGGTCCCCGCACCGTCTGGTACGACGCCGAGCACAAGCAGGAGGAGAGCGGATACCACCTCGGCGAGCGTGATGGCGGGTTCGTCGCCTGGTACTCCAACGGCAACCTGAAGGAGGAAGCGCGGTATGTCCGTGGGGCGCTGGAGGGACGGCGGACGCTCTACACGGAGGCCGGGACGCGGGTTCGAGAAGGCGAGTATCGGCAGGGCCAGGAGAGCGGATTTTTCACCGAGTACGATGCGGACGGCAACAAGGCGAGCGTCACCGAATATCAGCTCGGCAAGAAGCATGGCCTCTACACGGAGTACTTTCCCAAGGGCAAAAAGAAGAGTGAGACGGACTACCGCGGCGACCTCAAGCACGGCCGGTATCGCGCCTTCCATCCCAGCGGACAGCTAGCGGAGGAGGGGCAGTTCAGCGAAGACCAGCAGGTCGGTCTGTGGACCACGTACTATCCCAGCGGGAAGAAGCTCCAGGAGCGCCAGTACGTGGCGGGCGAGCTCCAGGGGCCAGTCCGTCAGTGGTTCGAGAGTGGAGCCAAGGAGTTCGAGGGCGAGTACCAGAAGGGCAAGAAGCAGGGCAAGTGGACGTTCTTCGAGGAGACCGAGCAGAAGCCCGTGAAGGAGGAGATCTACACGGGAGGGATCCTGATTGGTCGGCGCCAGCTCTGACGTGACGCGATCTGGTCGGTGCCGACCATCAGAGTCCCAGATCGGCGAGGTGGAGCTCGTCGTACCCGCGAATCACGAACGCGGCTCCGGAGAAGATGCTGGCGTCGAGGCTCGGGTCGGCAACGGCAACGACTTGCATCTGAGCCGCGATGCCTGCCTCCACCCCCGCGGGTGAGTCCTCGAAGACCAGGCACTGGGGGGGGGCCGCCCCGAGACGACGAGCCGCGACCAGGAAGATGTCTGGTGCCGGCTTGAAAGCACCCACCTCGGTGTCGTCACCGCACACGATCTGCCCGATGGGCGCAAGCCACTCACGGTGGTGGTCGGTCTTCTGCTCGAAGATCGCGCGGCGGCTGCTGGTGGCGATGGCCATGGGAACGTCCTGCGCTGCGAGCAGGGCAACGAGTTCCGGCGCACCCTCGAGTGGCTCGCAGCTGCCGATCAGCTGATAGAGCACGGCATTGCGGCGCCCGAGGTACTCGTCGGGGTCCAGCGGGATCCCGAACCACTCGATCAAGATCTGCGCGGAGGTGAGCTCCGAGCGCCCCATCATGTGCTGCTTCGCTTCCCATGTGTACCGCTTGCCGAACTCGTCGAGCACTGCCTGCGTGGCCTGCGTGTAGAGCCGTTCGGTGTCGAGCAGGACCCCGTCCAGATCGAAGATCACGTGGCTGACTGGTCGCGATAGCTTCATGGTGGCGTCGGCGCATAGCGCGATGCCGTGCCGGTTGGAAGTTGCCGGCGCGAAACTCGGCACGTGTCGTGGCGTGCGTCGAGCGTGCGATGCACGCCCTCCGGCGGCGGACGGAGGCGCCGGGGAGCGCATGTCCACGGCGCCCGGCGAGGTCGCGAGTGCCCAGATTGTTTCAGCCAGAATACCCGGGTGTGTTTGCTGCCGCACCGTGCCGCATCTCTCCAGACGCGCTCCCGGACTGATTGGACCAGGTGGTTCCTGCTGAAAACAGAGATCCCGTCGCCCCCCCTTGCTCTGATACGCCGGGTTGGATAGCTTTCGCGCCGCTTGTCGCGGCCTGCCGGCTGGCCCGCGGGCACACCGCGGTGCCCAGATTCATCGAGCCGCGACCCACCGTGAGGAACTGAACATGAGTATTGAGCAGGTCGAAATCCCCGAGGGTCCGAGTCTGGACGACTACGCAGCATCGATGCACCTGACTACCGCGGTCGCGGAGCTGCGCGCCACGGCGACCGAGCTCGCTCCGCGTCTTCAGGGGCGCACGGTGTGGATGGTGAACTCCACCGCGCGTGGTGGCGGCGTCGCCGAGATGCTGCCCCGCCTCGTCGGGGTGCTCAACGAGCTTGGCGTGTCGACCAAGTGGGTGGTCATCGGCACCAACAAGATGCCATTTTTCGATCTCACCAAGCGGATGCACAACCTCGTTCACGGGTCGGGCAAGCCTGAGCTCTCGGCTGCCGACAAGGCCCTGTACGACGAGGTGAGCACGGATCTTTGTGGCGAGTTCAAGTCGTGGGTCAAGCCCGAGGACGTGCTCGTCATCCACGATCCGCAGCCTGCCGGGATGGGGGCGAAGGTGAAGTCCGAGCTAGGCATGAAGGGCATCTGGCGCTGCCACATCGGTCTCGATCAGGATCTGCCCCAGACCCGCGCTGCCTGGGACCTCCTCAAGCCCTACGTGACCCAGTACGAGCACGGGGTGTTCACTGCCCAGGAGTACATTCCCGAGTACCTGTCCGATCGCGCGTCGCTGATCCGCCCCGCGCTGGACCCATACGGGTACAAGAATCGCCAGTTCTCGATCTCGGAGGCAGTGGGGATCCTCGTGGCTGCCGGTCTGATGCAGGCGAGCGGCTCGGTGTTGCCCGAGCCCTTCTCGCGTCCTGCGGAGCGGCTCCAGGCCGATGGCAGCTTCCAGCCGGCAACGCAGCCAGAGGATCTGGGCATCCTCTTCCGGCCCACGATCACGCAGATTTCGCGCTGGGACCGCCTCAAGGGCTGGAAGCCGTTGATGGACGGATTCGTCGAGCTGAAGAAGAGCGTCGCTTCCGCTACGGATCCAGCGCTCCGTCGGGCGATCGAGCAGTCTCGCCTGATCCTCGGCGGGCCCGAGCCGGCGGCCGTCGCGGACGATCCCGAGGCCAAGGATGTGCTCGACGAACTCTGCGCCACGTATAGCGAGCTGCCCGCGGCTATCCAGCAGGACATTGCGTTGCTCAGTCTCCCGATGACCTCGCACCGCGAGAATCAGCTGATGGTGGCCGCGCTGCAGTACTGCTCGTCGATCGTCGTCCAGAACTCGATCCAGGAGGGTTTCGGTCTCACGGTGACCGAGCCGATGTGGAAGGGAACGCCGGTCGTTGTCAGCAACGCCTGCGGCATCCGCCAGCAGGTGCAGGGTGGGCGCGACGGTGTCATGATCGATGACCCGAGCGACCCCCAGAAGATTGCTGCCGCACTGCGCACTTCCCTCGCGGACCCTGAGCAGCGTCAGGTGATGGCGCGCAACGCGCAGCGGCGCGTCCGCGACGAGTTCCTGATCTTCAATCAGGCCAAGCAGTATCTGAAGGTTCTGGCGAAGGTCGTCGGCTAGTACCTCAGTTCGCAAGTCCGTCCCACCCCGAGCCCGAGCCCGAGCCCGAGCCCGAGTCCGAGGACGTCTACCGAGTCAGCATCGAGTTCGTAGCGCTCGCTGATCAGATGGCGAGTGCCCTGCCCAGAGGCCGCGCGTCCTGGCAGACCGACTCCGCCGAGCCGCCAGCTCCGTCCCCCTCAACATCGCGGAGGGAGCCGGCGAGTTCGCTGCCGCCGACAAGGCGCGCTTTACGCGTCGCTCAGCGACCGAATCCGCCGCCATTGTCGATGCTCCAGCGGTGCTCGAACTGGCGAATCTCTGCGAACTCGTGGCCGAAGCCTATTGCTCCGCATCGTCGCCATGCTCACCGCCATGGTCTTGAAGATCTCGGGCTCGGGCTCCGGGCACCTCCGTGCCCTGGGCTCGGGCTCGGCGCGCCTTTGACGACACTGCCTGTCGGGGACCTCAGTCGGCGCGGGTCGTCTCCGGGTCCGGTGTGGGCTCGGAGTCGCGCGCCGGCTTGGTCTCACGCGGCGGCTTCATGGTGCTGGTCTTGTCGATCAGCCACCGCCGGTACTCGATCACGTCCCAGGTCTTCTTGCCGGCCTGGCACCAGAGGTTGCGCTTCGGGTAGTTCCGCCCCTGGTAGCTGGCGAGCCACTGCCAGAACTTGGCGGTGCCCGTCTTCTGACGACAGAAGTTCCGGTTGCGGGTGATGAGCTCGGCCATCTTCACGATGTTCTGTTCCGGGTCGAGCAACTGCCGCTTCTCCTCGCGGCAGGCTGGACTTGGCTTGTCCAGTGGGTCCCGGTCGTTCTTGCACGCTCCGACATAGCGGGCGCGAATCTGGGCCAGCCCGTAGTCTTCCTGGTTCTGCGACACGACTTCAGGGTGCCAGCCGCTCTCCTTGGCGATGATGGCGACCCCGGTGAACGGGTCGAAGTCGTGCTCCTCCGCTTCCCGCTGCAGGACTTCCGCCCAGCGCGTGGCGTCCTCGGGGGCGACGTTTGGGCGGCTCAACAGGATCGCAGCTGCGATGATCCAAACCGGTCGGAGCATGGTTCGGGCCGAAAGCTAGCCCAGCTGACCAGACAGGGCAAAGTCGATACTGTCTGGTCGGTCGGGCAAGAGGCCGCGGAGCTCTGCGTCCTACGGGTGCTGAGGCGGCAGATCCAGTCCCATCGTCTCGGGTAGCCCGAACATCGCGTTCATGTTCTGCAGCGCGGATCCCGCCTGGCCTTTGACGAGGTTGTCCACGTGGCTGATGACGCGGAAGGTGCCGGTGCGCTCGTCGCAAGCCACGCTCACGATGAGACGGTTGGAGCCGCGGACGTCGCTCGTCCCAGCGGGTTCAGTGAAGTTCTTCACGCGCAAGAACGGCTCTGCCGCGTACTCGCTTCGGTACGCGTCGAGCACTTGCTGCTGGGTGACGCCCGCTGGCAACCGCCCGTAGAGCGTCGACAGGATGCCGCGAACCAGCGGGACGACCTGCGGCGTGAAGGTGACCTGGACGGGCTGTCCCGCGATCTCGCCGAGCTCGCGTTCGATTTCCATCACGTGCTGGTGCCCGGTGAGCCGGTAGGCGTTCGCGTTGTCGTAGCGCTCCGGGAAATGAAAGACCGGGGCCGGCTTCTTGCCCGCGCCGGAGACCCCGGTCTTGCAGTCGCAGATGAGCCCTTCGAGGTTCACCAGCTGGTGCTTGATGGCGGGAGCAAGCCCAACGATGCAGCTCATCGCGAAGCAGCCCGGGTTGCCCACCACCCGCGCCTGGCCGATCGCGTCGCGATGCAGCTCCGTGAGGCCGTAGACGCTCTCCTGCAGGAGCTCGGGGGCCTGGTGCACGGGATCGCGCTGGATGCGACGAGCGTATTCCGCGTACAGCTCGGTGGAGTTGAAGCGGTAGTCGCCCGAGTAGTCGATGAGCTTGCGTCCCGCTGCGACCTCGGGCGGACCCGCCACCTGTCCGACCCCGTCGGGGGTGGCGCAGAAGGTGACGTCGGCTTCGACGTCTCGCGCCTCGGCGGAGTCCGGCGCGACGATCATCTGGTCACAGTAGCCTTGCAGATAGGGCCACATGTCGCTCAGCTTGCTGCCCGCCCCTTGCACATCGACGAGCGCGACGAGCTCGGCTTCTGGGTGACGCTGCAACAGCTCGACGAGTCCCAGCCCTCCGTAGCCACCAGCCCCAATCAGCTTCACGCGTACCATCTCGTTCCTCCAGGGTGGACCCGGTGCGACGACCGGGAGCGGAGGGGTAGCACGCTTCGCTGACCGGTGAAACCGCCGGCGAGTCGGTCGCGGTGTCGAAGCCGGAGACGGCGGTGCGTTGCCTGGGCGCCGGGCCTCGGCGGGTGGCCGGAGGCTTCCGCTTCTCAGCGATCGTCGGCGGATGGCGCAGGTGGCTTGGAATGGGCCGGAGGTGGGCGACTGACGCGGAGCGGGCGGATGCTGTCACGCAGCCTCTGCGACAGCGGTGGGGCGTCGGACTCCGGTGGCGGGGGATCCATGAGTACGCTGACCCAGTTCCACTGGTCGCTGTTCTCGAGCGTGATCTTGATCACCATCGTCAGCGGTACGGCGAGCAGCATCCCCGCGGGTCCCCACAACCACCCCCAGAACACCAGTGAGAGGAAGACGACCAGGACGCTGAGCCCCAGCCGGCGCCCCATGAGCTGGGGTTCGATCAGGTTGCCGAGCAGCATGTTGATCGCCAGGTAGCCGCCCCCGACGATGGCTGCGATCCCGAGATCGTACTGGATGGTGCTGAGGATGATGGCGGGAAAGGCCGCGATGAAGGAGCCGACGTTGGGGATGAAGTTGAGCAGGAAGGCGACGACACCCCAGAGCAATGCGAAATCGACGTTCAGAATGGCGAGCAGCACCCAGACGAGGAGACCGGTGACTAGGCTCACGTAAGTCTTGATCACCAGGTAGCGCTTGACCTCGGTGGTGATCTTCTCGAATCGGCTCAAATCCGCCTCGGGGTTGGCGAGCGCGAGCCGAATCTTCCGCGGTGCTCCGACGACCTCCAGGAGCATGAAGACCAGGATCAGGACGACGAGAATGATATTGGTGAGCATCCCGGCCAGCCCCGTCAGGGTGCCGCTGACGAGGGGGACGATGGCCCCGGGATCCACGAGGCTGCCGAGCTCGTCGGCCTGGACACCCTGCGTCTCGAGCCAGCGCACGTTTCCTTCGTAGATGGCGTCGAGTCGTTCTGCGTAGCGGGGCCAGCCGACCACGAACGAGTTGACCGACGTGACGAGCACCCCGGCGAAGGCCCCGAGCACGGCGAGCACCCCCACCACGACGAGGGGGACGCTGACGCTGAGCGGGATGCGGCGCTCGCGAAGCCACAGCACGATGGGGGCGGTGAGCGCCCCGAGGAACGCGGCAAAGACCATCGGCACGAGGACCGTACCGGCGACCTTCAGCCCGGCGATGATCACCACCAGGCAAGCACTGGTGATGAGCACTCGTGGCACTCGTTCCCGATGCTGCGTCGCCATGCTGCAGCGCGAGTAAACACCAGGCGCATGGACGGGGCCAAACCCCGTCTGGCTGGAATCCGCCGGGAGGTCTCATGGTGGGCGCAAAGGCTCGATATCATGGATATTTGTGGATCCTTTAACGGCGGGCGTGGGGGCGGCATGGGGGGATGTGAGGTTCGCCACCGCCGAGATGACGCTGCCCCTGGCCTTCCCCCGGACGAGCTGCGAAAACCGTCCTTCCTTGTCCGCTGAGCACACCCTGGTGGCCCAAGCGAGGGCAGGCGATGGCCGGGCCTTCGCCAGTCTGGTGCAACCGCACCTGGGGATGCTGTATCGGATCGCCTCACGCGCCTGTCGCGATCCAGCGCTGGCAGAAGACGCGGTGCAGGAGGCGCTCACCCTCGCTTTTCGCCGGTTGGATCGCTATCAGCCAGGCACCTCGCTCCGAGCCTTCCTGGCTACGATGGCGGTGAAACAGGCTCACACCCTCCTGCGCTCCGAGCGGCGGCGCCGTGTCCGCGAGGACGCCAGCGCCCTGCCCGAGCACCCGGCGGGGCCCGTCGAGGTCCTGGCGGCGGAGCGAACGGCGCGCCGGGTCCGCACGGTGCTGGCCTCGTTGCCCAAGAAGCGACAGCAGGCGGCACTGCTGCGGCTGGATGGTGGCATGTCCTACGCGGAGATCGCGCAGGCCATCGGGACCACCGAAGGCTCGGCGCGAGTGCTGGTACACTATGCGCTCAACACGTTGCGCAAGGAGCTAGAGGACGTATTGGACGAGCCCGCTTGAGCGGGTTCGCGGAGACCGACGATGACCCCCCACGATCCCCATCCTGACGATTCACGGCTGCAGGCGTTGTTCGACCGTACCGCCGAGGAGCCAACGGGCGCCCAGCTGACCCGCCTGGCGGCGCGCGCTGCCGAGGTCCCGGGCCGCAGTCGTCGCCTGAGCTGGCCGGTCTGGTTGCTGGGTCCGGCCCTGGCGGCGACGGCCGCGCTCGTGCTTGTGCTGCGGACCGGTGGCCCCGCCGCCGATTCTCCCGCGACCGAGATCGCGCTCAGCGTGCCGCGCCAGACCATCGCCCAGGGCGCGGCCTCACTCACGGCGGAGGCGCCCGTCGCGCCCAGCTATGACGAGATCTTCCCTGCGGCCGCAACGGCGATGTTCACGGGGGAGGTGGACGACTTCGACCCGCTCGGGGGGAGCCTCGAGGGCCCGACCTCGGACGACGACCTCGACGCATGGCTGGCGGCGGCGGACGAGATCCTGGGTGGGGGTTGAAGCGCTAACGTTGGCGCGTGTCGTGGCATGTACCGGGTAGTTGCCCAGGAGCGCAGAATGACCCCCTTTCGTTTCATCACCTTCCTCTCGGTTGTGTTGGTGCTCACGTGCACCGTGCCGGCCTTCGCCCAGGAGGCGGCGCCGGCTGCCAAGCGGGCGCAGGTCGAGGCGAAGATGAAGCAGATCCGCAGTCGCATGCTCCGCGAGCAGGTTGGACTGAGCGAGGCCAAGGTGCGCCAGGTCGAGGCGATCCTCGAGAAACACCAGCGGGAGCGCCGAACGTTGCGGCAGCAGGTCCAGCAGGAGCGACTGGCGCTGACCGAGCTCCTCAGCCAGGACAGTGACGACCAGCAGGCCTATGCGCGACACATTCAGGCAATGCGAGATGCCCACCGCAAGCTCCAGTCGCTTCGGGACGGGGAAATCACCGAACTGCAAAAGGTGCTGACCCCGAAGGAGCAGGCCCAGCTGGGGATCGCGATGGCGCAGATGCGACGTCAGATGAACCAGGCCATTGGACGCCATCGCGGTGGTGGACCGCCGCCCCGGTGACCATGCGGCTTTTCTGGTTCGGACCGATCACGGTAACCGTCGCGCTCGCTTGCGCGAGGGGAGAAGACGGCCGCGCGCTCGGGGACCTGGGCTCGACGGGCGGCGTCGGGGGACTCGCGCCGGGGGCTGCTGGAGATGGAGTGACCCAGGGGGGCCAGGGCGAGACCGGGCCGCCCGCCGGGGTGCGCTGCGATCGCTGTGGGGCGCACCGTGAGCCTTGCCGCGAGCTGCTCCTGGCGTGCGCGGCGGATCCAGACTGCAACGCGCTGCTCGAGTGCGTGTACGGCGTGGGCGGCTGCGCGCTCGATGCCGGTGGGGCGAGCTGTGTTCAGCGCTGCGCCGATGCAGCCTGTGCGAGTCCCGGCGCAGTGGCGATGTTCCTCGAGGCAGACCGCTGCACATTCTGCACGGCCGCCTGCGGGGGCATCTGCAGTGGCTACTGCGCGGCTGTGGACCACGCAGGGTTCGAGTGCACCGTCCGGGGGGGCGCTGGTGGAGGTGGCGGTGCCGGCGGTGCCGGTGGGGCCGGTGGGGCCGCGCTGGCTCGCGGCGGCGGTGCTGGGGAGGGAGGAGCGGGTGGTGTCGCGGGAGCTTTTGCCGGCTCTGCCGGCTCGTCGGTGGCGGGTCGTGGGGGCGCGGGCGGAGCGCAAAGACCCTGACGCGAATCCATCGCTGGGTCGCTTCGCCTCAGCCGCTCGACAGAACCTGCATCAGGCCGGCGTGACCGACAACGTGGTCGACGAAGGCCCGCACTCGGGGCGCCAGATACCGGGCGCGCGGCCACGACAGAGACAGCGAGCTGCTGGCGGCGCAGATCTCTGGCAGGACGCGCTCGAGCTCGCCGCTGGCCACGTGTGGAGATGCGAGAAAGGTCGGCGCGAGCCCGACCCCGACGCCGTCGACGAGCGCCGACAGAAGGAGGCCGAAGTCGTTGGCGACGAGCACGGGGTTGACGTCCACGGCCACGGTTCGGCCTTCCCCGAGGGGCTGGAGGGTCCAGGTTTGCGCGAGCCCGGGCGCTGTATGGGTGACACAGGCGTGCCGTTCGAGTTCGTCGGGAGCCTGGGGACGTCCCTGCTGCTCGAGGTAGCTGGGCGCGGCGTAGAGTCCAGCCTGGAAGGAGCCGAGGCGGCGCACCATCATGGTCGTGGATTCGGGGAGCGCCTGGGTGTGGGCGCGGAGGGCAACGTCGAATCCCTCCTCGATCAGATCGACCAGGCGAGGGAGCAGCTCGACCCGCAGGGTGATCTGCGGATACTGCTGTCGGAAGCTGGTCAGGAGCCCCGCGAAGAAGCGCGTTCCGCCGAGATCGGGGGGCGCGGTGAGCCGCAGCTGTCCACGCGGCTGGGAGGCGACGTCGAGCACCGAGGCTTCGGCTTCGGCGATCTCGCGCAGGGCGGGGGCACAGCGTTCGTGGAGTCGACGCCCATGGTCGGTCAGGCTCATCGACCGGGCCGAGCGCTGCAAGAGCTCGATCCCGAGGTCGTCTTCCAGCCGGGCCACCCGCCGACTGACGGTCGACTTGGGGACCGAGAGCTCCTCCGCCGCGGAGGTGAAGCTGCCGTGCTCGGCGACGCGAACGAACGTCTCCAGGTCCGTGAGGTTCATGATGGGAAGTCATGCAGCCGCGCAACCCCGGCGGCAACCGGCGCGTGCCACGTGTCCCTGGCTCTCAGCGCTGGAGCCAGGCGATCGCCTCGAGGTGGTGGGTCTGGGGAAACATGTCGAACGCGGTGACCTGCTCGAGACGGAACGACTTTGCCATCAGCGTGCGGACATCTCGGGCGAGAGTGACCGGATCGCAGGAGCAGATCGCCACGGTGTCCGCGCCTAGGTCGGGCAGGTGTTCGACCAGCTGCCGGGCTCCCCCGCGCGGCGGGTCCACCAGTAGCCAGTCGAAGCGCTCACCGATCTGGGCGAAGCGGCGAGCGGCATCGACGGCGTCTCCGGCGGCGAACGTCTCCGGAGGCAGTCCCGCCGCTTCGGCTCCCCGTTGGGCCGCCGCGATCGCGCCTGCGTCGAGCTCGATCGCGCGTCCGCGCATCCCGGCCGCCAGCAGCGGCAGGGTGAAGTTCCCGGAGCCACAGTAGAGCTCGCAGAAGCGCTGCAGACCTCGTTCGCGGGCCCCGGCCAGCAGATGATCGATGAGTGCCCAGTTCACCCCCCAGTGGACCTGGGTGAAGGAATGGTTCCCCACGAAGAGCTGCAGACCGCCCGGCAACGGAAACCGACGCTGCGTGGGAGGGCAGGTGCCGGGTAGCTCGACCACCAGGGACTCTGCGGGCTGCTGCGCCCATTCACGGAGATGCGGAGAGGGCTTCGAGCGTGGCTCGACCAGCACCCTGGTGGGACCCCCGCCCAGATCTTCGCGGATCTCGAGCACGGAGAGCTCCCGGAGGATGGCGGCAGGCGTCCTGGTCACCCACTTGATGGCCGCGTTGACCGCGTCACTGCACACGGCGCAGTGCGCCAGCTCGATGACGTCGTGGGAGCGCCGGGCACGGAAGCCGATGTGTCCGGTGCGAGCGACATGGAGTCGGGCGCGATGGCGGTAGCCGAGATCAGGGGGGGCGACGACCACCTTGGGGGCGACCTCTGGGGTGGGGATCTTGGCGGTGCGCTGGAGGGCCTCGACCAGCATCGAGCGCTTCGCCGCCAGCTGTGCCGGGCGCGCCAGGTGCATCAGATCGCAGCCACCACAAGCGCGCGCGATGGGGCAGGGGGGGGCGACTCGCACGGAACTGGGAGTCACCAGGTCCCACTGTCGCGCCCGCACGTATCCGCCGTGGTCTTCCGCGACGCGGACCCGGATCTGGTCTCCCGGTGCGGTGCCTGGGGCGAAGCCGGCGCGGCCATCGGGCAGGCGCAGAAACCCTTCGCCTCCCGGCACCAGGCGCTCGATGGTCCAGAGGTCCGCCACCCGCGCATCGAACCACGAACGGGTACCGAGGGCAGGTCCTCCGAGCCAGCGCGTATCATGGAATTGGGTCGGGCCGACCCAATAGCCGGATGGTTCACGGGGTCCGACCAAAAGAAGCGCCGGCGGCTGTCACGCTTTGCCCTGGTCCGACGATGGACCGAACATGAGCACGATGAGCACCGATCCGTCCGCGGTCCCTCGCCGAGACGGCCTGTTGGCCGATGCGGCGTTGCGTGCGGGACTGACCCGCTTCGTCAGAGGGCGCGTCCCCTCCTCGGAGGTGGACGACGTCGTGCAGGCCACGCTCACCGAGGCGCTCGCCTCGCGCCATGCGCCTGAGGAGGCGCGCCAGCTCCAGCGGTGGGTCTATGGCATCGCTCGACACAAGTGTGTCGACTTCTACCGCCACCAGGGTCGCGAAGCGCCGGCGCCGGAACCCGTGGATGGCGATCTTCCGGCGGAGCCGGAACCGCTGAGTGCTCGCGACCTGCTCCGCTGGGCGGAACGGGAGCTGCCGGAGGGCGAGCACGCCCAGAGCACGCTCGAGTGGATGCTGCGGGAAGCCGGTGGGGACCAGCTCGAATCGATTGCGGATGAAGAGCAGATCCCGGCCCCCCGCGTGCGGCAGCGGGTGGCGCGCATGCGTCGGCACTATCGGGCCCGCTGGGCGGCACAGGTGGCGGCGATCGTTGCGGCCGTGCTGCTCGCCGCGGGGCTGGCTCTGCTCTGGCGGCAGCTGCAAGCGCCGGCGCCCGTGGCCGAGGAGCCCGAGCTACAGCCCGAACGGTTCGATCCGCTCGATCGTGCTCGGGAGCTGCGTCGGCAGGCATTCCAGAACTGCGACGACGCTCGCTGGCAACGATGCCTCGACGGACTCGACGAAGCCCGCGCGCTGGACCCGACCGGCGACGCCAATCCCAGCGTCACCGAGATGCGTCGAGTCGCCGGCGAAGCGCTTCGGGACCGATCGGAGAACTCGCCGCCAGCGCCCTCCTCCGAGCAGGGGCCGGAGCCGCGCGAACTGGCACCGAAGCAAATCGAGAAGAAGGTGCCGCCCAAGCCCGTCCCGACACAGTTTCGCGACAAGAAGTCGTTCGACAAGTCTTCCGAGGTGCAGATGCCGAGGGAGCCGCCCAGTCCTGCCCCGACACAGAACGCGATTCCCAAGTCGACCCAGTCGGTGCTCGAAGAGCAGCAGACGTGGAACGTCGCGCCGGACACCCAGGAGCTCTCCGCGCAGCCGATCCCGGACGGCGCTGCGACCGCCCAGCCCGCACCACAGGCGCGGCCCCCATCCCAGGCGAGCGATCTCGGCGGATTTGGGGTCCCCGACGCCAAGTGACGGGCGCGGGGGGAAAGACACATCGGGCTCACTCCGCGTAGTGGCTGATCGCGACGCGGTTGCCTTCGGGATCGCGAGCGTAGGAGGTGTAGGAGGTCCGCGCCTCGATCGGGGCGCCCTGCGCCTCCAGGCGGGCTTCCCAGCTTGCCCGCTCTTCGCTGGGGATGCGGATCGCGATCAGGAAGGGACCCGCTCCGACACCGACTACCGACCGTGGTTCGTCGCTAGTCGCCTCCACCATCAGCAGCGCGCCCCCGAGGTCGAGCCACACCGATCGCAGCTGGTTGGAATCGGTGAAGTGGCGCTTCACCTCCGGCAGCCCGAGCACGTCTCGGTAGAAGCCCGCGACGCGCTCGACGTCGTGGGCGCCGAGCGCCAGGTGGTGGAGCCCGGGAGTCACTCGTCTTCAGCGGGGAGCTCGTCGTCGTCCTCGCCCAGCCCGCAGTTGTAGAGGAAGTCGCGCACGAAGTCGGTCAGCTCCTCCGGCCATCCCGCCTCGGCGGCGTGCTCCTCGATCCGATCGAGCTGGGCCTGCACTTCCTCGAGCTGCTCGGTACTGAGACGCTGCATGTACATCTCGACGAACTCGAGGGCCTCGTTGGCCACCTGCGGTTCGACGATGTCCTCGTCCGCGAAGTCCAGCAACGCGGTCAGATGGAGCATCGCCAGCAGCAACGGATCGACCTCGAGCTTCTCCGGGACGACGGGCATCGTGGTCGGCTCGTCCTGACGCTCCTGTTCGTCTTTCTCGTGGGCCATCTCTCGCTCCCGAGTCGGCTCTCCGCCGCTCTCTTCATGCACCTTACCAGGTGTACTCGACCGGAGCGCCCGCTGGGAGTGCCGCGTTTGCCAGACCAGTGGGTCGGGCGAACGCGGCCCGACGGCCGCGGAGGCGCGTCGACCCTGACTCGCGTGTCGCGATGCTGCGGGGCGCGGTGCACGACCGTGCAGCCAGCGGGGTGCAAGTTTTGGCATCTCAGCACGTTTCTCCACCAAACCCCGGTGGTGCTTCGTGCGTCCAATGTTGACGCGCGCGGGAATGGTTCCTGCATACCGATTGCTGAGTACTCGGACACCGACGATGGCGAGCAACTTCCCACCCAAGCAGCACCGCGGACCGACCCAGGTTCTGGACGCGGTGACCGAGGACGACGAGCGGTCGGAGGTTCGTCCGCGGCTCGCAGTGCGCCGGACCTCGGCCACGTGGGGTGCCCATCCGGCGGAGCGCGGGGAGCGCGTTGACGAGAAGATCCGACAGATCGAACTGCTGCTGACTCAGGTGTCCCCCACCGATCCCCGGCGTCGGTTGATCGCAGTGGCCATTCTGCGGCGAGACGAGGTGCTCCTCGACGGGCTGCTGGCCGACCTGCGTCGGCACCGCCCAGCTACGCCCCCTGTGCGTCGTCTCTCGAGCCACCCCCGGCTCAAGATCCCGCGAGAGCCCGGCTCCGAGCGCTGATCCGAATCGCATCCGGGTCGGGTTCGCGCGGGCTAGAGCTCGCGCGTCACGTTGACGAGTCCCAGCACCACTTCCTCGTCTTCGCCTCCGGTCTTGTAGCGCACGAACACGCGCCCGAGCTCTTCCTCGTAGTGGCGCACGCGAGCCTGCTGAAAGACGCCCATGACGGGAACGAACAAGGCGCTATCGTCGATCTTCGGAGTGATCTCCAGGGACCGACAGCTCGCGCGCTCGAGGACCTGCAGCCGTCCCGCGAACCCCCAGCCGATCATCCGCTGGGGGCCGCGATGAACGACGATGAAGTGCCGGTGCCGATCCCCGTCACGGCAGGCGACCGACGTGCCGGGCTCTCCCGGCTCGGTGAGCAGCCGAAAGCTGTCCGGGGCGAGACGCTCGGTCGCCTTGCCGAGTCCGGACGGATGCTTGTACTTGAGATCCAGGTAGTGCACGTTCGGCGACTCGGGCGTGCCATCCTTGATGACCATCGCTCGCTGCAGCCCCGTTCCCGATTGCCACGCCGTCAGCACGATCTGTCCGGCCCGCGCGCGACCGCCCTTGGGGATGGGGATCAGGAGGGCGTTGGGGATCGCTTCTAGACGGCCCGCCGGCGTCTTCACCACCGAGCCTGCTTCTCCCCGCTCGAGCAGCTCGGCGCGGAAGAACATGAAGGGTTGCTCGTCGATGCCGTGTACGAGGGCATTGTCGATCCACTGGCGGGGTGGAGCGAGGACCATGTCCCCCGGAGCGGCCGCTGGGGTGACCGGATCGTAGGCGAACGGCAGGCGACCGTCTCCGGGGGGTGACGGCGACGCGCTGCTCGAGACTGGGGCGACGGACGGCGACGGCGCCTCGCTGCCACTGGTGGCCGCACTCGCTCCGGCCGGCGCATCAGCGGGAGCCTCGCCCCCGCGCGTCTTGCAAGCGAGGGTCAACGAGGCGACCAGCACGCATCCGAGCCACGG
>JBNLDK010000250.1:0-9450 GCA_050304295.1 Polyangiaceae bacterium
CGCCGGTGCTGGCGCCCGCAGCGCCACCCGCATCCGGGGTGCTGTCGTCGTCGTCTCCCTTGCCACCGCAAGCGGTCGCCGCGGAGCACGCCGCGGCACCCACCAACAGGATCGTCACAATGTTCAGTCGCATAGAAACAGTCCTCCGTCCCCGGATCCCCACCGATCCGTACATTGCCGCAGGCCATAGCCGACTAGGTAGCCGTTATCAACCCGCGACCAGGATTGGTCGGTCTCTGGGACAGAACGACGCAGGCGAGACGCGCTCGCGTCGGGCTTGCTCACGCCGCCGCGACCGCAGTAGAGCGTGCCGCCTATTCCTCTTGCTTGTACGGCGAAACGAAGCGGTCCGCGCACTCGCACTCGGGGCAGGTCATGCCGATGATGCGCACCTCGTCGGCTTCCTTGTTGCACTTCGCGTAGGTCTCCGCCTCCAGGAAGCTGGGTCGCGGCTTGCCCTTCCACATGCAGTGAGTCACCCACTTGCCGACCTTGCAGGGAGCCTCCTTCTCGTTCTTCTCATCGAGTGCCTTGTCCGCCTGCTCGTTGAGGTAGGTCAGCTTCCCGGCGGCCAGCTTTCCGGACTTGCTGTTGGGATCCGCTTCGACCGCCGCCTTGCAGGCATCACGCGCCTTGATGGTCTCCCACTCCGACTCGAGCCTCACGCACTCGTCGAACTTTGGCTTGGCCTTGTCCTGGCATCCACTGGCTCCCACCACGAGCAGGGCGGCCAACAGCGCGCCCCCCGAAGTACGGAGGAGTTTTCGGTTTCGATTCGGTGGTGCGGGCTTCATATCGGCTCCTGCGAATGCTCGTCAGCATCGTCCAAGACCCTTCCGGGAGCAAGAGGCCCGCCAGGAACCGACGGCGACCCTCCTCCACGCACGGCGCAGGCAGCGCCCTCCACAAACAAGCGAGCGCGGGATCCGTGAAGATCCCGCGCCCAACTCTCCTTGCTGGTCCTGAGCGTCAGCCAGCAGGCGGTGCCGCTGCCGGGTCGACACCTTCGGCAGCTTCGACCGTGGCCCCACCTGGGGCATTCGCCACGAACGTCCAGGTGAAGACGCCAGCGCCCTCGTTCTGGTCGGGCGGGTCAAGGGCCAGGCCGCTGATCGACCCCATCACGCACTGACCCAGCGCCTCGGGAGCTGTGGTGCGCTCAGGAACAATCTGCGGGTCGATGATCGCGCCCGTCTTCTTCTCGACGGTGAATGCCACGACGACGCTGCCAGCCGCCGCGGCATCCGTCTTCAACACCTCGTCGTAGCAGGTCTTGATCTGTGGGCTGCGTGTCACCATCACGGCGGTGGTGTCGTCGCTGAACATCTGTGCGTCGCGAACGGCGCAGCCGAGGGTGGTGGAAAGCGCGAGGGCCGTCAGGCCGAGAATCGAAAGAGTCTTCTTCATGGTCTTTGCTCCTTCCCGGCTCACTTGGCCATTTCGTCCTTCTTGGCAGGCTGGGGTTTCTTCCCGGCCCCCACGGCCTCCTTGGTCTCCTCGACGACCTTCTCCTTGCCAGTCGTCTCGTCGATCTCGACCTTCTTCTTCGTCACGTCCTGCTCGATGATGTTGAACTCGACGCGACGGTTCTTCTCGCGGCCTTCCTCAGTTTCGTTGTCGGCGATCGGCTTCGTCTCGCCAAATCCCTTGGCGACGAGCTTGCCCTTCTCGATGCCACCATTGTCGACGAGGTGCTGCATGACCGCCTTCGCGCGACGGTCACTGAGCGCCATGTTGTAGGCGTCGTTCCCGTCAGCACTCGCGTGTCCCTCGATCTGGATCTTCTTGATGTGGGGGTTCTCCTTGATCACCTTGGCGATCTCGGCGAGCAGATCGAACGAGACTTCCTTGATTTCCGCCTTGTTGTACTCGAACTGGATCTTCTCCCGGATCTCGATCTTGTTGTCGCGCACTTCCACGCGAGGCGGCGGCTTCGGCGGCTCCGGCTCCGGCTCCGGTGGAGGCGGAGGCGGCGGCGGCGGGTCCCCCGCAATGTTGATGGGGGTGGCCCCCTCGAAAGCGATCACCTTACCGCAGCCCGTCATGGCCACGGCCGAACCCAAAATGACGCAAAGCGAGAGGGTCATCTCTCGCGTCGAACAGCGCTTTATCCGCATCGGCAACTCCCGGTGTACGGTGTGAATTCCCCGCGACCGGGAGCATCGCGACTTTGACGCGGCTCAGTCAAGGAGCAATCCGGCTCGCCGTGGGACAGGCGTGGTGGCTTCGGGGGACCAATGACGGCAAGGCGACCCACCGTTCGGGACCCTTACGTCACGTCAACTTATTCTGGAAAAGTTCTGTTAATACAACGACTTTGGCCCTGGCAGAACGGTAAGTCGGTTGCGCACTGTACCTATCGCGGTGCCGTCGCATCCGTGTTAATGCCCCGCCCATGCCGGAGATCATTTCTGTCACAGCGCGCGAGATCCTCGACTCTCGCGGAAACCCCACCGTCGAAGCGGACGTTGAAACGTCCAGCGGAAGCCTTGGCCGCGCCGCCGTCCCCAGTGGCGCATCCACCGGTGAGCACGAGGCCCTAGAGCTGCGCGATGGCGACAAGTCGCGATTCCTGGGTAAGGGCGTGCAGCAGGCGGTGGCCAACGTCAACGAGAAGCTGGGACCCGCGATTTGCGGTCTCTCCTCGCTCGACCAAACCGGTGTCGACCAGCGCCTGCTCGAGCTGGACGGAACGCCAGGCAAGTCCAAGATGGGCGCAAACGCCATCCTCGCCATTTCGATGGCCACCGCCCGAGCGGCCGCCGAGACGGTCGGCGTGCCTCTGTGGCGCTACCTGGGTGGCGTCCAAGCGCGCGTGTTGCCGACGCCGATGATGAACGTCATCAACGGTGGCGAGCATGCCGACAACAATCTCGAGTGCCAAGAGTTCATGATCGTTCCGCTTGGGTTCGACGTCTACGCCGACGCGCTCCGATGCGGTGCCGAGGTCTTCCACAACCTGAAGAAGATTCTCAAGGCGGATGGCCTGGTCACTGCGGTGGGTGACGAGGGTGGCTTCGCTCCCAGCCTGGAGAGCAACGAGGTTGCGCTGCAGAAGATCTGCCAGGCAGTCGAGGCCGCCGGCTACAAGCCGGGTGAGCACGTCTGTATCGCGCTCGATGCCGCAGCCAGCGAGTTCTACAAGAAGGACTCGGGCAAGTACACGTTCGACGGGCAGGACCGAACGCCCGACGAGTTGATCAGCATCTACGCCAACTACTGCGAAAAGTACCCGATCGTCAGCATCGAGGACGGAGTCGCGGAGAACGACTGGGACACCTGGAAGAAGCTGACCGACAAGCTGGGCAGCAAGATCCAGCTCGTCGGCGACGACCTGTTCGTCACCAACAAGGAGCGACTGCAGCGCGGCATCGATCAGGGTGTCGGTAACTCCATCCTGATCAAGGTCAATCAGATTGGGTCACTGACCGAGACACTCGACACCATTCGACTGGCCACCAGCGCCCAGTACACGTCGGTCATCTCGCACCGCTCCGGAGAGACTGAGGACTCGTTCATCGCCGATCTTGCCGTCGCGACCAACGCTGGCCAGATCAAGACCGGCAGCATGAGCCGCAGCGACCGCATGGCGAAGTACAACCAGCTCCTGCGCATCGCCGAGGAGCTCGACGACGGCGCCATCTACGCTGGGCGCGAGCCGTTCGGACGCCGCAAGTAGCCACCCACCAGCACCAGCTGGGCCCAGAGGGCTCCCGCCAGGCGGGGGCCCTTTTCAATTTGGGTGGGCGCGGCAGCAGATGGCGCGGTCGATGACGCAACGTGAGCCGCCCACGCTGGCCAGGCCGCGCGCGCCAGTCATGGGAGCTTGGCGGCCAGCCTCTCCTCCCGTTCGGCATGTCCAGGGCGCAACTCCGTTCCCGCCGCGGATCCCCCGCTGCGGCGCCTCACGGCCAGTCAACGGCACGACCGGTCAGCGCATCGATTTGGACAACCCGAAACGCCGTGCCGGCACCCGTCCGCAGTATCAGTCGCCAGGTCGGCACAAAGACGGGACGGGCTCGCCCCGCGACAACCGAGTAGCGCTGCTTCACCGCGCGTTTCACGTCAGCTATCTGACGCCGTTCGGCCCAATCACTCTCCTCGATCGCCAGGTCGCCTGGCGCGACTTCCACGAGCTGGGCGACTCCATCGAAATCAGCCACATCACTCGCGTGCTCCGCTGGCCTGTCTGCGAAGACGATGCCGGACTGGGGTACGTACACCAGCAGCTGCAGCGTCCTCGGGTGCACGTACACGCTTCCGAGCAGCTGATCGCGCCGCGAGCCCAAGAGCCCGCCCAGCACCGGGCGCTCCACCCGCTCTTCGAAGTCGAGCCGGTAGACCAGGCGATGGACGAGCTCCGCTCGTTCGAAGCTCTCGTCCTGACCGATCAGCCCAAGCAGCTTGCCCCGTGCATGCTCCCGCGCGATGTGCTGCGCTCCCCGCTGGTCGACGTGTGCGACGACAGCCAGAACCTTGCCCGTCAAGCCCAGATCCGGTCGGCCCCGTGTCGATAGGGCCCAGTACATCGGGGTGCGACCCGCCTTGTAACTGCGCGCCAGGCGGGCCTCGACCAGCTCCTTTAGCACCTGGCGAGCTTTGCCCTCGCCACATCCGAGGGCGCGCGCAAATTCCACGACGCTCATCTCCTTGCGGCGCGCCAACACGGCCCCCTGACGCTCGAGCTCCACACGCGTCGCATCGACCGGGGGAGCTGGCATCGGGGCAGAGGGAACCGCGACGGGGGGAACCGCGGGCGTCGGGGGCGAAGACGTGAGCACCGGCGCTTCCGGGAGCACCGCGGCCGCCCCGTCCGCCGGGCGAGCGATGGGCGGCGGCGTCCAACCTGGCGGAGGCGTAGGCGGCGGGGAGGCCGCAGCCGCCGCCGGTGGCGCAGCGGGCGACGGCGTCCAGCCTGGCGGAGGCGTAGGCGGCGGGGAGGCCGTGGCCGGTGGCGGTGCAACCGGCATTGGCATCGTGGGCGGTACCGCGAGAGGCGCCGTGCGAGTGATCCCCCGACGACTGGCAGACGGCGCAGCGGGCGAAGCAGCGGTGGCAGGTAACGACGCCTCGACCGGGACCGCGACCGGGCGCGCAGAACTGACGGGAGGCGGCCCGGGATCAGCGCCGGGTGCCGGCGCAGCCCCAGCCGCAGGCGTGGGGGCAGCTGCCGGGGGGGGAGGCGACGCGGAAGTCGGGGCTCCGCCCACCTCCAGCAACCCGAAGCGCTCGCGCCACCCGCCATTGGCTAGCTCGGCAATCCGCTCCTCGTCGTACGTCTCGTGCCGCGTGAGCAGCCATCGCACTCCGAGTGGGCAGGGCTCGGTCAGGTGGTCAGGCGATAGGACGATGAACTCCCCCGGTTTCAGCGACGGAAGGGCGGAGATGACCGCGTCGCTCGACAGGGGTGCGAGGGACTTGATGGTCGGGGTCAGCTTCTTCAGGTCCTGTCGGGTGGTCATGCGACCGAGTACCCACGTCCCGAACTGGGCCATCGCCTTGTAGTCAACGTCGCCGGGGTTCTGTGTGGCCATCAAGCAACACACGCCATACTTGCGCGCCTGCTTGAAGAGCAGAACCAGCGGGTCCTTCGCGGCAGGCTTGCGCACCGGCGGGACGAAGGGGGCCACCTCATCGAGGTAGAACAGGAGCTGCGGGTCACGGCTAGGGTTCTTCAGCATCCACGCGTAGAGGCGGCTCGCGAGCGCGGCAACGAAGAAATCCTTGTCCTCCTGACTGCTGAGAGTGTTGAGGTAGATGATGCTCAGCCGATTCTTGCCCGGCGGCGGCTCGGCCCCGGGACGGCGGCCCAGAAGCAAATCGATGTCTATGGGCAGCCCCTCGTGAAACAGCAACCGCCGCGCTCCCACGTCCAGGCGCGCGAGGCGCTGGCACGCGGTCTTCAGCTTCTTCGCGTCAAGGAAGCGTCCCAGCCGGGACGCCTGCTGGTCGTCCAAACGCAACAGGTGATCGGTAAGCTGGTCGAGGCTCTCTACTGGACGGCCGGCGTCGGCGCGCTCAGTCAGCACCGTGTCGAGGACAGCCGCTAGCCCGGCTCCGTCGTCGCCGTCCGGATCGTACCCGAGCAGGCTCACAACCATGCCCGCCGTCCGACTGTATGCCTGGAGCCGCTCCGCGGGTTCGAGCAGGTGCACGTCGCGCTCGACCGGATCGGCGCACAGCGCGACGCCTTTTCGGGAAGCGGGCGTGAAGATGACGGGATCAGTGCGCTCCAACAACTCGGTGACGCGCGCCGGGTCGATTCCCTTCTCCGCCACCTCTGCTGGATCACCGGCAGTCACCAGGCTGCAGAGGTCACCCTGCGGGTCTACGCAGATGGCAGGGCAGCCAGCGCGCAGCAACTCCTCGACGACCACCTTGCAGAAGACGGTCTTTCCCGACCCGCTGGAACCGAGCGCCATTGCGTGACGCAGCAGCGCGGCGATCGGCAGTCTCACTGGGGACTGGTCGTCGCGACGCGCACCGAGCTCGAGATCCCGGCCGTGCATCTTCACCGCGCCTTCGTGCGCCGCGCGTCGAGACCCAGCACTGTCAGAGGCTCGTCCGAGATACTGAACGTGACCTCGTCGCCAAGGCGAACCCGAACCGTCTTGTAGGGCCCATCGAGAAACATGAATGCTTGACTCATCTTGCTCTTCGCGACGAGACGCCGGCGAGGTTCGATGACCAGACGCAAGAGTCGGTACTGCTTCCCAAACGCGGCGTACGGTTCGCGCACCACCAGCTGGATCCGACGAGAAGTGAGCGGCAGCACCCGGCCCCCCGCCGAGCGTAGGGCGGCGGTGGAGCCCGCCGCCGGGCCCACCCAGAAACCGCTGCTGCGCTGCTCCTCACTGATCCGCTGGTGCTGGAGAATGTAGCGAGAGGTGGCTGCCGGAGAGGCCGCGCAGAAGAGCGCCTCGTTGAGCACACGTGTCGAACGGACGCGCTCGTTGACCGTGACTTGCATCCGACCCAAGCGGACGCTAGGCAGCTCGCCGTCCAGGGCGCGGGGGATCAGTCGCTTCGCCGTGGTGCCGCGCGCCGCACAGAAGAACCCAACACTGGACCGGGGTGCGCTATTGACACCCAGGAGCGGCACGTCGGCCACGTTGTGAGATGCCGCAAGCATGGTCCCGTCTCCCCCGACCGTCACCACGAGGTCGGCATCCACGGGATCGAACTGGGCGTTGGGGTTGCGCACCAGCACGTAGTGCACCCCCAGTCGGTGGAGAACGCGCTCGACCTCGTCGAGAGAGCGCTGGTGGTCGGTGGCAGCACGCCGCCATCGCTTCACGACGGGATCACCGCGTTTGAGCAGACCCCGCACGTGAGCGTCGTTCTCCTCGACCACGTAGCGGTCGTAGCTCGAGCGCTTGGCCACCACCACGACGCGAGTCATGGCCGAAGCTCCCTCAGGCGGCGCAGGCCAAGCTCGGTCTTTTCGTCCTCGATCGCGCCGCAGCGGCACATGGCCAGCGCCTCCTCGAGCGACACTTCGAGCACGATCCCCCCGCGCTCGAGCGGTGACCCGTCCAGGGTCGGCTCTCCGCGCTGCTCGGGGTCGACACCGACAGCAAAGAAGAAGTGTCGCTCGGCGATGAACCCCGGCGCGGGAAATGTGCTGGGCCCAAGTTGCACAAACGCCTCGACGCCAACATCGAAGCCCACTTCTTCGAGGAGCTCCCGCTGGGCAGACCGAACCACCCCCGCTAGGCTGCTCTCCTCGTCGCGCTCGACCAGTCCCGCTGGCAGCTCCCACAGCGAGGCCCTCTTTGTCTCCGCCACAGCTGATCGCGCCGGGTCGCGATAGGTAATCGGCGGACGTACCGCGCTGCGCAGGTACACCCAGGTCGCGCCTTCGCGTTCGAAATGGGGCACGATGACCACTGCATCGAGCAGGCGCCGCGTGACAGCGTCGTATAGAAACGGCTCGCTCCAAGACCCGTCGGGATAGCGCGCCCGAAGGCGACGGCGGTCCAAAGCCATGAAGCCAGGTGAGCTGTCCTCGAGGAGCTCGACAGATTCGAGCTCGATATCGGGCAGTGGGGCACAGCGCGGATCTTTGGGCATCGGCGAGGATGCCGGCCGCTCGAGGCCGGCCCTCGCGTACCCTAGCGCTCGACCCAGCGCCGAGGGAAGCCCTCGTCAGTCGTCGTCGACTCGAACGCGGGCCCTGGGCTCGGAAGGTGCGTCTGAAGTGCCCCGTGCGCTCGAGACGAGACCGTCAATTCGGTCAGAAACGCGCTCGATCACGTTCATCAGCTCACGACCAGCGTCCTGGGCCACTTCCTCGATCTTGCGGGGATCGAGGTGGCGAGCGGCTTTGCGGCCAAGATCGCTGACCTGTTTCGGATCGAGGTTTTCTACCGACCGCACTGCGCGCCGACCAAGCGACTCCAGCTGCGTGCGGTCGAAGCCACGCATAGCCTTTCGAGCCGCGCGCATCATGAGGTCGAGACCATCCGCAAGGTCCCGCGATGCGGAAGACTCTGCGTCCGGCGGCGCTTCGTCCGAATGGGGGTGTCGGGAATCCTCGCCAGTCATGGTGGAAGTAGGGTGATCATTGGGAACGGTTTCCGCAAGGGGACGCCAGCGGAGCAATCGTCAGGGCCTCGCCGGTCTGGGACGGAAGACGGCTCCACCCTGCCCCCAAGAGACGAGGTAGGGTCGCGGACATTCCTGGGGCGTCAGCATGGACGGACGGGACAGACCGACGAGCCCAAGCCTGCGATTCAGGAGGGGTCGAACCAACGTGAACTTCCACACGCTGACGGTGGGCACCTTCATCGCCTTGGGGCAGGGCGCGTGCACCCCTTCCACCGCCTACCAGAGCCCACCCGCCAAGGTCGAAATCGTCAACGCTCCGCCAAAGACGCCAGGCCATAGCATCGCGGAAACTCAGATGTGTTCCTGCACCTCGTGCGAGCCGGCGAGCTGCTGCGTGGGACCGGAAAGCGGCGCCACGCCGCGCTGCGACAGCTACGACTTCAGCGACTGCGCAATGGCTGTCTCAAGCTGCGCCAGCCGCTGTTTCGAGCACACGTGGCGAGTGGGGGCAGATGCGAGCTGCGCAGCAACCAGGCCGACGGCATGTTGCGAGCGTCCCGGTGAGACCTGATCAGGCGCCAAGTCCATGTATTCATACACGCTCTTGTCGGCCAGCAGGCCGCTCCCGGCGTTACCACAGCTGAACGGATGACGCTCTGCGTCGTGTAATGCTTGCTTTCCCGCCCCGGCACAATAACGTGCCCGTGTCCCCATTGGGCGCTAGAGGCGAGGTGCTATCCCCCATGCTGCGCGACTGGACGTTCGAGAAGCTATTCAGCAACGCCTTCGTCTACAACATCCTCTACGAGGACACGGAAGTGGACGAGCGATTCCTCGGCGTCGAGGAAGACTCATCAGTGCTTTGCATTTCTGGTGCAGGGTGTGGCGTCGCGAACCACC
>JBNLDK010000251.1:0-76017 GCA_050304295.1 Polyangiaceae bacterium
CCCACGCATTGAACGCAGACTGGCCGGCGTTCGTGTTCGCCGGCATCGTGCTCGTGCTGGGACTGGTGCGCGGAACACTGCTGGCGCGCCGCTGGTACGAGCCGCTCGATCAGCGGCGATTCTGGCTGGCCTGGGCATGGCTCTCGACACTGGTGGTGCTGGTCGGCAGCTTCTACCTGGGGGCATTCCTCGAGCTCGATCAGCTCGAGGAGTTGCTACGTCAGGCGGGTGCTCGCTCCACAGGCGCAGAGCGGCCCCTCGCCGACATCCTCGACGCCCGGCGCCACTGGATCGAGCTCAGCTTCACCCCCGTCGGGATCGCGGTGGGAAAGCTGGCGTTCCCCGTGCTGCTCGTCCGCTCCTCGTGGCTTCGTCGCGACCTCGAGGCGCTACCCCTGGCGGTGCTGGGCATGGCAGCGTTTCAGTACGTCGTGTTCAAGCAAGGGGCAGATGTGCATGTCTTCTGGCCACAGTACTTCGCTCTCTATCTAGCGTATGCGGTCGGAGCGGTGGTCGCTTCGGTGGGCGAAGCCGGTGCCTGGTTGTCCCGCGGGCGGCAACGGCTGGGTCAACGCTTCGCGGCGGTTGGCTTCGCCGCCGGATTGGCGCTACCGGTGGCCATGCTTCCGGATGCCGTTGAGACGTTGGGCTACGCGCGCCGTACGGGAAAGCGCTTCGATGATGGCTGGCGCTTGATTCACCAGGACGCGGACAAGATCGCACTGGCCCGCTCTTTGCGGTCGCGGCTCGGGAGGGGGGAGACGGTGGCGCTCCATGTCGGCATGAAGCACTCTTGGGCGCTCGAGTGGGCGCTGCGTCACCCCGTGCAGGTCGTTGGTTACGTCCCGCAGTCTGGGTCCACGCTGCTGGTCGACTCGCGATTTGCCGACGCCGAGTTTCTGCGGGTGCTCCTCTCCCGCGCCTCCGTGTCCGCCTACGGCCCCTTCTGGGTGGCGCGTGTGGCGTCGGGCCCGGGCCCTCTCGATGGCTACCGACTGACGCGACGCGAACCAGCGGCCTGGGAGCGCTATCTCGTCGATGCGCACGATCCTGCCTTTGGCTTCGTCCCGGACCAACATTGGACGTGGGAGCTTCGGTACCACCTGGGATGGACCCCGAACATCGCTCCCGCCGCGGCGCGGGTGGATGGTGAACGCCTTCGCATTTCCCACAACATCGCGCTGGCCCAGGGGGACCGGAGCGGAGCCGCGGGACTGCGCGAGGAACTCCTGGCGCGCCTCCACCCGATCCAGACCGGGAACGCCGCGGGATTGACGTTGCTCGGGTGGGAATGGGCCCCGTCCGTCGCACCCCGGCTCCGCGTCTACGTCACCGCGACTGGACCCACGCCGCGTCCGTGGCAGCTTCACGTCACCTCGCGGGTGGTCGCGAAGCCGTGGTCGACCGTGCCTGCTCCCGATGCCGTTCGCGAAGTCGGGATGCCATTTGCCATCCCGTCGTCCCTCTTCCGGCCGGGGTTCATCTACGTCAGTGAGTCCGAGATCCGGGAGCAGCCCGGCATCGAGCGGTACAGCGTCCAGCTTCGCGGACAGGATCGCGCTGGTGAGATCGTGCCGATCTTCGAACTGTGAAGCCCAGCGGCGAGGTCTTGCGCCCGGTGCTCGATCGCGGCGTGCTGGTCACCCGCGTTCGTCCCCGATCGATGCTGCAAAGGAACGAGGGAGTGTCTTCGAAGGCGCACCGAGCCCCAGCCCAGGGCACGGAGGTGCCCGGAGTCGGAGCCCGAGCCCGAGATCTTCAAGACCATGGCCGTGAGCATGGCGACGATGCGGAGTAGGTGGCGTTCTCGATACAGATGTCGATCGATCTCGCGCTGCGTCTTCCGTGTCGGAATTGAGGGGATGACGACCTGGTACCCCTACCGCTTCAGTTGCTGCGCCAACGCTTCCGCGTCATACGCTCGGTCCCCAGCGATGCAGGCATCGTGGAGGCTGCTCAATAGGGTCGCAACGATGCTCGCGCTGCCTGCAGTCGGCCGCGGACGTACCGCCCGGATTCACTCAGCGCCGCCGTATCCCAGGGGCCTGCCAGAGAGACTCCCGGGCGGAGGGCGGCGGATGTTTCGTTCTTGTTCGAGAACGACCAGTTGATCCAGCTGAGGCCACGATCCTCCACCCAATTCATCCAGGTGTCCGACTCCGCGAGGTAGATGAGGCCGTCGGTACCGCCGCTGTAGTTGCTGGTTCCCCATTCCGAAACAAAGAGCGGTAGCCCTTTTCCGAGCGCGTAGTCCGCCTGGTCTCGCAGCCACTGACCATGTGCTCCCGCGTAGAAGTGCAGTGAGTACGCCACGTTCTCCGCGTCGAGCGGCTCGTCGGCTACCACGTGCACGTCCTGGCACCAATTGGGCGTTCCCACCAGGATCAGGTTGTCGGGGTCGACTTGGCGAATCGCCGGGATCACCTCGTTGGCGTACTGCTTCACGACATCCCAGCTGACGTACTCGGGTTCGTTGCAGATCTCGTAGATCACGTTGGGCGAATCGCCGTAGCGCTGCGCCATCTCGGTGAAGTAGTCGATGGCCAGCGTCGTGAACTGGGTGGGGTCGTTGTGGATGTGCCAGTCGACGATCACGTAGATGCCCGACTCGATCGCGTCGTCGATGGTCGCGACCACCTCTCGCTTCATGTAGTCGGATTGCTCGACGTATCCTCCCCAGTGGCTGCCGTCCTTGTAGTCCTCGACGTACATTGCAGGGCGCACCACATCCACACCCCAATCGTAGGCAAGGCGGGGGATGGTGTAGCCGACGCGCGGCGGATACCATTGCAGGCCGTGCGTCGACACTCCGCGGAGCTGAACCGGAGTGCCGGTCTCGTCGCGAAGTTGGCCGTCGACGACCTGCAGGTGGCCCCAACGCTCGGCGGCGCCGATGAAACCTGAAGGGCGCGACGGCGCGGGCCCCGGATCCGGATGACCGTTCTGTGGTGTGGGGCGGGTCGCAGAGCGGATCACCAGGTAGGTGAGCGCGAAGTCGCCGTTCATAGAAATGCGGACCACGTGTGGACCGGCAGCGAGGGTAGTGGAGCCGATGACGACGTCGGTGTAGTCGTGCCACGCGGCGGTGGCGGGCACGTCGGTCCAGTCGCCGACCCTTTCGCCATCAACGTCGACCGCAATCCCCGCGGGCGCCCCGAACGGGGTTCCCGTTCTCGCGACCAGGATGAAGTGATCGGTGGTCGCCAGCTCGATGTCGTACTCGAGCCACTCTCCCGGCGCCGTCCACCCGACGTTGAACCCACTTTCGGGACACGACTGCAGGTCCACGTCATCGGTGCGGTAGTCGCCACCAGCGTTGCCGGCGGTGGTATCGAAGTACCGCGCGTACTCTTCCGCCTCGATGCGCAGCGCTTCCCCGGTGCCCGCCGCTGTTGATCCGGCGCCGCTCGCTCCACCAGGTGGTGATGCTGCACCGCCGCTGTTCGCGCCCGCTGCCGAGACATCCGTCACCCGTGCCCCACCGGTGGCAGTAGCTGGTGGGGCGCCTGCGCCAGCGGGTGGGATGTCGGTGTCCCGCTCACCCGCGCCGGCGCCGCCTCTCCCACCGCTGTCGGTCCGGACGCCGCCTCCCCCGCTGCTGGGCGAAGAGGAGCCTCCGGTGGGGCCCTGTCCACCCAGGCCTGGCCTGGCGGGAGGTGAGTTGCCTACACCTCCAATGGGATCCGGGTCGGGTGCGGTCCCACCAATTGGTAGGGGGCCGCCCAGCGGGGGCGAGCCACCCGTTGCGCCGCCGGGCGGGTTGCCCGTGCTGGAGCCCAGTCCGAAGGTTGGCTCGGAGCTGCCCATCGAGTTGGCCCCGCCAGCGGGTGATGGGCTTGGCGATGTCCCTCCGAAACCGCTCGGGTCGCCCGACAGATCATGGGCGTCGCCGGGACTGCAGGCGGCAATGGCCCAGGTCAGCGCCATGCCGCAAAGTCCAGTTCGGGGCTGTGTCACGATTGGCTCTCGAGGCTTGTCCCCCCGGCTCGACGGGGCCCTACCCGTCGAACCACTGGGCCGTCAACCGCGGGTGACGAAGCGGTTGGAAATTCGGCCGTCAGGTCCTGACGCTACGGCATGTCGAGGCGGGACCGCGCGGAGCATCGTCAGCTGAGCTCGGAGCGACGGGACGGGACCACGGCGCGCGCGTGACAGAGACGAGGGCGGCTGGGGCCGCCCCCTGGAATACCGAGCTTCCCGCTCGCCCTGCTGCTCGGTCGGCGTTCTAGATCGTTGAGTTGGACCAACAAACAACCTGCTGGTTGGTCTAGCTGCCGAGTCGCAGTCTGCCGGTGAGGAGTTGAAACCCCACGCTGAGCGCCAGGTCGGCACCTCCGGTGGGATCGTCGGGAAGATCGCGCGACAGCGCGACACCGAGGTGAGTCTTGATGACTTCGGCTTCGGGTGCGGATTCTTCCGGTTCGCCGCCGGGGGGACTGGTGCCTGGCGGTCCCTCGGCGGGCAGGTGGTTGTCCAGGTCGCGTTCGCGCAGTACCCCATAGCTGCGATCCTTTCCGTAGCCGCCCTCGATGAGCAGCGTCGGCTCGATGCCTTGGGCTTGGATCGCACGCCCGCTGGGGGTGTAGTAGCGCATCGTTGTCAGGCGCAGACCGTCACCACCGGGAAGGTCGAGAATCGTCTGGACCGACCCCTTGCCGAAGGTGCGAGCGCCGACGATGGCCGCGCGGCGATGGTCCTGGAGGGCGCCCGCGACCAGCTCGGCGGCGCTCGCGCTGTATTCGTTCACGAGCACGACGACCGGGCCCCGCTGCAGCGCTCCGTAGGGGGTGGCGCGCACTTCGTCTATCACTTCGCCCCGGTGCCGGGTCGTGTAGATGACGCCGCTGGCGAGAAACTCATCGGCGACGGCGCTCGCTTCGTTGACGAGTCCTCCCGGATTGTTTCGTAGATCGAGGAGGACCCCCGAGAGCCGCGCGTCCTGTCGGAGGGCGGCGATGCCCTGGAGCAACTCGGTATGGGTGCCGCTCTGAAACTGCTTGATGCGGATGTATCCAACGCCTTCCGCGAGTTGCTTGGTAGCGATGCTGCTGACCTCGATCACTTCGCGGACCAGGGAGAAGTACAGGAGTCGGTCTTCGCCCTCACGGCGCACCGTGATGGTGACCTTCGAGCCGGGCTTGCCGCGCATCTGCCGCACCAGATCAGCAGCAGCGCGTCCGCGCACGCTCACGCTGTCGATGGCGATGATCCGGTCTCCGGATCGGACTCCAGCTCGGAATGCGGGCGACTCCTCGATGGGGGCGATCACGGTGACGAAGTCGTCCTGGAAATCGACCTCGACACCGATCCCGCCGAAGCGCCCTTCGGTGTCGCTCTGGAAGATCTCGTAGTCCTCAGCGGGAAGGTAGGACGAGTGGGGATCGAGCTCGGCGACCATGCCCTTGATGGCTCCGGTAAGCAGCCGGTCGTGGTCGACTGGTTCCACATAGCCGGTCTCCACACGCACCAGGACTCGGGCCATCTGGTCGAGGACGCGATAGGGGCTCTCCGCCTCGGTGGTCGCCTGCGCCACAGGGGCTCCCAGGAACGGGCACGCCAGCAGCGCCGCGAGGGACACACCCCACCGCCGACGGGCCGGACGCTCTGCTTTTTGGGTGGTCGTCATGCTGCTTTCCGAATGATAGGACACTTGGCGGCTCGGACACCGAACGAGACGCGGCGCGGCGGAACTCCCTCGAAGAACTGGCATCCCCGGGAGCTCGCGGCCGGATCTGTTGAGAGCAATTGATCTCGAGCCCCTGTGGGTGCTAGTACGTCAAGGGGTGGAGTGGAGCGACACTCCCTCACCAACAGCCTCATCGCGAGGCCATATAAACGGGGTTGCTTGCTGGTGGCTGACGGCGATTCGAACAAGGGTGGTAGCGACAAGCGAAAGCAAAGCCTCTACTTCCCTGAGGCGATGCTGCAAGAAATCAAGGACGAGGCGGCGCGATTGGACCGCTCGTTGTCCTGGGTAGTCCAACGGGCCTGGAAGATGGCGCGCATGGACATCAAGAAGATTCCCAGCGTTAACGACGTGGACGACGATGCCCCGTCGGACGGCTGATACCGTCAGCTAGGCACGCCTCGGTTGGCCCAGCTCTTTGCTGGTCGGGTGGGGTGTGTGAGCTGCTTCTCAGCCTGAGACCGCTGCGAGGGGCTCTTGCCCTGATGGTTAGCTGGCGTGCGTGTCAGCACGCCGGCACTGTGCCATCATGAAGCGCTCGCCAGCGGGGAGTTGGGACGTGGACGAAGGGCTGGACTCGAAGACGCTATCTGGATTGCTGGGGTTGCTGGCGCACGATCTGCGCAACCCACTGAGCGCGCTCCACAGCAATGTCGGATTTTTGGCGGCTGCTCGGAATGCAGACGAGGAGGATCTGCGTGACGCAGTGAACGACGCGCTGGTGTCCTGCGACGGACTCGTCGCCATCATCGACAACATCGAGATCCTGTCCCAGTCGATGTCAGGACTGAAGACCGGAGGTCGCACTCCGCTCGCGGTGGCCTCGGTGGTCGAGCAAATGGTCAAGACTCACCGAGCGGCTGCCGAGAGCCACGATGTCGAGCTGGCGGTCGACCCCTCCGCGGTCAGCCCTTCCCTGCGGGTATCGGTGCATCAAGACATGTACCGCCGAGCGCTGGGCAACGCTCTCAGAAACGCGATTCAACACGGCGCGGGAAGGTCGGTGCGATTGACCGCCGACGCCGAGGGTGGCGAGGTTCGGGTGATCGTGCTCGATCAGGGCGCGCGGCTCGATACGGGGCTGGGGGACGTGCCGTTTTCCGCCGCGGGGCAATTGACGGCCAAGGGCCAGCTCGGGGGGCGGTACGGTCGTGGGCTGGGGCTGTTCTGTGCCCGCTTCGCTGCGGAGAGCGCTGGCGGGCGACTCGTTCCCGTTGACCCACCCGCGGGATACTCGAACGCGCTGGCGTTGATCGCTCCTGCCGCTCCGACGTGAGGCGCCGCGGCCCTCAGGGCTGGAGGATGGCGATCGACTCTGGCTTCCGGAAGAGGATCTTCCCCGTTTCTCCCGGGCACCCCCAGCAGTCGCTGAAGTGGAGTCGCGGACGGATGTACTCGCTGTACGCAAAGGCAATGGGCCCAGGTTCGTTCTCCATCACGAAGCTGGCAGCCAGCGCGTATTCGTCGTCACCGACCACGTGGTAGGCGACGACGAACGATGTCTCCTTGCCGGAGCGCGCGGAGACGAGCAGGAACTTGGCGCCCGGTGCCGGGTTCCAGATCAAGGGAGCGACCGTGAAAGAAAAACCCTTGCGATCGCCGGGACCGCGGGCCACGACCGTGTTCGCGGCGTCTGGTTCGCGGAAGAACTTCACGTCTTCGGCCAACCGCCGGGTTCGCGGGTGGTCCGCCAGCAGCTGCGCCAGTCGCGACGACTTCAGCGTCTTCTTTTCGAAGTTCTGGCCAAGCTGAGGTTCGGGGATCTTCGCGGCGTTGGGCGGACCACTGCAGCAGCGGAATCCAAGGTCGTCAGCTTTCGCGTCGTCTGGCTGAGCCTCGCGGCGGGCACAGCGGTGACTTGCGCCCCCCGGCTTGCCCTTCCCTCCACCGCGAACCGCAGCGCCCCGCGGCTCGCCGCGCTCGGGATCCAGCACATCGCTGGCCGTCCATTCGCGCACCACGGTTCCCAGACCGAGCACTTCGAACCCCGAGGCGCAGCGCTGGGCGGAGGACATGCATTCGTCCAGCCAGCTCTCTCCGGATGGGTAGACATCCCCGTCCGGCCCCTTGCACGCACGCTCCCACTCCAGCTCCGTGCAGAGGCGGGCGCCGCGTTCTGCGCAGTGGCGTCTGGCCTCGCCCCGGCTAACCCCGACCAACGGAGGCTGGACGGGGTCATTGGGGTAGGGCAGCTTGTCGATCTGGTAGGGCCCGAGCTCGACTCGGTAGCGACGGGGTTCCAATGCTGGATGGCGCCCGACGCGTCCCGGGCGGCTGCCGACGATGAAGGCGCCGCCGGGGATGTCGACCCGCTCGCCTGCCAGCGGTTGCTGTGCTGGACGTCGTGCGGGCTTGGTCTTGGCGGGCGTCGGGGCCGCGCTGGCGGGTGCCGCGGACCCCGTCTGATCACCCGAGCCTGTCTCCTGCTGGCACCCGCTGACCGTCCCCCAGGCAATCATCAGGGGAAGGGCGGCGGCGGTCAGTCCCGACGGAGCGGACAGAAGGTGGCTTCGGGATGCGGGCACGGGCGCAAAAATACGTGGGTCGGCTCCGCTGGCAACTCGCATTTCGGCGCGACGCTGCTACGCTCGAGGAGAGGGATGGCGCATCCACTGGCAGCCCGGCTGGCTCCGATGATGAACCGTGACGTGGAGGACCTCCACAGAATCGTCGCGGAGTGGGTGATTCGCGAACGCAACGAGCGAGAGCGGGCTCGTTATCGGCGCTTTGGTGCCGAACTTCGCGCAGTGAAGGACCGGATCCGGGCGCGACCGGCACCTCCCACCGAGGAGGAGGTCGAGATCGCGCTGACCGCGCTGCTTGCGATCGCCGGCAGATTCTCCTAATGCGCAGGCATGGGTTCGGCTTGCGGCAGAACGGGACGATGAGCTCGGTTCGGGAACCCTCCGACGACTTTCAGGTCGGTCCGGACACGGTTGTCACGCTCGCGTACCAGGCTTTCGACGAAGAGGGCGAGCTGGTCGCGCAGTCCGAGCCAGCTGGCACCGAGGTGGTCTTTGGTGCTGGCCAGCTCCTACCTCAGCTTGAGCCGGCGCTGGCCGGCCTGGTACCAGGAGATCAAAGAACGGTTGAGCTGGAGGCGTCGGCGGCGTTCGGGGAGTGGGACCAGGAGGCGGTGCTGGAGGTCGATCCCAGCGAGTTCCCTGTCGGCACTGCGCCAGGCGACGAGTTCGAGGCGGAGAACCCGGACGGAGCGGTGCTCATTTTCAAGGTCCTCGACGTGACGCCGGACGCCGTGCTACTCGACACCAATCACCCTCTGGCCGGCCAGAGGGTGCGCTTCGTCCTGGAAGTGCGTGCCGTCCGCCCCGCGACCGAAGAAGAGCTTCGCCTGGCTGCAAATCGAGCGCTGGCGTTGGCCGCCGAGCAGTCCCTACCAACCGATGTCGTTGCACCAGACCGCTTGCTTTCGAGAGGGCGGCGGCGCTAGACCCCGCAAGAGAGATTCTGACCGATGAGCGATCCCGATCAGTTCAAGTACGATGTGCGCGTTCGTGAGCGCATGCTCCAGTCCCGACAGATTTCCCCGAGCCAAGTCGAGGAGCATTTGAGCGTGCTTCCCGATGTGGAGTCGAAGTGCGAGACGCTGGAGCTCCCGCAGCCGGCGCTCGCCCCACCCGAAGCGGAGGTGGTCGAGCCACAGCCGACCGAGATCGCCGCACCGCGCGCGTTCTCCAGCACGGGATCGATGGTTTCCTCGGTGGGGGAGGTCTACGCGCCGCCCGCGCCCCCGCCGGTTGTCCCTGCAGCTCCTCCACCGGTGGCCCCCCCTCCGGCGCCGCCCGCGCCCGAGCCAGTGGCGGTTGCGCCGATCGCGCCGGAGCCCGTCTTCGCGCCTCCGGCTGCCCCTCCGGTCGCCCCCGAACCGGTGTACGCGGCGCCGCCTGCGGCTTCCCCTGAGCCCGCGCCGGTTGCACCGCCAGCAGCAGAAATCGCTGCGGACCCCCCGCCTCCCGAACCGACTCCGGAACCCGTCGCGTCGCCTGACGAGCCAGAAGGAGCTGGCTCATGAGTGAAAACGGGGGGAGTGGCGGGGGCCCCACGTCGGCTCAGCTGCGAGAAGGCGCTCAGGCCTTCGAGGTCGCCAAGGCGAGCCGCGCGGGAGACGATCTCCCGGAGATCGACTTCCAGACCTTCGTGCTGTCGTTCTTCAGCTCGGCGTTGATGCACCTGGGTGACGCTGCGGTACCGCTTCCTGCCGGGACCCAGGCCGAGGTTAATCTCCCCATGGCCCGACAGACTGTTGATCTCCTGGCGCTATTGCAGGTGAAGACGAAGGGTAACCTGTCGGCTGAGGAAGAGCGCACATTGGACCAGGTCCTCTACGATCTGCGGATGCGCTACGTAGAAGTGGCGAAGAACCAGTGAGCCGGTCGCGGGTCGGATCGGCAAGGCGCCCCGAACCAATGTCCCGAGCACGGTTGCCAACATTCGCCCGAGCGCTGTTCGTCCTCTTGTTGCTGGTTGGCTGCAACCCGTTCCAGTCCTCGCCCGATCCCGCGCCCAGCGCCTCGACCGCGGGGCAGCAACCCGTGCCCGCGACGACGCCGCTGGTGACCAAGACGGTGGTTGCTGCGCCGGGTGCGGCGGCGCCGCAGAGCTTCGCAGACCTCGCGGCCAAGGCCGATCCGGCGGTGGTATTCGTCGAGACCCGCCAGGTCCAGACGGGCCGTTCGGGGCGCCGGCGGGTGGTGGCCGAGGGGCTCGGGAGTGCTTTTGTCTATGACCCTTCCGGGCTCATTCTGACGAACAACCACGTCATCGCCCAGGCCACGAAGATCCAAGTGACGTTCAAGGGCAACCGGCAGCTCGAGGCTCGGGTGGTCGGGACAGACCCGAAGACGGATATTGCGGTCTTGCGCGTGGACGCTCAGGAGCTCCCCTACCTGCCGCTGGGCGACTCCGACGCGATCCGCGTTGGTGACTGGGTGGTGGCAATCGGCAACCCGTTCGGGCTGTCCCACACGGTATCTGCTGGGATCGTCTCGGCGAAGGGGCGCACGAAGCAAGACGTCAAGGGCCTGGGGGATCCGACAGGCTACTACGACTTCTTGCAGACCGACGCGAGCATCAATCCTGGCAATTCGGGGGGCCCATTGATCGACATGGCGGGGCGTGTCGTGGGTGTGAACACCGCGATCCGGGCCAACGCGAACAGCATCGGGTTTGCCATTCCGATCAACATGATCAAGGAGTTGCTGCCGCACCTGATTCGCGACGGCCGCGTGAAGCGCTCCGCGATCGGTATCGAGATCCTGGCCGTCGAGGGGCGCGACCAGCCGGTGGCGCCTAGCGGAGCTCTCGTCAAGCGGGTCCTTCCAGGTGGTCCCGGTGACCGCGCGGGGATTCGCGTCGACGACGTGATCGTGGGGTTCCAGGGTCAGCCCATTCAGCGACCAGAGCAGCTGCGATGGAAGGCGAGTCTGGCCGGGGTGGGCCAGCGCGTCGGGGTTCGCGTGAAGCGCGGTGATCGCGAGTTCGACCTGTTTGTGGTCCTGGGTGAGCTCGAGACGGGCGACGAGCCGGAACCGCGAAGTGGGCTCTTTGACCTTCCCAATCCGTTCCACTGACCGGTAGGCCGGTAATCGGGACGTATCTTCTTTGAGCCGAGGTGGAAGAAAGGGGGCAGGAAGGGCGCGGGGAACGTAGAGTATTCCGTGATGCCCCCCCTGGATTCGCGGCGAATTGCCTCGGATTCGCCCGGTGAGCGAACCGATCCGCCGCCTTCGGGTGGCGAACGCGACGAGCCCCCCCCTGATCCTCATGTCATGCGGGTGAATAGTCCCAGCGGCCGGGCGTCAAACCAGAAGGTCCGTCACCTAGAAGCGGAACAGGATCGTGTTCTCATCGAACAGGCTCGAAGTGGAGACCCGGCGGCGTTTCGCCGGCTGGTCGAGCGCCATCAGCGCCGGGCGTTTGCCATCGCCATGGGGCTGTTGCGCGACGAACACGACGCCCGGGAGGTGGTTCAGGAGGCGTTTCTCCGTGTCTACCGGGGACTGGACTCCTTCCACGGTGGGTCGAGTTTTTTTACTTGGCTCTACCGGATCGTCACCAATCTCTCGATCGACCTCATGCGCAAGCCGGCGCGTCGCGAGGCCGAGCTCGACGAACGGAGACGGGTCGATGAATCCGAAATCCCCCTCCTCTCCCGGGTCGACGGGGCCGATCCTCTCGACGTTGTGCGTCGCCGCGAGATCGCCGAGCGGATTCGCCAGGCGCTCGACGCCCTGCCCCCCTACCACCGCGGGGTCATCCTCATGCGGGAGGTGGAGGGCATGAGCTACGAAGACATGGCTCAGGCAATGGGCGTATCGAAGGGCACCATCATGAGTCGCCTGTTTCACGCTCGGCAGAAGATGCAGCGGGCTCTCGCTGACTGTTACGACGAGCATCTCGGCCCCACCCCGCATCGGTCGGGGCGAGCCGGACACCAAGCGGGGGAGGACTCGTGAAGGAGCTCAACCACGCGCGGCTGATGCAGTTCTACGACGGCGAGCTCTCGGCGTCGGATGCCATCGCGTTTCAAGCGGAGCTCACCGAACACGGACTGGAGGACGAGGCGCGGGAAGTGATGGCCGGACTCGATCAGGTTGGTGACGTTATCCGAGCGCTTGCCGACTCGGATGCCGAAGCACGAGCCGAAGTGGCCGACCAGATCGCGGACCGTGTCCTCGAGCGGCTGCCGTTGCCGGGCCCGGCCTCGTCGCGACGCTCTGCGGCAAGGATCTGGGGCTGGTCGGCTGGCGTCGGCGCGCTGGCCCTGGCGGCGGCCGCGCTGCTCGTGATCTGGGCGGCTGGTGGTCCGTCGACGTCCCAGCGACCACTGGCCAGCGGACCGACCGCCGCCGAACGGCCGGTGGTAGCGGCTTCGGTCGCGGCCGACGCTCCTGCGGGTGCGGAGAGTGATCCAGGTGTGGCGATCGAGGTCGTGGACTTTGGGGCCCATGGCGGCACCATCTTCATGGTGTCGTCCGGGGAGGAGACTCCGACTCCGGTAGTCTGGCTCGTTGACGAGGGCCCCGACAGTCAGGATAGGGTGGAACAGCTATGAGCCGACCGTGGACGATGCTGGGCGCTGGGGTGGCGCTGGCCCTGGGAGTGGGGTTGGTGACCGCCGCCCCGGAGGCGCGAGCCGAGGGGCAGCGCGCCCATCCTCAGCAGACGAATCCTGACCAGAAGAACGCGAAGTACTCCGTCGAGGTCATGGTGGTGCACGCGACGCGGTCCAAGGAGAAGAAGCCTGGTCAGGAGCCGGTGATCGACGAACGGATCGGGGACCTGCCGCAGTTGCTCGAAGAGCCCTTCAGCCTCTACGACCGCTTCGATTGGCTCGCAGAGCAAACGCTGCCGCTACGCAAGAGCGAGCCACAGAGCCTCGAGCTGCCCAACCAGCGTGTGCTGAGGCTCGCACTGATCGAGGAGCTTTCCGATACCGTTCGCTTCAGCGCCAGCATCAACCGACCGGGAGGCAAGGACTTCCTCCCCCTGCTGTCGGTCAAGGCCCAGCCCGGCAAGGTGTTCATCGTGGCTGGCCAGAAGTACAAGAACGGGGTTCTGGTCCTCGTCTTGCAGGTCAAGCACTGAGTCGCAGGTCCTCGGGTGCTGGCGCACCCTGCGGTCGTCAAGGGACCGGTCTATTCGGGGGGGGAGGGATCCGAGTCGCGGCTCGCCGCCTCCAAGTCGAGGATTCGCTGCTCGCCCACGTAGCTCTTGGTCTCGTACTTTGTGATCTTGCCAATCTTTCGCACGATCTCAGCCATCCGTTCCGACTCTGACACGATCACGGTGGCGGCCCGGTGCAGAGGGGTCTCCACCTCGAGGTTGCGGGTGAGCAGCTCGGCGTAGTTCAGCACGCTGGTCAGCGGCTGGTTCAGCTCGTGGGCGGCGCCGCCGGCCAGCTCGGCGACGATGGCTTGCTTCTCCCGACTCCGCAGCGCTTCTTGCGCGCGCTGCAGTCGTTCCTCCATGCGCAGCTTCTCCCGCATGTCGTTGACGATCCCGACCGAGCCGACCGCGACATCGTTCTCCATGACGAGCGCTGCCGAGAGCGAGACCGGGATGCTCTCGCCGCGGGCGTTGAGCATTTCCACGCGGTAGTCCTCGAGGCGGCCATGTCCCGAGACGCGCGGATCGCGGATCTTGGCCATGACGTCGCGTGCCACGCCGGGTGGATACATCTGCTCGATGTTCATCCGTCCCACGACATCGGAGGCCGCGTAGCCGAAGATACGGCATGCGGCGCGATTGAAGATGAGGATGTCGCCTTCCAGGTTGGCCGACAGGATGCCGTCAACCGAGCTCTCGATGACGCGTTCGAGGAAGTCTTTCGTTTGCTCGAGCTCGATGGCAGTCTCCCGCTCGCGCGTGACATCGCGGAAGCTGAACAGGACGGCACCCTGCTCGTGGAGTACCGAGCTGAAGCTCACGTTGAGGATTTGTGTTTCGCCTTCGGCGGTCAAGGCTTTCAGATCGAGACCCCTGGGATACACGCCCTCGCTGAATCCCCGGAGCAGGCGTTCGACTCGTGACTTGTCTTCTCCTACGAACAGCTCGTTCATCGGCTTGCCGACGAGCGCGTCCTCGATGAATCCCGTCAGTTCCCCAGCGCGCGGGTTTGCGAAGAGGGCCTTTCCCGTCTCGTCGATCACGATCATTCCGTCGGCTGCGCTCTCGAAGACAGCCGCGTATCTTCGGAACAGCTGAACTCGGCGCTCTGCCTCAACCCGAGCCGTCGCGCTCTGCTCGGACTCGGCTCGCAGCGTTTGCATGATCTTCGCGTTGCGCAGCGCGATCGCGGTGGCGTTGGCCACCGTCTGGACCAGCGCCATCTCGTAGTCGCCGAAGCTAGCTACTGATCGAGAACGTAGGAAGATCACCCCCATGGGTCGGCGTTCATGGAGGATCGGGACGAGCGCGAGGGAGGAGAACTCCTGGGCGGGTTCGGACTGGCGGACGACGCGGAGCAGGGGGTGCTGCGTCGCGTCGCGGATGGCGAGCGCTCGCCCCGTCTCCAGCACCTCGGCGATCTCGGGATAGTCTTCGATCTGAATGGGCAGGTCGCGCAGACGCTCGTCGTCGCTGGTTACCAGCACGTAGCCCACGTCGCCCTTTTCCGCGACGAGTACGATGCTACAGCGGTCTACTTGCGCGAAGTCGGCGACTCGCTTGACCACCGTGAACAGGATGTCGGTCACGTCCAAAGTCAGCGCAAGCGCCTGCGTGAGCTCGAGGACGGTCTTCGAGTCTCGTTCCCGTCGACCGAGCCGCTCGACGTAGTCCCGCAGACGCACCTGGCCGCGAATGCGGGCCACGAGCTCGGCGGGGCGGAATGGCTTGTGGACGTAGTCATCCGCACCGGAGGCGAACACCCTGCGTATCTCCTCATCGGAGTCGAGGGCAGTGAGCACGACGACAGGCACATCCGCGAGTCGATCTGCGCTGCGGATGTGCCCCAGCACCGCATAGCCGTCGGGTGCCGGCATGACCAGATCGAGGAGCACCACGGAAGGCACCGAGCGCTCCAGCCAGTCGATCGCTTCCGTCCCGCTATCAACCGAAACACAGCGCAGGCCAGATTCTGTGAGGGCGTCCACGAGCACACGACGACTCACCGCATCGTCGTCGACAACCAGGATGGAACCGTCCAGCGCCACCCGCCCATGGTACTCGGGGCCTGGATTGAGGCAAACGTCCGGCCGGGCTGTAGTAGGTTTTTCCCGTGGGGCGCGGGGGACCTGGTGCTCTGCGCGGGCTGTGGCAGAGTCGCGCGCGATGCCCCCTGGGATCCCCCGCTTCCCAACGCTTAATGATTTGGCGGATGTCGCCCGCTTGCTCGAGATCCGGACGGTTTCCCGATGGGTGGGACTGGGCCTCGTGGTCGGGGTCGGGGCCGGACTCGGGGCGGCGGCATTCTTCGTCGCCATGGACTATGTGCGCCATGTCGTCTTCGGGCTGGTCGCGCACCTTCAGCTACTCGAACCGGGGGGGGAGCACTCCCTCTTCTCGACGGAGGGGATCAGCGACCCCGTGCTTTTATTGGTCGTGCTCGCACCGGCCATCGGGGGACTCCTGTCGGGGCTGATTGTCTTCCGCTTCGCGCCAGAGGCGGAGGGACACGGGACCGATGCTCTGATCGATGCGTTTCACAATCACCGGGGCGCGATTCGCAAACGCATTCCGATCGTCAAGGCGGTGGCCAGCGTGATTCTTCTCGGTACCGGTGGCAGCGCCGGTCGCGAGGGACCGATTGCCCAGATCGGCGCCGGATTTGGCTCGGTCCTTGCGACGACGATGCGCTTGAGCCCGCGCGAGCGCCGGTTGCTGCTGCTGGCAGGTGCGGCAGGAGGTATTGGCGCCATCTTTCGCACACCACTCGGGGCGGCTCTGTTCGTTGTCGAGGTGCTCTACCGGGATGACTTCGAGGTGGACGCCCTGGTTCCCACGGTGCTCGCGAGCGTGGTTGCCTACTCGGTTTTCACGATGATCTTTGGCGAGGGAAGCATCTTTTCCACTCAGCCTCACTACGAGTTCAATCCGCTCCAGCTGCCCCTCTACCTGTTGATGGCAGTCTTCGCCTCGATTGTGGGGGTGCTGTACATCAAAGTGTTCTACGGCATGCGGGACCGAGTCTTCGGGCCGTTACCGATTCCTCGGGTGCTCAAGCCCATGGTCGGGGGGTTGCTCGTGGGCCTCCTGTTTCTCGTCGCGCCCCAGTCGCTTGGTGCCGGATATGGCTGGTTACAAGAGGTGCTGCGCCCCACGAGCGAGTACTTTCCCCTCGGGTGGGGGAGTGCGGGATTGCTTCTGGCGATCGCTCTGCTCAAGGTCTTGACCACTTCCCTCAGCATCTCCTCGGGGGGATCGGGGGGCGTCTTCGGGCCATCGGTGGTGATCGGTGGCATGATCGGTGGCGCTTTCGGGATGGCGTTTCACCTCCTGCTACCGACTGTTGTCCCGCAACCTGGCGCGTTTGCCATCGTCGGCATGGCCTGCTTCTTCGGCGGAGTAGCGCACGCGCCCATCTCGTCGCTGGTGATGGCGAGCGAGATGACGGGTAGCTACGACCTGCTCGTCCCAATCATGCTGGCGGAGGCGGTGGCGTTCGTCATGCTGCGACGGTGGACACTCTACGAGCGTCAAGTACCCAGTCGTCGCGACTCCGCGGCCCACGGCGCGGAGTTCGTGCTCGATGTGTTGCAGAACGTTCGAGTGCGCGAGGTCTCGCAGCTCGTGCCGCCGCGGAGTCTGGAGGCAAACACCCCGCTGGCCGCGGTGTTGCGCCAAGCATCGGAGAGCACCCAGGCCATCTTCCCCGTGGTTGACGCGGCGGGCCGCGCGCAGGGCATCGTGTCGCTCGATACGATCCGTGCGTTCTTCTTCGATCAGGAGCTAGGCCAACTCGCGATTGCCGCGGACTGCGCCATGCCTCTGGTCACGGTGACCGCCGACGACGCTCTCGACGCGGCGCTTCGCAGGGTGGCCAAGTCGGGGCTTCCCCAGGTTCCGGTCGTTGACCCGGACGACGAAACCCGCATCGTCGGACTGCTGAGTTACGAGGAGATTCTCGCGGCTTACAGCCGCGAGCTGCGGCGGCGCCGGGACGATGATGGCGCCAATCCGTGACCTGGGTCCCCCCCGCCGAGCCGCCGTGCTGCGCGCGATCTGTCCGGTCAGCTCAATCGGTGTATATTCACCGGCCAGTGGCGAAGCGTTCTAGCCGGCCGCGCGGCAAGGGGTTCAGGGGAGCTACCGCTCCGGAAGCGGGGCCGGATGCGCTCGCGGTGGAAGAATCGGCCCACGCTCCTGCGCGCCGTGCCGATGTGAGAGAGGAAGCGCGGAGTGTCGTCATCGCCGAAGAGGTGGACGACGACAAGACGCCGCCGCACGGCTATCGCCGGACGTTTGGGTCCTCTCCCTCGCTGGAGGTTCACTCCGAAGAGGAACTGCCCTCGGAACCGTTGCCGCGGTTCGACGAGCTCACGCCTTCGGAGCCGCTGCCTCGGCAGATCCGGCTCGCGCGACCGCTGCCCGCCTACGACCACCGAAACGCACCGACCATCGTCTTGCCCCGGCGAGCCCCCAGTCGACTCCCGGCGCTGTTTGCCCAGCTCGCGCCGCAGCAACTCTACGTGGTCGTTGCGGCGCTCATCGTGACGGCCTGCGCCACCGCGTTCATCATCGGAGCGGCTGTCACCTCGCTGTTCAGCTCCACCCCGGCACCCGCCGAGCAGACGGTCCGGTCGGTGATCGCTCCATCCGCCGTTGCCGCGCCCTCCAGCAAGACCGTCGATGAGCCGGTCACACTGACGGATCTCCCAGTCGTCGAAGACTAGCTCGGAGGAGACCGGGTCGCGACCAGGACTGGAACCACCACCAGCCTGCCACTGTGGTCGTGACGCCGAGGATCAGTACCGCCACCAGCGCCCAGCCCTGGACCAGCTGGCCGGCGGCTACCGGCAGACCCACCGAGAGCAGCGCGAGGGTGTTCCGAGCTGGGCGTCGCTCTCCATCGATGAACGCGCCGAGCACGCCGCCCCCGATAGAACAGCCCGCCCATGTGGCAAGGACCAGAAGAGCGCCGGTGAGGTCGTGAACCCCCATGTGAGGGGCTACGGGTCGTGGCCTGGTCGGTTTCAGGCACTCCGCCTTCGGGTCGGAGGTGGTCACTCCAGCAGTGAAGGGTGGGCCGTTTCGACGGTTTGCTTGCTGGATCTGAGGTTCTGCTCGATAGCATCGCGCGGTCCAACGGCGACGATGCCGAGGCGCTCGGGGTGGAGGTAGCGCTGGGCCTGCTCGACGACCTCTTCGCGCGTCACCCGTTGGACGCGGCTCGCGTAGGTCGCGAAGTAGTCCCAGGGCAACTCGTGGGTGAACAGCTCTGCCACGTCCTCGGCAATGTCGCTCGCCCGCTCCAGTCGTGCTGACTGCGCGTGCACGAGCGCGGTTTTGGCGCGCTCCAGCTCGTCCTCGCCGAGTGGCCGACGGCCGCGCGGGTCGCCGAGAGCCCCGAGCTCACCAACGATCTCTTCGATCGCGGCTCCGGTGGCCGGTGCCTCAACCGACGTCATGGCGACGAAGGCGCCCCAGGTGCGCGTCGCGATCGCCACCGAACCCGCACCGTAGGTGTAGCCGTGCTGCTCGCGAAGGTTCTGGTTGAGACGAGACGTGAACATCCCGCCCAGCACGGTGTTCATTACCTCGCGAGCCTCCTCGCCCGGGGCGCCGCGCGGTGGCAGCGCTTCCACCACGCAGAGGGCGCTTTGCGCGGAGCCGGGTCGGTCGACAACGACGATCTTTCGCCGCTCGAGGGGGGGCTCTAGCGGAGAGGACAGGGGTGCCGCCACGGAGGTCGGCTGCCAGTCACCCAGATGCTGCTCTACCGTGGCCTGCACCTCGGTTGCGGTGACGTCTCCGACGACCACGAGGGCCAGCTCCCCTGGGCTGTAGTGCTGTTCGTAGAACGTGCGCAGATCCCCGACTGACAACCGCTGGACGTCGGGAACGCTGCCACCCACTGGTGACCCGTGGATGGGGCCGAGCAGGAGCCGGAGTCCAGCGAGGGTGGCCAGGCGATCGGGGGACTGGCGTTCGGCGAGGAGGCCATCGACCCACTCGGCGCGGACCCGCTCGAACTCGCTGGGGACGAACGCTGGTTCCCGAAGTACCTCGGCCAGCAGCCGGACTGCGGCGTCGAGGTCGTCGGGGAGGACCGTCATACCGACCGACGAGTAGTCGCGACCGGCGTCTGCGACCAGCTCGCTTCCCAGGTTCTCGGTCGCGACCGCGAGCTGTTCGCTCGAACGTCGAAGCGTGCCCTCGGTCAGCATGCGCGCGGTGAGCGCGGCGAGGCCCGACTGACCCGCGGGGACGGCGCTGGCGCCGTGACGCACCACAGCGAGGATCGCCACCACATGAATGGGTTGCGCGACGACCAGCGCCTGCATGCCGTTGTCGAGAGCGATATGTTCCGGAATCGGGTAGCTCGGAACTCTGGCCCTGCCCGGTGTGGGAACCTGCGCGCGCCAGCTCTCCGCCTCCTCGGCCTGGGTGGGTGATGCCGTGCGCGGCGCGACGGGCGCGGGAGCGCGAGACCCGCAGCCGAGGACGATCGCCGTGGCGAGAACGAGCCAGCACCGCCGGGTCATGGCGTGGGAGAGGGTGGGGATGGATGGGTGAGCACGGTTGCGCGGCGGTCCGGAGCGAGATACCGAGCGGCGACACGCTGCAAGTCAGCGACGGTGACCGCCTCCAGAGCAGCGACGTATCGCGGCAGGTAGCCGGGGTCCCCGAGGTAGTGGTTGAAGCGCTGCAGGATCCCCGCACGCCCCGACTCGCCGCCGCTGTCGTTCAGGAGCTGGAGGTTGGCGAACAGGCTGACGAGAATGCGGCGCTTTGCGCGGTGCACAGCGGCTTCCGTGGGACCGGTCTGGCTCAATCGTTCGATGACCTTGGCGGTGGCCCGCTCCAGCGTTGTCGCGTCGACGTGGCTGGCTGCAGTAGCTCCGACCACGAAGACTCCACACAGCTGGTTGCTGTCGACATAGGCGGTCACCTCGGAGGCGAGCCGCTGATCGACGACCAGGTCTCGGTAGAGCTCGGTGGCACGCCCACCGGCGAGGACCGCGGACAGTACCTCGAGCGCCGCGTCTTCGGGACCGTAGGCTGGCGGGACGATCCACGCCATCGAGGCCCGCGCGAGTTCGACGGGTTCGTTGACCACGGCGCGACTGGCTGCGGAAAGTGGCTCCGTCGGCGGACGGGCGCGAGTGGGTGCAGGACGGCGGGGCAGGGTCCCGAAGTACTTGGCGACGAGGGCCTTGGCGGTGGTGCGATCGATGTCCCCGGCGAGGGTCAGCGTGGCGTTGCTGGGGGCGTAGAAGCGGGAGTAGAAGCTGCGAACATCCGCCATGGTCGCAGCCGAGATATCCTCGACTGACCCGATCACGACACCATGATAGGGGTGCTCAGGGGGAAACAGGAGATCGAACAATGCCAGCGTGCTCGGGCCGTAGGGTGCGGTTTCGTAGGTTTGCCTTCGCTCGTTGAGGACGACACTGCGTTGGGTCGCCAGGTCTTCGGGGGTGAGCTGATCGAGCAGAAACGCCATGCGGTCGCTCTCGATCCACAGCGCCAGGGCCAGATGCTCCCGCGGCACCGTTTCAAAGTAGTTGGTTCGGTCCCAGCTGGTGGTGCCGTTGACGTTGGTTGCGCCGGCGGCCTCGAGCAGCACGTCGAAGCGGTCTCCGACGTGGCGTGAGCCCTCGAACATCAGATGCTCGAAGAGGTGCGCGAACCCGGAGCGTCCCGGCGGTTCGTTGGCGGGACCGACGTGATACCAAAGGTTGATGGCCACCAGGGGCAGCTGCGGGTCCTGGTGCAGGATTACCTCGAGACCGTTGGCCAGGGTGTAGCGTTCGAAGTCCAGTGTGAGGGCAGAGTGTCCGACGCTGGCGGCAGTGGCGGGGTGATCGGGGAAGTGGTCTGCCACCACCCCCCCCGCGACGAGCGCTAGGCTGACGAGCAGCCTGCCGGTGAGCCAAACAGATCGGACCGACATGGGAACCTGATAGGACCACCTTGGAGGGCTGGAGGGAAGCGGGCGGGCACGGCCGGCCGCCCATTGCCCCGAACCTGCATGGTGAGTGGAGCGACGACCGCTCGAGGTGGACTGGTGGACTCCGGTGCCGCGGCCTTTCCCCGGGAGGTGAGGTGTGGCGACGAGATCGACATGCGAGAACCCAGGGACTAGGCTAAGCGGCCAGGGACCGCGAGCCCGCGGGGCTCGCGCGGCCGTTATGCTCTCAGCGCTCACAATTGTGGTCGCGGCCGCGATGCCGCACATCGACCTCTACACGATGGGGCAGGGTGACCACATTTTCGAACGCTACGGGCACGCTGCCGTTTGCGTCGCCCACGACGAGCAGCCTGCGCGGTCGCGGTGCTACAACTACGGAACGACGAGTTTCGAAGCTCCCGGGCGACTTGTCTGGGAATTCGTTCGTGGTGACGCTCGATTCTGGGTCTCAGCGCGCCCGCTGGACGGCATGCTGCGCGCCTATGCCAACGCCGATCGCACCATCTATCGCCAACGTTTGCCGCTGACACCGACCCAGGTCCAGGCGTTCGTGAGGAAGCTCGAGTATGACGCGCTCGAGCAGAACCGATACTACGTCTACCATCACTTCCTCGACAACTGCACCACTCGGATCCGGGACATCCTGGACGACGTGACGGATGGTCGCCTGTCTCGTCAAGGGGCTCGCCCGCTCGCTCGAACGTATCGCGAGATCGGCGCTCAGGGGCTTGCGGATCACACTGCGGCTCGTGTCCTCAGTGATTTCGTGCTCGGTCGCCCCGCCGACGCTCCGATCTCCGTGTACGACGGGATGTTCCACCCAGACATCCTGCGCGCAGAGGTGGCCAGTGCTTACGGGGCGGAGCCCCAGCTCGTCAACGCCCGGAGCGGACCGCCTTTTCCTCAGACGGGGACGACCGGTCGACACTGGACGGCTCTGCTGGCAGCCCTCGTGGTGGCACCGGTGGTGGCCAGCGAGTGGTTCCCGCGTGCGAGGCGTGGGTTTTTGGCGCTCACCGGTCTCGGGCTGGGTGCCATCGGGACTCTGCTCTGGGGACTGGCGCTGATCAGCAGCGTTCCGGAGCTGCGCTACAACGAAGCGCTGCTGTTGTTCTGGCCGGGTGACTTCCTCCTACCCGCGCTGGGGCTCGAGACGGTGCGGCGTTACGCGCGCATTCGCCTGCTCGGCATCCTCGTTGTCTCGGCGCTGGCGGCTGTGGGCGTGCTCTGGCAGCCCCTCTTCGCACCCCTCCTGGTGCCGCTGGCAGTGTTCGGCGTCCTCGCCTGGCCAGCTCCGGGCCAGGAAGGCTCGCGGCCCAGCGAGGCCGGCGTCCAGTCCTGAGCTGGTCTTCGGCGCTGGCAGGTTTGGAGCTTCAGAGACGGCTGGTTTCGAGATGATTTACGCCTGACCGGGTTGCGCAGCGGGCCACGCGGACAAAAGGATGGAATAATGGCAGAGCATTCTGGGCTGGCGTCTGCCCAACGGAAGCTATCCGAGGGCGGACTCCGCGAGATGTTTGCCGATCCCGAAGGCACCCGGAGCATCGTGCAGGCGTTGCTGGATAGTGCCCAGAACGTGCTGCTGGTTGCGGATCCGCACGACGTTGTCATGGTCGCCAATGCGCGTGTCGAGGCCTTCTTCGGTGTCGCACCTGAACAGGTGGAGGGTAGGCCGGTGGCGGCTCTGCTGGAGACCGTGGAGCGCTGTGCCAAGGATCCGGCGAGCGTCCGGTCCGCGGTTCGGCAAATAGTCGAGAACCCAGACCGGGTGAGCAAGAACGTCCGCATCCAGGACGTTCGCGAGTTCGCCTTCGAGATCGAGCGGCCCGAGGCGCGGGTGGTGTCGCTGTGGCGGGGACCCATCTGCGACCGCCGCGGCACGCCGATCGGGATCTTCTGGTCGTTTCGCGACGCCACGGAGGAAGCGAGGTACGACGAGCAACTGCGCACGCTGGCTGACGTCTCGCCGATCCCGCTGATCATCACGCGTCCAGACTCCGGGGAGGTGCTCTACGCAAACGCCACGATGGCCGACATGGTGGGGCTTCGGCCCGACGAGCTGGCGGGCCGTCGATCGCCGGACTTCTACTGGAACCCCGAAGACCGAGCCGGGGTTCTGGCCACGCTGCGCGAGACGGGTCAGGTGCGTCGTGAGGTCAAGCTGCGCGCTGCCGATGGGACGCCGCGATGGGCGATCTTTCGCCTCGTGAAGGCCAAGCTGGCTGGTGAAGATGTCGTGATCGGGGGGCTGTATGACATCACCGAGCGCAGGCAAACCGAGGAGGCCTTGCGACAGAGCGAGGAGGAGCACCGGCGGGCGCGCGAGGAGCTCGAGAAGGTGAACGCCGAGCTGCGGGCGGCTCAGCTCAAGCTCATCCAGACGGAGAAGATGGCTTCGCTCGGCATGCTGGTGGCCGGGATCGCGCACGAGATCAACACGCCCATCGGCGCCATCAGCAGCATGCACGACACTCTCGTGAGGGCGCTCGAGAAGCTCCGCTGTCAGATGAATGACGAGCTGGGCGAAGAGCAAGCGCAGAGCCCAAAGATGCAGAAGGTGCTCCACTTCATCGACGAGTCGAACCGCGTGATCGCTGACGGAGCGGGACGGGTGATGACCATCGTCAAACGGCTCAAGAGCTTCGCGCGGCTCGACGCGGCCGAACTCGAGGACGCTGACATCAACGTGGGGATCGAGGATACCCTCACGCTGGTCCACCACGAGCTCAAGCACGGGATTCAAGTCGAGCGCGACTTGGGAGAGCTTCCGCGGATTGCCTGCTACCCGGGGCGCCTCAATCAGGTCTTCCTGAACCTGTTGATGAACGCCAAGCAGGCGATCGGGCGTCAAGGCAAGATCACCATTCGCACCCGACACGCGGACGGGCAGGTGGTGATCTCCGTCAGTGATGACGGCTGTGGGATCCCGGAAGCGAACCTGCCGCGCATTTTCGACCCGGGGTTCACGACCAAGGGGGTCGGGATCGGTACCGGTCTCGGGCTCTCGATCTGCTACCAGATCGTGGAGGATCACCAGGGCAGCATCGCGGTGACCAGTGAAGTTGGAACGGGTACCACGTTTACCGTCTCGATCCCTGATGACCTGACGAAGCCGACCTGACGGCTACTGGTCGGTGGCTAGCTGCCAGAAGCTCCGGTAGCCTTCTGCATGTTGACGGGTGGTGAACCGGGTCCAGGGCTGAAGGACGGTGGCGGTGCGATGGCCCGCGAGTTGCTGGGGATGGTGCCGTCCCTGATCGAGGTACGAGCGGATGAAGATGGCGTCGTCGCGCGCTGGGAGCGCCTCCACGTTGGCGACGTACTGCGCCCACTGCGGAGGGTCGAAGAGATACTGTTCGACGTTGGAGACGTAGAACGTGGACACTGCGAGCTGGCGGCGCTTGAGTTCGGCGGCAACGCCCTGGAGCGCTTGCCGTCCGGCAAAGTCGCCTACCACGGGGATCACCCGGTTCAACCGCTGGAGCCGCTGCACGGTTTCGAAGGTGTCGCGGCTGGCGAGAAACCCGAGCTGCGCCCCATCCGGATCGCGGGCACCCAAGAGCTCCTCCAGCGAAGGGTATTGGCGGCCGTTTGCCTGGTGGAGCTCGAACCTGAGCTCGAGCTGCCGGTCGAAGAATCTCTGGTGCATCGTTGCCAGCCGCTGTTCGTCTTGGGGCGAGAGTGCGATTCCCCAGCCGGCGATCGTGGCGATCAGCGCGTCGTGCAGCAGGTGGAACTTGGCTTCCTCTGGTCGGCATTTCTGCGCGTGTCGGATCACGCTCGCAAGGTCGCCGGCGACACCGGGATCTCCTACCGGGTCGTAGCTGCGCCCCAGTAGCAGTGCGAGAAACTGAGCGCGGGTTCTGGCCTGCTGGAAGATCGACTTGTAGAGCAGGTGGAGCAACGCATTGTCGCGGCGGATGTCGACAATGAAGGCTAGTTCGGGCCGCGTCAGGGCGATGTAGGTGAAGTTCTGCTCTGGTCCCACCCCGAGGTACGCGCCACCGGCGGGGACCTTCTGGAGCTGTGCCGCGACCTGGAGGTAGGACGTCTCGTTGGAGATGGTGTTGTCGCTGAAGAAGTACTCTCCGGACTCCGACAGCTCGTGGAAGGTGCGGGCGAACTCGGCGGTGGGGAGCGACGACGGTGCGGCCTGGGTCGATGCCGACGCCGACGGTGGGGGGAGAGCCGAGGGTTGGCGGGCTGTACGCGTGGCACCGGACGGCTCCGGTTGGGGACTCGACCCGGACGCCGTGGGCGTGGGGGGCGCGGGTTGCGTGCAGGCGCTCGCTCCGATCAGGAGCGCGAGGGGGAGGAGAGTTCGTGCCAGTCGAGCCGTCACCATGCTCGGTCAACGCCACCGAAGCCGTGGTCCATTCCACCGGTGTTGCTGACCAGAGACGAGGCGTAGCCTCCGGAAGGTTGGTCCCGGGGGAAGTGGTGCGGGCCGAACGTTGCCTTCTGCCACTATGGGTGGCGGCCGGAGGCCGCGGTCAGATGCCCTTTTCGATTAGGAAGGGCGCGTAGTGCTTGTCCGAGCCGATGATGTGATCCGCGAGCCAGTCGCGGAGGAACCGCATCACCTCGAGAGTGACTGCGGTGTTGCCCCCATCGAACTCTTCCTTCAAATCGATGACTCGCTGCGCCAGGTGCTGGTGCTGCAGCTTGTGCGCCTCCTCGCCCGGGTAGCCGTGGCGTTCGAAGAGTTCCTCCTCGAAGGCGAAGTGCGTCTTGGTGTATTCGACCAGCTCGGTGAAGATCCGCGACATCAGCTGCTTTTCTCGGCGGTCGAGCACGGCGACGTGCAGCTCGTTGATGATGTCGACCAGCCGCCGGTGCTGCGTGTCCACTTCTTGGATGCCCGTGCTCAGCTCTTCGGACCACTCAATCAGCGCCACGCGCTCCTCCTGTTCTCGGTGATGGCGACCCTGGGTTGCCGCGCCGGCTCAAGCTAGCATGGCCGTGGCGATCGCAAGGACCTGGACGGGCGGATTTTGGCTCCGACCTAGCAGTCAATGGCAGACCGGCGACTGGCCCTTGGGCCGATCCGAGGTGCGCACGCGCGGGTTAGGAGGTGGCGCTGACTGTGGTAGGCCAGCCGCTCACCAACAGCTATTGGGTGTGCCGTGATCGACATCTTCATTCCGTACGTTGAATACTTCGTTGCGCTTGCTCCCGTGTGGGGGTTTCTCCTGATCTTCCTGTTCATGACAGTGGAAAGCTCGTTCATTCCGTTCCCGAGCGAGGTGGTCATGATTCCGGCAGGTATCCTCGCTGTTCGCGGCGAACTGACCCTCGGATCGCCGATCGGAGATGCGAGCGTTGCGGTGTTGGTCGGGGTCGTCGGATCGCTCGCGGGCGCGTTTATCAACTACTACTTGTCTGCCAAGCTCGGTCGACCGTTCCTCTATGCCTACGGGAAGTACGTTCTCCTGAAGCCGTCCCATATCGAACGGGCCGAGGAGGTCTTCAATCGGTACGGCCCAGGCGCCACCTTCGTCTGTCGCCTGCTGCCTGGGATTCGCCAGCTGATATCCATCCCCGCGGGGGTGTCGCGCATGCCGCTCGGCAGCTTTTCGCTGTGGACGGGGCTAGGGGCTGGGATCTGGATGGTGATCCTCACCGCCGCTGGATACGGCATTGGACTACAGACGGTCGGTATGCCCTGGTCCGAGGTGATCCATCAGGCCGAGCATCACGCGAAGGCGAACCTGCTGCCGCTGGCCGGAGCACTGCTCGTCGGATTCGTCGCCTACGTCTTGATCAAGAATCGAATCATGAAGCGAGATGCGCCGGCGCGCGCTGGAGCGTCCGAAGATCAAGCGGGCTGAGAGGAGGGGGAGGTAGTGTCGAAGCTGTTGATGTTCGTCGTCCGCACGCTCGCGGTGCTGGCGGCGCTGGGGACGACGGGGCGAGCGCTGGCGCAGGCTGACTGCTCCAATGCGCGATCGGCGACGGATTCGGTGTTTCACTGGCAACAGCCGGGGAACCTGAACGTCGGGAAGGCGATCCAGTGTCTCGAGCGAGAGGGTCGGTCAACGGTGGCGCTGGAGCGAGTGGCGGTGCGCCTGAAGCGAGTCTATGACTCGCGCGCGCTCCTCGTGGACATGGAGGCGATCAGCGACGACCCTGACTGGACCGATCCGGAAACGGGAAAGGCGGTGGTGGTCCCGCACGCGAGTCTGCCACACGTCCTCGTCGCGCGGGGGTCGGATGGGCAGTGGCGTTGGACGCGCGAGTCGCTCGACCGGATTGACAGCATCTACGAGGAGAGCAACTCGCACCTGGATGAGCTGGTTCGCTACCTGCCGGGTTGGTTGCAGGCGGAGCTGTTCGACGTGGCGATGTGGCAGTACCTGGCGATTCTGCTCATCCTCTTCGTCGGTATCGTCACGCGGAAGCTGATTCAAGTCATCGTGGCGAATCGCATCCGCAGCTTTGCCGAGCGCCGCGAGCAAGCCTGGGCCACCAGCCTGATTGACGTGTTCGCTTCTCCAGGCGCCACGCTCGTGATGGCCGCGATGATGGCACTGTCCTATCAGTATCTCGGACTGCCGCTGTGGGCGGGGGCTGCGATCAACGTTGCGGCCCGCTTGCTGGTCGTGGTCTCGATCATGTGGGCGCTCTACCGCCTGGTGGACGTGCTCAGTGCCCACTTGGCGATGAAGGCCGAGGCCACGGACACCAAGCTCGACGACCAGCTCGTGCCGTTGGTGCGCAAGACGCTCAAGGGCCTCACGGTCGTTGCCGGCTTGCTCTTCATTCTCCAGAACCTGAACGTCAACGTCGGTTCATTGCTGGCGGGACTCGGGATTGGCGGCGTGGCGGTTGCCCTGGCCGCCAAGGATACTGTCGCGAACTTCTTCGGCAGCATCATGATCTTCATCGATCGCCCCTTCCAGATCGGCGACTGGGTGGTGATCGATGGCGCCGAGGGGATCGTCGAGGAGGTGGGGTTCCGCTCCACGAGGATCCGCACCTTCTACAACTCGATCATCACGGTTCCGAACGCGAAGTTTACCGAGGCCAAGATTGACAACTACGGGGCGCGCGAGTACCGGCGCTGCTTCGTCACTCTTGGGGTCACCTACGACACCACGCCCGAGCAGATGCAAGCCTTCGTCGAGGGCATCCGTGCCGTCATTCGAGCCAATGCGTTCACCCGCAAGGACTACTACGAGATCCACATGTCCGGGTTCGGCGACAGCTCGCTGAACGTGATGGTCTACTTCTTCTTCAAGGTTGCCTCCTGGACGGAGGAGTTGCGCGAGCGGCACAACGTGTTCCTGGAGATCATGCGAGTTGCCAAGGACCTCGGAGTCAGTTTCGCGTTCCCCACGCAGACTCTGCACGTAGAGACGCTCGCGACGGCAGGAGCCGAACGCCAACTTCCGCCGCCTCCGGCGCCCGAACAGCTGGCAGGAGTTGTCGAGTCCTACGGTCCCGAAGGGAGGAAGGCGCGACCGGCCGGGCCCAAGCTTACGCACGGATTCTTCGCGACGCCGGCAGCTGCGGGGTCGACCGAGGAAGCGGAAAACTGAAGCGTCGCCCGCGTCCTGCGCGGTGTGTTTCACTTCGCGCCCAGGCGGTCGAGGCGACTCGCCACACTTGCATGGGGCGGTCTACCTCGGACCGCGTCATGTGCCCGTCCGCGCGCCGAGCTGCGCTCACCCTCGAGTGGCGAGGTGACGTGCTCAACTGGAGTGAGTCCGGGGATCAGAGAACGGCCGCTATTCGCTGTCGCCGTCATCCTTCCCGCGAGCCTCGGCGATCTCGATCAGCGTGGTCAGCGCTTCGATCTCCCGTTTCGTCTTGAGCTCGCGCTGCCGGAGCGCCTTGATGCTCTGCTCGAGCTTGCGCTGCTCTGACTCGAGCTGGCGCAGGTTCTCTTTGAGCTGATTGCGTTCGGACTTGAGGGTCTCGAGCTCTAGTGCCAAGGGGGGCTCCTTCCTTCTCGAGCGACATGGCCGGCCTTGGTGCGGGTGTGCCGACCTCGTCACTCGCTGGCTGCCCTAGGTATCCGTCCGACGCGGCGCTGGCAAGGGTGTTGCTCCGATCTGTCTCCCGGACACGAGGCGGGTCGGGCATTCGCACTACCCTTGATGTGGGGCAGGGTGGGCGCTTGTCATGTATATTACAGAGGGAGTGCGAGCCTTCCTAACAAGGAGTTTGCGATGCGTGCGCAGTGGCTTGCGTTCGCCCCCGACGTCGCTCCACCCGGGCGTATTGGACGGGCTCGCTGAACCGCTAGTACGGCATTTCTTCCAGCGCTGCCCTCACACCGGGGAGGGAGTGGCGGGCAGCCGTTCAGCGTGCCAGGGGGACAAGCTGTGGACAATTAGGTTGCGTCATCTCATGCACTTTTGCCTTGCTTGAACTGGTGAGTTGACGGATAACTATTCTTGGAAGTTCGCGGCACATGTGCCGTTCGAGCGACCGAACGCAGACACTGTCAGAGGCGCTGCAGAAGGCGTCGGCCCTGCGGGTTCTTCCCAGCACGGTTGGCGCGGTCTGTCGATGGTTGCCGAAGATCCTGTGCGTCAATGCAGGATCGTGGCGCCAGGGAGAAAGCGTGTCTCGCTCCCCCGATTCGTTTGGTGGGCGAGGCGGTCTCGTGGAAGGCTCTTCCCCGAGGCGCTCGGACAGAGGAAAGCACCCCGGCTTCGGTAGCGGGCGCCGTCGTTCGCGTGGCGGTCCGTCAAAGGAGTCTGGGCCTTCTTCTCACCGCATGGCTGTCCAAGGCTGTGCAGTAGGAGGTGGTGACAAGGGGTGCTCGGGTGCCTTCGACTGGGCCTCTGCACCGCTGCGTGCACGCTGATTCGTGGGTGCCCGGCCCGTGCAAGTGATGCCCCTTCAGGGGCTTCTTCCCGTGGTCCTGCCGCGGGTCTGCACTGCTCGCTGCCGGCGGGTGCTCGTCGGCGTCGTGGCGCGCGAAATCGTGTCGCGAGCGAGGTTCGTTGGCTCGACCGGTGTGCTCGGGCATCGTTGTTTGGTTGTAGAAGCCAGCAAGAGGCGTTGGGCTCAGAGAAGCCAGTCCGGCGGTGGCCGGGTTGGGGGACGGGGGCCTAGCTCTCGGATTTGGGAAACCACTCCGGAGTGAAACGGCGTCGAGAATCCAGCGGTCGACTCTGACCGTTGGAGGAAGGGTTCGCGAAGAACTGCTCGTTGGTGGAAGGTATCCCCGGTAGTGGAAGCCGCCGTCGTCACGGACGGCGCGTGAAAGCTGCCTAGTTTCTCGGCCGTCGTTGATTCGGTGGGTCGTGGACGACTCGGGACGCCAGATCCTCGGTCATCCCGGATGGGCTCGGCAAATAGCCGGTTTCATTCGTGGTTTCGCCCGGGGTGAAACGGGCCGGGTGGCGTGAAGACGCCCGGTTCTTCGGCACGGCGGTGCCGGGAGCCAAGCGGAGCTCGAGTGCTCGTCTTTGAAATGTGGATTGCACAAATCGACCGGACGCATCTCCGGCCGTCCTGTCGCTGCCCCTCGGGGCGCGTCAGGTCAGCCTAGCGAGGCGGAGGCCGAGGCTTCTCTTGACGGAGGAGTCGCGGAGGATGTCCCGCGAACGGGTGTGCGGCGGCTTCGTCTGGCGCAAACGACCTGGACGGAGTCTGTCGGTTCTCGACGCATGTCGGGGAAACCGGGACGATGGCAGGCGCTCTGAGGCGTTGCCAGCATCGACTCCTAGCCGGAGGTGATGTGAGTGCGCTTCTGGTCCCATGGTCAAGCGGGAGCCCTCCGGTCTGCGTTTCGCGACGACCGGTGCTCTCGTCCGCTGGCGAGCGGGTTGGAACCGACTCGGCCGGTGCCAGCGGGACGACACGGAGCGTCAGAGGTCTGAGCATGGCGGGTGACACCCATCCAGCCGTTGAGGCACGATGGGTTGGTTTCTGGTCGCGGCGCTGCAAAGCGTCCGGTCGGACCTTGCCGTGGTTCTCGCCGAAGCTGGCAAGAGCTAACATCTCTGCCACCAGCCCCGGCCAAGCCAGCGCGAACTGGGTGGCCTGGACGCTGGAATCCACGTTGGGGTCGATCATGCCGGAGGAACGGCTGCAGCCGTCCTTCCGGGGGGTTGGTGCAGTAGCAGCGCAATCGGGCGTCTTGGGCGTCCCCACCGACCAGTGAATTTCCCGAAAGGCGGCCTGGGTGACCAGGCCGCCTTTCGCCATTTTGTCTTCTGCAGCCAATCGGGAAACGGCTGGCCGATGCCAGAAAAACGAAAAAAAAAGAATACCTTCACCCTGGGGGGTGATGCGGATGTGCAGTGGAATCTGGCATTCATATGTCCATGCTCGAGTCCGGTGAGTGCCCTCCTGCCTGCTGCATGACCTCTGGTGACATCGCCCGGATGCTGGACGTCGATCTGAAGACCATCCACAACTGGGTCCGCCACGGCCACCTCCATGGCCGTCGCACCAAGGGTCGTCATCTACGCTTTCACCGAACCGAAGTCGTGCGCTTCATGCGTCGCTTCGGCTACCAGGTGCCGGAGGCCGTCGGTCAACCCGTGCCTCGCGTCGTGCTCGTGGGCCTTCCCGCCCACAACGAGCGCGCTGTGCGCGGCCTCGGTGAGAGTGTCGCGCTCGAGAGCTACGGGTGCCTGTTCGACGCTTCACTGGTGGTGGCTGCCGGGGAATTCGAGGTGGTGGTCGTGGATCTCGATCAGTTCCCGTTCGAGCAGGTGTCCGAGTTGATCGCGGCGCTGCGGCGACGGGCGGTGACTCAGGGGATCGCCGTGGTGGGGGTCAGCACTGGCGCCGATCGGCGCGAGGACTTCGTCAACGCGGGCGGTGACATCGCGGTGTCGGCGTCGACGGATCTCCGCGCCACGGTGCGCTGGCTCACGGGAGCGGCTCCCGCGCCGACCGACCAGGCGCAGCCCGCTGACGAAGTCGAGCTGCCGCTGGCCGCAGCGCGGTGAACGTCGCTGCTCAGCCGTTCTCTCGCATCAGCCTCCCGTCGGAGCCGACGCGGAAATACGTGCGCCGGGTCTGACGCTGGGCCTGGCGCTGCTCGCGGCGCAGGTAGTCCAGGACGTCGTGCTGAACGCGTCCTGCCGGTCGCGAGTCGACCTGCATCAACCGGTGTCCGACGTCGAGCCGCACTTCGATGGTGCGCGCCCAGATCGTTCCAGGGCCGGGGTCCTCTCCCAGGATGCGGGCTTGCGCCCACGTGCTGGCGGACTTCCAGGCGTCGTTTTCGCGGATGAACCAAACCAGCTTTCGGTGTCCATACTGGACGACGGTTTCGCTTTCGCGCAACTGGAGTGGGACGGGGCCGACCTTCGGCACGCTGCTCAGTCCGCGTACCCAGGGCGATCGGGTGGGGGAACGATCGCCCCCTCCGCCGGGGATGCTGCCGGATCCTCTACGGCGGCAGGCGGAGGCGCGGCAGGGGAAGACTCACCTTCCGCCTCGGGTGCCGGCTCGGTCGCTGGTGTCGCAGCCGGGCTGGGTGGCGGGCCCGCCGGGCCGAACTGCGGGGGGGTGTTTGGGTCGCATCCGGGGCCAAAGCCCGTCGAGTCGAATTCCTCACTCACACTGCCCTGCTTCTCGTTGCCATCAGCGTCGAACGCGGTCACGTCGATGCGCAGCAGGCGCTTGCCGGCTCGCGAGGGAGAGCAGTACGACAGCAGGTAGTGGCGATCCATGAGCGCGCCCACCCGCATCGCGGCCTGCTCGAAGATGGGGCCTGCGTTCTGCAGTTGGTCGAGGTGGATCAGTCCCCGGTTGCCAAGCCGCTCGATCTCATGGTCGGGCTTTTCGTCCAGGTGAATGACGACGACATCGCGCTTGGTGGCGCCCACGTGCGCGTAGAAGGCGTCCTCTTCGACGCGCCCGGCGAGGTCCGGACCCTGGGTGAGCACGACCAGGGTTCCGGTGTGCAGCGGCATGGCCTCGGTCATCAGGCGCCCGTTGAGCTCCTTCAAGGCCTCGATGACGTTGCCGCGGAGATCGCGCGACTCGTCTCGTGGCTGGAACGTCTCCACGGCTGCGATCGCGCCCTCCGGCGGGGCGTTGGTGGCCTGGGGGTATTCGCCGATGAGGACGGGGGTGGGCGCGCCGTCGAACGCGTACACCGTGACCGGTTGATCGCGTCGGACGAGATCGACGAAGACGCCCGCTGCGCGCGCGAGCGCGGTCCGGTTCTGGGGGATCGCGGCGTCGCCGCTGAGATCGAGCAGGAGCAGCGTGTGGAAGCTCATCACCGAGCGCGGATCGAGCAGCGTTTGCCTGCTCGTCGCTGGGTCGACCACTTGACCATCCTCGTAGATTTCGAAGCTGCTCGACATCAGACGGTCCAGCGGCTCACCTCCCGCTTCGGCCGTGAGCACGACCGCGATCTGGCCCGGCGGGTGCGCCGCCAGGTCGACCGTCTCGACCTTCGCGCCTCCACGGAGCACGTTGTTCACCGATGCGCAGCCCGTGAGCCACACCGCCACGACCGCCAAGATCACCCGGAACGTCATGCTCCAGTATTGGCATGTGAAGCCGCGGGCGCGAACCCTTCACGAGCGGGAAGAACCTGTCCTGCCGGCCGATACTGGCTACTCCCAGTGGGTTTCCCCGGCGACGGCGTGACGCAGCATGTCGGTCATCCCGTGAGCCAGCCGTGTCGGCAGGTCCTCCTCCCGGAACAGCCCTACCTCGGCGATCTCGCTGGGGTTGTCTGGCGGCTCTCGGGGCAAAGTGACGTTGGCTTGGACGATCACCGTCACCGCGTGGAATCGAGCGTCGCGTTCGGGGCGCGAGTAGACTCCGGTTACAGCGCCGAGCTCCAGCACCTCGACCCCTGCTTCTTCGTGCAGTTCTCGGCGGATGGCCGTTCGCAGCTCTTCGCCCCATTCCAGGGTACCACCGGGCAGCGCCCACTCCCCCGTGTCGGTGCGGCGGATCAGCACCCAGCGACCGTCGGGAACCCGCGCCGCAGCGGCGATGCCGACGACGGGTCGTCGCAGGAGGTGCCGCGCGACCTCCTTGACGATCTTCATAGCTCCTCGGGGAATGGCCACTGCCCATGCTCCTCTGTCGGGGTCCTGATCGAGGCTCGACTTATTGCCGCTTAGCGAACTCCCGTAAAGGTGTGCTATCGCACTCACCGTTTCTGCTCATGCGCTGCATCGTTCTGCTGCTGGTCGCAACGACCGCCATTTCGTGTCGCGAGCGTCGGGAGCCCCCAGGGGCGGCGCGCTCGTCGTCGGCCAGGGCGATCGAGATCGTGGCGCCCGAGGACGGTTGGCACCGTCCGAGCTCGGGTGAGGGCTCGCCGGGGATCGTGGCGCGTCCGGGCAGCCCGGAAGACAACCTCCCGTTTTCGCCCACGGGCGAGCGCATCGCGAGCATCGCCTGGCGGACGTGGGTCTACACCGACGTGGGACCGCAACGAACGCGCTACGGCTACCTCCGCGCGGGGGCGGTCGTCGATGCGCGCGGACCCGCGATCGAGAACTCCGGGTGTGTTGGAGGGTGGTATCGGGTCAACCCCCGAGGCTTCGTCTGCGTGGGGAAGGGCGCGACGACCGAAGTGGAATCGGAACCGCTCGTCAGGGCGCTGGCGGTCCGCCCCGAGCGCGGTCCTGGACTGCCGTATCGCTACGTGATGGCCGACGAGCACGAACCGCCGTACCTCTACTTCCGCCTTCCAAATCCGGAGGAGGTGGCCACTGTCGAAGGCCCGACAGTGCCGCGCGACGTTGCAAGCTGGCGGGCCCGCGAGCGAGTTCGGGGCGGGCTCGAGGCGCTGGGGGAGCCGACCTCGCCGCCCGCGTTCCTCTCCACCCAAGTCGGAGTGGAGAAGCCGTATGGTGTCAAACGAAGGCTGCACTACTCCGTCCACGCGGGGCGTGCCAGTCCGGAGAGTGGGTTTGCGCTGCTGCATGTGTTCGACTGGCACGAGCGCTCCTACGGCCTGACCACGGAGCTCGACATTCTTCCGCTCGACCGCACCGACCCGGTCGTCCCCAGCACGTTTCACGGTGTCGAGTTGCTAGAAGGCGAGTCTCTTCCCGTTGGGGTCGTCCGAGGCTACTCGTTGCGCCGCCACTCACTGGACGGCGGACAGCTCGTCCCGACGGGGAGCTACGAGTACCGGCAGTGGGTGAAGTTGACCGGGGCAGAAAACACCCACGGCATCACGCTTCTCGAGACCCGGGACGGCGGCTACGTCAGTCGAGTTGGCCTGCGGATGATCGAGCCGCGCGAGTCCTACCCTAGCTTCGCGACCGGCACCCGGAAGTGGATCGACATCTCGATCAAGCACCAGACCCTGGTCGCCTACGCGGGCAGAAAGCCCGTCTACGCGACACTCGTCAGCACTGGGCGTGGGGGCATGGGCGACCCGGAGAAGGTCCCGGCGACGGTGCGGGGAACCTTCATGGTTCACTCGAAGCACATCAGCGCGACGATGGACGGTGAGGAGGACAGTGCCGCCGACTCCTACGCGCTCCAGGATGTGCCCTTCGTGCAGTATTTTCACAAGGGGTTCGCGCTGCATGGAACCTATTGGCACGACGAGTTCGGCAAGGTGCGTTCCCACGGCTGTGTGAACCTGGCGCCTGCCGATGCGGCGTGGCTCTTCGAGTGGACCGACCCCGTGGTGCCCCCTGGCTGGCACGGCGTTCTGAACAAGTCTCGCGGCACGGTCGTCTACGTCCATCATTGAGTCGGCTTGTTGGCCAGCCAACGGAGCCGGAGGTCACCTTCTGGAATCCAGCCCGACTGCTCGGGTCCTTCCGGTTTTCGACCTCACGGTGAATCTGTGCTCGCTCGGGACGTCGAAGGAGGGTAAATCTGCGGGCGCCGCGGTCAGGGACGCGCGGCGCGGGTATTTCCACCTGGAGGAGCTTGCGATGAGGGGCATGAAGAAGTGGCTGATCGGAACGTCCATTTGCGCGCTGACAGGCGCTCTGTCCGTCGGTTGCACGGTTGGGGATGACGAGTCGGGGTCGAACCTTGGCGGGTCGAGTCACACGGGCGGCGAGGGTGGCGGGGACGCCACCACGGGCGGCACACCCAGCACTGGTGGCGAGGGCGGTTCGGTGAACACCCAGACTGGCGGCCAGGGTGGTGAGGTTGCCAACGGTGGCGGTGGCGCCGAGACGGGTGGCGGCGAAGGTGGCGTTCCCGCGACCGGTGGCGTTGAGGCGGGCGGAGCCCCGACCGGCGGTACGGTGACGGCCGGCGGAGCGGGCGGCGAGCCCCCCGTGGCCACGGGCGGCGCGACCGCGGGCGGCGCCGGCGGAGCTGGCGGCGCTGTGTTCACCTGCTACGGCAGTGAAGACCTCGGCGCGCTCCCCAGCGCGTACACGGACTGCTCCGAATGGTCTTCGGCGGTGCTGGGAACTCAGTCGTGCAGGGGGGGCGGCCCGGAAGAGAACGGTCCGCTGGCGGACGATCTGTGCTGGTACTACATCGATACGGCACGCGCGGACGCTTTCGATGCGCTGCTGGACTGCTTCGGGGAGTTCGTTGGTGACGACTGCGACAACCCGGCGCACGATGATCACATGTGGGCCTGCGTGTCCGAGGTGGGCTCCATGACCTGCGAGACCACGGACGGGGCCGCGCTCTGCGAGACGGTGACCTCCGACTGTGGTGACGTGACCACCGAGTTCTGCCTGGGCGAGGTCAACCTGCTCGTCGAGACCGAGCGGGGCGCTGTTGCGGACTGCTGGGCCGGTCTGCGCAATGGTGAGCGGACGGGCGCCAACTGCGCCGACAACTTCGACACCTGCTTCTGAGTGGGCGGCGGCTCTAGGCCGCGCGCGACGACGATCGGGGGTGAGTGGCAGCGCTCACCCCCGGTTGCTCTTTGTGCGTTGTCGGCAGTGGACCAGATTCGCACCGCCCCCGACGCGAAGCGGCGGGAAAGATGTCTGGGACAGCTCCGACAGACCCCTCGGAAACTGAAACTGAACGTGTCGAGCAAGCTTGGCGAACGGAGCTTCTCGCCGAGCTCTCACCCCAATGGGGTCCCGACGAGATGTGATCGACGATGCGCTCGCCGTTCAGTCCAGCAGATCGAAGCGATCGGCGTGGGCCTCGAAGGCTTTCGCCCCGAGCGCTTCGTCGGAGAGCTGAATGGTGCCCTCGGTCACGACTCCGGAGCCCGCTCCCAGCCGGTCCGCTACCTTCCATTGGGTGTCGGTCAGCATCGTTGGAGGGATGGCGATCGGAGTCTGATGCGACACCGTTCGCTCGAGCGCGCGCACCTGGATCCCCACGTTTCGCTTCACCTCGCGGCTGGTGTTGTAGACACAGGCTGAGACGCTCCGGGAGGAGCCCGTGCCCTCTACGTGCAACTGGCAGACGCGCACGTCGGCGGTTGCCTGGATCAGGCGTCGCAGGTAGGGAGCCTCGGCCTCGCGGAGCGCCTCCCGCAGGTCCAACACGCCCTGCCGCGCTCGCGGATCGCCGAGGTACGCCAGCATCATTGCACCGTGCAAGCGCACCGGGCGGTGGTTGGCGTGGAGCAGTTCGGCGAGCAGGTTCGTCGGGGCCGCGTCGCTTCCATCGGGGGCCAGGACCTGGTCGTACGGGCTCTCGAGCTCGAAGGACGTCCCACGCGCCTCGACCGTCCACTTGATGGCTTGCCCCGGCCGCAAGGGTCCCTCGAAGTACATGGCGCGGTGGGCCACCGGGTACTTCTTGTTGGACGGGGGAGGATCCTGTTCGAGGAAGTGGACGCGGAGCGTGACGTCGTTCAGATCTTCATCACCGTTGTTGACCGCTGCGATGCTGACCTCGAGGCGATTCTTGTTGCGGCGGTGAATGGAGCGCTGACCGATCAGCAGGGTGCTGACGCGCGGCAGCGCCGCGGACCAGAGAGCGGAATCGGCGCGGCCGCACCGGCAGCTCGCGCCGCTTGCGGCGTCCGCCGGAGCCGAGTCGCCGGCGGGTGCGGTGTCGTTCGCGGCCGGTGGCGGAGGCGGCTCCGGCGGGTTCGGGAGCGTCGCGGCAATCGGCTGCGGTTCTTCCTGGGTCTGCGCGGCCACCGGTGCGCTCCGGCTTGGATAGCGCTCCTCGGCGCCACCGGTGACGATCCAGCGCGCCATCAGGATCGAGCCGAGTATGCCCGAGGCCAGGGTGGCGGTGATCGCGAATGTGGTACGTGGGATGACCCCCTGGATGACGGGGATGGTGAGCGGCTTGGGAGGCTTGCGCGGCGCGTGGGCGGCTCGCGCCATGTGGGGCAGATAGACGCTCAGCTCCCCGACCAGCGCCAGCCGTGCGCTCTCCTCGTCCGCGCCGTGTCCCAGTCGCAGCTCGGCGACCAGGGCGACCGCGAGGATCGCGATGGCGGCGAGAGCCGCCAGCGTGACCGCCGCCATGCCTCCCGTTTCCGGGGCGATTCTGGGCAATGTCAACGCGATCAGGGCCATGCCCACGAGCGCGCCACCGACGCCGCCGATACGCAGTACCAGTCGCTGCCGGAAGACCTCCCGCGGGTCCAGGACGTCACCGCTGGTGAACCCTGTCAGCACCAACCGGTGGTGCGGGGTCAGACGCGGCTCGAGCGAGAGGAACAGCTGATCGCCTTCGGCGCGCGCCTCGCGGATGGCGTCCCACGGTGCGGTGAGGCGCGTACCATGGGTCAGCGCTCCTGGAGCGTATCCGTCCGAAAATGCGCCAACTCCCAGGTAGGTGACGACCAGGCCGAGGGGCGTGCACTCGAGCTCGACGCGGCCGATCGCGTTGCTGCGCGTCGTGGCGCTTGCTGTCGCTCGAATCTTCATCGACTCGCCGGCCTCCGGACTGGCGCGCGCATGTTAGCCCCAGACTGGGCCTGGGCACCAGGTCACCGGCCGCTCGGGTCCGTCGTGGTCTCGACAGATGCGGTGGGGTGGGCCATATCAGTGCGTCCAACCCATGGAACCCAGAGACATTTCGGTCCTCTCGTCACTCCCGACCCCCGATCTCGATCCGGTGCACTTTGGCCTCAGTGCCACGGGCATCGCGGCCCTGGCGGACGAACATTTGCATCGTGCTCAAACTTTGTTGGACGAGATCCGCGCCCTCGTCGACGCGCCCGACGAGGCGCTGACCAACGAGGCAACGTTGGGGGCGTTCGATCGGGTGGCTCTGGAAACGGCGCTAGCGGGGGGCTTGGCCAACTTGATGGAAGAGGCGCATCCGGACGCCGGGGTTCGTGAGGCGGCTCGGTCCTGCCGACCCAAGCTGGTCGCTTTCCACACCGAGATGATGCTGGACGAACGACTGGCGCAGGTGGTTCGCCGCTTCGCCGGGCAGCCCACCGCCCAGCGACTCGAGGGGACGTGGCGGCGCTTTCTCGCTGACCTCCTGCGCGAGTTTCGCCGCAACGGCCTCGAGCTGGAACCCGAGCAGCAGGCCGAGCTTCGAGAACTGAATGACTCGATCAGTCGTCTCGAGCAGCAGTTCGCCATGAACCTGAGCGAGGCGACCGCCGCAATTCGGGTCCGACCCGAGCAACTCCGCGGGCTTCCCGAGGCGTACCTGCAGCAGCATCCACCAGGTGAAGATGGACTCGTCGGCCTCACCACTGACTACCCCGACTACTTTCCCGTGTTGACCTACGCTGAGGACCGCAGCGTGGCCCGGCGGCTCAATCGGCTCTTCGACAGCCGCGCCGCCGACAAGAACGTCGATATCCTGTCCCGGGTGCTCGAGCTCCGACAGCGCAAGGCGAGCCTGCTGGGCTATGCGACCTGGGCCGACTACCAGCTGGAGCCGAAGATGGCGAAGACTCAGGCGGCCGTGCGCGACTTCCTGCGCGAGGCCGCGAACGCCGTACGGGACCCAGCACGGAGCGAATACGCCGAGTTCCAGGTTGAGCGCGTGCGACTGGTGGGGGCTGCCGACGACGACCCCATACCGGTCTACGACCGTCTATTCCTGGAGCAGAAGCTACGCTCGAGCAAGTATGGGTTCGATGCTCGCAGACTGAGCGAATACTTCCCCGTGGCCGCGGTGGTCGACGGGGTTCTGGCGCTCGTGGCCAGCCTATTTTCCATCGAGTTCGTCGAGCCGGAGGTGGCGGATCGTTGGCATCCTGACGTTCGCGTGCTCGAGCTGCGGCGGCAGCAGGAGCCCGTCGGGCGCCTGTACCTTGACCTCTTCCCGCGACCCAACAAGTACAAGCACGCGGCGATGTTCGAGATCCGTCCTGGCAAGCGCCTCGACCAGGATCGGTACCTGATGCCCATTGCCGCGCTGGTCTGCAACTTCCCCAAGCCGGGGACCGCGCCGGCACTCCTAAACCTGGAGGACGTGGTGACCTTGTTCCACGAGCTCGGGCACGCTTTGCATCACCTGCTGACCCGCGAGGAGCTTGCCTCCTATGCGGGTACCAACACCGCACATGACTTCGTCGAGACCCCGTCTCAGATGTTCGAGGAATGGGCGTTCCAGCGAGAGAGCGTCGATCGCTTTGCTCGTCACTACACGACGAACGAGCGCGTCCCCGATGATCTATTTTCTGCGATGAAGCGCTCGCGCGCGTTTGGTCGCGCATTGGCGACCGAGCGTCAGATCGCGCTGGCCACGCTGGACTTCGAGTACCATACCCGTCGCCCTCCGTTCGACACGGACGAGGTGATGCGTACCGTGATGGAAGGCACGCAGTCCTTCGTCTACCAGCCGGGAACGCATTTCCAGGCCACATTCGGACATCTGATGGGGTACGACGCCGGTTACTACGGCTACCAGTGGGCCCTGGCGATTGCTCGCGATGTGCTGACCCGCTTCGAGGATGAAGGCTTCACCAACCCCGCGACGGCCGCGCAGTGGCTCGACGCCGTGCTTTCACGCGGAGCGGGAGCAGACGAGAGGCAGCTCGTCGAATCGTTCCTGGGTCGTCCTACCAACCTCGAGGCATATGCGGGCTACCTGCGCGGGGAATGAGCCGATGACCGCCTGCTGTCTCGACCCCATCCCGCCTCCCCGCTCCCTCCCCGAGCGCTTCTGCTGCCGTCCCTTTCCCCCGTACCGTTTCGTCCCCGGGCGCTGCCCACACCCGCACCGGGATGCCGACGGGCACGGGGTGGGGGTGGATCCGACGACGCCCGCGCACGAAGCCTGGCGGTATGGGGTCGACCTCTTCAACGCACGCTTCTTCTGGGAAGCTCACGAGGCATGGGAGTCCGTGTGGCGCGCGACTCCTCCTGGGTCATCGGCGTACTGGGCGACCAAGGGCATGATCCAGGTCACCGCCAGCTTGCTCACGCTCTACATGTGCCGCACCGATGCGTGCCGCCATCTGGCGGCACGGGGGGCGGCGATGCTGGAGCGGGCTAGTGCGGAGCAACCTCGGTTTCGTCACCTGGACCTTGGCCGGGTGGCGCGGACTGTGCGGGCGCGCGTGATCGAACCCGCGAAGCTGCCCGAACTCGATGACGCTGCGTTTCAGCTCGAGTTGGCTCGCTAGCGAGATCCGGTCAGTGGCGGCGCGGTTGGTAGCGCCTCAGCGCCGCACGATCACGTGGGTGCCGACGCCGGTCAGGCGATGGGGGGCGACCCCGCCCCAGCCGGTGGGCAACGCGGGGCTGGTCCACCGGAACAGCCACAAACCGTCGAGTGGCGACAGGTTCACACAGCCGGCGCTCATTGGCTCGCCAAAATCATCGTGCCAGTACGCCGTGTGAAGGGCAAAGGGTGCGTTGAAGTACTGGGTGTGGGGGACGTCGGCGATCCAGAAGCGCTCGTCGAGACCGGCGCCGGGGCTCATCGTCTGGGCTGCGTGCTTGAACGTGACCCGGTAGGCGCCCAAGGGCGTCGTGCTCATCTTCACCGGATCCTTGCCGCGGATCGGGACGCCCCCCGCGCCCGGGGAGATCAGGGTGGCAAAGACCGGGCGCCAGCCTTCGTAGGCGACGAGCGTGCCCTGGGTGATACTCAGTGTGATCCACTTGTCTTGCTCGCCGACGCCCCAGGGAAGCTTCTCGACGCGGGCGGCGACGGTCGCGTCCGATTCCCGAATCCACAGAGGGCGGCGGGCGGACTGCTCGCGCGTCGGGAGGAACCGAACGCCCGCGTACTCTCGTGGTTCGTGCTGGTCGTCGAGGGCCACGAAGGATTGCCGAGACCACTGTCGTCCGGTGGGCTTGAACTGGTCGCCGTCGCGCACGTACTGGGGGCGGGGGCGCTGTCGCATCCAGGCCAGCGGGAGGGTGAGCCCATCGCGGAGCTCGACGCCATGGAACGTGGTGGTGCGGAATGGCCGCACTCGATCGGCGGGGACGACGGTGCCGTCGGCGCTCTGCAGCCACGTGCGGCCCCCGTGTTCGAAGGCCTTGGTGTAGGCGAGCATCGACCCGAGGGGGATCTCGCGGTGGACGAGTGAACGCGCCTGACGGCGTGCGACCGACCCGCCATCGGCGAGGAAACTGGGCACCGGCGCGCGGGGCGGGATGGATCGCGGTTCCGCCAGGCGTTCGTGTCCGCGGTTGCCCCAGGAGAGCGGCTGGAACGTCCCCGGAGGGTCGTAGAAGCGCTCTTCGTGACGCCACTCCTCGGGCGAAGGAAGGCGCCGATACATGGGGGTGCCGTTGGACAGCGCGTAGTGGAACGGTAGCGGTCCAGGGCGTGGCGCGAGCTCACGCATGCTCCGTATGTACCGGGCGGTCCCGTCGAGTGACGCCGCGTGATCGAGGCACACGAAGCCAAAGGGCTCGACGGCAACGAAGCCACCGCTGCATCCGGGACCCGACCGCACCTCGGGATTGCGCAACGGCAGCGACTGCCCCTGGCGGAGATACCCGATGGCGTTCCTGGTGCGGACCGGATCGGCGAAGATCCACGTCGGCGAGCCCGTGCTGTAGACGTAGGTGGCTCGTGCCGGGGCGGACTCGGTGTTGGGGGCCTGGCGGCTCGTCTCGGCACCGGCGTGGTCCGCTACCACCGCGATGGCGATGGCCCCGGCAGCGATCCCGTTCCGAAGTCGCATGGGGGCATTGTGGCGGCAGAATGCTGGCCGGGCAACCGGGGCCCAGCGCCAGGTGGTTCCACACCGATCGAGGTTTGGCGTGGCCGAACCGAGTGGTATGAGCGACCCAGGCAAAGGATGGCGGCCCGCAGCAAGAAGTCACGACCGGAAGGGACGACCTCGGAACCGACCCGGGTGGTCGACGCGGCGCCGGTCAGCGAGGAAGAACGGTTCGATCGACTCCTCCGCCCCCAGTCGCTGGACGAGTTCGTTGGGCAGAAGAAGCACACGGACAACCTGCGAGTTTACGTGCAAGCCGCGAAGGGGCGCGGCGAGCCGCTCGATCACATTCTATTTTGCGGTCCGCCGGGACTCGGAAAGACCACGCTGGCCCACGTTCTAGCACTGGAGATGGGCGTGCAGCTTTACGTGACGAGCGGACCCGTGCTCGAGCACAAGGGAGCGCTCACTGGAGAGCTGACCCGTCTGAAGGAAGGCGATATTCTCTTCATCGACGAGATCCATCGCCTCAACGCTACGGTCGAGGAAGCGCTGTACCCGGCGATCGAGGACTTCCGGATTGACGTCATGATGGGGGATGGCGCCTATGCCGAGAGCATCGCGCTCGACCTCAAGCCGTTCACTCTGATCGGGGCTACGACGCGAACCGGATTGCTCACCAAGCCGCTTCACGAGCGCTTTGGCGTGACGCTTCGCCTCGACTTCTACCCCGCTGCCGACCTCGCGTTGATCATCCAGCGCAGCGCCCGACTCCTTGGCGTGCCCTGTGCCGAGACGGGTGCACACGAGTTGGCGGTGCGGGCTCGTGGTACGCCGCGTGTGGCGAACCGCCTCCTGCGCCGAGTTCGGGATTTCGCCGAGGTGGAGGGGGACGGAACGATCAGCACCGAGATTGTTCGCCATACTTGCGAGCGCCTCGAGGTGGACTCCGCTGGCCTCGACGAGATGGACCGCCGCCTGCTGCGCCTCCTGATCGAGGACTACGATGGTGGACCGGTGGGAGTGGAGACAATCGCAGCCGCGCTCGCCGAGCCTCGCGATACCATTGAAGACGTCTACGAGCCGTACCTGCTGCAGCAGGGATTCCTCGGACGCACCAAGCGCGGCCGAGTCGCCACCAAGAAGGCTTTCGCGCATCTTGGGGTGACCTATTCCGCGCCCGACCACCAGGGCCACCTCTTCTGAATCTGTGAACGTGGGCCTCGGTCACTCGCCACGCAACCCCCGGAAGGGTCAGGACTGGGAGGCAAGTTCGCGCGACTCTGCCGCTCGGTGCATGCTGGTCTTCTCTGGAGTGCATCTTCGGTGCTACAGCTCTTCGAGTTCGAGCAGCCCTGTCTTGGGCCGGCCGAGCTTGGCCACCAGATCGTAGATCGCGTTCTGGAGCGCCTCCTCCATCACCGGATGGTAGTACGGCATCCGCAGCATTTCGTAGGCGGTCATCCCCTGCTGAATCGACCAAGCCAGCAGATGCCCGAGGTGCTCGCCGTGAGGTGCGACCAGGGCCGCACCGACAAGCTTGCCGGTGGGCTTCTCGCCGTATACGCGAATGACCCCGTGGTTGGCTCCCATCACGATGGCGCGCCCCGAGCCCTCGAGTGCGGCTTCCCCGACCTCGTATTGGTCTCGGTCCTCCAGTTCGTTCCACCATTTGCCGGCGGTAACGATGTTGGGGTCGGTGAACGTGACGGCCAGTGGTGTCTTGCGGCGGAATGCCGTGACCGTCTCGCGAACCGCATTGTGCCCGGCGATTCGCCCCTCGTCCGCTGCCTCGTGCAGGATGGGACGGTCGCCGGTGGCGTCGCCCGCGACGAAGATGGGGAGATCGCCAACCTGCATCGTGTGAGGATTGACGCGAGGGAGACCGCGTTCGTCGACCGGTGCGCCAATCTCGGCGAACCCGAGTCGATCGGCGTTCGACTGGCGACCCATGGCAGCGAGCACGCGATCGACGGTGACGGAATGCTCGCCCGCCGTGACACGTACCCGGTCCGCCTCCCAGGACAGCCGCGCTGGAGTACCCAGGTGGATGGGAAGATCGCGGCCCACGAGATCGATCGCCGCCTGGCTGACCACTGGATCGCGCACCCCGCTCACGGTGTTGAGCTGGTCGAACCCTGTGGTCTCCACACCCAAGCGCGCCAGCGCCTGCCCGAGCTCCAGGCCGATGACCCCCAGTCCGAGGACGGCGACGGATCGCGGCCATGTCACCTGTTCGAAGAGCGTCTCAGTGGTCAGGATCCGCTCTGCGAAAGGCTCGAAGACGGTGGGCAGAACTGGACGAGAACCCACTGCCACGATGATTCGATCAGCGCGCACGCGCTCATTCCCCGTGTCGATCAGGGTGGGCTCGAGGAGTCTGGCGCGGCCCTCGATGTACTGGGGCAGTTCGCGCAATCGGCTCTTCTGCTCGACCCGCTGGGTGAGGAAGTCCCGGATCTTTCGCACGTGGGCGAAGGCGCGATCCACGTCGATGGTGAGGGCTTGGTGTCCGCCGATTCCTTCTGCCTCGAACGCGTGGCGGTGGTGATAGTCGTGGGCCACCTGGATCGCCACTTTCGAAGGCATGCAGCCGACTCGCGCACAGGTGGTACCCAGCGGTCCGGGATCGATGATGACGAATTCCTTCCGAGCTCGCCGCACGTAGGGAAGCGCGAACAACCCGGCGGAGCCGGCGCCGATGATGGCAACGTCAACCTTGCGTTCCATGTCTATCCTCGTCCAAGCAGGAGCCCGACCAAAGCTCCGTAGGCGGTGCTGATGTACGGATTGGAGGTGAGGGGGCAGGTGCCGGTGTGGCACCCAACGAAGTAGTAGTAGCCGAAGCCGAGCGCGGCACCTCCGAGAACGAACAGGGCGGTCGATGCTAGCTGTCGGCGGGGACGCTCCGTGAGTTGCGAGGGCATCATGGTGTCTCGATGTTGGGGGCCGGGGTCTGGCACTGGGTGGTGGGGGAGCCGGATCCCTCGCCGGGCGCTGTCGAGCGCGCCACGGACACACCGCAGGCGGCCGCGTCCTGCGGCGTCGAGAAGGAGGTCGTTGCTACCTCACCACCGCAGCGCGCGGACACGAGGTTGGCGGCTGCCTGGCGGAGTTGGGCGAGCGGGCGCTCCCCGTAGAGTTGAACCGTCACCGTGCCCGAGGTGTCGAGCAGGCGCATTGCCGGAACTCCCCGCAGCTCCTGGGCCTCGACCAGGACGCGATTGCGGGGCTCGTCCACGTTCACCTCGAGGATCTCGACGCGGTGCCCGACGCAGTCTTGTCGCAGCTGGTCGAGGCGCGGCTTCATCCGTTCGCACGCGGGGCAGTGCTGGGAGAAGAACGCGACGAATCGCGGACGTCGGGTCGGCTCGCCGATCGCGGGGGTGATCGGTGTGCCGCTGTCCGTGACGGCCACAGGATCCGCCGTATCGGCTGCCGTTGCGGGGCTCACGAGCTGCGGGTAGACGAGCCAGCTCCCAACCGCCACCATCACGACGCCGGTGGCCTTCTCGATCTTGGGCAGCTCTCGGTTGAGCCTCTTCAACCACGGAATGGCGCGTTCGGCGACCAGGCTCAGCGCGATCAGCGGTAACCCCACACCGAGGCTGTAGACCAAGAGATAGCCAGCACCGATCCAGGGTGAGGAGGTCCGTACCGCCGTGTACGTCAGTACCGAGCCGAGGATGGGGCCCACGCAGGGAGTCCAGCCGAGGCCGAAGACGATTCCGAATAGAAACGCATGGGGGAGACCTCGGGTCCGCTCGTTGCGCTCGAGCTGAATGGTGCGGTCGAGCACCGCGATCCGCAGTACGCCCAAGTACTTGAGCCCGAACAGGATGATCAGACCACCGCCGCCGACGAGCAGGAGCTCGCGGTGATGGTCCAGCAACTGACCGATACCCGAGGCGGCCATGCCCAGCAGGGTGAACACCAAGCTGAATCCAGCGACGAAGGCGATCGCCGCTAGCGGAAGGCCCCGCGCACCTCGCGTCGATTGCGCGGAGTCGATTCCCGCTCCCATCAGCAATGCGAAGTAGACCGGCAGCATGGGCAGCACGCAGGGAGTCGCCAGGGTGGCGAGCCCGGCAGCGAAGACGGAGAGGAGGCCCAGTTCCATCGACCGGTAAGAGGGCGCACGTGCCTGAATGGGTTCGGGTCAGCAAGCATTGCTTACCGGACCGCCGGCCGCTGAGTGACGTGCGCCTGAACGGGCGAAGCGTGCGTCAGCGACGGCTCTTCGGCGCGGTCGAATTCTTGCCGCTGCTGAAGAGCCCACCAAATATCCCTCCGGCCTTCTCTTCGCGTTCGCGGCGGAGGTTGAAGAGCCGCAGCTCGCGGAGGGCGTCTACGTTGTGGCGGTCGTTTCGCGCCACAAACTTGAAGTCGCGCATTGCTTCGAGCTCCCGTCCGGCTCGCTTGAGTACGTAGGCGCGGTACAGGCGGATGCGAATGTTCTCCTTGTCGGCCTTCACCGCGTGGTCAGCGATCTCGGCGAGTTCCTCGATCCGCTTCGCGTCCAGATCCGGGGCGCTCTGGAGCACCACGAAGGCGTAGAGCGCTGCGTACTCCGGCTGGTCTTTGTCGGCCTTGTAGGCGGTCTCAGCGTGCTGGAGCGCGGCGCCATAGTCGTTGCGCCGAACGAGCAATTCGGCCTTGCGGAACTCGCCGGCGGCCTCGATCACTCGGGTGACGGTGGCCTCCTCGCTCTCGCCGGTCTCGAGCTCGTGGTCGTAGCTCTGTCGCATGTCGGTGTCGCAGAGCACTCGCCGTGCCTCGGTCAGCTTCGCGAATAGGCGGGTGGCATCGTCACGTCGGTGATGCATTCCGGGCGGCAGCTTGTCCGGGTGCCACACCTTGGCGAGCTTGACGTAGGCAGCCTGGATGGTGCCCGGGGCGGCGACCTTGTCGACCTCGAGCAAGGCGTACAGATTGTTTCGCTCGGCCTGGGCTATCTTGGCATTCAAGCGCCACTCCAGCGGATCGGGGCGGACCGAGGTGGCCGAGGGGGGGGATGTCTGCGAGGCGGGTGGCGGGGCAGTGACACCACGACCTGTCCAGCCGCGGCGAGTGCGTGGGGGCTGGGAGACGGTGGCGCTCGGTGGCATCGAGTTGGGCGCTGCATCCGGCGCCCGGGATGGTTGCTGGGCAGGGCGCTGCGACGACGCGGGGCGCGTGGGAGGGGCTCTGCGGCTGGACGGCTGCGGCGGGATGACCGACACCGTTGGTCGGACGGAAGAGCCAGGCGGCATGTTGCTGGAAGCATCCTGGGCGCCCGGCGAGATACTCGCCGGGCCGATGGGGCGCACCGTGTTGGGAGCGATCGACGGCATCGAAGGACCGGACGCCTCACGGATCTGCGGCGCCGGCTGGCTACCTGCGAGGGCGATTCCCGATCGTACTCGAGACGGTTGCGAGAGCGCTCCACCCACGCCGGCCGGGGGATGGTTGTCCCCCAGATCGAGATGGCGGGTGAGGGCGAGCACGTAGACCATGCGTTCGAGCGTTACTCGGTCCGTCCGCGGCGCCTCCAGCAGCTCCTGCACCGGCACCAGCTCGCTCTTCAGCCGTTCGAGTGCGGAGACGTCGTCCCAGCCGAAGTGGAACCGATCGAGTCTGGCCTCGGGGTGCAGTCGTACGGGACGTGGGCCGAGTCGCTCGAGAACGTTGGTGACGCGATCGGGGTTGGCATGGTCTCGCGCGCATCGCCAGATCAGCGCCAGCGGATCGGCCTGTACCGGACCGGCACCCCACCCGCTGAGAAAGTCGACACCACTGTAGAATCCGTAGCGACTCTCCGCTGGCAGAGCGCAGGCCCAGACGACTCGGCGACTCAGCTGCTCAGCCAGCGCAGCGTCCAGGATTGGCTCGGCCACCACGTCGAGTCGGAGCAAGCTTTGACCGATGGGAATTCCTGCCTGGCGCGCGTGCCGCAAGGACCGATCCAGTGTCTTGGGGTCCAGCGCGTGAAGTTCGATCAGCAAGTCCCCCAGCCGAACTACGGGCTCTGGGGTCTTCGCCTTGACGACTGCTCCGTTCTGGACGGAGAAAGCGCTCTTGCGACTGCTGGGATCCTGAACGACCAATGAACCGGTCATTCGCCTCTCCAGCAGTGAGATCAGCATGTCCGCCAGCGGAGTCGCGGCCAGCTTGCCCGTTGCGTCTGCTCGTGCCGTTCCGTGACCTGCCACTACTACCGTCCGAGAACTCGTGCGGGCACACCAACAGCCGCACCAGCAACCTGCTCTTATCGTAACTTACGATCGCGGTCACTCCTACTGCCGTAGGAGTTTTTTGAAACAATTGCAAAGACGTAGGGACATCTGCCTCGGTGTGGTCAGGCAGCGACTGGCCGCCTGGATCGACCAGCCAGTGTATCCACGGACATCGAGCCCGAGATCGGGATACGGCGGTCCCCGAAGTCCAGCCCGAGCTCGAAATCCTCAAGCATTCCAACCCCAACGATCCGGATCGGACTCGGGCTCGACACTGCCTGGTCCGCTCCAGGCGGAGCAAACCCGCGCGGCCAGTTGCCACCAGCCGAAGACATGGAAGCCGAGGAGAACTTCCCGACTTTCCAGTCAAAACGGTTCTCCGCTACCGCAGGGTTCAGCGGCTCTGCCCCTGACGGGGTGGGGAGCCCGCGGGACGGAACTACTGCGACAAAGACGAGCGCCCGGTCGGAAACCGGGCGCCAATAAGACGAGCGCCCGGTCGGAAACCGGGCGCCCACGAGAACGTTCGGCCCTCCGGGCAGCCGCCCTCAGAGGGTGGTTGTGGGGATCAGTCTGCGGGGTGCAGCTTCTCGCCGCTGTCCTTGTCCTCCACCACGATGGCGTCGGTGGGGCAGTTGCGAGCGGCCTCGAGGATCGTGTCACGACTGTCGGTCGATCCTTCCTTGAGGATCGCGATGCCGTCGTCGTCGAGCTCAAAGGTGGCCGGAGCGTCGTCACAGCACGCTCCGTCGCCGATGCACTCGTCGCGGATAATCGTAATCTTGAGCTTGTCGATGTCTGCCATGACCTTGTCTCCGGGTGGGGGGAAGAAGTCGCCGACGGGCGGCCCCCACGAAGTTTCACTATTCGGCCCGCGCTTTTTTCGATACCTGGCGACGAAAGTCAAGAGATGGGTAGAGGACTGGGCGTGACCGGCAGCCGCACCTCGATGCCACGGAGGCCGCTCTCGCTCACTGCTCCGCGGACCTGACCACCGTGCAGCTCGACCACTGCTCGCGCGAGTCCCAGCGCGAGGGCCAAGCCGCGCGGCTCGTTGTCGCGGCTCGGATCGAGAACCGAATTGGCGAAACGGTTGCTCGCGACACTGTCGGGGATCTCGACCAGCAAGACCGCGGTTGCGCCGTGTCCATGGCGTACTCCGAGTCTCACTGGTGCCTCGCTCGTCGTCCTCAGGGCCTGCCCGACGAAAGTGGCGAGCGCGCGGCTCATCCGGATTCGGTCCACGAGCACCGTGGGTGTGTGGCTGGGTACGTCTTTTTCTACTGCCACGTCATACTGACCACCGAGATCACGACCAATGGAGACAGCCTGCGAGAAGAGCTCGTCAATGTCCACCGGTTCTCGCACCAGGCTGAGCTGACCGGCCTCGACCCGGGCGGCGTCGAGCACGGTCTCGATCAGGGCGAGGAGCTCTCGACCGCCACGCTCGATTTGGGTCAAGCTCTCGATTTGGTCTTCCGTCAGCGGTTCGGTTTGGCGAATCAGCTCTGCGAATCCGAGGATTGCGTTCAGGGGGCTCTTCAGGTCATGGCTGACGCTGGCGAAGAAGAGACCTCTCATCTGAGTCGCAGCCTCACTCGCGCGGATCGCCTGACGCTGCGCTCGGGCAAAAATCCGAAAGCGAGCCGCCAGCCGTTCGATTGCCGCACCGAGCTTCGCGACGACGCGAAAGCGCGCGGAGCGATCGAGTCGCTGGCGCTTGCTCGTCGTGGCGAGGCTGCGGACCCCGCTGGCGGCGTTGCGCAAGTCCTCGCTGAGCGCACGCCCCAGCGCCAGTCCCAGGGCGCCGGCGCTGGCCACGGTGAGCACCACGATTGATAGTGAGACCCAGCTCAGCACGGGGACCGTCGAGCCGTTGAACACGACCATGGCGCGCCCCCCATCGAGTGGGGTCGTGAGCTCGGTCCTGCCAGCGGAGCTACGGGCCACTCGGTACTCACCCGAGTGGCGGCTGATACGGGCCGAGAAGCCGAGCTCTTTCGCGACCTGGAGCGCCTCGTCGAGTCCCGCCGTGGCGACCACGCCGGGACCGAGCTCGAGCGCGGCACGGGCAAGAGCTCGAGCCGTCTCCTCTCGCTGTCGCTCGTCGGCCCGACGCAGGTGGGCGTTGACGATCAGCGCGGAGCCCAGCGCGACGAACGCCACCGGGGTGGCCAGCGCGGCCAGGAGGCGTCGGGCTACCCGAGGACTCGTCACCCCACGCTGTTCAGCTTGCTCCACGACCTCGCGCATCAGCGCTGGGTCGGCGGGCTCGATGGCGTCCACGAATGCTGCTCGCACCAGCACGTGCAAGGGGAGGGAGGCGGCGGCGACGATGATCGCGGCGAGTAGGGCGACGCTCGCTGCGGTCGTCACATCCATCGTCGCCGGGCGCCAGACGACGACGGGGATCAACGAGAGCCATGGGGCACCAATCCAGCGGACGGTTGCTCCCCAGACTTCGGCGGTCAAGGCGTCCATCTCGAAGGGTTCGATGCTGCGTGACCCCAAAGTGAGCGCCCGGAGGACGAAGCGATGTCGCTTCAGACCCCACCAGGTTCGTCCCGCCGCCAGGGCGCCCCCCGTCATGATCGCCAGCCACACGCTGAGAGAGGTTGGCTCCTCCACTCCGCCGCTCAGGAGCAGGAGGCGGGGGGCGGTAGCAGCAGCCAGCACGCTCGCCCCCACGCTGAACAAGAGTTGCCAGCCGACGATGCGCAGGACGAACTTCGGGTCGGCGGCGATCACTCTTCGACCTCCACAACCGACGGGGTCTCGCTCATCAGGCTGGAATCGCTCGACCGTCCTTCTTCCGGCGCATGGCGTGGGAGCTGGATGGTGAATCGGGAGCCGACCTCGGGCTCGCTCTCCAGCAAGATGGCGCCGCCGTGCATGCTGACGAGGCGTCGGGTGATCGCCAGCCCGAGTCCACTGCCCTTGCGGCGCGAGGCGGCGTCACCGGCTTGGCGGTACTCCTCGAAGATCATTGCTTGCTGACCGGGAGGGATGCCGGGGCCCGTGTCAGTCACGGTCACGCTGGCCGCTTCCTCACCTCCCTCGACGAAGACCAGCACGCTGCCTTGCTGGGTGAACTTGACGGCATTGCCGACGATATTCCCCAGGATCTGGCGGACCCGAAGCGGGTCTGCCCAGACGAACGTGGGACGTCCTGCCAGCTGGACAGCCAGCGGTTTGTTCTTGGCGGTGATCTTCGCCTCGCGTACGACATCCGCCGCGATCGCGAAGAGGTTGGTCTCCTGACGGTCGAGGCGCAGCTGTCCCGACTCGATGGCGGACAGCGCGAGAATGTCGTCGATCAGCGACCGTAGGTGCTGTCCACTGGAATGGATGATCTCCAAATTTTCGCGTGCGTCAGCGCTGAGGGGGCCCTCGGCACCGCTGAGAAGCACGTCCGCGAATCCGAGAATCGAGTTCAGTGGGGTGCGGAGCTCGTGGCTCAGCGCTGCGAGAAACGCACTGCGATCACGATCATAGGTCATGGCGCGACCGAGGTCGGCGCGATACTGCCGCTCCGCCTTCGCGAAGCGCTCGACGAGCACGTTGAACGCGCTGGTCAGGACGCCGACCTCATCGATTCCACGTACCGGGACGGGCTTGCCTGCTGGCTGGGCTTCCGCGGCCGCCAGTTCCCCGATCCGGTGTTGCAGCGTGGCAATATCGGAGTGCACATCGCGCGCCAGGGACAGGGCGACGGCCGTGGCCGCTCCGATCAGCAGCAGCGCGAAGATGGTGACTGCGCGGATCAGGGCGCCGGTAGCGTGGGGGGCGATCGGCGCCGGGATGAAGGCGATGACGGAGAGGTGCTGCATGGGGGGGTGAAGCGGGGCGACGTAGTAGCGTGTCCGACCCAGCTGGGTGGTCACAACCCCCTCTCCCTGCAGGAGTAGGGCAACGATCTCTTCGCGGACAGGGGCGGCGAGACTGCCGTCCACGACCACGTTGCCCTCGAATCCGACCAGGAGAATTTCCGCTCCGGAGCGGCTGGCGGCGCGCTCGACGACTTCCGCCTGGTCGGAGAGGGCGGTGGCGCGCAGACGGGCGGCCAGGGCTCGGGCTAGGACTTCCCCACGTAGCGCGGCGGCCGTGTCGCTTTGGCGTCGCATCTGTGCTGCCCCGACCAGTCCGATGGCGAGCACTGCGGCCACCCCGACGAGCACCACCACGGCGGGGGTGAGTGGCAGGAAGAGGAGGAGATTGCGACGCTGCGTCACGGTTCGCTACTCGTCGGTAGCGAGGCGGGAGAAGACGGCGTGGTCCAGCCACCGAGTTCCCACCAGCTCGGCCTGTCTGGCGATCCCCTCGAAGCGGAAAGCGAGACGGGCAATGACACGCAGGCTCGGATAGTTGTCGGTGGCCGCTGCGCAGCGAATCCGGTGGAAGCCGACGCGGCGGAACGCGAAATCGACGCAGGTCTGGGCGGCTTCCGTCATCAGGCCCCGGCCGGTCGCCTCGCGTCGCAGCCAGTAGCCCATCTCGCAGGAGCGATGCAGGTGCACGCAGGAGTCCAAGCCCACGACGCCCAGGAGCGCGCGGGTCTGGCGATCCCTGATCAGGAGCCGGATGGCGCGGCCCGCGTCCCAGTCTGCGACGCAAGCTTCGGCATAGCGCTGCGTGGCTCCCAGGGTGTTGTTGTAGGGGACCCAGGGTAGCCAGCGCTCCAGGTGCCACCGCGAGCCTTCCACCGCCTCCCACAGCTCGCTCGCATCCGCGGGCTCAATGGGTCCAAGCAGCGTGCGAGGGGATTCAATGGGGCTCTTTCTGACGGACGCTCGCGAAGGGATGGACAGGCCCGAGGACAAGGTGCTGGCGGTCCTCGGGGTCACTGGCATCGGGCCCGCGCGATGAAGGTTTCGAGGTGACCGGCTTCGTAGTCGCGCCAGGCGATGTACCATTCGCCTGTCTCGGTTCCAGGCGCGAGCTCCGGAAAGGGCTGATACCCGTTGACGCGCGCGACCACGCTGGCCGGACCGAGTCCGTCACGGGTGAGCGAAGCCACCTTGACGCGTCCCCCTTCGTACCATCCGACCAGCACCTGGTGCTCGGTGGACGAAACGCTGGGGCGCGCCCCGCGCACAGCAAACTCACGATGCCAGATCTTCTCTGCCTTTTCGGGTTCGATGTAGGCCGCCAACGCACCCGCGTGTTCGTTGTCCCACACCGCGAAGCAGCCGTGGGTGCTGCAATCGAGCCGGGGCTGCGTGTGCTTGCCACCGGTCGAGCTCAACTGCTCCATGCGACCCAGGTGCAAGTCGGTCGTGTGCTGACCATCCGGGGCAGTGATGCCACCGGTCTTCAGTCTTGGCTCGGACAGCGGGATCGTGAGCAGGTGCACCTGGTGGCGATTGAGGCGCTCCAGACTGAAGGCGACGAGCAGCATCTCGTCAGTGACTGCAACGTCGGGGGTGTCCCCAGCGGTGAGGAAGCCCCGCGTGGGATGCAGTGCCGTGAGTCGTGTCGGATCAGTGATCGGGTTCAGCTCGGCCGAGAGCTGCCGCACCATGACGTCGCGTACTCCGTTTTGCTGCGTCGCCTCCCACACCACCCAGTAGGTGCCATCGGGGGCCCGGGTCAGGGACGGGTCGGGAAGGTGCCCTGCGATCTTGTCCGAAACGCGGATCGCCTTGCCGGCGATGCGTCCGTCGCGTTCCAGCATGCGTACGTACACCCCAGGATCGCTGCCGCCCCGGTCTCCGTAGACCAGCGTGAGGCCGTCACCGGTGGACAGTAGCTGAGGGACGCGCGCAAAGTTGGCCTCGGGCGTAATGCCGTGGGTCATCGTCACTCGACGCAGTGCCCCGTCGAGAAGCACAGCAAAAGTCTGGCGCTTGCTCACCTCGAGGTGATTGTCGGCCCACACTGCGATCGGACCAGCGGAGGTGAGCGCCACCGTCGGTCGCGATGTCGGTCCCAGCAGATCGAACGGACGTGGCCGACCGAGTCCGGTCAGCTTGCAGTTCCCGCTCTGCTTCACGCCCACCGCGGCCTGCGAGAGCAGGGCGCGAGCCACGCCCTTTCCTCCGTCGTTGAAGGCCTCGCGGAACGCTCGGAGGGCAGTCTTGGTGTCTCCCTTTGCGAGCGCCTCCTGAGCAGCGCCGATCTGGCGTGCGTAGGGGTCTCGCTCGAGCGGCGACAGCTTCGGAGGGCCTGGTGCCGCGCTTGGTGCTGTGCTCGGCAAGTCCAGATCCGAGCTTGCGAGGTTCGCTCCAGGTGGATTGAGCACGTAGAACCAGAAGGCGTAGCCCCCCAGCACGATGATCGCGACCGTCAGCAAGGCGACGATGGCCTTTCCTGCACCGCCTCCTTCGGCTTCTGGAGCCTGGGTTTCGAAGGGCGCCTGGGGACTGGCGCGGCCGCTGGGTGGGGAGTGAGTCCCTGTGTCCTCGGGATCCTGCTGGAGGTTTGCCAGGTCAGGTGGTGGCGTGGGCTCAACGGCGGCGATGGCGGAGGATGGTTCGCGTGGGGCGAGCGCATCCTCCAATGCGTCGGCGAATTCCTTGGCAGACTGGAAGCGCTTGCCGGCTTCCCGGTCGAGGGCCCTGAAGAACCAGCTGTCGAACCCGCCGGGAAGATCCTTGCGAAAGCGCGACGGCCGGGGGAGCGGCGCACCCGCGATCTGCGCGAGGATCATGGCGACGCCCTGATCGACGTTCCACACCGTTCGCCCCGTGAGACACTCGTAGACGATGCACCCGAGCGCCCACAAGTCGGCGCGCTGGTCCACTTCACCCTGTCCCTTGGCCTGCTCTGGGCTCATGTATGCGGGGGTTCCAAACAGCGCCCCCTCTCGGGTGAGGCGGGCTTGGGCGGCAGTCCCTCCCGTTGGCTCGTAGAATTTCGCCAACCCGAAATCGAGGAGCTTCGCCACCATCTCCCCTTCCTCGTTTTCGGTCAGGAAGATGTTCTCCGGCTTCATGTCTCGGTGAATGACGTTGGCTTCGTGGGCCTTGGCCAGCCCGCGACACGTCTGGGTGGTGATCTGTAGGGTGGTCTCTACGTCCAGCCGGCGCACCCGGGTCATCATGTCGTACAGACTCTCGCCCTCGAGCAGCTCCATCACCAGGAAGGGCCGCTCATCGAACATCCCCGAGTCGTAGACATCGCAGATGTATGGGCTGCGGATCGCCGCGGCTGCCCGAGCCTCACGGATAAACCGCTCTCGCACGATCCGCGAGGTGATGAGTTCGGCGGCGAGGACCTTCACCGCGACGCGCTTGCCGATGTCGATGTTCTCGGCTTCATAGACGGCGGCCATGCCTCCGCGCCCGATTTCGCGAGTCACGCGATACTTCCCCTCTAGGGTCGCGCCGATCGGGACGTGTGACCTATTTTGCGGGGGCATCGGCTCGCGTTGCTGCGGGGACTATAGTGGGCCGCTAGCCGCCGTGTAAAAGCATCCGGACCCGCTCCGGCAGAGCCGGGTCGGTGGGCCCCTCAGCGAGCAGCGGTTCTAGCGGCGTGGCGGCAAGAGTATGCCAATAGAGAACGCGAAACGGCCGCTGCTTCGAGGATTTGCGCCAAGATTCTTGGTGCCGCCTGTCGGCCGTTCGGCTGACGAATGCAGGATGGCCAGCCAGCTCCAGGGCAGTGGCGAAGGCTTTGGCCGTGTACGTCTGGTCGAGATCCAGACCGATATCTTTTCCAACGGATGTTGCCATGGCGGTGGCGCGACTGGCCGCACCATACCCTGCGCCCAGCTGTGAAGTGTCGACGCACAGTCGATCGCTCAGGCTTCGCCATGTGGCCGGCTGGCCGGAGCTTCGCGTACTGTGCCAAGCGAGCGGCAGGACGACCTGCCTCGCCAGCCAGCGTGACCGGATGGCGACCGAGGTCGCGACGACGCGGGTCTGCAGCGGGTTCTGGCTCAGACCCGCGAGCAGTCCCGCGGCCGTCCCTCCGGAACCGAGCGCAACCACCAGCACATCGGGTTCCGGCAGCGCGCCCGCTGCGACCTGCGTTGCCAGTTCTGTGGCCGCGCACTGGTAGCCGGAGCTCGCGACGACACCCCAGCCACCAACCGGGACCAGCAAGTCACCCGATTGCCACCGGTCGAGCATCGCGTGAGGCACCGCGGCCATGGAGCCGACTGGAACCGGGTCCAATCCCCACGCCACTGCGCAGCGCAGGGTAAGCTCGGCATGGCGGGTCCAGGGCTGCGGGCAGAGGATCGCAGTGGTCCGGATCCCTCGCTGCCGAGCGAAGAGGGTGGTGGCCAGGACGTGGTGGCTGCCGGCACCACCGGCGGTGATGATGCGGCGAACCCCGCGCTGTTCGGCCAGATCGAGCAGGGGTCCCAGTTTGCGGACCTTGTTTCCCCCGTACTGGGGATGGGTCACGCCATCATTCTTGACCCATAGCTCTCCCTCGAGCAGGTTCAGGCCATTTGGCCGGAAGATCGGAGTGGGAAATTTCCCGAGAATTCTCTGCACGGTGAGCGGTCTGGGCACTGCGGACAGAATCGCGGCGACACTGGAACGTCAAGTGAAGTGATTTCGAAACAAACCGGAAACACACTCCCCGCTAACTCGACCGGTGTGCCCGCCGGACGTGCCATCGTCCGCTGTCCGGGCCCCAGGGGGCTAGGAGCCCCGCAACACGGAGATTCAGATGAAGAAGGTCGAGGCCATCATCAAGCCGTTCAAGCTGGACGAGGTCAAGGACGCCCTTTCCGAGGTTGGAATTCAGGGCATGACCGTGACCGAGGTCAAGGGCTTTGGGCGCACTGGCGGTAAGAAGGAAGTGTACCGCGGTTCCGCTTACGTCGTGGACTTCGTGCCCAAGGTGAAGGTAGAGGTCGTCGTCGCTGACGATCTCACGCACCAGGTTATCGACGCCATCGAGAAGAGCGCCAAGACCGGCCGGATTGGCGATGGAAAGATTTTCGTTTCACCGGTGGAAGAGGCAGTTCGCATTCGCACCGGCGAGCGTGGTGAAGAAGCGATCTGAGATCGGCGACGCATCAACAGCGCGTGCACCGAAGGAGCAGACATAGCAATGGACCCCAAAGCGGCAATTGAACTAGGCAAGAAGAACGGCGCGGTGATGGTGGACTTGAAGTTCATCGACCTGCCCGGCAAGTGGCAGCACACGACAGTCCCGTTCGAGCTGCTCGAAGAGTCGAGCTTCGAGGACGGCGTCGGTTTCGACGGTTCGTCGATCCGTGGCTTCCAGCCCATCAACCAGAGCGACATGCTCCTGATCCCCGACCCGGAAACCGCGGTCATGGATCCATTCACCAAGTACCCCACGCTGAGCCTGCAGTGCACGATCCAGGACACGATCACGCGCCAGAACTACTCGCGTGACCCTCGCCACATCGCGAAGAAGGCGACGGATTACCTGAAGAACACAGGCATTGCGGACACCTGCTTCATGGGTCCCGAGGCCGAGTTCTTCATCTTCGACGACGTCCGCTTCGACGTGGGTCCCTCCGGCTCTTTCTACAAGGTCGACTCGGTCGAGGCGATCTGGAACACTGGCAAGGACGAGGGTCCAAACCTCGGCCACAAGATCCGTCACAAGGAAGGCTACTTCCCGGTCCCACCGCAGGACACCCTGATGGACCTGCGCACCGAGATCGCGTTGATCATGAAGACCGTCGGCCTGTCCGTCGAGCTTCACCATCACGAGGTGGCGACCGCCGGCCAGGGCGAGATCGGGATGCGCTTCGACGAACTACTGCGCATCGCCGACAAGCTGCTGTGGTTCAAGTACATCGTCAAGAACGTCGCCCACAAGGCCAACAAGACCGCGACCTTCATGCCGAAGCCACTCGCGGGCGACAACGGCAACGGGATGCATGTCCACCAGTCGCTCTGGAAGGACGGAAAGCCGCTGTTCGCGGGTGAGGAGTACGGCGGGCTGAGCGAGACGGCGCTCTACTACATCGGTGGCATTCTCAAGCACGCCAAGGCGCTGACGGCGATCACGGACCCGACCGTGAACAGCTACAAGCGTCTGGTACCGGGCTTTGAGGCTCCGGTGAACCTGGCCTACTCGAGCCGCAATCGCTCCGCCGCGGTCCGCATCTCGACCTACTCGGCCTCCCCGAAGTCCCGCCGCATCGAGGTCCGCTTCCCCGACCCGACCTGCAACCCTTACCTCGCCTTCTCGGCGATGATGATGGCCGGGCTCGACGGCATCCAGAACAAGATCGACCCGGGCTCCCCGCTCGACAAGGACATCTACTCACTCAGCCCCGAGGAGCTCAAGGACGTGCCGCGCGTCCCCGCGAGCCTCAACGACTCTCTCGACGCCCTTGAGGCGGACCACGAGTTCCTCCTCAAGGGTGACGTCTTCACCAAGGACGTCATCGAGATGTGGCTCGACTACAAGCGCGAGAGCGAGATCGCCGAGGCAGCCAAGTACCCGACCCCTATCGAGTACAAGCTGTACTACGACATCTAGTTCTAACTGTTTGAAACTGCTCAGTTAGGCCCTTCGCTCCCCCCTCTTGGTCCGATAAGTTTGGCAGATATTCTGCCGAATCGGCCTCGGGGGGAGCGTCATTTTGTGCGCTCGCCAGCTCGGGCGGGAGCGGCGCGAACGGTGTGCCGTAGTCACCGAGCCGACGGCTGCGACCGCGGAGGTAGTGCCGCTCGGTGATCTCGAACTTCGAGTGTCCGAGCCACGCCTTGATCGCGATCGTGTCCGAGACGCGGAAGCCCACCTGCTCCTCGCCGGCATCGGGCAGACCCATACACATGCCGAGCCACGTTGCCGTTGATGCTCTAGCGTCCCGCGCCTCGATCCAGCGGTGCGTTTCCGTGCTCTCGAATAGGTCGGCGCGTTCGACTCCGGCCTTTTCTAGATGGGCGCGAAGCAAGGCAGCTGGACGTTGCGGCGCGGCACTGATGACGCGGTCGCCCAGCGCTTGGTCCTTCATCGCTCGGAGCACCGGCAGAAGGGCAGGGACGATATGCACGTCCCGCGACTTGTTGCTCTTCGGCGCTTTGGTGAGCGACTGCCCCTTTCGAGGTCGCGCCCGGATGGCTTCGCGGACGCGAATCGTTGCGCGGTCCAGGTCCACGTTTCGCCAGCGGAGTGCTGCTAGTTCGTTCGGTCGCATGCCAGTGTAGAAGAGGAGCGCCCAGTAGCGTCGCATGCGCAGCGAGACGTCCTCGCTGGCGAGCAACTGCGCGCACTCCGACGGATAGAGCCACTCGGATTCGACCTCCACCTTGCGCTTCTCGGGCCCTTGCACGTTGGCTGCCGGGCTGTCGGTGCGAATGCGAAGCTTCTGCGACTTGTGGCGCGCCATGTCGGCGAACATGCACCGCACCTTCGCCCAGAGCTTCTGTGCGCTTGCGGGCGCCATCTCGCCGGCTCGGATCCGGTCGTCCAGGCGCGCCACGACGCCGCGCAGATCGTCCTCGCTGGTCTGCGTCGCTAGCTTGTCGCGAAGCTTCCGATCGTCGAACACGTGGAGCTTGAGCAATCGCAGGTCGTCGTCCGCGCACTCAAGGCCGTGCCGTCGATGCTCGGTCCAGACTTCGAGGTACTGCCCGTTGGTCATGGCCTTGCCGTCGCTGGCTTGGTGGAGCAGTTCGGGATCGTCGTGGAGCCGTTCGTTCCAGTGGCGAGCCACCTCGGTTGCACGCGCCTCAGTCTGGATCTCGGGTCCAAGCGTGACGCGGCGGGTGCGCGTCGTGCCGGGGATGGGAACACGGATCGAGATGCGCCCCTTGTGCGGCCCGGACTTGATGCGCTCGGGGCTGCCGGTGACTGGGCGCCCGCGGCGCTTGGGTTGCCCTCCACGTTCTTCGATTGTGGATTTGCGTGCCATTCACCTATCTCCTACTAGCTCGATGCCAAGTTCTGCAGCGAGCGCCTCGACTCCGCCGGCCGCCTCATCTCGCGTGTCTCGCCCAGCAAGCTCGCGTGCCAGGTCGCGGGCAAGGATGACTTGCTTGCGTTCCCCGATGCTCCTCAGCAAAGTGGGATAGCGGTTCCGCAGGTAGCGCCAGGGGACCCCGGTCATAAGTTCCGCATTCGCGGGACCGATCGCGACTGGCGCGACTGACGTCGCGGGCGCGTCCCCGGGTGCGGTGTCGCCGACCGAACCGGTTGCTTTGCGTGCCATGTCTACACCGAGCTCCTGCGCTTGAAGTAGGTGGAATCCGGGACCTGCAGTCGCGTCCAGCTCTCCTTGGGCATCAGTGATTCAAGAGCGTCTGCCATTTCGTCCGAACGGACGCAGAGAGTCCCCAACCCTTGTGGGTTCCGCATCACAGCGAGCGCCGTTTCAATCGGAAGCTCTGGAGCGCAACGCCCTTCGGTATCGAGCTGCCAGGACACGGTTTCCCTCCCGGGGTTGTTCGTGTCGGCCGTGTAGTGGCCGACGACCAGGCCGCGGCCGACCAGCCCACTGGCGGCCCGCATGACCTTACCCATGCGTTCCTTGCGGGGTCGGTCTGGGGCGACCTCTCCTCGCTCCTCCAGCTCGGCCAGTAGCTCGGAGGTATCGAGCGGCCCGGTCGAGCAAAGGCGACGATCGCCGGCCAGAATGGCGACGATCGCACGCTGCAGCCTTCCGAGTCCCTTGCTCACAATTGTAAGTGTAGGGTATATGCCCTACACTTACAATGCCCAAATGAAGCTGGCGTCCGGCGCGACGCGCGTATGATTCTTCCTCGATTCAGCCGGCTGGCTTGGTAACTCCAAGCTCCTTGAACCAGTGATCCCAACTCCCGCGCTTCAGTTGTCGGGTGAAGTCTTCATAGGCGTCGTTCTTGTCGCCTCGCTTTCTGTACCCGATAAACAGCACCACGAGTCGTTGTGTCTTGGACGACGCGATGTAGAAGATGCGCGCACGGCCGAACTTGATGCGGAACACGTTGGAAAGCGGAGGGCGCAAACCGTGTGTTCGCTCCAGTGCGTCGTCCGTCGTGAGCACTTTCCCAAGAATGCGATCGACCTGACGCCACACGACCGCCTGCGCACCCTGCGGGTTCTGCTCAGCGGCTGTCTGCATCGCACTGATGATCCGGTCTGCCTCCCTAGATCGCTCCACCGCGAATGGCATCAGTCTGCCAAACGGGGGATAAGGTGCTCACCAAGATGTGCATCGTCATCTGTTCCGGCACCAAGAAAGACGAGCAGCGCTTCAAGCTCTGTCATGCGTGCCTTCACTTCGGCTGCGCGGACACTGAAACGCGCTGCGAGTTCTGGATCCGCTGAGGACAAGTATCGAAAGAAGACTCGGTATGTGGCGCCGGCAAACGATGCCCGCACCTTGCGGATCAGTTCCAGGGCTGCGTCCAGTTCATCAGATCGGTCCGGTGGGTCGCCCGAATCTTCGCTCCAGCTGACTTCAATGAAGTCTGTCGGCTTCGTTACACGGAGCACCTCGTCGAAGTCCGCCATGATGTCCACGGCAGCCTCGCGAGTGGTGCTCTCACCCTTCCGCTGCCCACGCGCACGCCTTGACGCTTGCCACCGGTCCAACCGGTATGGCGCGGACACGAGAGAGTCGAGTCCCGCTGGTTCTGCGGTCTCCATATTCAGATTGTAGTACATGTGGGTCTCCGTGGCCAAGGGGCCGGATATGCTGGGTCTTGCTTCCTGCTGCGCAGGATGACCTTTGCTGGTTCGATTGGGTCTCAGCCCGCCCGCCCGGTCGCGAACCGTCGCCGCCCAACCGGTGCGAGGGGGTGCCGCTACTCGGCTATCAGCGTCAGCTGCCCTGCCTTGGGCCTTGCTCCGCGTTTCGGTTGCGGCCGATACAGCGTGTTCTCCAGGTCCGCGGGTAGCAGTTCTCGCAGATCGTCGCCGGTCAGCTCGCAACGTTCGGCTAGTGCATCGGCAACCCTCGTCACCAAGTGGAAGTGCAGCTTGACGAACCTGGCAGCACATCTGGCCGAGCGCTCCCACACCGCGTCCCTCTCTGGATCGTCGATGGCGTCGGAGTATCCCATCTCTCGCAACACTTCCCCGATGCGCATGACGTCGCGAGCGTTGCCGATCGTGAAGAGTGACGAACCGGCGCCGATCGTTATGTCGTCAACGGCGCCACCCGCTTGCGCGACCAGCAGTTCCCCCAGCGGGTTGGGTGCGACCGTATCGCAACTGCAGACGCCGCTACCGTCATCAAGGAAGGCGACGCGAACAACGTTGGTTCCGTACACTGCCCACGCTGCCACCGCATGCCCGGCCTCGTGGTGGGCTCGTTCCTGATCCTTCGTCATGGTGTAGTTGCCTCCTCCGTCGCGCGACCCCGTCTCGTCATCTCCTGCATGACTGCCTCTGCCAGCGTCTCTAGGTCAGCGTCGCGCATGCTGGCCAGGTCCACGTTCACCACCGGCAGGGCGGGCGGCGGCAGGGTGTCGGCCTCTGCCTCCAACCGGTGGGCCTCGTGGTAGTCGCCCACGGCTTCCGCTTCCCGGGCGGCTCGGCGGAGGTCTTCGCGCGTCATCCTTCCGTCTCCTGGTCGTCCAGTTCGGGGGAGGGAGGCCACGACAAGCTGGCAACCCACGGGTTTCCGCAGCCGCCATCTCCGAGTGAAGCGATCCGTTTCGCGGCGACGGCGCGGCCCCAGTCGTCAAGACGCAACACGGGCTGGCCAGTGCTGCGCCATGGGGTGAGCGGGCGATCGTCTGCCGGTCTGATGGCGCCGGTTGCGATCAGTTCGGCGCGAACGATAGCGCCGTCAGTGGATAGGTGGTCGTTCATGTTCGGTACTCCTGCAGTGCGCTGGTGGGCGACCCCGTTCATCGGCCGAAGCGGGGTCACCAGCCTCGCGACTTTGAGGCTCGGGGGAGGAGTGGCCCCCTCAAGACTTGTTGCTTCCCTCCAGCGCCGCGCGTTCACGATGCAGGTGGAAGCCGTGGGTTTGGGCGTAGATCGCAGCAGCGATCGGGTTCGCGCGCCGCAACTCCTCGTGATGCGCAAGGTGCGGTGACACCGCTGGGTCCGGCGCGGGGGGGAGTGCTGGTGGCGCGGCGGCAGCTGCGTCACGCTCTTCTTTGGCGATCGCCGGGGCATGGAGACGGCGGTAGATAGCCTCCGACGCGCGGGTGGCGTGATACCAACGCTGCGCGTTGTGGCGCTCGCCCGCGTCGGTCGCCGTATCGGCTGCCCGCTGCGCCTCCGCGGCCTGGGCCTCGAACGCTGCGAGGTTGTCTGAGTGGCTCATTGCTGCACCCTCGGGTCGAACGCCTCGAAGCCCTCTTCGCGACACTTGCCCCCGCCCGCGAATGCTCGGAACGCCTCGCGGTGTGCCTCGGGAACGTCCCGGGGCCGGAGGAGAAAGCCGTTGGTGGTGATCCACCGTGCTGCCGCCGTGTAGACCTGCCAGTCTCCCTGGGCCACGCCATCGAACATCGCGGTGAAGGTCGCGAAGTCCGCGGCGAAGAGCGGGTCGCCGAGCAGGAACGGAGGTTGATGCGGATACTGCGCCTTTCGCTCGCGCGGATGGGCGAGGAACGGGTGCTGGTGGGATTGTCGGACGTGGCCGCGGTTGTCGGTTTCGTAGATGCTCATGGCGGTTCCTTTCAGGGGAGGGTCAGATCGGTGAGCAGGCTCGCCAGCGGTTCGGCGGTGGCTGCGGCCGAATCGACGATGGCGGCCGCGGTGCCGTCTTGGATGAGTCGCAACGCGCCGTTGGAGGTCGTGACCCGTTGGCGCGCTTCCGCGGCCAGTTCCGGATCGCGGCGAGTGTCGAACGATGCGCCAGAGGCGAGCAGGTCGTTCAGGGCGGCGGCGAGGTCGCCGAACGCGACGCGGTGGGTGATGCGGTGGGCGAGTTTCCAGTCACCGGCGGAGAAGTGCGGCATGAGTGCCACCAGCGATGTCGATCGCTTGTGGAAGGTGACAAGCTCGCCGTCGGGCCCTTGCTCGCTGCGCAGGCAGTCGCGCGGGCGGAATACGAACATGCCACCGCCCACCGACAGGGTGATCTCGGTATCAAGGTCGAGCTTGCCAGCGCGCACTGCCTTCTTGACGTCGGGCGCCTGGCTCGGGGTCAGGGTGCGCCGCTCCTGTTTGGCGGCGGCGAGGTTCTGGTGGATTGATGTCAGGTCCATGTGGTCAGTCTCCAATGTGGTCAGGTGGTCATTCGGTGAAGAGCGCCTGGCGCGCCTCCATGCTTCGCGTTCCGCGGGCGGGCCCACGTCGTCGGCGCGGCACTAGGCCCTCGGCGTCAGCCATCGCGAGCGAGAGCAGCGCGCTGACTTGGTCATCGAGATGGCCCTGCCGACGGCCTGAGTACTTCAGCGCGCCACTCGGGAGGATGATCTCCGAGTAGCGCAACATCTGCTTCTTGAGCGCGATCCAGTGGCTCGGGATGTAGAGGCGACGCTCGGCCATGAGATGGCGTAGGTGGGCTACTGCGTCGGTCTTGCTGCGCGTGCTCCAGTCGAGCGGGGTGTACTCCACGTGGTGGGCGACGAATTCGTCCACCAACGCGACCCCGAGATATGAGTCACCGAACGCATGGCGAACGCCCCGGCGGAACGTAGCGGCATTGGCCACGACCTGCTTGAGCGGCATGCGCGAATGCCACCCACCGGGCTCCACGTAGGCGTCGCAGAGCACGAGGATCGGGCCGGGGTAGAACGTTCTCGCCATCGCCGGGATCGCCAGGCCGTCGTGGTCGAACGCGAAGCGCCGGGGGCGATTGGCGATCGTTGTGTCGGGCTCGGGCAAGAGCAGGAAGTCGGCGGGATCCACCTCGTCGCCGGCGAGGTCTCGGTTCAGGCCGCTGTCGAGCCACTCCGCTAGAACAACGCCGGTTCCGTCGGGCGGGTGAAGGTACTGCGACGCGATGGCCACGAATTCGCAGGCGCCACCGGCAGAAGCGTCGATGCCAAGCACGTTGGGGCCCCACGTGCCACGGCGTAGGGTCGCGGTGTCGTCTCGGAAGCAACGCTCGACCGCATCGGCGTCAAAGGCGGGGGAGATGGCGGACTGGGGCTCTGCTGCGTATTCGCGGGACCAGATCTTGAGGTCTGGCTCCAACCGCTTCGTGTCTTCGAGTGAAAGCGTCGGGTTGGCTTCCCAAGTCGCGAAGCAGTCAATCACCTGATCATCGGTGTCGCCGCGTTCGAATTCTTGGGCGTGGAAGTCGTCAAACCCCATCGGAGATCCCACGAGCCACACCTGGGCAAATGGGACCGTGGCGGTGCCCGGCTTGAACCCGCGGACCACCTCTCCCGAGGGGTTGCGGAGGGTGTCGCCCTCGCGCTGGCGGGGCAGCTCATCGTCCCAAACGAAACCGTAGGTTCCGCCGACCTCTGCCAGGTTCGCCGTGCCCACGCGAACGACCCACTGGAGCGACACCAACTCCAGGGTGTCGCCTTTCTGCTCGTAGTGGACCCCGAGCGTGTCGAGCGTGGCCTTGACGTTGCGGAGCCGATCGGCAGCCTCGGAACGGCGGACGCTGATGAACAGGGCGGTCAGGTATTCGCCGGGCGGGACGCGGTGCTGGCAAGCGAGGATGAACGCGACGCAGAGGCGAGGCGCGACGATGCTGGAGGCGCCGACCCGGCGGCCTTTGCGCACCACGCACTGGAGCCGGCCGGAGCGGGTGTAGCGCTCGATCAACTGCCACCAGCGGTCACTGATGGCGGGAGCGCCAGACGCAACCATGGCGTCATCGACGTGGTTGAGCGTCTCTAGGAATCGCGTGGCCCAGGCGTCAACCGTGAGTCTGGTCACTTGTCTGCGCCTCCGGTTGGCAAGCCAAGGCGGGACAGGATCTCGGCTCTCGCGTCACCCCTGGGCCTCGCCTGGGCTTCTTTCGCCGCCAGCTCGTGGGCACTGAGCACGTTCGCTCGGCTGGCGTCTGCAAGGCGGCTGGCGTCGAGTAGTGCCTTCGCGTCGCCAGTCTGGGCGCCCAAGTCGTGAAGCCAGCGAGACGCGCCGAGCTGCAAAGCAGCGGTGCTGATGACGGAAGCGGGGCCAGGGCCCACCCGCCCGCCGCCGACCGTCGCGGCCAGCTCTGCCATCTGGTCGTCACGCCATTCGCGGCAGAGGCGTCCATACGGCTCGTAAGGGTGACCCTCCGGCGCTTCCCAGAGCCCTAGCAGTTGCTCAAGCTTCCGGTTCTCGTGGCGTGCCAGGGCGGCGCGGCGGGCAATCTCCGACGTCCGGGGGCCGGGGGCGAAGGTGCCGTTGCTGTTCCGGTTCGCATCCGGACCGGCAGGAGCCGCTATCCCGTCGGGCAGCTCGTCGGCACGGGGAACCTGTGGTCGGGGCTTGCCCTGCGAGTACTCGACAGGCATCAGCCGCCCTCCTCCTCGCCCAGGTCGCCCAGCACCGACCGCAGCCCGTCAGGCTGCTCGGTGCCGCGTGGTGGGCCCCAGACCTCGACCACCATGCCGCTCCAGTGGCGGATGGTGAGGATCCGCTCGGTGGCTCGCTCGGCTACGCGCTTGGCGATCTCGGCGCGGCGGGCGGTGTCGTCTCGGGGGAGTGTCACTGGATTGCCTCGTGGTGGATGGGGGTGGGCTCGCGCTCTTGACGCCGCAGCACCGCGAGGGTCTCTGCCGCGAGTCGGGGTCGGGTGCGGTGAAGGCGTCGGCGCTCAGCGGGACCGAGACGACGGCCAGCACGGCCAGAGACGCGGTTTTCGCGCCGTGGGGCGGGAAAGGCCGTCATGCGGGCGTTGACGCGGGCTGGTGGCGGGGGGAGCTTGAGGGGATGAGAGTGAGGCGCACCAGGCCGGCCGCCGCTGTTCTGCTTGCCGGCGCTCTGGCCATCGGCTGCGGCAAACCAAAAACCGTCGAAGTGGACTGCTCCCCCGGCAGCCCTATCAAGCCCGGGAACCCAGCCATCTGCATGGTTCGCAACGAAACCTACGACGACATCGAGGTCTGCTGGTCCGTTCGGTTCTTCGACGGATGCGGGGTTTCCGAGGTTAGGAAGTGCGCCGAGGTCGAGAATCGAATCTACGAGCCAGTAGAGGTCTACAGCGACTGCGAGAAGGAAGTCCCCATCAACACCACGAACGGTCCGGCGATCGATATCGTGGTTGCGAAGCGCTGAACCCGCCGTGGGTCGAACCAGCTTTCGCGTGTCGGCGCGACGGCTACCTAGTCCGGGCCCAACTATGACCAGCACCGCGGAACTAGCAGAAAAGCAGCCGCGATTGGGCTGTGCCGTCGGAGCGCTGGCAGAAAAGACGCGGAGTGCTCGACGCGATTCCGCGCACTTGCAGTCTGGCCGTTGACGCTCGATCGTGCCGCGGTGAGCCTTGGAGGCAAGGAGGGATGACCAGTGGGTGAGGAGGACCGGTACAACGTGATCAAGGGTGGCAAGCAGCTGGGGCCGTTCACGCTCGCCGAACTGCTGACGGCGAAGCTGGAGCCGAGCGACATGGTCCAGCTCCCCAATGGCAACTGGGTTCCGGCTTCGCAGAGCCCCGCCGCGGGTCGGGTGAGCACGGGAGCGATCGGCGCTATCGCCGCGACGCTCGTTCTGGTTGCCGCGGGGGTGCTCGCCGTCCCGATCGTCGGGGTCGTGGGGTTCGTGGCTCTGGCCGCCTATGCGTTCGCCACGCGGCGCCCGGTGGCAGGCGCGATCTACTTGCTCGGTCTTCTTATGGTTGCTGGTGTGATCGCGGTTCGCCTCACCGCACCGCAGTAGGCTGTGCTCGCCAGCTGGGGGCGGGGTGCAGAACTGGCGCGAGGGGGTTCCGGGACGCGAGGCGCTCGCCCCGCTGAGCCTGCTTCGATCGGTTCCCAGCGTGGGAACAGTAACCCCATTTCCTTCGCAAAAATCGGTTCCCGGCTCTTCACCCTCGGGAACTGTTCCCAAGTCGGTTCCCAACGGTTCCCGATCGGTTCCCGCTGCAGAAATATCGGTTCCGCGCCGGATCGGTTCCCAACGGTTCCCGCCTATATAGAGATAGGCGGGACCATGGGACCTGGTTGTTCCCGTCCTACTCGTCATCGTGCCAGTTCTCCACGACAGCGACGCGCCAGGTTGGGCGCTTGTCGGTGCCCACGTTGGTGATCAGGCAATTGGCGGCGAGGTCTTCGATCGCCGTGTAGACGTCCTGGCGCCGCGCTCCGGTCCTGGCGACCACGACCGACCCTGATACGTCTGGGGTCTCACGAAGCACGTCCAGCACGCGCCTGGACAGCTCGCCGTGTGAAACGGTGGGCGCGACCGGCAGTTCCCTTTCGGTGAACGTCGCGGTGGAGAAGTCGAGCCGTAGCCCGAAGGTCCCGCGCCTACCGATCCGATTCTTCGGCACTGTGACCGCGACGGCAGCGGCGTCCTCGGGGTCGGTGCGAAGGACCAGAAGAACGTGTCCCTGATACTCGATCGCGCCGGACTCCTTGAACGCTGCCAGATCCTCGATTTGCTCCGCGGTGTTCCGTGACCGGTACGCACCGCGCGCCAGTTCGCTGGTCAGGAAGACCGCCGCTTTGGTTTCGTCCTGTCGGGCGCACCGCTTGGCCGTTTGAATGACGTCGGAGATCCTCTCCCTGATGCTGGGGATCGTTCCGCTCGTGGTGGTCCAGGCCGTCTGGATCGAATCGATGAACACGGCGCGCTGATGGTTGGGGTACAGCCTCGCCAGCTGGACGAATGCATCCTCCACGGTCGCGTCATCGAGCATCAGCCACGGCAGCGGACCCAGTTCGGCCACGGCGCGGGCGATCGTCGCGTCGTCGGGTTCTTCTGCCAGGTCCCGTGGAACACCGATTGACTCCAGGTTGCGGGCGTCGATGCCGGCGGGTTCCTCATCGATGGCGAGCCACGCGACGGCAACACCGGATCGCGCCATGCCGCGCGCCACCTGAACGCCCATCGTCGTCTTGCCGGCACCAGGCGCACCGCCGATGACCATGACTTGCTGGGGACGGATGCCGCCGCGGAGTAGCGCGTCGAGCGCTTCAATCCCGGTCGGGATGCGCGGCCCCATGCCGCGCCGGGCATGCAGACGTTGCTCTAGGGTGAGGATGCGGGGCGGTTTGGACTCTGAACGGCTGCCATCACCTGATGGCGAACGTTCCGCGCTTCCGGTGGCGCCTGCCTGGTTGGTTTCGTCATCGTAGTCTTCGGGGCCGAAGCCTTGCTCGGGAGGCGCGGTGCTCAGACTGGTAACGGTTGCCAGTTCCCGCGGCGGAGCCGACCTTGGCTCGTCTTTGCCGCTGGATAGACCGCTCGCGATCGTCTTGCTTGCTTCGGTTTCGCCCAACCCGCACGACTTCGCGGCGGACTCGAGGGCTTGTTGCGCGTCGGACTCGATCAGCTCACCACCAGCCACCAGTTGCCCCAGTGCGAACGCGGCAGCGTTCAAGGTATCGTTGCGAGTGCCCTCCGGTGCCTCGGCTACTTTGCGCGCTTCGGCCTCCAGCGCGGTCTGGCCGTAGCGACTACCATTCGTCGCAGTCACCGACGGGGCGGGTCCGCGACGCGGTTCGCCCTGCGGAGCGATCGTGTTTCCCCACGTGCTCATAGCGGCAACGCCTCCGGGTTGCGGACCTCGGTCCAGCGGTATCGACCGCCGGACACGTGGCGACTTGGTGCCGCAACGATTTGACCGCCGGCACTTCGAACGTCGATGCCTTCGGCGAGTCGCACGCGGTTGCGTGGTGCACGGTCCGACGGCATCGTGAAGAGAAGGTGCGAGCCGCCGCTTCCAGTGGTCGCGGTCAGGGTCGCGGGTAGCGGCCCATTCTCCGCTTCCAGCGGAGCCAGCAGATCGCGCGGTCCGTCTATATCGATCGCGATCAAGAACAGCCCGCTGGGCTGCAGACCCATGCGGAGCCCAACGTTCCACCACGGATTCTCAGCGAGCAGACGATCGAGTCGGTTACCGTCGAGTGGAGCTTTCTGCCACCCCGTCTCGACTGGATGCTTGCCGGCGGATTCGCAGTCGCGCCCCTTACTGCAGGTACAGATCGCACCGGGCATGACGCCGTGAAGCGCGATTGGGTGCAGTCCGGTCCGCGCGTACCATCGCGCCGCGTCGCGAACGTCGGACAGATTGCACCATCCGAGCAACTCCCAACCTGTGATCGAGAATCCGCCGGTGCCGCGTCGCGTTCGCAGCTCTAGCAGATCGGCTGCCGACAATTCGGTCCCGTCGGGGTAGTCGAGGATCCGCTCGCTCATCGTCCCGCCCTCCGCTTCTGATCGCGAGCGCCGCAGCCGACATGCGAATGCTGGCCATCGCGCTCGATCGTCATCCCGGGCGCGAGCGACGTGCCGCACACGGCGCAAGTCAGCCAGCGGTTCGTCAGGTAGTACTGGCCGCGGAACCACGGACCGTCACTCGCCGTCCGCTCGGACTCCGGCACGACGCGGTACTGCCAATCAGCCACGTCGCCCCCCTTCTGCAATCAGCCGGAGGTGTCGCTCGGCGTAGTCTGCACCGTCGTCGCACTCAGCGATGGGCGCGAGGGCCTCCGTCACCTCGACGTGGACCGGTTCAATCAGGGCCTCGACATCCGCGGCCCGGTAGACCAGCTCGCGCCCACCCGCGAGCCGGTAGCCCTGCAGCTCGCCTGACTCGCGAAGTCTTCGCAGTCGGCGGGGGCTGACCGGCAGGTCTCTCGCCCGTAGCCACCCGGACGGCGTCTCGCCCAGTCGGGCCAGCTGGCGTTCGATTGCGCCAATGCGCAATTCGAGGTCGGCCGCTTGGTCGGCGGTTGCTACTGCAACGGTGGTAGCGGGAGCCCGAGTTCCGCGGCGGCCTGCGCGACACGTGCCCGGCTGTAGGGGTTCACGCGACTCCGATAGGCCCGGCTCACGGTGGCGAGGGATACCATGGCCCGCGCCGCGATCTGCGTCATCTGGGGTCCGGTCGGCATTGTGCAACTCCTGTGTGGCGGCTGACTGCATCTGCGATACAGGCTGGGCGCCGGAGCCCTCTAAACCGAGATGACATCAGCTTCGGGATGGTTTGCGTCGCGTGGCTTTGCTCGGTTTCCTAGCCGAACCTGCGGGTTTCTTCGCCGCCTTCTTCCTCGACTCAACTGCAGCTTTCTTGCGCTGCTTGGTCCGCTTGGCGTTCTTCGGGTCAATCGCTAGACCCAGCGCCGCGTAGAGCGCGCCCTCGGCTTCTGGAGTTCGCACGAATGCCCGGTTTCGCCCCCCCTTGTTCGTCAGCGCGACGATCAAGGACTCCACCAGCGGAGCGGCCTTTGTCGCTCGGTGCGCCTGCTCGGGTACGGCTTGCGCGTAGGTTTCTGCGACCCATTTGGCCGCGCCGGAGGAGCTGAAGTGTCCCGACGCAACCGATCGCGGGCCACGCGCAACCTGCGCACAGAGCTTTCGGATCAGTTCGCGCTGAGCCGCGCCAAGCTCCTGCCCACCACGGCCATCGACACCCCAAGCCTTGCGTTCCTCCGCCTCGACCCTGGGGGTCACGATTGCCTTGTAGCGATCGCTCGCGTTGGCATCGAGCAACACTCGCGCTCGCTCGACATCCACCAGAGCCTGCGTGACGACCGCCCACTCGATAGTCCTGGATCCAAGGGACAGGGCTGCTGCCTTCAATTCGGCCTGAGCTGCCAAAACGCGCTCAAGCGGACTCTTCTTTCGTGCGGCCACGTGACGATCCTACCCTTTCCGCCGCCGCGCCGCTGCCAGGTCCGCCACCTCGCTACCAGGCTGCGTCCCCAGCCCCAGCACGCGTCCGATCGTGGTGTGCAGCTCCGCCGCCAGCGCCGTATCCCCGACGGCCAGCGCCTCGTTCAACTGCGCCGAGAGCAACGCCACCGTGGCCGCTCTCGGATTCCTGCCAACGGCTGACGGATATTCTGCCGGGCTTTCCAGACTTCGCGGACTTGTCTCCGCCGACTGGGCGCGACGCTCTTCTCCACCGTCGCAGTTTTCACGCCCGGATGTGTCCGTCAAGGCGTCGCGAGGGACCCAAGCTGTACTACGACATCTGATCCGAGCGCGGCCAGGACCAAGTCTCGGCCGGTGCGTGCGGGTGGGCACCGACCCGCGCGCCAAGGGCTCCCGGAGCGGCAACCAGGCTGCTTCGGGAGCTCGCGTTTTGTGCGGCCGGGGGCTGTGCTATGTTCTGAGTCGACCGTGACGAAGCGTACGACGTCCGAAACGACGATCGAGGTGACCGTTGCCCGAGAGTTTGCCCAGATCGTCAGGAAGGCACCGAACCACCAAGCCTACCTGGTGGTGATTGCGGGGGCGCGCCTCGGGCAGCATGTGCTGCTCACGGACCAGTCGATCGAAATCGGTCGTGGGTCGTCATGCGCCATGCAGCTCGAGGCTGACAGCGTCAGCCGCCAGCACGCCCGGGTCTCGTGGGATGGGACACGACATGTCGTATCGGATCTGAACTCCACCAACGGCACCTATGTGAACGAGCACCGGATTCGGGAGGCGGTGCTCGGTGACGCGGATCGCTTGCAGGTGGGTCACGTGCTGCTCAAGTACCTCGCGGGGAGCAACGTCGAGCTCGCCTACCACGAGGAGATCCAACGCCTGATGCGGTACGATGGCCTCACCGGCGTTGCCAATCGCACCCAGTTCAACGAGACATTCGCCAATGCCCTGTGGAAGACGCGCAACGCGCCGTTTCCGATCAGCCTCATTGTGATGGATCTCGACCACTTCAAGCAGATCAACGACACCCACGGGCACGCTGCGGGCGACGCCGTACTCAGGCAAGCCGCCGAAGCTGCCGCGTCGCAGATGTCTGGTGGGCAGCTCTTCGCACGTGTAGGGGGCGAGGAGTTCGCGGTGTTGCTACCGGGTGACGGGATGCCGGTGGCTCTGGAAGTGGCGGAGCGAGTTCGGCGCGCCGTGCAGGCGGCACACGTCGAGTTTGATGGCAAGACCATCCCCGTCACGGTCAGTCTCGGAGTCGCGGAGCGCGCCGCGGGGAGCTCCGAGCTGGCGGAAGCGCTCTACGAGCGCGCCGACGCGCAACTCTACGCAGCCAAGTCGGCTGGTCGAAACTGCGTGCGGTAGCGCGCTGCTGGCAGCGGTCCAGGTCCCGGGTCTCCCGCCTTGCGGTAGAGGGCGGAAAGGGACGAGCTTGGTTGGACTGCCGGGGAGTGGCGGAGAGGGGAGGGGCCCGAGGCGAGTCACCCCGGGCCGCTGACCGATCAGATCACGCGCGCTTTGCAGGGCGGCGGGCGGGAGCCTTCTTGGCAGCCTTCTTGGCGGGGGCCGCCTTGGCGCTGGCTCCGTTGGACTTGCCGGCGCGTGGCTGGGGCGGAGTCAACTCTGCGGCCATTCGCTTGGCGCGGTTGGTTCGCTCCCAGGTGAACTCGCGTCGACCGAAGTGACCATACGCTGCGGTGGATTCGTAGATCGGCTTGAGCAGCTTGAGCTCGTCGATCAACGCCTTGGGCCGCATGTCGAAGTTCTCCTGCACGTACTTCTGGAGCTTCCCTTCCTCGATGCGGCAGGTGCCAAAGGTGTTCACGTAGACGCCCACTGGCTGCGCCACACCGATCGCGTAGGCGAGTTGGACCTCGCAGCGCTTGGCGATCCCGGCGGCGACGATGTTCTTGGCTATGTAGCGCGCGTAGTAGGCCGCCGAGCGATCCACCTTGGAGGGATCCTTACCGCTGAAGGCTCCGCCGCCATGACGTCCGATACCGCCATAGGTGTCGACGATGATCTTGCGTCCGGTCAGCCCGGCGTCGCCGAAGGGGCCGCCGATGACGAAACGACCCGTGGGGTTGATGAAGAACTTCGTGCCCTTCAACAGGCGCTTGGGGAGGCTCTTCTTGACGACCAGATCCATGATCGCATCGCGGAGCTCCGCGTGCTTGACGTCCGGTGAGTGCTGGGTCGAAACGACCACGGTCTCGATCCGCTTGGGGACGCCGTCTTCGTACTCCATCGTGACCTGGCTCTTGCTGTCGGGGCGAAGGAAGTTGACCTTCTTCCCCTTGCGAACTGCGGCCAGCTGTCGCAGGAGAGCATGGGCGTACATGATCGGTGCTGGCATGTACTCAGGCGTCTCGTCGCAGGCGTACCCGAACATCAGCCCCTGGTCACCCGCCCCTTGCTCCTTGAATAGGCCCTGACCCTCCGACACGCCCTGGGAGATGTCAGCGGACTGCGGCTCGATTGCCGTCAGCACGCCGCAGGTCTCGTAGTCGAATCCCATCGAGGAGTCGGTGTATCCGATGTCCTTGACGACGCGGCGTGCCACCTCTCCGAAGTTGATCTTGGCCTTCGTCGTGATCTCACCGGCAACGACGATGAAGCCCGTCTTGCAGAGGGTCTCGCATGCGACCCGGCTCTTCGGGTCTTTGGCGAGGGCGGCGTCCAGCACTGCGTCGGAAATCTGGTCGCAGATCTTGTCGGGATGGCCTTCGCTGACGGACTCGGATGTGAATAGGTAGCGACTCATCTAGAGCTCCCTGGGTTGGGCGTTCGATTCTTCACGCGGGCAGGCGGGTGGCGGGCGCGAGCCGCGTTTCCCCCCGCGAGGGTGACGGACCCTAACGACGGCGCCCGGACTTGTGAAGTCCGTTTATGGCCCCCCAGGGCTCGGTGGTGGCGGATTTCTCGCAACAGGAGCCGGGTCCAACGGGGGCGTGGCTCCTAGTACGACAACCCGGAAGTTCGTTCCGAGTTGTCGTCCCCAATGTGGTCAGGTGCCCATTCGGACGGCTGCGTCTCCGGGTTTCCGCCGGCCCGACACTGGGGTGGAGGG
>JBNLDK010000252.1:0-21291 GCA_050304295.1 Polyangiaceae bacterium
GGAGGCGGCCAGCCCCAGATCGGAGCGCTCGATTTCGTCGGCTTGAGTGAGCAGGGCGACTTGCTCCATCTTGTGCTTCATTTCCCGCAAGTTGCCGGGCCATGAATGGGCCAGCAGCGCCGCTCTTGCGTCCGGCGAGAGCTTCTGGGGCTTCAACCCCGTTTGCCCGTGAGCGATGGCGAGAAAGTGCTCGGCCAGTGGGATGATCTCGCTCGGACGCTCGCGGAGAGGCGGCACGGCGATCTCGCTCCCAGCCAGGCGATAGTAGAGATCGGAACGGAATGCCCCACTCGCGATCATGTCGGACAGCCGACGGTTGGTTGCCGAGACGAACCGCACGTCCGCGGAGCGGGGCGAACGACCACCGATCCGGGTCACTTCCCCTGACTCGACGACTCGCAGCAGCTTGGCCTGCAGCGCTAGCGGGAGATCTCCCACCTCGTCTAGCAGCAGGGTCCCTCCGCGCGCCGCCTCGATGAGACCTGGCCTGGCGTGCGTCGCTCCGGTGAACGCACCTCGCTCGTGACCCAGGAGCTCCCCCTCGATCAGGGCTTCGGGTAGCGCAGCGCAGTTGAGCTTGAGGAGTGGCCCGCGCGCCCGAGGTGAAGCGTAGTGCACGTGTTCGGCGACGATCTCCTTGCCACTCCCGGTCTCGCCGAGCACGAGCACGGGCAGCGTACCGCGTGCCACGAGGGAGGCGCGCTCGAGCGTTGCCTCGAAGGGACTCCCGGGAACCACGACGGGGCGGTCGTTCGAGTCGCAGCCCGGTTGTGTGAACCCGGCCGGCTGCGGCACGGCGATGACCAAGGTGGCGGTGCCGAGATGCACAGCGAGGCCTGAATCGATCGGTGCGCGCTCGCCCTTCGCGAGTCGGCGGAGTCCCACCATCGTACCGTTTCGACTCCCGTGGTCCTCGACCTCCACCATCCGAGGCGAGAGGTGCAGCGTCGCGTGAAGTCTCGAGACCGACGGATGGGGAATACAGAACAGGCAGCCTACTCCGCGCCCGATAGAAACCGTTCCCGTATCCGGCAACGGTAGGCTCGCGGTTCCACCGTCCCACGAGAGGAATGCCACGCGGCTCGATCGGGTGAGGCTTGGGTCCAGGCTAGTGGTCGACTGAGTCGGGTGCGACACCTCTAGAAAATGACACAACTTGGCTCTGATGGTTGCGTGAGATCATCGTCGCGAGTCAGTTCACCGGCAAAGAAGGGCGCTTCGTCCTGCTCACGGAGAGCATCGAGGCCTTCCGCGAGATCATCACGGGGAGCTCGACGACCGACCCGCGCAAGCCTTCTAGCCAGAGCACCCTTCCGTCGCGTCGATCCTGGCCGCTCCGCCCCCAACCCCCAGTGGGGACGAGGGTGGGGGCGGAACGGCGTGAAGAGCGCGCGGGCGCGCCGCGCGGTTCTCCATTGGCTGGTTCGGGTCGGGCCCATTGACGCGAGCTGAATCGTCCCCAACCTGACACCACGAGCGGTGCGCCCTCATCCGACGACTCCGCGAAAGGCGAGGTTGGTCATGAGAAGAGCACCAGTGGCGATTGTCTTGATGGCAGCGGGAACGCTGGCGGTTGCAGGCGTCGTTTACCTGCAATCGAATCGGTATGCCTTCACTCGACTCGCGACAAACACCAACCCGGAGGTGCAAACGAACGTCGCGCAGGAACCGAACCCGGACCAGGGGAGTGCGCAGACCGGGTCGAGCCTCGCCGCAGTCACTTCGACGACGCAGGTCCCGTCGAACGTGGCTACCGTCAACTTGCCCGAAGTGTTGATCACCGAGCTCGCGCCTCGCGTCCGCGCGACTGCCGCGCCAGCTCAGGGCGAGTTCCTGGTGCCCTGCACGGCATGGCGGGATCTTGGGCCAGTTTCGATCGCTCGGGACGACCTCAGGCCGGTCGAACAGCATCGAGTTCAGATGCTTTGTCCCGAGGGCGAGGGGCCACCCCTGCTCGAACCAAGTAGCTGAATCGAGCTCTGCTCTTCGTTTGGGAGCCACGCTATCGAACAGATGGGAAGGCTACATCCCTTCGATACGGCACACCGCCACGACCGGGCCCCGCAGAACTGACGACGAACGGACTACGTCCTACGTCCACTTTGCGTCGCACATAGTGAAACGAACGTCATCCTCGAACTCAATGACGACGACCATCAGCGCTCGTCAATGATCAATGATGGAGGGCTCACCCCGGGAGTGCAAGGCAGCCGGACCACGAAGCGACCTCCGCCACGACCCACCAGCAGCCGGCCAGCGAAGGAGGCAATCACGGTGGCACAGAGTGACAGCCCCACCCCCGAGCCGTTCCCTTCCCTGCGTTCGCTCGGAATCGGTCGAGAATCTCGTCACTGCGTCTAGTGTGCGGACCACGGTGACTGTCGCCGACCTCGACGACGACGTCAGCTGCTTCCTGGCGGATCATGACTCTGAGCTCGTGCCCTTGCTGGTCGGCTTCTTCGCAGGATTGCGCTGCGGCGATGAGCAGGCTCAGCAGGGCGTGGGCCAACTGTTCGGGGTTCGCCTTGACGTCAGGTACGTCGTCGCAGAGCGTCACCACCGGCATCCGCAGCATGTGCTCGCTGGTGCCCATCTCGACCGCCATGTCGAGAGCGGTGGCGACGTTGACATCGGTGAGGCGCGCCTTGTCGTTGAAATGTGAGAATGCGGAGACGTGCCTGACCACGTCACGCAGGCGCTGCGTCCCGGCAACGCCCAGCAGAGCTCGCTCCGCCAGTTCGTCCGGGCGGAGCGGTCGCTTGTCTCGGGACACGGCACGTCCGGCGGCGCGGCACAGCTCGGCGGCTAGGGTCTGTAGGTGTACGGTCACGCATGTCAGGGGCGTGCTGATTTCTTCGGTGATGCTGGCAGCGAGCACCCCCAGACACGATATTCCCTCCTGGGCGAGTTGCTCGTCTAGCCGGCGGAGCACTGGAGCCTCGGGTTCGGCGATCAATCTTGGACGGCGACCGGAGCGGTAGGCCAGGCCCACGCAATCGCGCGCGGTGCCGCTCCCTGACCCACCCGTCTGATCACTCTCAGAGCCTCGAGAACCTTGCCCGTCATCTATCGTCTCACCTCGGTCCGCTCTTTGTCGGTGCTTGGCGCAGCCGCAACCGGGAGGAGTCGCGGTTGGATGCGCAGGCCACGTCCGCCAAGTAAGTAGCGGACCGCGCTCCACTGCAACGGGCACTTTGTGGACCTCTCTACGCGGCCACCGAACCAGATCCAAGTCGCCCGGGGTCCTCCACCGGCCAGAAGGCATTCAGTCTGACTGTCACCGTTCGTCACATTGATGGAAGACGGACCGGCGTTTCGACCAGCTCATCGACTCGAGCACCCGTCGTCGGAGTCGCTCGTCGACCTCGGTCACCAAGGAGTCGACCGGGGAGTTCTGGACTGGCCAAACATGGCCCAGGGACCGTTGATGCTTGGCCGCCCACACCATGAATACGGAGGCAGCGTGACGATCGCGGTCAAGGAGCCAGGACAGGGCGTTGCGACAGTTCCTGGTCGAATACGCGAGGAGGCCCGGCCCGTGATCTATCGCACCCACCAGTCGCGCTGCCGGCGTCTTCCGGCCACGACCAGTCCCACTGCTAGAGCCGCGAACAGCATCGTCCGAGGGTGGGGAACGTTCGGTTGAGAACCGACGGCGCGGCAACTGCATCCGCGCCCCTCGATACGGTCGTTGACTGAGGCGCTGTCCGTTGCGCCCGACGGGTTGCCCCCAGTGGCCTCGGTCTCGGTCCCTCCCCCCGCGGCTCGTCCGCCTCCGCCGGTTCCCGCGCCCGTCCACCCGCCCGAGCCGCTCCCCCTTCCCGCAGTTCCAGGGTTGCGACCCGCTCGCGACCAGCTTCCCGCTGACTCGTCGACGCCCGCGACGCCAGCGGCGGATAGCGGGGCGACGCCGTACCCCGCAGCGCCTGCGGATCCCGCGAGCCCGCCTTGCCCGCCAGCTCCCGGCCAGTCCACGCAGCTCCCCGCGCGGCACATGCTGCCGCTCGGACAGGCTCGGCGAGCTCCGCGGGGAACGCCCGTAACACCGACGCAGATCCCCTCCCGTCCCGCCACGTCGCAGGCGGTGCACGAATCGTCACAGCCAGAATCGCAGCAGAAGCCGTCCACACACTGGCCCGACGCACAGCTCGTGCTCGTGAGACAGGGGGTTCCGTTCGAATCGAGCGGCGCGCAAAGCCCCCCATCGCAGTAGCGACCCGCGGCGCAGTCGGTGTCCGCTCTGCAGGACGACAGGCAGGCGTCCTTGCCGCACTGGTAGTCACCGCACGAAGCGTTCTCGCTGGCGGGACAGGTCGAGTCGACGCCGGTGCAGTGGGCTTCTCGAGATTCGATGCCATGCGCGCAGTTGCTCACTCGGCATGGAGTGTGGGGGGGGGCAAGAGCGTCTGCCGGGCAGACCGGCGAACTCCCCGTGCAGCGCTCTGGAAGGTCGCATGCCCCGGTTGCTGGACGACAGATGGTGTCGCTGGAGGCGAGCTCATCGAGGGGGCAGGCCGAGGTGATTCCGTCGCATCTCTCTGCGACGTCGCAGCCGCCGGCGCGGGGTCGGCACACCGTCCCGGCGGCAAGCGGCTGACAGGACCCGTTCCGGTCTGCGCCCGCGGCGACGCTGCACGCCTGACAGTCGTCGACTCCATTCCCGCAGGAGGTATCGCAGCAGACCCGGTCCGCGCAGTGCCCGCTCTCGCACTCCTTGTCGCTTGAGCAGCTCTGCCCCAGCCCCAACGAGGAACTGCCGAAGTCGAGTCTCAGCTCGAATGTGCCGAAGCTCGACGCACTGTACCCGTCGACCACGAGGTAGTACGTGCCGGGATCCAGATCGACGTCCAGGTACGATCCATTGGCAGGCACCGGATCGTGGTCGTCGTTGCAGGCGACATCGCCCGCCCCGCACCATTCGCCGATGTAGAGCACCGTGTCGAATCCCCTCGACGTGGCGCGGAGTCGATCGGGGGACGTCAGCGTCAGCTCGTACACGACCTCCCGCCCTCCGGTGGAGTCGATGCAGCTGGGTTGGATCGTGTCCCTGGCGCGGGCGGTGCTCCCGGTGAGTATCTGATCGGTGGCTTCGATGACTGTCACCTCCGCACAGCTAGCAGGGGGCCGACCACAGTCTGCCGTGCAGCTTCCCGGATGCTCGTTGCCGTTGCAGACACCGTCGCCACAGGATGAGCCACAGTCGGGGGGGCAGTTGGTCGTCGACTCCTCGCCATCGCACACACCGTTCCCGCAGGTGCAGCCGGGGATGGATGGGCCCGCGCCTGCGGCGCAAGCGGCGTTGAGGGCTCGGAAGGCGTAGGTGCAGTCCTCGCCCCCGGGACATCCCCCTTGAGGGCAGACGTTCACGCGGTAGCAGTCGCTCCTAGCGTCGAAGACGTAGTCGGTGTTGCCTCGCACGAGGATCCCCACGAGCTCCAAACTGCTAGCGTCGAAGACCCCGGAACCCGAGTTGCCGCTGAAAGCGTCGACCGTTGCTTCGAAGTAGTCCCGCGTCGAGGCGCGGTTGTCGAGCACTCGGGCGTCTGCAGCGATCTTGACTGGTAGCCCGCTGGGGTGCCCGGCCAGGACGAGATCCATGGACGTCGGGATGGCAGTGGACGCCGCGCGGACCGCGGCTGGTGTTCTTCCTTCCACCACCCGATCCGTTCTGATCACCGCATAGTCCAGCGTGTCAGTCGACGCGTGGGCCACGATCTCGGAGCACCCGAAGATGTCCGCGGTTGTCACCGATTGTTGGCCTGCGGCGCCATGCTCATAGCCGAAAACGAAGTGGGTGCTCGCGCAGGTACGGCGGTCGATACAGTGCCCCGCGGTGAGAATGAGATCGGGGCCAATGAGGGTGCCACTGCAAGAGGCCGCAGTGATCTGGTTCGCGAAGCGTTCGTCCGAGCAGACGTAGGTACCCAGTGGGTCGCCGAGGAACGTCACCGCTTCCGGATTCGACGTGTCGAAGGCATCACTGGTCATCAGGGCAACGTCGAAACCGCGAACCGCGTCGGCGATCGAGGTGTCTCCCACCTCGTAGGGGTCGAGACGATCGTCGTTCCCGTAGACGAGCGACGAGCTTCCTTCCTGCGCCGCGCTTGGCGTCATCCGATCTCCGCAGGCGGTCAGCAGTGCAGCCCCGAGAATGAATGGAGTGCAGGAGCGGATGGCAGTCATTGCAGGTCTCTTGGGGCGGCCTGAAACGCTACGAGACGAGAACGGGGCGCGCAACGGCGGGTCGTCGCCAAACTCACGACAGTTGCTTGGGATGTTTGGCTCGGTTTCTGGAAACACGAGCCAATTAGATGAGCGAGCGCAATTGGCGATCACTTCTCACCGAGCCCCCATTTGGGTGAGGGCGCCGCGAGAAGATGGGGCGAACGCGCACCGCACCCACGGTCCGTACCCCAGTGGCTCCTTCCCTCAACGATGCCCCGTCGGGCGCGCTACGTCACCAGCACAGCCTCGTCGCGCTGCCGCCAGAAGGGTTCGAGACATCAGGGGCCATCTGGCGGCGCGCGCGGAAGACGACAGAGGGGGGAATGACTGCGTCTGTCGCTTGGGGGCTGGCGCTGGCTTCGCTGCGGAAGGCCTGCGAGGTCGAGAGGCACAGCAGGGCTTCGGGCCAGAAGCCGGAAGGCGGCAACGTTCGCTGGCGCAGTCCATACCAGCAGCAGTGCGACGAGAGAGATCCAGTGGTGCGGGCACTGCGCGATTCGGAGTTCGAATTGCCGTTCCTGGAGCTGCCAACAGATGTGGCGTCAAACGCTTCAGCCAGTCCCACCACTGAGTGTCAGTCTGACCCCTACGGATTGCGGGATTCAAGCACCCGTGGCTGCCGAAGGGGCTCGTCCCTAGCTCGCAAGAAAGGAACCTGACCATGACCCACGTTGCCAGATCTGACACTGGCAACGCTCTTGGTGAAGTGGCTCAATCGCTTCACCGCGACAACTCTCCGAGAAGCCATGAACATTCGCCACCTATCCACTCTGACTGCCACACTCTGCGTCCTGGCCTGGAGCGCGCGTTCACACGCCTACGCCAGCGCGGAGGTCATGACCACGGCGGCGTATCAGTACGGTCGCTTCGAGGCGAGCATTCAGTTTGCACCGGGCTCGGGTGTCGTTGGCTCCTTCTTCCTGTGGAAGGATGGCTCGGAGGTCGACGGCACGTTCTGGAACGAACTTGACTTCGAGGCGTTGGACGCCAACTGCCAGCTCAAGACCAACGCCTACTACGGCAATCCCGCTGTGGTTCACTCGCAGACGGCGGCGGTGACCGCAGACCCGTGCGGTGGGTTTCACACTTACGCCTACGAATGGACGCCGGACTACATCGCGTGGCTGGTGGATGGCGTCGAGGTGCGTAGGGAAACCGGGGACACTGCGGCTGCATATAGGGACAACACTGCGGATGGAATGCAGCTCCGGTTCAACATCTGGCCCGGTGATGCAAGCTTTGGTGGGACGTTCGATCCGAGTCTTCTCCCCGTGTACCAGCACATCGACTGGGTGCAGTACTCGTCGTACGACGGCGGCAACTTCGTGGTGCAGTGGCGCGAGGACTTCACCGCCAATGCCATTCCGTCGGACTGGGCTCTGGGAACATGGGACTCTCCCAAGGGCCTTTCGACTCACTCGATCGAAAACGCCGGCGTGGTTGATGGTGTCCTCGTGCTCGCGTTGACCGCTGACGATGCCCAAGGGATCCCTGGCGTTGACCCCGGAACTGGGGGACAGGGGGGAACTGGCGGTTCCGAACCAATGGGCGGAATGGCCAATACCGGGGGGACCCCCACCTCGACGGGCGGAATGGCCAATACCGGAGGGACCCCCCTCTCAACGGGAGGAATTCCGGGTATGGGCGGAGCAACTGGTGGCACCCCAGGTGGAGGGGGAATTCCCACCTCGACGGGCGGAATCAGCAGTAGCGGGGGAATCGACGCCGGTGGCGGCACAACGACCACAGGTGGTAGTCCTCTGACTGGAGGCGCGGTGACGGGGGGTGTCGCCGCAGCTGGCGGTCTCATGGCGACCGGAGGTGCCTCTGCGTCGTCCACCGGCGGTTCCCTCTCGACTGTCACCGGTGGTACCGCGACAGGACTGGGAGGCACGGATAGTCCTGGTGTTGACGCCCCTGAAGCGGACAGCGGATGTACCTGCCGCGCCACGGGTGAGCGCTCGAACACTGGAGCGCCCATCATTGCGGGAGCGTTCGGCCTGTTGGCGTTCGGGGTCGCGCGTAGGAGACGTCGCCTCGCATAGGTGGGCCGAGCGGTTGTTGGTCACCCAACAATCGCGCTCGCTCATTCGGTCGCAGCTGCGACATTGTCGGCGCACACTGCAGTAATGCCCCCGCGCGTTCATGGCCCAGATGCTATGTGGCCATGGGTCCGTGCACGCCGATTCCCGTCACCGGTGCTGCGCGATGGCACTCGCCTGCGTGGACGCTGTCGCAGCTCGACGCTGCCAGTTCTGGCACTGGGAACACAACATGCGTCGTGGTAGCGCCGTTCGAGCTGTTCCCAGTGGGTAGCAGCAGAGAGGCAGAGCGAATTCCCATGAAGCTGCGTCATTCCTTGGCTTTGGCTTGTGCCATTGGCATCTCGGCCTGGGGCACACTTGCGCACGCCACGGCGAGCGCGGAGTTCTACACGACGACGTCCTATCAATACGGTCGGTTCGAAGCGAGCATTCGCTTTGCCGCGGGCTCGGGCGTCATCGGGTCCTTCTTCCTCTGGAAGGATGGTTCGGAAGTCGCGGGAACGTTCTGGAACGAGCTCGACCTCGAGAAGGTCGGCGCGGATTGTGCGCTCGACACGAACGCGTTCTACGGTGACCCCGAGCGCGTGCACACGCAGGACATCACGGTCGCCGTGGATCCGTGTGGCGAATTCCACACCTACGCCTACGAGTGGACGCCCGAGTACATCGCATGGTTCGTCGACGAAACGGAGGTCCGACGGGAAACGGGCGAGACCGCGACCGCATACGCCGAGAACGCGACCGACGGAATGCAGATTCGGTTCAACATCTGGCCGGGCGACGCGAGTTTCGGTGGGGTCTTCGACCCGAGCATCCTTCCGGTGTACCAGGAGATCGACTGGGTGCAGTACTCCTCCTACACGAACGGTACCTTCGCGCTCGAGTGGCGGGAGGACTTCACCGCGGATACTGCTCCGACAGGATGGACCACGGGAAACTGGGATTCCCCGAAGGGGCTTTCGACTCACTCGCCTGCCAACGTGAGCTTCGCTGACGGCGTCGCGATCCTCGCGCTGACAGCAGACGGCCAATCAGGTATCGGCGGAACCTCCGCCGGGACGGGTGGCGCGCCCTCGGGCACGGGTGGCGCCACAACGGGCGGCACGAGCACCACCTTCGGCCCCAGCGAGGATGATGACACCGGTTGCACTTGTCGCGCGGGCGCTGCGCGTCACCAGGATGCTTCTGGAATCAGTCTGCTGCTTGGCACGCTCCTAGTCGGCTGGACGCGGCGCAAGAGGAAGGCGAAGCCACACGGGACGCACTCATAGTCCGTATGCGCGTCTCCTTGGCAAGCCCCGCATGTCACCATCGGCCATGATTCGACGACCTGCCAACAGACCTTAGCCGAACCGGGGTTGCGGGTTATTGGGGTCGCCGACGTTGTGTTCGGCGATGTCGACTTCACCGGCAAGCTACCGCAGACCTGGCCCAGTACCTTCGAGCAGATCCCGGTCAACGTGAACGAGCAGGGCGATGAGCCGGGCCACGACGCTGCCACCGCGGATGTCGTCTATCCATACGGGTACGGGCTCAGTTGCCGGTAGTCGGCGGACGACCGACCCGGCCCGGCGCCGCGGAAGGTCTGCACCGACTACTCGCGCATTCGGTCACGGACGAAGGGGGCATGCCCGTGGAGCCACTCGTCGGTCCAGCCACCATCGAGCGGAGCATCGTCGTTCGCGAAGTAGCATGTGGAGTCGTCGCAACCGTCGAGCTTCCACGCAGTCCAGCTGATGTGGTTCGCGTTCATCCAGTCGTGCCATGTCTGAGCTTCCTCGAGACAGGTGATCCCATCCAGACCGCCATCAGCGTCGCTCGCTCCCCATTCGGTGACGAATAGAGCGATCCCCGCGGAGCGAGCATAGTCGCCCGCATCGCGCAGCCAGCCTGTGTGCGAGCACGAGTAGAAGTGCAGCGTGTACAGGAGGTTGTTGCCCGCCACTGGGTCGTCCGCCGCTGCATCGACCAGCTGGCACCACTGGGGCGTGCCGAGCACGATGAGGTTGTCGGGATCGTGTTGGCGAATCGTTGAAACCAGAGCCTCGTGGTAGGGCTTGACGGTGCTCGACCAAGCGACGTTCTCCGGCTCGTTGTACACCTCGTAGATGACATTGGGGACATCGCCGTAGGTTTGAGCCATGTCGGCGAAGAAACTCTGGGCTTGAGCCTGGTGTTCGTGCGCGTTGTGATCGTGCCAATCGATGATGACGTACACACCGGCAGTGATCGCGTTCTGAACGATCGTCTCCATCTGGCCGCGAGCCGTGGCGGGATCGTCCAGATACGCGAACTGCGGCTCGATGCCCATCGCAGCACGGAACACTTGCAGCGACCAGTTGTCGCGCATCCACTCCAGCGCAGGCAGGCTCTCGGCGTAACCGCGATCCTCCCAGTTGAGCCACATGCTGCTGGCCCCCTTCAGCTGCACGGCGGCGCCACTCTCATCGACGAGCTGGTTGCCCTCGACGCGCAACTGCCCGTGCCGTCCAACCGGTGTGTCGTCGACAATGCCCCCGGTGCCCAAGCCGCCTGTGGCGACGCCACCCGTTGCCTCGAGTCCACCCGTCCCTCCCCAGCCGCCAGTAGGCGAACTGGCCCCGGTCCCTCCGGAGGTGCCCATCCCACCAGTGGTCAGCACGCCACCGGTAGCGATTGCGCTGCCAGTAGCTCCACTGCCACCGGTCTGGCCAATCCCTCCAGTCGCTGGGACGCTACCCGTTGCCGCGCCACCCACTGGCGGATTCCCACCGCCCCCCGTCACGCCCATGCCACCGGTCGTGCCGATGCCGCCGGCGGGCCCTGCACCCAGTCCTCCAGATGTCGGTGTGCTGCCTGTGGCGGGCATCCCGCCTGTGTAGTAGCCGTCTTCTGGCGTCGTCGCGGGGTCCGTACCGCAGGCGGCTACGACCAACGCTAGCAAGGAAGCTTTGCTGTATGACACGAGAGGTTCTTCCTTTGTGGCGAAGACAGAGGACAAGTTGGTGACTCGAGGGGGCGCTGTCCGCCTCTCAACTCCTGTCGCACAGTCTTCAGACGCCGACAGAAGACACCTCCACAAGGGTACCTCGCATCCCTTCTGGGTGAAAGTTCAGAGCCGACAACGCAGTCTCACCATCCTTTTCGCGTGTCCTTCGAAGGACACGATGGGTGATCTGCCGGGTCGGAAGAAGGCGTGACAAATCCACGCGGCTCGAGCTGAACGGCCCCGCGACTCTCAATGCGGTCGATGGATGGCCGGGCCTGTTTGGCGACGCCGGCGCCGGCCCCACAGGACGAGCCCGACCAGTAGGCCCAGACCTCCGCCGAACCCAGGCGGCTTCGTCGCCGGAGTGGCGCAGCTGCATCCGGTATCCTCGTCGCTCGACTCGAGTGCTGGCCCCGCCGTGCCGCCGGTGGTTTGCGGACCGGTGGCAGCACCGCCGCCGACAGCCGGCGTGTTGCCCACCGCGGCGACTCCGCCAGTGGTGGAGATCACCGCACCACCGGTAGCAGGAGTCCCACCGCTGGTCGACGCCCCACCGGTGCCCTCCACGATCCCACCAGTCGCAACGACTCCGCCCGTGGCGCCCCCGACTCCGCCCGTGGTGCCCCCGCCCGTGGCGACGACACCACCTGTCCCGCTCGTAGTGGCACCTGCACCACCCGTGGCTGAATTGCCTCCAGTGTTCGCTGCACCGCCCGTGGCCGCACCACCAGTACCGCCGCTGCCAGCCTCGCAATCCGTCCACACTTCGTCGGGGGGCCCTCCCGTTCCCTGGTCAGTTCCCTGGGTACCCTGAAGGCGGAAGTAGATGCCGTATCGATCCTGATAGCGCAGGTACTGCGGCGTGAACGACAGATTGCCGTCTTCATCGGTGTTCTGCAGCGTGAACTCGAGCGCTCCCGGTGTCTGGACGAGGTTGTCGTTGATATTGGCAATCCAGTCCTCGATGGTCCCGCTGGTGATCGCGATGGTGTCCTTCTTCGGAGAGGAGGGCTCCGCCGCCTTTTCGGACGCCCACTGGGCTTCCGATGTCAGGTTGTCGGTTCCCATTCCTGCACTCAGAACAACGGGCCCATACATGAACGCCACCGCGTTCTGGTTGTCGGGGAGTCGAGACACGGTCACGTCTGCCGGAATGGTGTACTGGATGGTATCGCCCGCGTTCCACACCCGCGACACTTCGAAGTAGCCGTCGATCGCCTGGGTGCAGATCCCCTGGCCGTTCACCGTGATCGTCGCCAGTTCGTCAGCCGCAAGCCAGTATGGCTTTCTCAACTTGATCGCCACTTCCTCGGCGGGTGCCGCATCGATCGTGAACGATACGGTTGGCGTGAGGGGCACGTCTGCCGACTGAGTCAGCGTCAGCGCTCGATCGGTCCAGTTCAGCGTCGAGCTGATGAAGAGGTTCACGTAGAGGTCGCTGGCGTCGTGGAAGTAGATACTGTCGTTGAGCTTGGTGTAGTTCTCCATGCCCGTGCCGTTGCAGCACCAGAAGGTGTCCGTTTCCCGCCCAAACACCTTATGGTAGCCCGTCCCCATCGGCTTGAAATAGGTGGTCATTCCCGTTTCTGGATTGATGGCCGACAGGATCTCGTTGATGAAGTTGCGCTCGTAGAAGTCGGCGTACTTGACGTCCGTCGTTATCTTGAAGAGCTCTCGCGTTAGCTTGAGCATGTTGTACGAGTTGCACGTCTCGTTGTTGGTGTTGTCTCTGCGGGCGTCCAGCTGTCCGGGCTCGTGGAAATGCTCGAGCTGGCTGTTTCCGCCGGTAACGTAGGTGTGGTTGTCCAACACCAACGACCAGAACTGCTCCGCCACGGTGAAGTAGGAGGACTCGGACTCGCCGAGGGCCCGGTAGCGATTCAGAGCACCAATGATCTTCGGAATCTGTGTGTTCGCGTGCAGCCCGTTGAGTCGGTCTTGTCCTTGAGAGATGGGCGAGAAGAAGCTGTCTTCGTCGAAAATGTGGGCGGCGTCCAAATGATCCTGGCTGTTCGTGTACTTGTAGAGCTCGTACAAGCAGTCGTTCATGCCACCGTACTCGATGCTCAACACGTGCGAATGCGTCGCGCTGTCCCAGGACGAAGCCCGGTTGTAGACCCAATCGCCGAGCCTGCTGGCAACGTTCAAAGCGGTCTCGTTGCCGGTGAGCTTGTAGACGTCGATGAGGCCAGAAAGGATCTTGTGCATCGAGTACCAGGGGACCCAGATGTCATCGCTTCGTGCCTCGAGGCGGTCAAAGTGGGATTCTGGAGACGCGAAGAGGTAGCCACCGGTGCGGTCCTGGTACGTACTCAACTCGCTGATCGCGCGGTCGAGCACAGCGTTAATGGCCTGATTGCGCTCCGCATCGACGCCGATCGTCTGCTTGTGACCCTGCGCGAGAGCGGTCAGGTAGTGACCCAACGTGTGACCGCGAAGCAAGCTCCAGCCACCTTCCCAGCCGCCGTAGAGCGTGACCCCGTTGGCCGGGTCTTGGCCGCGCGAGACTGCCTCGAATCCAGCCAGCATTCGGTCGGGATCGAGTCGCAAGACGTAATCGACATCCACCGTGAAAAGCTGCGCGTAGTAGGGGTCCGTTACTCGGACCTGCGCCATGTCGAAATCCTGCAGCTGCGCGGATGCGGTGAACGGGACGAGCGTTCCAAATCCGAACACGAGGCCGGCGAGCGCGGCGGGGGACAATCGATTCTTCCTCATGGTGCTACCTCATCGTGCGTGCCACTAATGCACATGTGCCAGCGACCGCAGGCCAGTGCACATGGCACACCACTGCCCCGGGTCTCCGGCTGCGTCCGCATCAAAACCCTTGAACTTCGGAGACTTGCGAGGCGGTTCTGCTAGGTCGGGTGCCGTGGGCTTGAGCTTCGGTTGGGCAGTGAGATTTGTTGGAGCTCGGCGGTAGTTGTCACGAATTCTGACTGATCGTCGCAATTTGGGCTGGGGTCGATGCGCGGTGCTCGCCGAGCGCCAGGACGCCGATCATGTGGTTGCGGAGCGAGTCGTGGGGCATGCGCATCGGCTTGTTGTCGCGCCGGCGGGTGCAACGCAGAACGCGCGACAGACCTCCTGCCACGGCGAGGTCGTTCGGCGCGCGCCGCGCGACGTGCAGCTCGATCACCTCGTACGCCTGGGCACGTCTGCCGCCAGACAGTGAGCAACGCTTGTGTTGATTGCCAATGTAGACCAATGCCACTTGAGGGAAGTGGCGTTCTTCGGAGACTTTGCCCCTCATCCAAGGAGGGGCGAAGTCGGAGAATTCAACCAGCGCAGGTGATCGCCACTGTGGGAGAAGAGGCGACGCAAGGTGCCCGCTCTCCCGCGCCTGCGCACGAGCCGGCGGGTGCCGCATTCAACGGCCCCTCAGGCTCGGGCTATGGCGGCCCTGCCGCCGAGCTTGCGATGTGGCAGGGGCGCCTGGTCCACCTCCCCGGTCGGACACGCCCACTGGCAAGGTAAGGCGCACCACTGGTCGGAACGATTCGCCTTGCCGCGATCTCCACGTCCGCTTCGTCGAGCGTGACTTCACCGAGGCAGTAGCGCATCGACGATGGCGGTGACCCACGTCCCTGCGCTCGAGTCGAAGAGCTTCATGTTGATGGGGTCTTCCCAGACGGCCCAGCCGATGCCTGCCTGCTCGCATTGCTCGCGCACCTCTGTCACGAGTCGGACGCGCGAGTCCATGGCGCCACCGTCCTGGGGGCCCCATTCACCGTTGTAGACGGTGCGACCTTGGGTCTCCCGATAGCTGGTAAGATACGCGATCTGAGCCGCGACGGTGGCCGGACCGCTGGGGTTGGTGGCTGCGGGAAGTGCGTTGTAGTCGTCGAACCACTGCTTGGCCCAGGAGGCGGCGCTCGCGGCTGCCACGGGCGTGATCGGCGTGCTGGGCGGTCCGGGAAACACCACCCCCGTGGTCATGTACTCCTCGCCGATCCAACTCTTTCCTTGAAAGCTGAAGAGCTTCGGCTCGTACAGATGGACGGCGACCAGCAGGTTGGCATCGTCGGGGAGTGTCAGCAACGAGAGCCTGCTGGGATCGGCCCAGAACACCGTGTCCACGACCACCAGCCGACGAGGGTTGGTCGCGCGCACGGTGCTGATGGCGGCGGCCGCGATGTCGTTCCACATGCTGTCGAGCTGGGTGTTCGGTTCGTTGAGGAGCTCGAACGCCACAGTACTTGGACGATCCCTGTAGCGCTCGGCGATCTGCGACCACAGCGCCAGGAATCGCTCGCGCTCGGCGCTGGGGTTGCTCGCCATCTCGTCGTAGGCGTGCATGTCGATGATCACGGCTAGGTTCGCTGCCGTGGCCTGATCCAGCACGGCGTCGATGCGTGCGAAGAACGTGGCGTCGATGGTGTAGGGCGCGCTGCTGAGCGCGTGACCGCTGAAGCGGATTGGGATGCGCACGTGATCGAATCCGCGCTGGGCGATGAAGGGAAAGTCACTGGCAAGCACGCTGCCGCCCCACTCGCCTTCGGTCGGCGCTTCCAGGCGATTGCCGAGGTTGATGCCCTTGACGAAGTGTGCGGCTGCCGCCGGCGGCACGCCGAAGGTGAATGGCTCTGGCCCCTCCGGACCCGTCGCGCTACCGCCGCTGGCGCTGCTGCCGCCCGTCGGGATGCCACCTGTGCCGGCGGTAGAGCCACCGCTGGCGGTCGTTCCGCCCAGGCTCCACGAGCCGCCGGTGGCACCAGAGGTGCCGCCGGAACCGCTGGCGCCGCCGGAACCGCTGGATCCTCCGCTGGTGCCGCCGGAACTGCTGACCCCTCCGGTTGTACTGCCACCGCTCGACGACCACCCGCCCGTGCTCGTAGCGCTCGCTCCCGCGCCCCCAGCCCCTCCGGTCGTGGTGACAGCATTGCCGCCGGTCGCACCGCCGCTCGTTGATGCGCCGCCACTCGGCTCGCCGCCGGTGGCGCCGCTGCTGGATGCGCCGCCTGCCATCGGGCTGCCACCCGTGCCCAGTGGTCCAAAGGCTCCTCCCGGGTCATCGGACGGGTTGTCTGCGGAACCGCAACCCACCCCCGTGCCAGCGATGGCGAAGCAGGTCCACGACAGCAGGGCCAGACGTCGAAGCGCGCGTTGACAGGGCATGCACCGAAGTGTGGGATCGGTCGCATCGGACGTCTTCGCGTCTTGTGGGCTTTCTCGATATGGCTCGGGCTGGGGCTGGGACCGCTTGGGCCGTCCCTACCGCGCCCTCAGCCTTCCCAGGGCGCGACGGCGTCCTGCATCTGCTCACGCAGCGACGATTGGAAGAACAGGCGGGGAGTGCATCCCAAGGTCCGTTGAAAAATGCGGTGACACTGCGAGTAGCTGCCAAAACCGGCGCCCAACGCCGCGGCGAGCAGGCTTTCTGCCCCATCGTCTACCGCCTGGATGAAGCGCAAGAGTCGGAGGCGCGAGCGGAAGGCGGAGAGGGTCACGCCCATCTCGCCGTGGAAACACCGGCTGATTTCGGTCGGATACGCGCGTACGAGGCGCGCAACGTCGGAGCGTGCCAGCTCGGGACGCTCGTAGAGCGAGACCATGGTCCGTCGAGTCACGACGTGCATGCTTTGCGCGGCTCGACGCAGAGCGTGGGCCCGGCGCCAGAGATCGCCCACGCGGTGCTCGATAGCGGGAATGTCCGTGGCGCCGCTCGAGGCGACGCAGGCGGCCTCGATCTCGGCGAGAGTCGCCGATGCCAGGCGGGTCTGGATGGGCCCGACGCAGCCAACGTCCGGAGTACCGGAGAGCACCCGGAGCGAGAAGTCGGCCGTGACTCCAACGACGAACAGATCGAAATCGGGCGAAGCATCGGCAAGAACGTGGTCCTGCCCGGGCGGCCACCACAGCAGATCGCCCGCGGCGACCGGCAAGACCTTCTCTCCCATTGCGAACGCACCGGTTCCGCGCGTCACCAGGTTGAGCTCGGGCTCGGCGTGAAAATGTCGCGGTCGGCGCGTGGCCGGGGCGTGGTGCCAGATCTGCCCCCGCGCCTTCGTGGCGATGGGGAACGGCTGATAGAGCGCCTCACTCACGCCTGCAGGTTAGCACACGCGCAACCGTCCCGGTGCGACGACTCCGCGTGACCTCAGATCTGACAACGCAATCGTATCATCCGACTGCGCTCATCTTGAAATCGGGGCTGTCCGATCGAGCGTCGCTCTGGGCCGCCCCCTCCAGGGTGCGCGCCGCCACCACTGTCCCAAATCCATCACTTGTTAAGGGGTTTCCTCTCTGCCAAGACATGGTGGATGGCCATGCTTGTCAGAATTCGCTCATTCGCAGTCCCGGGCTCGGTGTTCGTGACGCTTTCTGCAATCCTGAGCGTTGCTTGCGGTGGCTCCGGGGGGTCCGACAGCACCACTTTTGGAGGGACGGGAGCACTTGGCGTTACTGGTGGGGCCCTGGCAGCAACCGGCGGAAGCGCCTCCGGAGGAGCGGTGGCCGGTGCGGGAGGCACGCTCACGGGTGGAACGCCCTCCGTAGGCGGAATCGCCCCATCCACGGGCGGAGCGTCCGCGCCGACAGGCGGCGTTGCAGCGAGCACCGGGGGAACATCCGGGGGCACAGGAGGGGCGCCGCCCAACACGGGAGGGTTGACCGCGCCGACGGGCGGCGCTGCAGCAGCAACGGGCGGATCCGGTACTGGTGACTGCGTCGACACGCCCACGGAAGACGGCGTGACCTGCGCTGAGTGGTTGGAATGGAGCGAGTGCGACTCCGATTGGATGGTCACGAACGACCTCTGCAACGCGACGTGTGGTCGCTGCGACGCAGGAACGGGCGGCGCCACCTCCACTGGCGGTGCGACTGCCACGGGGGGCATGACCGCCACGGGTGGCATGACCGGATCGGGGACGGTCTTCAGCCAATGTCGTTTTCACTTCGGATCCATCGACTCGGTGGCAAGCGACTCGACCGTGCCCGAGCTGGACTTCTTCACTCCTGGCTGGATGGTCAACGAGACCTTCGATCAACAGTACGTCTGTGACGAGGGCAATCCTGGCGGACGCTACGCGAATCAAGTGCCGATGATCGTGGGATACCTGGCCGCGGCCATCGTCAAGAATCGCCACGACCTGTGCGACTGCAATGTGGGGGGATGTGGCGGCGGTGATCTCTGCCAGTACGGTGCCCAGTACATCGTGCAGGACTGGGACGCGATCCTCAACGCCTACCGCAGTTATTCGCAGAGCTATGCCAGCTGCTATGGCACCTCGCGTCCGATCATCTTCAAGATGGAACCGGACTGGTACCAGTACACCTACGATAGCCAATCCCAACGCTGGTCGGCATCCGACGCGGGCCAGCGGATGAGCGAGCTAGTGGCGGCTCTCTCCAGCAGCCTGCCGAACGCCTACTTTGCGCTGGACGCGAGCCCCTGGGTGGGAAGCAACGGCGCCGACAACGGTGCGGCATGGTACGCCAACTTCGACCTGGGGCTCTTCACCTTCATGTCCACGTCGGGCGGTGGCACGAACGCCGATTCGGACCGGCTGCGTGACGCGAACGAGATGACCTGGTCAGGTCTCAATCAGGTAACGGGCAAACCCATCCTCGCCGACACGGGCTATGGCGCGAATGGCATGAGCGAGGGGCACGATCCCAGCTGGGATGTTCCAACGAATCTGAACGGCCGCATCGCCGACGGCGTCATCGCGATCACTCAGTACAACCCGAACTCCGACTGGGGCAACACGATCGCGAGCATTCGCGGTCAGCTCGACACGCCCCGCGATTGCCCGTAGCTCGACGGGCGCCTGCGCCACTGTGTCCGTGTCCAGGATCTCAGTCGCCGTCGACCTCGTCCCTGCCTTGGCGGAGCCGGAGTCGAGTTTCCCCTGCCGAACGGCAGTCCATCAGGCCGTTGCCATGGTCCTGACCGGAGGCGCGCTGATGCTGACGGGGACCGCGTGCAGCCGCTGTGACCAAGAGCCCGAACCTCCCAATCATCCGCCAGGGCCGCGACTCGCGCTGGCGGAAGCTGAGGTGACGCTGAAGGGAATGGTCGAGAACGAGAAGCAGCACCTGACGGTTTCGTTCGGCAACACGGGGCAGGGAATGCTCCAGATCCTGCGCGTCGACCGCAGCCGCTTCTGCCACGTCGATTCGCTGCCGGCCGCGCTCGATCCGGGGGAACAAGGCCAGCTGCAGGTCGAGTGCCTTGCCGACCTGCATGGCCCAGTCAAGGAACGGATCAAGGTCCACTCCAATGACCCTCAGCACCCGGAGCTCGAGCTGACGCTTACCGGCACGGTCGAACCACAGCTGGCGTTCGAGCCCCAGAGCGTGAACCTCGAGCTCTCGTACGGCGAACAACGGAGCCGGCAGGTCCTGCTACGCGGGACCCGACTCGGAGCCGCCAAGGCGGAGCTCCAGCGCGGTGCGCTGGACGACGTGTCCCGCGTGGACCCTCTCAGGAATGACGACGGGAGGATCCGCGGATACCGAATCACCTGCACTGGAGACAAGGTGGGTCTTCACGCCTCGAGCCTGCTGGTGTCCACTGGCTTGTCCAGCCCACAGACGCTCTCGCTCTCGTACGCGTGTCGAGTGGAGGGGACACTCGAGGTGTCTCCTTCCACTCCGTACTTCGATCTTCGCATCTCCGGAACGAAAGAGAGGGAGATTCGGGTTCGCAGCCGACAGCCAACCTTCGTCGTTGACCGCGTCGAGATCCTTGACGGCCCCTTCGAAGCAGAGCTCCTGCCTCGCGACGCGGACGGAAGTTTCCCGGCAAGAGTTCGCGTGCTGGAGCATCAGATCGGACCCGAAGCACGCAGCGCCACAGGAACATTACTGATTCTCAGCAATGACATCACGCAACCGCGCCGTGAAGTTCGCCTTCTGGGCGTCGGTCACGTCAACCAAGCCGACGGGCCTGGGGCGCCGCCTGCTCCCGTGAAGAAGCCCGATCGCGAGGTGCCCTGAGTGGCTAGTACCCGCACGGCTTGCGGTGGGTCCCGCGGGGCGGGGCCGACACCAGTCGGCCGCCGCACGAGGTGTCTTGACCTCGCTGCGCAGTGCCATTTCCGTCACTGGTTGAAAAGCGACGCCCGGGGTATTCCATGTGGCGTCGAGCGGGTGGCGGGGCCAGGGAGTGTTCAATGAACCACGAAGGAGCCTGCTGGTCGCTGCTGGCCATGATCGCTGCAACAGCCACCCTTGGCGTGCCATCGCGCGTCCAAGCGAAGCCCTACAAGGGAGGGGAGCTGTACTCGCAGCAGCAATATCTCCATGGGCGGGTGGAGATGCGGATGCGCATGGCTCGGGGCAGCGGGATTCTGTCCACCTTCTTCACCTACAAGGGCGGCTCGGAGGCGACCAACACCTTCTGGGAGGAGATCGACATCGAGGTGTTCGGCAAGGACGACGCAACCACTTGGCAGTCGAACATCATCACCGGGCTCGGCTCGCGCACAACGTCCGAGGAGGTGCACGACTGCGGGGTCTCGCTGGCCGACGCCTATCACACCTACGTTCTGGAGTGGGCGCCGGACTACGTTGCCTGGGAGGTCGATGGTATCGAGGTGCGACGGACGACTGGCGCGCAGGCCAGCGACCTGACCAATCCGCAGTCGCTTCGATTCAACATCTGGGCCGCCAACATCGCGGAATGGGTTGGCCCACTCGATGATGCGGCGTTGCCGCAATACCAGTATGTCGACTGGATCAGCTACTCTCGGTACGAGGGAGGCCAGTTCGTTGCCGAGTGGACGGATGACTTCGACTCGTTCGACGGTTCACGTTGGGGCCGCGCCAACTGGACCTTCGCCGAGAACCTAGCTGACTTCGTTCCCGACAACGTCGTCGTTCAGGATGGGGCCCTCGTTCTGGCGCTGACGCGGGAAGGCCAGACTGGTTTTTCGGGCACGGTACCAGCCGACTCCGGAGGGTCGGAATGTGTCAGCGGAGGGACCGGTGGCTCCAGCCCGGGAACGGGGGGGACCGGTGGCTTCGACTCGGAGACTGGCGGAGCCGGCGCAGGGACTGGCGGCTCCAGCTCGGAAACTGGGGGCGCCGGCGCACAGACCGGAGGTG
>JBNLDK010000253.1:0-11553 GCA_050304295.1 Polyangiaceae bacterium
CCAGGCCATGGCAGAGGAGCAGGTTGCCGAGCGGCGTCTCGAACCGCCGACTCGGCGGGAGCATTTCCAGCCACTCGCGGGGCTGGCCATTGAGGTGCCCCGTGGGCAGGGCGTCGGGAAGGTCCCGCATGGCCCCGAGCAGGAACCAGCGGTCGTGGTTGCCCCGGACGACGTGGGCGCCCGCGTCGTCGAGCAGCTTGACGCAGGCGTCGGCGCTGCCCCCGCCATCGACGATGTCGCCGGTGCAGGGAGGCGACGTTCAGAGCACACACCTCCAAGACTTGCTCAGGGTGGTTCTGGACGTTCGTGGCCGCACGGGTCCACTCCGCAAGCATCTCGCGGTGGCCTGCGACAGCGCAGTGGTCAACGGGAGGAGGTGCCGAGTTGGCCTCCAGGTTCGCCATGTCTGCGGCGAAAGTGGCGGCCTGGTCGAGTGACCCCTCGGCCGTGAGTGTGCCGAGCAATGCCCAGGCAGACACGAGCGAGAACAGGTTCAGCGTCGCAAGGATCTCAGAATGGTCGACAACGATCGTCTGGGATGCCTTCGCACGGCTACGAAACTCAAGAATGACGGCTCGCTGCTCACCGAACTGGGCGGGGTGACGCTTCCCCAAGCCAGGGCACGAAGAAGTCGTCGTCGGTTCGCAGCTCGGTCATGGCCGGCGCACCATAGCAGGCCGTGGGGGCCGAGTGCGCGCGGAGGCCGCGATTCTCCGCGGATTTGGCTGGATCTCCGGCGGCGCTGGCGCCTCGCTACCACCACATCGACGCCCCGATCTGGACCACGTTCTCGTCGGGCAGCGGGTTGTTGGGGTTGCCATTGGCGCCTGTGATGGGAGCGCCGCGCCAGTTCGCGGCCCCCTCCATGGAGGTCGCCCCCCACCCATCGGGAAGACGCGGTCCGGACGGGATCTGTGCGCAATCCTGACCCAGTGGCAGCCCGGAGAAGTTCTGCGGCGACCCGGTGAAATCGTAGGTGGCATCACCGCGAACGGGTAGATACGGGTTCCACTCGGCAGCCGTGGAGCACGCGCGCTGGGCGTAGGTGTAGCGCGAGTACTGGATCCAGATCTTTTCGCGCGTGACCCACCGCGACCGCAGCTCCACCCGCGGCGACATCACCGTGAAGGACTGCCCGGGCAGGTTGTCGTTGGGCCTCACGTGGTCGACCCGAAACCCGAGCCCCATCGCGGGGAAGAGGCTACCGAACAGGTCGGCTCCGAACTTGAGCTTACCGTGGTCGGAGTAGTTGTCGCCCAGTCGCACCCAGTAGTCGGGATACGGATCGGGGTAGTTGCCCCAGGCGTCGGCGTGGCCGATCAAGGCGTAGCGCTCCCGGGCCGCAAAGGTCCCGTCGAGGCGGTGGTCGTACTCACTGTCGACCTTGCTGTACATCCCGTAAAGCTTGGTCACCAGATCCGGACCCTCGCCCCAGAAGCGCGAACCGTCCTTGAGCCCTCTGAGCAGATTCGTCAGGCTCAGCTCGTACTGGAGCAGCAGGGTGTGCACGTTGCCCGTTCCTCCGCTCGAGCACTCTCCCTTCGCGGGGGAGCACTGTGGGTTGTCGAGGAAGTTGTTCGTCACCCCCAGCGAGAAGAAGCCGCCCCCTTCGGAATGCTGCACCTCGACCGCGCGATCCACCGTCAGCGAGTTCTTGGCGCGGATCATCGCGTAGCCAGCGTAGAACAGCCCGAACGGTCCAGCGTCGAGCTTCAGCTCGGGTCCGAGAATGGTCAGACTGCCATCCGGCAACCAGACGTTTCCTTCGAAGCCGTCGGAGAACTTGCCGAAACCAGCCACCCCTCCGACGGGATAGGCGTCGGTGGCTCCGCCGCCGTACGGTGGGCCCCAGACGGTGGTGCACGTGCTGTTGCTCGACGGTATTCCGCTGTCGTCGTTCACCCCACCGGGCCCGGGACACCCCTGACCATCGCGGTCTTCCTCCTGTGCCCATGCGTGTAGCAGGTGCAGCCCCGCCTCGAGTCCCCGGTATCTCAGAAACGTGTGGCCGTGTGCCAGCAGCGTGTGCTTCCCGGTGTTCGCCTTGCTCGGATGGGCGCGATGCCCTCCGAACCCCTCCTCGAACGCCAGCCGCGCGCGTCCCAGCTGGAGCGTCTGTCGCGCCGTGATCCCCAGCACCTTGGTCCGACCGAACAGATACGTATCGTACTCGCCGGCGTCGTAGCGCCCTGCCATCCCGTACTTGTTCAGGTGCGACCCCACCTTGACGCTGAGCTTCAGCAGGTCGCTCGGCATTCGCGGCTGGATGGTGACGTACCCCTGCGCGATGCCGAACTGCATGTCGGAATCGGTGAAGGAGCTCTGCGTGAAGTTGTAGCCCTCGATCGAGAGCGTTCCCTTCGCCAGCTCGTTACCCACGGAGAAGAACATCTCGGCCCAGTCGGCCTGGTTGTGCACCGTGTGCTGCCAGGTCAGCGACTGGTCGTCGGGCAAGAGCGGCACGTGATAGGTCGTCTCATTGTAGGCGTCACTCGGGTCGTAGTCCCGCCCCACGACGCTGCCGTCGTCCGCGATGGTGCGACTGCTCGGAGGTGGAATCACGGCTCCCGTAACGCCTGGGTCGCTCGGATCCCGACTGGGCACGCCGGCACGTTGTCCGGCGTCCCGATGCCCGATGCCGAGGCGGAACGGGGCTCGAAAGAAGCCGTGGTACTCGAGCTTCCAGCCGCCGGTCCCAACGTCCACGCCACTGGAGCTAGCAGGACTGTTCGCCCCGTCGAGCACGACCCGAGCGGACGTCGCGCCTGCGTCGTTGGAGCTCGGATCCGTCCCCGACGATACGCCGTCAGGGGTCGCCCCGATCGGGACCGTTCCCGCTGGGTTTTCTGGGGCTGGCGCCGGCTCGACTTCCACGGGGGACGCTTCGTCGCGCTCGACGGGGGGGGCTGCAGCGGCGCCCGAGGGCGCCTCATCTGCCGAAGCGGGCGCCTCTCCTCGCACTTGAGCGACGGCGATGGTGCTGAACACCGAGCAGAGGAGGAAGAGGATCGTTCGAATCCGAAATGAGCGATGAGACATGGTGACTCCGTGTTGAGGATGCAGATGTGCCGGTGCCGGAGGATCTGGCTGGGCGGCGCTACCGACGCCGAACCGTCGCGCCGCGGGCGAGCTCGGTGGGGCTAGTCGCTGGCGGTCGTTGCGTTCTCGCTACAGCCCGTGAAGGCGATGTCGTCGACCCAGACGTCGAAGTCGGCGCCGGGCGAGTTGACCTGCCACTGGAGCGAGTAGATCGCGCTGGGCGTCAGACGCGAGAACTGATCCCCCCAGCTTTCGTCCTGAACGGCGGAGGCGAAGGCCAGAACGTACTCGGTCCAGGTTTCGGTCAGGTTCAGCACCGCGCCGAAGTCGTTGAAGCACTCCTGGCAGCGACCTCCGTCCGGGTCGGTGTTGCGGTCGGGGAGCTTGACGCGCACCGGAACATCACTTCCCCCTCCGCGCCGCGCGTAGAACCGGATGCCGCCGTACCGTGAAGCGTCGTACGCGTCCTTCGGATCGAGCAGACTGAACCCCAGACCCGCGTACACGATGCTGCCCGTTCCGACGCGCCCTTGCATCCGAGCGGCGTACCCCGACCCGTTCGCTCCCCCTTCCGCCATGGCGAACGTTCCCCCCTGCGCGCCGGGCGTCGGCGTGACGGTGGACCCCTCGTCCGCGTAGGTGTACCAGTACCCGCTTCGCCCCTCGCGCACGGCGACCTGGTTGTTCCCATCCTCGCCGTCGTCGATCAGCCCCTCCGCTCCGCACGGTGCTGTCGCCACCGCTTCGTCTTCCCCAGCCGGTGCAGCCTGTAGACCGCCGCAGGCGGTACTCGCCACCAACGCGATCCCCATCGAGCTCGCCGTCGCCAACACCCTTCGCAGTTCCACATCGCCTCCTGTTCGTCGCTCGACTCAGGATGGTTCCGGAGTCGATGTGGGGGGCGGAGCAAGGCGCGTGCCGAGCGCGAGATCGGCGAGATCTCAGCAATAGCCAGCGATCTCGAGCAACGCGGCGTTGAGCGCGACTGGCGGCGCGCGGGTTTGTACGTCCGCGAGAACGTCCGCGCGGACGTCTGCAGTGCGACGGGCAGTCACCGAATCGCGACCCCGCCCAGCGGGAGACGACGCCATCAGTAGCCGGATCCCCATGAGGTTCCGGGCGGTTCTCGGGCACACGATGCGGGGCGATGGGAGCGCAAGGCACCATCTGGGAGGGCGAGCGCGGCCTACTTCTCCCTGAGGAGGGCTACTTCGCCAACGCAGAATTCGAAAGGGGTCGAGGCCTTCTCCGCGGTGGGCACGTGAAACTGAATGGCCCGTGTCCAGGCGGGATTGATCTGGCCGCCTCGCTTCGTCGGCCACTCGATCTCATCCCACAAGACAGTGTTCCAGCCCACCTTCACCGGAGAAGGCTCGTACAACTCGTTCTGTTTTGCACCCCAGTATGGCGAACTTGCCAGGCACCTGTCTGATCGCTCACCAGCAACATCGAAGAGCAACTGCACACGCATCGCCTCGAAGTCTCGCAACGAGTAAAGATTGAACCCAAATCCAACAACATCGCTGACTTCGACATCTTCAAACCAGAGCTGTATGCCCGCTCCCCACATCCGCTCGTAGTCAAGATAGTCAACCTTCGGTGGGTCTGGGCACCACGTGGGCTGGTCATCCGGGTCAGGCTCCTCCTCATCTTCGTTTCCTAGAACCTCAGCCGTCACCCCCTGAACGCACAACCTGCCGTGGTGGGTAGCCTCGAACTTGCATCGCGCAGCACCGTCGCACGGCACATCAATTCGTGAGCACGCGCCTATGTCGTATTCGCCGCTGCAGTCTTCCCGATCGCTGTAACTGTCCCAGTAGCCGTTCACCAGCGGGTCGGCAAGTCGCACGGTCACCCCTGTTCCGCGCTCGACCACATCTGGAACAAGCCACACCCGCTCGTATTCGGAGACACTGCCCGCGCCCCCCTCGCTCTCGGACGGAAGCGGGCGGATGTCGTAGCACCCGGCGGCGCACAACAGCGCCAGCACCGATAGCGCCGTGCGCGCGAGTGATTGGTGCAACGTCGGTCTCGAGACAGTCACCATTTGCTGCTCCACGTCAGGAACCGGGCTCCGTGCTCACCGATGGCGATCCCAGGTTGACCTCGTCGTCGCGCAGCGGACGGCGAGGATTCCTTGCGTATTGTTGGGTTCAACACCACCAGGACAACCCCCGCGGCGGTGAAAACACCACCTGCAACTGCCAGGCCAGCGGTAGCCGTGTTGCCCTGCTTCACCGCGTCTCCAAGGGTCTCGACCTCACCCTCGAGCTTCTCGTCAGGGTTGTCCGGGTCATAGGAGGCCCATTTCCTATCGTACTCGGCGTAGCGACTGTTGTTCCTCACCGCGACACCCACAGCGGCGACACCGAACGCAGCTCCTGCGCCCAGCGCCACGTATCCGGACGTCTTCATCCAGGAACGCGATCGCGGATCGGGGTCGAGGTCGGGCGGCAGATCTGACCGTTGCGGCCGCTCCGAGATACAAGACACACTCGCAGTTCGGTTCGCCCGAATCTCGACAGATTTCTCGTGCCGCGTCCCGTCCGCAGTCGTGAATGCTACCTGGTAGAATCCTGGATCCAGGTTCAATCCGGCAGTCGCTCGCGGTTGGGAGATGCGCTCCCCGTCCAGGAGGAGCTCGCCGGCGTCCGGGCAGTCGACGACCAGGACTCCCTGCGAGGGAGGTGGCGGTGAGGGAAGCACGAGACGTAACGGCCGTTGCTCGCCGCGGGCGAGCTCGATGGTCTGGGTCACCGAGGGCGCTCCCTCATGGCCCACCGTTACCTCGTGGATGCCGGGGTTCAAAGGAAGGCTAGCGGGGGTCCGCCCTTCCTTATTTCCGTCCACTTCGATCACGGCTCCAGGCTGTCGTGTCGTCACCTCTAGCCTGGCGATTCGACTCTCGGCTACTTCCCGGCGTTGCTCGGTCGCCAGGCGACGAGGCGCCGGAACGCTATCGCCGCCCTCGTCCAGAAACCGTTTCAGCGTCGCCGCGCTCTCGACGTACAGACCGAGCTGAAACTGTACATCGCCGATGCCGGCCAACACCACGAAGTGCGGCTTGCAGCGATATGCTGCGCGATATTCCTGCAGAGCTGCTTCGTACTGGCGCTGGGCATGCAGCTCGCGGGCATGTTCGTAGAGCGCTCTCGCGTCGCATGCTTCCTCGCCGGCCCTCGCCACCCTGGCGGGCGCAAGCGCAAGTGTGATGAAGAACGCGGCCAGCGCGGACTTCCGCAGGGTGAATGGAATCATCTCTCTCGTTTTTCAGCTGAAGTTGAGGAGCGCTCCCAGTGTGCCGGCTAGTAGGGGTTCTCCGGGGGAAGCAGAGGCGAGTCGTCAGGGGGAGGTGGTGCAACAACCGGGCCACCCGGTTGTTGGCCCTTGCGTCCTTCGTCGGTTGAGACGGGTGGGATGTCGACTGACCCGTCGACCGCACTGGCAGACGTTGCAGTTGATCCCGTATCTCGAGCAGCGGGAGCTGCGTCGTCCTCGGGGCGCTCATCATCCGAGGTGCGGGACGGCTTGGTCTCCGCCTCCGGCGAGGCTCCTTCCACGTCTACTTTCGGCTTGCTCTTCCGCTCCGCCCCGTTCTCGCCGAGTCGCCCGGAGGCGAGATTCCTCCAGGACGCCAGACCCAATCCGACGGCTAGCAATCCGACGGCGCCAGCAATCCAGATCCAGCGTGCTGGCCTCCGATTCGAGGGAGACTGTTGGGTTCGTGCAAGGGATCGGAGCGAGGCCTCCGAGACGGACGGCGGTGGCAGCGGGTCCTCCTCCGCGGCTTCGGAGGCGGGCCAGACGGAGCGGCGCGCCCAGGGGGCAAGCTCGCTGCCGAGCTCTTCGGCCGTGGCGAAGCGATCGTTGGGCTCGCGGCTGAGGGCGCGCTCGACGATCGCGGCGAGTGCCGGCGGGACGTCCAGGTCCGCATCCAGCGGGATTGCCGGCTGGGTGGCGATGTGATGCAGAATGGCGTTGTAAGAGCCGCTGGGGTGCGGCTTTTTTCCCGAGAGTAGCTCGTAGAGGATTGCCCCCAGCGCGTAGACGTCGACTCGACGATCGATGGCCTTGTCGCCGCGGGCCTGCTCCGGCGACATGTACGCGGGGGTTCCCAGCATCGTGCCGGTGCGGGTCTCGGTGTGGATTGGGACATCGGTGTCGATCTTCGCGATGCCGAAGTCGAGCACCTTGAGCAGATCGGTGCCGTCGCCGTGACGGCAGACGAAGAGGTTCCGCGGATTGAGATCGCGGTGCACAATGCCGGCGACGTGAGCCACGTGCGCCCCGCGACACGCCTGTCGCACGAGATCGGTAGCACGCTCGACGGGCAGGCGACCCATCCGCTCGAGCAGCGCCTTGACGGTTTCACCGACCAGGAACTCCATCGCGATGTACGGGGACCCGGGTCCGCCCTTGGCAATGCCGAAGTCGAGCGCTGCCACGAGGTTCTCGCTTTCGAGTACCCCCGCTGCCTGCGCCTCGCGATGAAAGCGATTCAGTTGCTCGCGATGGACGACCTTGTCCGGGTGCAAGAACTTCACGGCGACGCGTCGGTTGACGACGACTTGTCTCGCTTCGTACACGATGCCCATCCCACCCTCACCCACCACGCGAAGGAGATGGTACTTGCGATCGATAATCTGACCGACGTAGCTGGCGTTCGCCGTCTGGGTCACTCGTCCTCTCCGCCGTCCTCTCCCTCGCGACGGAGCGCGTCGAGGTCGATGTCGGCGCCCTCCATGAGGCGATACGCGCGCTGGCGGGAGATCCGGAGCATGGCCGAAGCGCGCGAAACGTTGCCCCCGGTGGTCCGCAGCGCGACCTCCAGCTCTGCCAGTTCGTCATCCGGGTTCGCGGACGATGGGGAGACACACTGCGCGTCGGCGATGGGGACGGGCCGAGCAACGGGGGACGCGGGACCTGCTGGCGTCGGCGGCAGAGAGAGCCGCGCGTCGATGGCGTCGTTCATCCGCTGGGGAAGATGACGCGCCGCGAGCGCTACCTCTCTCGCGTGCAGGACGACCAGCCGCTGCGCCAGCAAGACGACCTCGCGGACGTTGAACGGCCAATCGTGCACGCACAGGCGCTCCACCAGGTCGGCCTCGACGGCCGGAGCACGTCCCTCGCTCTTCTCCCTCAGGTAGTGGGAGAAGAGCGGCAAGATGTCTTCCCGGCGCCGCCGGAGCGGCGGCAAGCGCACGGTGAGCCCATCGAGTCGAGCCAGTAGATCGGCGCGAAAGCGGCCCTCGTTGACGGCGTCCGACAAGGACTGCTGGCCCGCGACGACGACGCGAACGTCGATGGACACGGGTCGGGTTTCCCCCAGCGGGTGCACTTCGCGCTCTTCGAGGACCCGAAGCAGCTTCGCCTGGACGTTCAGCGAGAGATCCGACACCTCGTCGAGCAGCAGCGTGCCCCCCTGGGCGCTCCGAAACAGCCCCTGACTGGCGCGATCCGCCCCCGTGAACGCCCCGCGGCGATGACCGAAGAGCTCCGCCTCCGCGAGACCGTCAGGCAGGGAGGCGCAGTTCACGGCCAGAAATGGTCCACCCCGTCCACTCCACAGGTGCACGGCCCGCGCCACCCGTTCCTTGCCCGTGCCGGTCTCACCTTCGAGCACCACGGGGAGATCGCTGGCCGCACCGCGCTCGAGCGGCTCCAGGGTCGCGGACATCGTGGCGCCGCCGAGCAGACCGGGAGCCAACTCGCCAAAGCAGCCCGGTGCTCGGGTGACGACGCCGACCCAACCACCGAGGCTCACGACGTCGCCGAGGCGAAGCGGTGCACTGGGCACCAGGCGTCCGTTCACTCGCACGCCGTTGCGGCTTTCCAGGTCGACGATGCAGGGCGGACCGCTCGGATCGCCGCGCCGCAGGGCGGCGTGCTCCCGCGAGACCTGGCTCCCGGTCAGGCGGATCGCGCAGGTTTCCCCGCGTCCGATCGTCAGCTCGCTCCAGCGGCCCTGCCGCAGGTCGACGGCCGGGGCCGACGGCTGAGGAAAGACCCATACCAGCACGAGCTCTCCCGCAGAAGCGAGCCTTGGCGGGGGTCTCGTTTCGGTGATCGTCGTGTTACACGTGTCGGTGCGCACGGTGCGGATGATGCTATCACAGCGACCGATCAGGTGGCGCTCGTGAGCATTCGTCTGTCGCACCAGCGTCGCCCGGAACCCGAGATGCTTTGGATCACCCAATGTTCACCTGTGTCGAACTATTCTGTGGAAGTACGCTTGGGGCAACTGGGGACAATTCGCGCTGCACCCTGACTTGCCTCGGCGCTGTCCGCGTTCCGACCAGCGTCGCTTCCTACGGCGCATTCCCGGGGACCCAGTGCGGCGAAGGCGGGTAAGGTTGAGGACGGGGCCGTCTATCCGGAGGAAGCGGGGAGCTCGGCGGCGTTCTCGGTGGGGAACCCGGCAGAGCACCGGCCAGTGTTCCCGGAAGGGAGCCGGGCGAAGCACCCGCCAGGGTTCCCACTGGGGAGTTGACCAGATTCCCGGGAGGTGAAGCCACGGTCCGCGCCTCGTCTGCCCAGCGCGGTGGTGGGTCCTGTCGCGAAGAGCCACAACCGAAGAGTTGCGCAAGGACCAACACTACTGCTGAGTGAGTCACGGCTCGCTTCCCGTTCAATTGAGCACCTCTTCGCCGCGGGACCGCCAGTTGATGCGCCCCGCGTCAAGCACTCAGCACCAAAGCAATGCGTGTGCCAACGCAACCCTGCCCCTGTCTGCGAGCTTCGTCGCCTCAGTCGTCCGCCATTCCGCGTGTCGCTCCCCGTGTGTCTGACGGGACTGTCCACGAGCTCGGCCAGACCTGTCCGCCGCGGACGTCGCGGCGGACAGGTTGGCGGACAGTCGTCGCAGGAGTCCCCGCGCCGACGGCTCACGGCCGCGCAGTACTCGACCCCCATCTCACTGCGTCGGTGCGGTCCTTGGCAGCAACCTCAGGCGCACCAATTCGTCTCGCGCGCTGATGGCAGTCAGTCCGAACTCGCGCTTCAGTTGCTGCCGATTCAAGCGATCCCCCCGCACCAGCAGCATTGGGGGATCTCCATGGCGGTAGCCCAGGTAGCCGGGCAGCAACACAATGTAGTACTCGTCCCCTTGCTCGCGAAAGATCTCGTTGGTGTAGAGTTGCTGCAGCTCCGAGTAGAACAGGAACGCGTAAAACTCGGGCCGCTGCCGCACAACGTAGTCCCAGTCCTCCTTCCCAAGGCGAGGCGCCGGTGTGCCGTTGTGAGCGATGTGCCGATCGCAAAGACCGAGCATGTCGATCGTTGGCATCTCGGCGTAGTACGGGGCAACACCGGCGGCCGTCGTTGCCAGAGAATCTGTTGACCGTTTGGAGAGCGCCAGATGCTTGCCAATCCGCTCCAACATTTCCACAACTGGTGCGTCGGCGTCTGGCCACTGCTTGAAGCTCGCTCGAGCGGCCGACGTCCCGGCCATCGAAAGACCGAGAGCAAGGACGACGATCTGCTCTCGGACGGCGAAGGACCGTCCCTGGAACAGCAGGGCCTCGAGACCCAGAACCAGCGACACTACTAGGGGGGTCAACGCTGGCGTCAGCAGCCGCTCGTGCATCATCCAATCCCCAGCGTTGCCGAGAACCATGACGCTACACGCCCCTACCAACAAGATGGCGAGAGTCGCGAAGTACCGGATTCGCCGGACGGTCAGTCCCATCGCTAGCACCCACCCAAGAAACCAGCGTCCACCCGCGAACTGTTCCAGCATTTGATAGCCATCGTCATTGAAGAGAGCCTCGAGCGCAGCTTGTGGCCCCAGGTTCACGAGCGAAGACAGGTAGCCCCCCTTCGCGATGAGCGGCAGAGGTAACCACTCTCCGAAGTAGACCCGACGAAGGATCGTCGCCGTGAAGACCGCTGCCAGAACCGGAACCCACTCGCGGGTCAAAGCTCGGGCAAGCAGCCCCCCTTTTTGGCGCGCCAGAAGCCGTCGACCAAGACTCGCTCCCAGAATCAGCGAAGCCAGCATCACGCCGTCAGGACGCGTTACCACTGCTGCGGCAAACGGCAGCGATGACCACCAGCGCGGCAGCTCGCGTTGCCCCTCGCGGATGTGAAGATACAGGCCAACCGCAAACAGTGCGGCGAAGAAGCCCGTTTCCATCCCGGTCCGCGAATGGTACGCAAGGGCTGTGGACCCGGCGACGAGTAGTGCCGCGACGCTTCCGAGAAGCACACCGCGCAGTCCCGGAACGAATTCGCGGACGATGAGCTGGGCCGTGACCACGCAGACGCAAAACGCAGCAGTGTTGATTGCGGCGGCGCCCACGAGCGGATCGAGACCTGCCAGCAGTGGCAAGCTCATGAGGAGCCCGAATAACGGAGTTGAGGTCCCCTCGACCGCCTCGTGCGCGTGGTAGCTGAAGCCGTATCCTTCGATTAGGTGACGTGCGTGGCGATAGGTGATGAAGGAATCATCGACGGTCGCCCCCGAGTATCCGTGACTGTGAGCCATCGCGAGTGCTACGGTAGCGACGGCGGCCA
>JBNLDK010000254.1:0-39454 GCA_050304295.1 Polyangiaceae bacterium
CACCCAGCGCTCGACCATCCTCGGAGGGAGTTTTTTCAAAGCCCGAGCCCGAGCCCGAGCCCGAGCCCGAGCCCGATCGATTGAATGGGAATGTTCCTTGTCCAGCGGACTGGCTTTCCATCGGACAGAGAGAGTGTTCCATCCTGGCAATGGAGCGGTTGGTCCAGCTGCGCGACCAGCAGTGGTCGAAGATCGAGGGTCTGCTGCCACCGGCGACGAGGACTGGCGGTCGGAACATCATCGATGCTCTCGCGGCGCTCGAACTCGCGGCCGAGGCCTGTTGCTCCGCATCGTCGCCATGCTTACCGCAATGGTCTTGAAGATCTCGGGCTCGGGCTCGGGCTCCGGGCACTTCGCTGCCCTGGGCTCGGGCTCGGTGCGCCTTTGAAAACACTCACTAGTACGACAGCCCGACCCGTAGCGAGGAACTATCGACCACGTGAGAGGCGCTTCAGAGTCCGCTGAATCCCCCCGACGGTCAGGATCATGGCAGCAGCCAGATCGGTCAGTACTGCCCACACGGGCAAGAACAGCAGCCGCCAGGAGCTGCTCGAGCACTCGAAACCTCCTGAATCCTCGGTCTCGACCCACTGCAGGGAATCTCCGGGCGCGCACAGCTGGTCCGTGATGAGGTCCCGGATTGCCGGCACTTGAGGCGCCAGTAACGAGGCGACCAGTCCCAGGATGGACCCGAGAACCAACGCGGTGGTCAGGACCGGCTGCCAGGTATTGGGGGCCGGGTCGAGTCGAGGCAGGGGAGCCAGTCCCAGATTCAGCGCCCGGTCGCAACTACTGAGTGCCTCCAGAATGGTGCCCGCCTCGAACCTCTGATGAAAGCGCGCGACCACGATGAGTTGCCCTGAGCGGGGCGCCTCGTCCCCTGCCGGCAGGATCTCGAGACTGCGCAACGACGGATCCAGTAGAAGCCGACGCCCGGTGCCTGCCAGTACGCCCGGTGCCCCCCCGCCCTGAGTGACGGCCTGCCAGTCTTCGTCGAATCCGTCCCCCAGGCGCGTCGACTGCTCCATGGGAGGCCTGGGGTACGTCCCGCTCCACTCGGACCACGTCGCCGCGACGGGGTTTCCGGCCACGGAAATCCGTCGCACCCACGCTGCCCTGGTGTCGGGTATGGATCGGTAGGACATCGACGTTGGGGCGGGGATCTGCAGCACGACCTCGAGCGCCGCGAGCTGGTTCTCCTCGGACTCCTGCAATGTCAGCCCTCGAACCGAGAGCAGTGGCGGAGCCTTGCCCGTCAGGCGCTTCCCTCCTTCCGCCTTCAGACCGAGCTTCGCCGCCAGGTCCTCGAGCTCCGCCCATTCGCGGAACTGGGCGCGTTCGACGTATCCCAGCAGGATCCGCAGCAGGACTCCCAGTGGCACGAGCGCCACCACCAGAATGACGAGATTGGACAAGGTCGAGAGGAAGCCTACACCAACCTGTGTCGCAGCGGTTCTCGAGGTCGGGCAGTAGCACGTGGGCGGCGCGCTGGTTTCTGGGCAACGAGTGGCTGACAGGGCTTGCCGAACAGCGTCGTACAGCGAGGCAAAGGCCGATCGAGACGAACCGCTCACCCAGGTGCTGGGGCCCCCAAGCGCACCCCTCGCTCGCTCACACTACCAGTACATGAAGACAGAGATCCTCGACTCTCATCGTCCACTCCTCCCCGCGTCCGGGGCCGTCTTGCGCGAGTCGGGATTCGCCACCCACCTGGCGGGGCGGGCGGGGCGGTGGCTCATCGATAGAGGAGCTCGATCGACAGGTTCAGGTACCGGTGGTACGTCTGATCGATGGGAGACGTGGCCAGCTCCCCGTTGACCAAGCGGGGACTGCGCAGCGGATCCTTGAAGAGAATGCGCTCATGATGCCAGGCCAGGATGGCTCGGGCACCGCCGATCCGGGCGCCCCAGCCGACCGCGATGTCCTCCTTGAAATGTCGGTATCGGTCGAAGTCTGGCCCGTAGGTGTAGTCCGTGATGACCGCGGTGCCGAGGATGCTCGCGTGCGCGAATGCCTCCGCTGGTTGCGGCCAGTCGTTGGGCCATTCCCCGGGAAGCCCGCTTCGGGGCAAGAGGCCGAAGCGGGCGATGGCTCCCATGCCGAGCTCGTTTCGAGGGTGTCCGAACCGGCTCCGTCCCAAGAGGTCGAGGTCGAAGCCCACGGGGTGACTCCGGACGTACCCATCACACCGCTGAGGCTGTGTGCACTTCGGAATCGCTCCCAGACGCAGCGCCTTCCAGTCGACCCCGGCACCCACCTGCATCAGGATGTGGTTGCGGATCCCCTCGACCGGCTTTTCCCAACCCACCGGGACGGAAACGTCGGTTCCGTTCTGCTCGTTGTAAAGCCGATGCCAGTTTTCCTGGATGAGACCACCCAGGAAGGCGTCTCGACCGAACTCCCCGACCCCGAGTGAGCCAGTGAGAACGAGCGCGTCGCCCCACTGCAGCCAGTTCAGGGGCCGATGCGGGTTCCGCATCCGCCAGTAGGACTGACCCGACACGAACATCGAGGCGAGGGCGGAGAAAGGGCGGTCCTCGGGCGCGTACTGAACATACCACGACTCCGGGCCGTCGGACTCGTAGTCGCAGCCTCGTTCGAGACCGAGATCGTGGCAGGGAGCCAGCGTCTGCGGGGTATGGATCTCATGGGTTATCCCCAGCCCCAAGTAGGAGCTGATGTGTCGCCACCCCGGCAGGGTGTTCCTCACGAATCGGGTCATCGGGCGGTGGAAGGTCGTCGTCCGCCACTGCGAATGAAGGAACAGCCCATTGGTGTACAGTTGGTCGGTACCGTTGCGAACGAAGGCGTCGTTCTCGATCGCGAACTGGAACCGACCGGCTGCCTCGGTGGGGACTGGCGTGACCCCGCCCGCCTTGCCCAGGTACTGCGCCAGCGCTCCGCGAGGAGTTGCGGTGAGCGCTGCGACCGCGAGGAACGCCGCAGCGCCTCGCCGCGCGGTGAGGGACCGGGGTGAGCCATGATGGACGGGGGGGGAAGAGATGTTGCGCACGGTGCTCGTTTCCTCACTCGTGGATGCAGTAGGTGCGACGGTACTCGGCGCTGCAGTCAGGCAGCTGGGAGAAGGGAACCGAGGCGATGGGTTCAGCGTCGCCGGTGTTGACGCTCAGCAGGTTCTTCTCTTCATGCCAGTCGTGCCCCGACTTCCAGAACATGCTGTCGGGTGTGTATACGGTGCTCCACACCCACATGTTGCTCCCCAACTCCTCGTTCCATTGCCGGGCGTTGACGCGAGTCTCGAAGCCCAGCCCACCGTCGTCGTCGCCGGCGCGCTGCCACTTGCCGTCGACCTCCTCCATCAGCTCGACCCAGGGGTGAAAGAGGACTCGCGTTTGCTCCGGGGACTGGTCGAGCCAGACCAGGCAGTAGCTGGGTGGATCATCAGGGGCGACCGCCCGGATCTTGCACTGGTGCACACGGGCCGCACCCTCCTTCCCCCGTTCTCGGCGCCGCGGGAATCGACCCACCGAGCTTCCGTTCTTGTAGCGGAAGTCGCTGGCGACACCGAAGCCCATGTCCTTGTCGTCGAGCCAGCCAAAGAGGCCCCGCGATTCGGCACAGCGGCCGGCGGGGTTCATCTCCTCCGAGAGGCACTCGAACGCCAGGCGGAAGTACTCCGCGCTCTTCGGACCCCACAGCGTCGACGCCCCCTGGTAGAGCTGGAGCCCATACTCCTCCATCGTGGTGACGTACTGGATATAGCTGTTGCTGAGACCGGCGATCACCGCGTCGGTGGGGGGCTCCCCACGCTCCTTGGGCCAGTTCCTCGACGCCGCGAGCACCGACTCGTTGATGGCGTGTCCGGCGGTCATCGTGTACTCCCCAGGCACGTGGGAGATGAGGGTGCTGCCCAGACGGACGAGGGCCAGCGGCAGCACCTCGGAGAAGTTCTTGCGACCCTGCATGGGGGCTGCCACCCAGGGCAGAAGGAACGCCTTCGGTGCATGGCACGGTTCGGAATCACAGGTCCGGTGATCCGACGTGTCGAGGCGTGGGTCCGGGATCAGCGTCGCCATCACGGTGGGGTTGGTCGCGTTGCCTCGCCCCGCCCTCCTGCCCATCATGGCGGTCGGGCAGAGGATGGGTTGCCACTGTTCATTCACCTTCTGCCGCGCCTCGCTCACCGTCGCCTCGCCGTAGCTGTGGGTCACCACGGCGGTGCTCTTCCAGGGCTCCGCCTTGCTCACACAGAAGTAGGCGGGCTGACTGGTAGGGGGGAACCTCTCCCAGCGATGATTCAGCGACTCGGGCGGCGTGGTTTCGGATTGGCATCCGGGGTGGTCAGTCGCGAGTTCGGGCGTGCGATGGAGCTTCCAGATCGCTTTGGCCAGCGTTCGCGCCACGTCCAGCACGTTGCTGATGTCGCCGCGGATCCTGACCGGGTGAGCGTCACCTTGGTTCGTGTTCACGATGGCCATGACCGGTGAGCGTTCTCCGGGCTCGGTGGCCATCCTCTCCAGTGTCCGGGCAGCAGCGCCGAAGACGTCACCTCCCAGGAGCTGATTGCGGTTCCCGATGACGGTCGGGTGCTCTGCATAGTAGGAGATGGATCCGATGAACTCCGGGGAGGCGGATCGGGTGCGGAACTCGACCGTACGCAGGGTGGGATCGGCGACGAGCAGCGCACGGCTGAGGGGGCGATCCACGGCGTCGACGCCTTCGGCGGTGGCGCCGAGCTTGCGCGTACCGTAGTCGACATACCAGGGGCGACTATCCTCGGGGTTCAGCTGGTAGGCCGCGACGCTCACGTTCTGCTTGAGTCCCCACAGGTGTCCGCGCACCCAGCGCATCTCGGCCGGGACGGCGCTGCCCTGCGCGTCCAACAGTCCCTGGGCAATCCGCACGGCAAGAAAATTCAACATCTCCTTGTCGAAGCCGGGGAAGTTGGAGCTGAACATGCTGCTCAGGTTCTTCGTGTCGAAGTAGTGAGCAGGGCCGGCGTGCGTGTGAGTGGCCGACATGTTGAGTCGGCTTGGCGGGATGGGATGGGTCCGCCCGCGACAGCGGAAGTGGTGGGCGCGCTCCGCTCGGTCCGGCATATCGTTGATCACCGAGAAGGGATCACAGGCATCATCATCGGGCGCAAAGAGATAGTTTCTCGACGCCGCCCACAGATCCCCGCACGTCTTCTTCGCCTCGTGCCAGCTCCGAGGTGGCTTCACCGCGCACTGGAGAGCCTGACTGACCTGGCGCTGGAGGAGCGTCGAAATGAAGGACAGATCGCAGGCGACGAGCGCGAGGGCGTCCTCCTCGTTCTCACCGGGAGCGATGTAGTAGCTCCGACAGAAGAGCCGCGACCAGTAGCCCTCCGCCACCCGGGCACCGGGACCATGCCCGAAGAGCGACACGGTGGGCAGAGGAGTGACGTCGACGCGCGACACGCCCACTTGGAGGGCGCCGGGATTGGGGGAGGGGCGCGACTCCGGGGTGTGCGGAGCGGGCATCTGCTTCCCCCGGCAGGCGATGGTCACGAGGGCGACGAGCAGGACGAGCCGTCGCATCATGGCAGCACCGAAGACCAGGTGAAGATCCGCATGCCGATCATGGCGGAGAGGTCGAGCGCCCTCTGATCGGGGTCGCCGAGATGCACGCCGTCCAACCCCAGGCCGAGCTCGAGGAAGTGGGTCGGCCAGATCACCCGTTCCATGCGGGCGATCGGACGGCGCTGGTCCATGCGCAGCAGCAGTCCGCCTTCGACGCCGGCATAGCCGAAGAAGCCTGGGCTGTTCCGGTCGAAGCCGCTGCCCGCGCCTCCTCGACCCAGAACCTCGAACCCCACCATGCTGCGGCGGTAGAGGTGAGGAAACTGGGCGTATCCCGCGCGCACGCCAGTGCGTTGCCGCGGACTCCAGTCGCCGGCCATCTGTCCGGCTCCCAGCTCACTCTCGGCGCCCACGAACAACCCGTTCTCGCGCTTCAGGTGGATGTTCATGTCGGACCGCGCCGTCGCGCCCCAAGCGTCTTCCCCTGCCAGATTGGTCACGGCCCCCTTGCTGGCCACTCCCACGGAACAGGCTGTTGCCGAGAGCAGGAAGAACGCGGCGCCGCAGGCGGCAGACAGACGGAGCGCTCGCTCTCCGCCACGGCGTGTGAGTCGGATCCCCTTCATCTCGTCGCGCTCACCTAACCAGAGCGGAGAAAGGAACGCAACATGTTGTGAGATAGGTAGGCATGACCTTCGGGTTGCATTGGCCCCCGAATGACGACCGTGTCCGCCTGATGGCTGGCGGGATTCTCAGCGTTTGTCCTGTCCGAGGCTCCCCCGACAAGGGGCAGGCGCTCCGAGGAGAGCCCCTCGCCTCAACGGCGCGCGGGTTGGTCACTGGTGATGAAAGTCTCACAGTTCAGAAGGGAAGCATGTCCACCGACGCGGCGAGGAGCGACCGGATATCGCGTTGCCACGCGAAGGGAACACGTCGGCAACCCTTCTCCGGACATCGACGTCTTCCCGTTGAAGCGGTCACGAGGCGTCTACTTCGTAGGGTGGGAGCTACCGGCGCCCCGAGGTGGGGGTAGCGAGGGGCTAGGCGGTCGGCGAGAGCGGACGTGGCGAGCGGGTCGTGCTCGTTGGGCGGGGTCGGCGCCAGGGGCGAAGGCTCGAGCCCGCCGTCCAATGTCATGGAGGTCGCTCCTCCCGGTGATTGCGTCCCAGGGCGACCGAGGCCTTGCATCGGATCGGGAACGCGGGGTTAAGTGGCGCCACGGCAGCCGGCCCGAGTCGGCCGGAGCGAACACCCTGGAGAGATCATGCTACCTCGTTGCATTCTGACGATCATTCCCCCCGTGGCCCTTACCCTGGCGTGCGCGGCGCCCCAAGAGCAGGTCGAGAGTCCTCCGTCCAGTGGCGAGAGCGCCGACGAAGCTGCCGAAGACGCTTCCGAGGTGGACGAGAGCGAGGCCGACGAGGAGAGTGCCAAGCCCGAGGGACGCGACGGTCCACCTGCCGCCGAGCTCCTGACGGCAACGGATGTGGCCTTCGACTTCGACTTCAACGCCTCGGCGATGAAAGAGAAGTACGAGAAGCAGTGCGAACCACTGGCGAAGGACGACCCGGCCAAGCTGGCGAAATGCGTGGACCAGAAGCGTCAGACGTTCAAGGATGACATCGTCTGGTTTCGCGAGGACCCGGAGACTGGGAATCTCCTGTTGTTGATCTACCAGCGCCGGGGCTCGAAGCTCGCGGAGCTGTTCCGCAGTCCCGTCGTATTCGAGGACGAGAAGCACGAGTCGGTCACTGTGAAGCTCTCCGGTCCCAGTCGTGGCGCCCGGCAGCTCATGCGTGGGCACAACCAGTTCACGATCCAGGTACCCACCAAGTACGGCTTCGAGGTCGACGATCCGAACTGGGGTCTGCTGAAGTACAGTTCGAAGACAGGGCTCGTGCAGACGGGCAACAGCGAGTAGCTACGGCGAGCAACGCTTGGTTTGATCGCCAACGTGGACCACTGCCATCTGAGAGAGGCGGTATCTTCGGACACCCCGACCCTCACCGGGGCGGCTGCGCTTGACCGAGACGACGGTCGCGCAGCGGCCGCTCCCTGCCCGCTGAGCTCTGACCTTGGAATTTCGTAGCTATACTGTATCGATGAAGCAATTCTTCGCGGTGCTCCGGGTGACCGGGTCCGTCGTTGGGGGCGCAGCGCGTGACCAGCGGCAGCCGAGGGGGGACGACCGCGCTACCGACTCGGCGGCGCGTCAGCGGTCGTCCGCCCAGCGGCGAGAGCGATGAGCGACATTCGCAAGGCGGGGCTGCTGGTTTTGCAGGACGGGGCAGTGCTGCTCTGCCGCAAGCGTCACACGACCTCGAGGCTCATCCTCCCCGGGGGCAAGTTCGAGCCGGGGGAGTCGGCGGTGGCGTGCCTCGGCCGCGAGCTCACGGAGGAGCTCGGTGAGGTCGGCGTGCAGCACCTCGTGTATCTCGGCACCTATCGGCATCGGGCGGCGCACGACGATCCGTCCGTCCAGCGACACGTGGTCATCGAACTTTACGGTGGGAAGCTCGACGGCACCCCTCGTCCGCAGGCCGAGATCGTCGAGCTGGTGTGGTTCGATGCCACCGGTGATGCGGCGCAGCTGGCGCCCAGCCTGAGAGAGAGTATCTTCCCCGACCTCGTGGCGCGTCGTCTCGTACCCTGGGAGCGGTTTGGGTGAGCCTCGCGTGGCCGATCGAGCTCCTGGCCCCCGCGCGTGACCTCGAATGCGGGCTCGCTGCGATCGATCACGGGGCGGACGCGGTCTACGTTGGCGCTCCGCATTTCGGGGCACGGGCAGCGGCGGGCAACTCGCTGGAGGACATCGAGCAGCTGGTGGCATACGCTCACCGCTACTGGGCGCGGGTCTACGTCACGATGAACACGCTGCTCACGGACGCTGAGCTGGGGGTGGCGACGGAGCTCGCGCGGCGGCTTGCTGCTCTGGCCGTGGACGGCCTCATCGTCCAGGATGTCGGATTGCTCGAGTGCGAGCTACCACCGGAACTGCCGCTGATCGCCAGCACCCAGATGGACAACCGCTCTCCGGACCGAGTGCGGTTCTGGAGCGCGGTCGGCTTCTCGCGGGCGGTTCTCGCGCGAGAGCTCTCGCTCGCCCAGCTTCGTGAGATACGGGCTGCGGCGCCCGAGATCGAGCTCGAGTGCTTCGTGCACGGCGCGCTCTGTGTGTCGTACAGCGGACAGTGCTACCTCAGCCACGCGCTCGGCGGGCGCAGTGCCAACCGCGGCCGCTGCGCACAGCCCTGTCGGAAGCCGTACACGCTGGTTGACGGCCTGGGCCACGAGCTGGTGCGTGAGCAGCACCTGCTCTCGCTGCGCGACCTCGATCTATCGGCACATCTGGGAGAATTGCTCGACGCTGGGGTCACGTCGTTCAAGATCGAGGGACGACTCAAGGATCGTGCCTACGTGGCCACGGCCGCGGCGCACTATCGCCGCTTGCTCGATGCGTTGATGGCGGACCGAGGTCTGGAGCGGGCGTCCTCGGGCCGTGCGGCCATTGCCTTCGAGCCGGATCCAAGGCGGGTCTTTCACCGAGGTCAGACCAGCTACTTCGTGGCAGGGCGTCCCGCGGCGATGGCCACGCTGGGATCTCCCAAGTCGCTGGGCCGAGCGGTGGGGCGCGTCACGAGGATGCGGGGCCGCTCCGCCGACGTGGAACAGGGGGGAGTCCCGCTCGAGCTGCACGCGGGAGACGGGATCGTCTTCTTCGATGGCAGCGGTCGTCTGCAGGGGAGTCGGGTCAACGTCGCCCGGGGTGGGCGTCTCGAGCTGGAGACCCCGCGCGGGATCGAAGTGGGGACGGAGCTTCATCGGAATCACGACTGCGAGTACCTGGCCGCAGTTGCTGCCAGCCAGCCGCGCCGGGCCATCGCGGTGAAGTTCACGGTTCGGCAACGGGGTGGGGCGCTGCTGTTCGAGCTCGAGGACGAGGACGGAAACCTGGCCCGAGTCGAGCTGTCCGGGACGTGGGAGCGAGCTCGCGAGCAGGAACGCGCACGGCAGACCGTGGAGCGTCAGCTCGCCAAGCTGGGCGGAACCGAGTTCGTCTGCGAACAGGTACACATCGAGCTCGACTCGCTGTGGCACGTGCCGACCAGTGCGCTCAATGCCGCCCGCCGGAGGACCGTGGAGCGCCTGCGAGAGGTGCGAGCTGCGGCACGCCCGCGACGGCGTCCGCCGGCGCGCCGAACGTGCTCCGTCGAGTTCCCGCAGCGGACCCTCGACTACCGGGACAACGTGCTCAACGACAAGGCGGCGGAGTTCTATCGCCGCCACGGGGCGCAGGTCAGCGAGCGCGCGCCGGAAGCGGGCACACCCGTGGCCGGATTGGCATTGATGACCACGAAGTATTGCCTGTTGCACGAGCTTGGTCGGTGTCCGCGAGAAGGTGGCGACCGACCTGCACCACCGTACTCCCTCGTCGACTCGGGAGGCCGACGACTGCACCTCCAGGTCGATTGCGACCACTGCGAGATGCGCGTTGTGCTGGGCCGCTCCTCGTGAGCAGCCGAAGACTGGACGGCGTACCGTCAGACGCTCTCCGTCTGACAGTCGGGCAACGGCGGACAACAGCAGAATCAGCTCGTGTGTCGTGTCGTTGCCGAGCTGGTCTGGCTTCGCGTTGACGGCTTGCCGTTTCTTGGCACGCTGCTACCCGGACTTCTTCCGGGGTCGCGGCACGCGTCGCTCGCGCACTCCGACCGTGATCCGCCCCCAGACGTAGCCGACCAGGCGTCGGAACGAACCGAGTTCGTCGCCACCGAAGAGCCAGAGGTCGCGAGCGTCGCGATCGATGTGGGCATTGGGCACCCAGTGGCCGCTCGATGCCCAAGCGAGCGGTGTGGCCTGGTCGAGGATCACTCGCGCGACGACGATACCGCAGGCGGGTCGCTTTCCGAGGCCGGCGCAGCCACCGAGCACCACCAGTTCCTCGTTGCCGATGGGATGCCAGATCCACATCCGCTCGAAGCGAAAGTCCTCGGGGTTCTTCAGCTCGTCGCCCGCGAGTTGCCCCAGCTGGGGAGCGAGCTGCGTGACGAGCCGCTGGTCGACCCGTTCACGCGCTTCCAGCTTCTTGCCTCGCTTCACCTGGAGGTTGACCTCCGCCTCGTTGGGCGGACCGACACAGCAGCGGAATCCGACGATGCCCGAGGCCTGGTCGGGCGGGCGCCCCATGGCGTTGGCACAGCGTCCGACCAACTCCCCGACGGTAGCGTTGCCACCTCGCACGGTGACCAGGCCAGGATCCGTGCCCCGGCCCCAGTCGCTGGCGGTCCACTCCCAGGCACCGCCGTGCAGGTCGCGCACTCCGAAGGCGCTGCTGCAGCCCACGTGGATCCCGCTGGGCAGCAGCTTGGGCAAGGTTCCGGTCTGGCAGCGATTGGGGTCGTAGCGGGTGCCGTACTCGTAGGGGAGGTTGTCCGGCCCCTTGCAGGCTCGCTCCCACTCGAGCTCGGTGCACAGGCGCTTGTCCTTCTCCTCGCACAGGCGTTGCGCCTCGGCGCGGGTGACGTTGGTCAGCGGAATCGCGCCTTCCTCGTTGGGGAAGGCGAAGACGTCGATATAGAAACCTCCCAGGATGACCTGTTCTCCGGCCATCTCCTCGTCCGCGATGCGCGGGAGGCTCTGCGGTGGGGTTCCGGCGACCAGGGCGCCACCGGGGATCCAGACCATGCCCCTTCGGGGTGGAGGGGCGGGCTCGGGAGGTCCGAAGGAGCCGCTGGCGGCGGGGCTCGACCCGGCGGGAAGGGTAGCGGTGGGGGCGGTGCGGTCACTCCGGCAACCGGCGAGCAGTATTGCCAGGAGCAGCGCGCTCATCCGACGGCAGAGCATCACGAGTCCGGTCGTTCGTCGCGCTCGCGCAGGCCCAGCTCCTTCATCTTCAGCTGGAGTCCCTTGCGAGAGATCTTCAGCAGGCGCGCGGCGTGGGTCACGTTGCCACCCGTCTGGTCGAGGGCCTTGATGATGAGTTCCCGCTCGAGGCGGCTCATCGCAGCCTTGACCTGTTGCTTGAGGCCGTCGCCGGTGGCGTCCTGGTGCAGTGCGGGCTCGGAGGGGGTGGTGGCGCGGGGAGGGGTGGAGTCCGTGCGGAGCTCGGGGCTCAGATCTTCTACGCGCAGGCTCTCCGCGTCGCAGAACAGCACGGCCCGCTCGATGACGTTCTCGAGCTCGCGGATGTTTCCCGGCCAGTGGTAGCGCTCGAGGACCTCCAGCGTATCCGGGTTCAACCCCACGACATTCTTCTTCAAGCGCTCGTTGAACTTCTCCACGAAATGCTGCGCGAGCAGGGCCACGTCGCCCACGCGCTCGCGCAGCGCTGGGAGCCGGATGGGCACCACGTTGAGGCGATAGTAGAGGTCTTCACGGAAGGTCCCCGAACCGATCTCCCGCTTCAGATCGCTGTTCGTGGCGGCCACGACCCGCACGTCGACCTGGATGGTCTTGACGCCGCCCACTCGCTCGAACTCGCTCTCCTGGAGCGCGCGGAGCAGCTTCACCTGCATCTCCACGGGGATGGAGCCGATCTCGTCCAGGAACAGCGTTCCCCCGCTGGCCAGCTCGAACCGTCCCGGCTTCGAACCCACCGCGCCGGTGAATGCGCCCCGCTCGTAGCCGAACAGCTCGCTCTCGACGAGGTCGCGGGGAATGGCCGCGCAGTTGACCTTGATGAATGGCTTGTCGCGGCGACTGGAGCTGTGATGCAGGGCGCGAGCGACGAGCTCCTTGCCCGTGCCGCTCTCACCGGTCACCAGCACCGTCGTCGGGGTGTCCGCGACCTTGTCCAGCACCGCGCACACGTCCTGGATGCCCTGGCTCTTGCCGATGATCCCGTGGCGGTACTCCGAGCTATCCCGTGACGACCGTGAGAGCTCGCGCGCGGAGAGCGCCCGCGTGGCCAGCGCCTTGCGGACGATGGTGCGGACCTCTTGCTGGTCGAACGGCTTGGTGACGTAGTCGAACGCCCCGGTCTTCAGCGCCTCGACCGCGGTGTCCACCGTGCCGTGGGCGGTGATCAGGACGACAGGCAGCTCGGCGTCGAGCTCGAGCGCGGCTCGCAACAGCGACATGCCATCTCGTCGCGGCATCTTCAGGTCGGTGATGACGACGTCGATGTGGTGGTCGCGGAGCATCTCCAGACCCTGCTCCCCGTCCTCCGCGGTCAGCACGTCGTAGCCGTCGCGCGAGAGCTGTGCGCTCAGCACGCGGCGGAGGTTCGGTTCGTCTTCGACGACGAGGATCTGGTTGCGTTCTGGCAGCATGCTCGAAATCACTCTGGCCCGATCACCGCGGGCTCAATCGCAGCGCGGACCGGCCAGGCTGCTGGGCAACAGGACGTTGCAGTAGAAGATCACTGCCTTGCCCCCGCCTGGCGCGCCAGCAGCGATCACGTGCCGGCCATCGATCCTGGGCGTCGCCAGCGACTCACCCAGGTGATCTCCCTGCTCGGCGGAGGAGATGAACTTGACCTCTGTCAGCTCGTGGGGGTTCTTTCCCTCGACGTCGTACAGGAGGATCGCTCCGGCGCTGTCCTCGCCGCGGACCGACATCAGGGGCGCTCCGACGATGACCTCGCCGTCGCCGTCGCCGTCCACGTCACCGACGGCGAGGGCTGCGCCGAAGTCGGAGCTTTCGCAACCGCTGACCGACGGGGTTTGGCCGCAACTGAACGAAGCCATCAAGGTATTGGCGGGCAACGAGGTCAGCGAGCAGCTGGGGTTGGCGACTGGCGGGAGAGTGGCCAGCGCCTTGCCGGACAGCACGTGGACGTGGTGGTCGTCGGCCAGGACCAGATCGTCGTGGTTACCCCTCGCGACGGGACCGGCCGTCAGCGCGCGGCCTAGCCCGTCGAGTCCCCCCAAGCATCCGACTGGAGTGGACTGGCCGTCCGAGGTCACCCGGATCAGCCACACATGCCCCACCTTGCTGGCGCCAATGGCTACCAGCCAGCCGTCCTCTTCCCGGACGACGGCCAGCGCAGTCGGCTTGTCGCCGTCGCTGCCAGGGGGCAGCATCAGCTCGATCGGGCGGTCCGTGCGAGGCAGGTAGAACCAGGCATGGCGTTCCTGGGGCCACACCGCGACGAGGAGCTTCGGCCCGGTTGCGTTCGTCCCGAGGAGCACGGCGTCGCCGATGTTCTTGCCGAGCAGTTCTGTCGCGCGGTTCGCGATGGTGCCGTTGGGCAGCGGGTAGGCGAACTGCACGTCTGCCCCTCCCGCCTCGCAGCGAGTGATCAGTCCGGTTGTCTCGCCATCGCCATCGAAGCGGGTTCCGAGCCCTGCGACCAGGCATAGCTCGAGCTCCTCACCGGTGTCGGGGCCGCGGGGCAGGGCGACGGGTTGGGCGGCGAGGTAGCAGAGGTCGCCGTCCCCCGTGCAGTGACCGGCGTCGGAGGCCTCCAGCGACGGGCTGTCGGCGAGGCCGAGGTCGTAGCTGGCTCCGCCGTGCCTGCCGGGGGAGCCGAGGACGAAGAGCCGAACCCGGTCTTCGACGGTGGTGGTGGCCAGTCGGTTCCCGAACCCGCTGTCCATGCCCTTCGGTTCCTCGAGCGAGGCGACCGGCGTGTCCTCCTTCAGTTGATCGAAGCGTGCCCAGGAGCAACCCATGCTCAGGCCAGTCGCCGCGAAGAGCGCGACTGCTCCCAGCCGGCGAGCGGAGCTCCCAGTGGCCATCAGAACCGCCCTCCAATTGCCAGTCCGCCGCCCTGCTCGCCGACGACCGGGCTCAGCATCACCCGTCGCTGGAGGCCGCGCTGGCGCGTTTCTCGAGCGACCCGCGACGACCGGGGGCCGCGGGCTGCCGACGGCGGCTCAGCTGGGTCGCCGAACTCGACGGGCGGGTCCACCGTCTGACTCGATTCCGGCAGGGGGTCCTTGATGAAGTTGTACGTGGCCAGAATTCCCAGTATCCCGCCCACGGCGAAGCCCGCATCGGCACCGATGGCGAAGAGCTTGCCTCGGAGAATGCGCGGGTCTGACTGCTCCAGTGCGCCGGACTCCCGATCCTGTTCGAGCTGATCGTGCAGTCGGTTCGACTCCAGTCCGAGCCCGACCCCGGTGCCGACGAACGCGGCCCCGATCACGGCCTGGGTCCAGGCCGCGCCACGAGGGTAGTTCGGGATCATCTCGGCATGGACCGGGAGCACCTGTCCCGGTGGAATCTCGACCGTGCTGCGGAGCGTCTTGCGGCCCTTGCTGGTGATCTCGACTTGTCTGGGGCCAGCCGCCAGCTTCACCTCCAGCGGTGGCTGTCCGCTGCGCCAGACCCCAACGGGGATCGCGTCGACCTCCACCGCGACCTCCGGGGCGTTCGCGTCGATGCGCAGGAGGCCGTAACCCACCCGCGAGAGGGTGACCTCGACGAAGCGTTGCTCCCCTTGCTGGAGATCGAACTCGGTAGCGTAGGGCTCGTAGCCAGGGGCCTCGACGAGCAGCGCATGAGAACCTGCCGAGACCAGCTCGGAGTGGGGGGCGAGCCCCCACTCCGGTCTCTGTTTCGCGGGATCGTCGAGGTACACTGCTGCCCCCCGAACATTCGCGGAGACCCTGAGGAAACTCATGAACGCTCCCTGCGAGAGGTTCGCGACGAAATGCAGGACGCGACCCGGCGAGACCTGGACCTCCTGGGTGGCGGCGTTGAAGTCACGGAACTTCTCGACCACCACCTGGTAGCGACCGACGTCAAGCGTCAGGCTCGCAGGGGACCGCGTTGCGGCAACCTGGAACCAGTCGGGGTTCTGTCCCCCCAGGACGAACGGTGCCGCCGAGCCTCGCCGCGGTGCGTACAGCACAAGGGGGGCTCCTGCGGGTTCGGTTTCGACCAGGACGACGGACTTCATGTCCCGTTCTTCGGTGGAGGGTGCCGGACCTGCTGGTGGGGCGGGCGGTGGGGCGGGCGGTGGGGCGGTGCTCGAGGGGGCTGGCGGAGCGCCTCCTGGACCTGTCGGAGCGGCTCCGGTGCCCGTCGCGGGTCCGCCCGCGGCCCCACCGGTGCCAGGGGTGGCAGGGGGCGGTGGGGTCGGCTGCCGTTCGGCCTGGAGCGCCGCAATCCGCTGGCGCACTCGGTCGGCGTCGGGAGCCTCCGGGTTGGCCTCCAGGTAGGCCTCGAAGCGCTCCTCCGCGACCTCCAGCTGGCCGAGCTTCTGGTAGCAAATCCCGGCGTTGAAGCGGAACGCGGGGAACTTGTACTTCTCGAAACCCGAGTCGAAGACCTCGGCGGCGGCTTCGAGGTTGCCGGCCACGTAGAGGGCTTGCCCACGTTCCATGCTCTCGCGGATGGCGGACAGCTTCGACGTCGAGGTCGTGGATTGGGCGGAGGCCAGTCGGGGCACCAGAGATGGTGCGAGCAGCGCCGCCAGTACAGCGAGCAGAAGCCACGGCCACCACCACCTCTGCGCTTTCACAATCACCGTCCCCACTTGAACCGGATTCTTCGATGGCGACAAGCGTCGATTGCGGGACTGGCTCCGTGTTGGAGCCACCGAACGCTGGGCCTGGACAAGGCGCTGCTGCCGAACCTTTTGCCGACCGCGAGCCCGACGTTGCGGTGGCCGCCGGACCGGGTCGAGTGGACGGTGCCTGCCGCTCTACGCCCCGCCCGGGTCGGGAAAGCGGGGCTCCGCGCCTGGGCTCGCCCGGCGGCACGGGCATGAGCTCACATTTTGCGGTCGGTTCGTGCGGAGTTGGCTCTATGCTAGCGTCCACGTCTGCAACCGCGGGACACCCACAGCATGCGCAAGCTGCTCGATACCTTGACCCTGGGGGTATGGTTGGCGATCACGCCGACCGTCGCCCTCGCTGAGACTTATCCCGATTGTGCGTCCGAGCCCAGCGACGAAGAGGTCGAGGCGGCGAAGGGGGCGTTCATGGCCGGCAAGGCTGCGTTCGACGAGGCGGACTACGATCGCGCGATCACCTACTGGAGCGACGCTTATCGGCGCGATTGCACCGCCCACGATCTGCTGCGGAACCTGGCGCGGGCGTACGAGCTGAGTGGGCAGAAGCAGGGAGCAATCGACGCCCTGCAGGCCTACCTGGACCGGGTGCCCGACACCGCGAAGCGCGATCAGTTCCTGCGCCGCATCGAGAAGCTCGAGGAGCAGCTCGCTGCGGAGGCGGCGGCCCCACAGGAGACCGAGCCGCCCGTCACGACGACCTCCGAGCCGCCCGTGTCAGATGACTCCCCCGTCGCGCCACCACCGCCGCCAGAGCGCGGCAGGAAGCCGATCGTCCCGTTGATCGTGCTTGGCGCCGGCGGTGTGATCGCAGCAGTGGGGGTCGGTGGACTGGCGTCCGAAGCAGGCAAGGGGAGCGACTACGAGGACCAGTGTGGTCCCGACCGTGACCAGTGCCCTTCCGAAGCCGTCCTGGAAGAGGCGATGGACTGGCGGCAGCGCCAGCGCGTGTTTGGAGCGGTGACGCTGGCGGGTGTGGGGGTCGCGGCTACCGGTCTGGTCTGGTATCTGGCCGCGCCTCGTCGCAAGCCGGCCAGCGTGGACGCCAGGGGGACGACCCTGCGTCCCCTGATTGCTCCCACGGGTGCAGGTCTCCACCTCCGCACGGTGTTCTGAGCGCCAGTTCACTCGTGTGGCACGAAGGGAGTCTGGGGATCGGTTCAGTCGCCCCAGGTACTGACGGGGGAGCGGGTCGGAGCTCGCGGATCTTCCTGCTGGGGTTCTTGCGTCGGGGACTCGGCGGCGGTCTCGGCTGATAGGCGTTGCCGCGCGATCAGCTCCCGCTCGTGGTCGGGCTCCAGCGGCCGCGGAGTCTCGCTCGACGAATAGGCGCAGGCCGCGGACAGGAACGCGATAGCGAGCCCGGCCAGAAGTCCGGTGACCGAGGCCGGAAGGGGGAAAGTTCGAGTCATCTTGTCGAGCCGACCGGTAGCATGGCGCCGGGTGGAATCCGAGTCGTTCGTGTTCTTCCCGGGGCCTGGTACCGTGTCGTCCCGATAATGATTGGTCGCCTTGCTGGTAAGATCGTGGCCGAGGACCCGAACGGGCCGCTCGTGCTGGACGTCAATGGTGTGGGGTACGAGCTGCAGGTCCCCCTGGGCGCCGTCGGCCGGGCCGAGCAGCTTCCCGAGCAGCGCATCGTGCTCTTCGTGCACACGAACCTGCGCCAAGACGCGCTGGAGCTGTTCGGTTTCGCCTCGCCGGCCGAGCGCGAGATCTTTCGACTCCTCATCGGTGTTCAGAAGGTCGGGCCCAAGATCGCGCTGGGACTGCTCAGCGCGCTACCCCCGACGGAGCTCGCGCAGGCCGTCAACGAGGGCGACGTGGCGCGCCTGTCCCGGGTTCCCGGCATCGGAAAGAAGACCGCAGAGCGCCTGGTGCTGGAGCTGCGCGAGAAGATGCCGGGCGGCCGCTTGCCCGAGGCCGCGGCACGAGTTGCACCCGAGGGCCAAGCGGAGCGGCTGGTGGGCGCGCTCACCAACATGGGATACCGCGCGGCGGAGGCCGAGCGTGCGGTCGAGTCCCTCGGTGACCGGGTCAACAGCGAGGCGCTGCCCTCGCTGCTGCGCGCCGCCCTGAGCGCGCTGACCCAGCGTCGGAGCTGAGCGCCCCCCGGGAGTGCCGATTCGGGTCGCGGCATCCTCCCTTGACCCCCAGTGGGGGCCGTGGATAATCGCGCAGTTACAGGGCAATCTGCCAGCGCGTTTCCCGATGGGGCGGCGGGGCAGTCTGGAGGCACCCGTGATCATTTGCGACAAGTGCGGAAAAGAGAATCAGGACCACTACAAGTTCTGTCTCGGTTGCGGTGCCGAGCTTCCCAAGAAGGACGCGCCCAAGCCGTTCTCTCCTGGCACCCCGCCGCACGGTGTCTCCCCTGCTGGTGGCGCGATGCAACCGATGGGTTCGCCGACGAACCCGGCGCCCGCACCCGTGGTGGCTGCCCCCGCGCCAGCACCGGCTGCCGCGCCGGCACCGGCCGCGGATGGCGGCCAGATCGCCTGCCCCCAGTGTGGGTCGATGAACCCCTCGTCGAACCGCTTCTGCGCGTCTTGCGGCTACAACCTGGCGGCGGTTGCACAGGTGCAGCCGGCCATGTCTCCCGCGGCCGCGCCCGCGCCTGCACCCGCGACCGGGGCACCACCGGTGCGGCTCACGGCGCTGCGCGCGGACGGCTCCGAGGCGGGTGTGTTCGACCTGCCGGACGCGCCGTCGTTCACACTGGGGCGCGATACGGGTTCGATCTTCGCTGGGGACAGCTACCTGTCCCCTCGCCACGCGACCTTCACCCGTCGCGGTGGGGAGCTGAGCATTCGCGATGACGGTTCGCTGAACGGTGTCTACATCAAGCTCAAGCCAAACGAGCCGCAGCTGCTCGAGTACGACGACGTCTTCCGCATCGGCCAGGAGATCATCCGCTTCGAGGCGCTTCGACCGCAGCCCCCCTCGGGAGATGGCGTCGAGCGGTTCGGCAGTCCAGCTCGAGGCTACATCGGGCGCCTGGCCCTGGTGATCGGGCGTGACACGACCGGCAACTCGTTTCCGGTTCCCGAACGGGGACTGCACTGTGGTCGCGAGCGCGGAGACGTGCTGTTTTCCGAAGACGGGTATGTCTCGGGTTTGCACTGCAGCATTGCCCCGGCGGACGACGGCAAGGTCTACCTGACCGACGTGGGGAGCTCGAATGGAACCTTTCATCGGCTGCGCAGCGAGCGCACACTGATGTCCGGTGATATCCTGCTGATGGGCCAGCAGCTGTTCCGCGTCGATTTCTGAGCGTCGCAGCGAGCCCGCCGCCGCCTCATGTCCGAGCCTCCCACCATTCGCGTCGTCGCTGCCGTCATCGAACAGGACGGCAACTACCTGATCACTCAGCGCCGCCCGTCCGCGGTGTTGCCCCTGATGTGGGAGTTTCCAGGGGGGCGGGTGGAGCCGGGAGAGCCGGACTTCACCGCACTGAAGCGGGAGGTCCGGCATCGACTGGGTGTCGAGATCGAGCCCGGGCAGCTGATCAGCTTCGTCAGTCACCCCTACGAGCGCTACGTCGTCGATCTGTACCTCTACGAGTGTCGGATCGCCGAGGGCAAGCCCAGCATGGTCAACGTCAACGCGTTCAAGTGGGTACCCAGCGCGGACTTCGACCAGTATCCATTCACCCCGGCAGATGAGCTCTCGATGAACAAGCTGCTCGGGGTCTGAAGTGAAGGGGTGAAATGTTGGGGGGGGAGACACGACTGGGAAGCGCGCTGCTCTGCGCGTGCCTGCTGGCGACCCGAGTGGGTGATGCCCAGACGACGCCGCCGACGGCGGCGCCCCCATCGGCCGTGACGCCACCGCCGACCGCGGCACCGACCGCAGCTCCAGCGCCGGCGCCTCCGGCATCGTCAGCGCCCGTTGCGCCCCCGACCGCTGCGCCCGCGAGCGCCGCGATTCCAGCGACGACGGTCCCGCGACCAGCGTCGACCACAGCTCCTCCGCGCACTGCCGAGCAGGCCCGGGAGGGCATGACCACCGAGGTCGACGCCCAGGGCCGCAACCTGCAGCCGTTCGGACCCGGCGTGCCAGTACTCGTCCAGTCGACCGGCAAGTTCACCGATCTGCGGGTCTACGTGGCGCGTGCGGTGGAGCTGCGATACCGCCCGACGGACTACGAGTTCGTCAAGGTCGGCCGCACTCCGATCGAGTTCGAGCTACCGCCCAACGAGAACTACTGGCTGGAGGTGGAGAGTCCCGAGGTCCAGCGAGGAGCCATGGTGCTCCGCGTGGATGCCGAGCCCAAGCGCATCGAGGTGTCTCCGGGACGCGCGGGGGTCCACGACCTGGGCACCCTGTCGCTGGCAGTGGGCGTGGCGGCTGCTTTGGGGGGGGCCGTCGTCCTCGCGACGGGTAGCAAGGCAAACACGGACTTTGACGAAACGCTCGTTGCGGCACCGTTGCTCGCGGCGGGCGGAGCTGGACTGCTGCTCGGGGTGGTGGCCTACCGCTCATCCAGGACGCGACTCCACGATCCGGACGATCCCGCCCAGGCGGGCAGTGGTGATGGCGCCCACACTGCGCTGGGCGCGCGCCTGCGTTTCTCGTTCTGAGTGCTCGCGCACGACGCTTTGCGCGCAACGCCAGGCGTTGACTGCTCGAAGGGGGATCGTGATGATCCCTCTCTCCAGCTGGGTGGGCCAAGTGCTCACGCGGACGCGCTGTGTCGTTTGCGAGGATGCGCTGGCGACGACGGTGTGCGAGGCCTGCCGCGTGCAGCTGCCGTGGTGCGACGAGCCCGGCGCAGCCGGAGGTGTCGGGCCTGTGTTTGCCGCGTGGCGCTACGACGAACCAGTCGCGGGAGCCGTGCGGCGGCTCAAGTACGACGATCGTCCGGACATGGCGGCGCGGCTCGTCGCGCTGGCCGCGCCTCGCGTTGTTCCGCTGCTCCGCCCGGTGCCCCAGTTGCTCGTCCCCGTTCCACTTCATCCGCGTCGCCTGGCGCAGCGGGGCTTCAATCAAGCAGCGTTGCTCGGGCGCGAGTGGCGCGCTCACCTCGATCCCGCGCGGCGTGAGGTCCGATGCTCGCCGCGGGCGCTCGTCCGACGAATCGACACCGGACAGCTCGTGGGCAAGGGTCGCGGCGAGCGCCGCCGCGACGTCGAGGGAGCGTTCGTCGTACGACGCGCCGCCGCAGTGGTGGGGCGAAGCGTTCTTTTGATCGACGACGTGGTCACCACGGGTGCCACGAGTGAAGCCTGCGCCATCGCGCTCCGGCGGGCGGGAGCGTCCGTGATGGGGGTCGTGGCGCTGTGTCGCGCTGGGACTTGAGCCCGATGGGTGCAGGTCAAATGGCCGACTTCTGCCACGCGGTCCAGAAATCCGGGCGGTCGGCGACGTCATCGATCTACGATTCCGATGAGCGAGAGCCGAATGGCGGGCGAATCAGAGGAGTGGCGGTGGGTCGACCCACGTGGAGTGCAGAGCACGGCGGACAAGTGGGAGCTCGTCACGCTCTTGTCCACGGGCGAGATCCCCTACTACACCCTCGTCTGGCGGCCCGGCTGGGCCGAGTGGCTGCCGGCCTGTCGAGTGGACGAGCTGGAGCAAGCGGTCGGTGAGGCCGCGGAGCCTGCCGTCCAGGCCCGCTCCGATCCCACTGCCAAGCTGCCGCCGCCGCCGCCGCTCTACAAGTATCACGCCTATCAAGCCCGCGAGAGCGAGCCCGGTCGCAAGGCGCAGGCGATCGCCAGTCCACCCGTTCTCCTTGGGTCGCCTCGCGGGCCGCTCGGTCCGCCTCCCGAGGCGGACGAGCTCGGGCGGCGACCGATGCCCACGCTTGCGGACGAGCCGGCTCCTCGCGGGGGGAGAACCCTTCGCCCCCCGGCTGCGGTTCCCCCTCCGCCCCGTGCCATGCCGCGCGGACCCGAGGCGCCGGACGGAGTGCCCAAGGACGTGGTCATCGAGGAGCTCGCGCCGGGCTCCGCACCCGTTCCCGAGGCCGACCCCGCTCCTGAGCTCACCGAGCGCTCGTCGGAGTTCGGGTCACAGAGCGAGACGGGGAGGCGCAGCCGGGGGTCGCGCAGCAGCACGATCGAACGGCGTGCCTCGAGCTCCAACGCCTTGCTGTTCCTGGCGACCCTGCTGGGTGCCATCGCCGTGCTGCTGGGCGTCGCGGCGGTAGTGATCTTGTTGCGGCGGCAGGCCACGCTTCCCGCTCCCACTCCCGCAGCAAGCGAGGTGCGCGCTGTTGCGGCCTCGCCCTCGGCGGCTCCTGCCCCATTGCAGCAGTGCCGACTGGCGCGGAGCGCGCGGCGCGTCTACGGCGCGGCCGACCGCTCCGTTCCACAGCTGACGCTGACCCTGCCCGACCAGCGGGTGGCAGTGGGTTTCGCCGCCAGCGCCACCACCGCCGTGGGTCTCTCGATCGACGCGGGCACGCTGAGCACCAAGCAGGAGCTACTCACCGACGGCAAGGACCGCGTCTTCGGGGTCGTTCCGCTCCGGGGGGAGGAGCTCACCTTCGCGGTCGACCGGGAGGGGGGGAACCTGCGCCACGCGCACACCGTTGGTCCTGCGCTGATGGTCGGGATGACGGATGACGGGTTCGCGCGGCAGCGCGATGGAGCCGTCGAGGTCATCTGGGCCGGTGGGGGGGACGAGCCGACGACGGCGCCCCGCTCGGCCACCATCCAGGATGGGCGGCACGTCGTGACGTTTCGCCGCGGTGGTCAGAGCGGATCAGTGCTCGCAGGGTGGCTGACCCCGGATGGCGCCCAGGCGAGCCCGCTGTCGCAGGTGGCGAGCGAAGGACTGGCGGGCACTCCCTCCGTGGCGACGAATCCGACGCACGCCCTGCTCACCTTTGCCTCGCGGCCCGACGCCGATGCAAAGTGGGGTGTGGCGCTCGCCGCGGCGCCGCACGGATCCGTTCCGGAGCAGTCCACGCCGTTCGTGATCCCGCCGGGCGGTCCCGGGGTGGAAACCATCGCCCCGTCTGCGACTGGGCTCGACGATGGCCGCTGGCTGCTGCAGTGGACCGAAGGCGCGACGGGCAATCGACAGGTGCGCGTGCAGACCCTCGGCCCCGATCTGACCCCGATCGGCGACGCCATCACGCTGAGTGCGGTCGAGGACAATGCGGGCCAGGGGAGCATTCACGCGGTTGGGGGGCGGGTACTGGCGCTGTACTTGGTGATTCGTGGGGGGGAGCCGCAGCTGTGGGCCGCGGCGCTCCAGTGCGACTAACCCCAGTTCGGTTGCGTTGCAGCGAACTGGGGCAATGGATGATGAGCCCGCGAACAGTTTGAGCCGGGGGTTGCGGACGTTCGGATTCGTCGGTGGTTCACCGAACGGCGGAACAGCGGCCCTCGCTGCACAGGATGCGGCTATCGTGAATCCACTGACTGCAGCGGGTGCTTCCGGGCGGGCCAATGACCCCACACTGGTTCCTTCGCCACGCCGAGACGATGGTCTCCACAGCCGCGGCGCTGTCGCGGTGGGTGGCCGCGCCGCAGGGCGGTGGTCGCGTCTCGCCCATCGTGTCATCGGGAAGTGGCGCGCGCAGTCCGGAGACGGCGACACATTCGGCGTCCTTTTCGCAGGGGCGAGCGATGAGCTGGCGCGAGTACTCGTCATACAGGTCGCCGCAGCTCGCTGGCTCCGGCGGGGGAGGTCGGCGGCAGCTGGTTGCCAGGGTGACCGCGACCAGCAGGACGAGCGGGAGGGCTGACACGCGGAGGTGGAGGTGGAGGTGGACAGGCACGGTCTCTGCCTCTTGGATGGCCAGGGTCTACTTGGATACGAACGGGTTCCGCCCCTCGCTACCGCACGTGAATGTCTGGCTCTGGAGGGTCCGCCATACCGTCTCCGATGTGGAATCCGGTGTGCGGGGGCTGGTTGTACGACGACTGCTCCCAGGAGACCTGCATGCGGTAGGTGGGATCGTGCATCAGCGTGTAGATGCGCCGTGCCGTCACGTCGGTCGTCGTGTACACGCGCAGGGCCGAGTTGCTGGTCTCGCGCACCACCAGCTCTTCGCGCCAGTCACCCAGCAGATCCGCGGTGAGCGTTGGCGTGTTCTTGGTGCCATTGTTGCCCGAGCACCCACTGGCGTTGAGCAGGTTGCCGCCGTTGTACTTGCTGACGGTGGCCCCATCCAGCAGCTCGCGCGTCTCGTCCGCGTCCCAGTAGATGAGGAAGTTCTGGGAGGAAGGCTCGCCACCGACGTTGGTGCCATCCGCGCAGGACATGAGACTGGAGGAAGTGGCGCTCCAGAACTCGGCCCCCGGGTTGCCGGGGAAGATGTCGTCGGCCACACCGCGGCCGTTGTCGTCGCCCCCGGAGACGTCCACGTAGCTTGCGCACGTGTTGCCGTTGTGGACGCCATAACCTCCGCTCCCCTCGTAGACGGTGAACACGCTGATCCCCTGTCCGATCACCAGCTCGCCGACGTGCATGGCGTCACCATGACCGCGTCCGGTCGTGCACCGCAGGGTTCCGTCGCTACCGATGGTGGTGGCGCCGGTCGTGATCTCCTGTGCGCCATCGCCGTCCATGTCTGCGGCCATCGCCGAGTGGTCGCCCTGGCCGAAGGCCGCGCCGTTGCCCGGGGCATCGCTGTTGAAGATCCAGGCTGTCGTGAGCTGGCCGTCGCGCCAGTTGAGGGCAGACATGGTCAGGCGCGTGTAGTAGCCCCGCTGTCGAATGATGCTCGGTCGCCCGCTGGCGCTGCCAGCACCATCGGTGACCATGGCAACGCCAGCATTGAAGCGGTCCTGTCGGTTGCCGTAGGTGTCCCCCCAATCGCCGATGCTTCGGGGGACGGGATGGTCGATCGTCGCGAGTTCGGCGCCGGTTGTCCCGTCGAACACGGTCAGGTACTCCGGACCATCCAGGATGTAGCCCTCACCGTTGCGATAGTCCGCGTTGTCGTTGTCGTTCGCCGCTGGGCCGAGGCTGAGGTAGGCGCCGGTCCCGTCGCGCGTTCCGGGGGCTGTCTTCATGGCCAGCTCCGCCCGCCCGTCACCATCGAAGTCGTAGAGGCTGAACTGTGTGTAGTGGGCGCCGGACCGAATGTTGCGCCCCAGATCGATCCGCCACAGCCGCGTCCCGTCGAGCTCCATGGCGTCGACGAACGTGTTGTCCGTGACGCCCGACTGGGAGTTGTCCTTGGCGTTGGCGGGTTGCCACTTGAGCACGATCTCGTACTGCCCGTCGCCGTCCAGGTCGGCGGGGCTGGCGTCGTTCGCCTCGTGCGATCCGGGGTTCGATAGCGGGATCCGGAGATAGTTGTCTGACCAGGGCGTGACGGGGTCCGACGGTGGGCACTCCGCGCCGTCGATCACCACCGTCACGGAATAGGCTGCACTCGCGCTCGCTCCTCCGTCCCAGTAGTTCGTGCTGTCCGTCACGTTGGCGACGAGCTCGCCATCGCGGTAGAGGTTGTAGCTGACCGACGCTGGGTTGGTCCGATCGTACTCGTAGCCCATCATGCGCCAGCCGACGTAGTTGCCGTCCCCGCCCTGGACGGCGACCACGCCCCGGTCCAGATCCTCCATCTGGTAGTGGCCGTCGGCGGAGGTCGCGCACGTCGTCGGCGTGCCCCCGGTGCCGGATCCTCCCGTCTCGGTGCCGCCACCGCCGCCGGTGTCCGTGGTGCCTCCCGTGGCGGGAAGGCCCCCGGTCGCTGCACCCCCGGTGCTGGGGTCGACGCCTCCGGAGCCGCCGGTCGCCGGGGCGGCTCCACCGGTTCCGCCGGTGGTTGGTGCCGACCCGCCCGTCCCGCCAGTGGCGGGTGCCGTGCCACCGGTGCCACCGGCATCGAGCCCCGCACCTCCGGTGCCTGGGGGGGCTCCCCCGGTGGCCTGCGGGAGCGCCCCGCAGACACACTCGCTCCAGGAGCGTTCGACGCTGCAGATCTGCTCCCCGATACAGTCTTCGGGGCCGAGGCACGTCATGCGGGAGTTGGGATCGCAGCCGCCCCGCGAGCTGGTCGTGCTCGAACATCCCGCCAGGAGAAGACCCAACGCGACGAGTCCCAGAGTCCAATTGAACCGCATCTTTGCTGCTCCAGCGAGTCTCACCAAGGGTGCCTGGAACTCGACCGTCCCGCAAGGTGGTGAGGCCGGCTTCCCCGGTCGAGGATCCCTGGCCGCTTCCGAGGGTCAGCGCGGTGTCTCGGGTTCCAGCGGTGAAGAATTGCTCATGCAAGCGTGTGCGATGCAACGCTAGAGTTCTCTTTGGTCTTCACCCTCGCTTCGATCCACTAGCCATGGTTGCTCTCACGCAAGAGTCCGCGCAGTTTCGCACCGCTACGTTCGATCGCGAGCGCGCTCGCGACTTCGTGGGCATGGTCGAGTGCGCCTACGACCTGGAAGCCGACGAGGTCGACTGGCGGGTCGCGGTGGCGACCGCCGTGGGAGCGGCGCTGGCCGATGAGATGGTGGCGGTGTGGGACTATGAGGTGCCGGCGGGGTTCGACCGGGTGGAGGTAAGACAGCCGGTCTTCGTGAATGCTGGCCCCGAGGATCTCGCTGCCGTCTCTGCCGCCACGCAGAACGCCACGCCCGATTCGATGGCAGCTCTCTTCACCGGACCGCTGGTGGGGGCGGCCAGCGAGACGCTGGGCGATCCGGTGGAGGATGACCCGCGGATCACCGATCTTGCGGCGGTTGGGGTCGGTGACTTCATCGTCTTCCGAGCCCCCGCACTGGACCGAACGGGGCTCGCCGTTGCCTTCCTCAAGCGCAACGTCGCCGTGCTCTCCCCCTCGACGCGCCACGCGCTCGAGTGCGTGGCGGTCCACATCGCCGCTGCCCGCCGCCTCCGCAGGCGCTTGCGGTCGAGTGCCGGCGAGCCCGCCGCGATCCTCGACCCGTGCGGTCGCTTGCTCCACGTGGCGGACGAAGCGGCCAAGGCGAAGCGCCCTCGTGACGCGCTCACCGAGGCTGTCGCGCAGCTCTCCGCCTGTCGCGGGAGGCTGCGTCGGGAGAACCCCGAGCAGGCGCTCGACCTGTGGCAGGGTCTGGTTCGCGGTCGCTGGTCGCTGATCGAGCGCATCGACACCGATGGCAAGCGGTTCCTCGTGGCTCGCCGGAACGACGAGCACGCTCCGGACCCGCGCGCACTGACCATCCCCGAGCGCCGCGTCGCCGGCTATGCGGCCCTGGGTCACGCGAACAAGGTCGTCGCCTACGAGCTGGGCATTGCGCCGTCCACGGTCAGTCGGCACCTCGGGAACGCCTTGCGCAAGCTGGGCCTCAAGTCGAAGGTGGAGCTCGTCAGCATGGGGTTTCGGCGCGACGACGACGGCTCGAAGTGACTGGGACGACGTTCCAGGCTGAACGCGCTCGGCGTGGGCGACGTGAGCGCGTCAGTCGCTGCTCCGGGGGGAGTGTGAGTGTCGCGAGCCCGCCCGGGAACGTCGCTCGCCCGCGATCGAGGATGGTGGTCGCTCATCTATCGCTGGAGAAGCCGCAGCGCGCGCCCGACGTCGATCACGCGGGTGGGCTGCACGCCGAAGACCAGCTCGTCGCCCAGGGTCAAGGGGGAGCGATGGCGCGTCGGTAGGCGGGTGCCGTTGTGGAACGTGCCGCACGAGGAACCGGCATCCTGGATCCAGCGCTGGTCCCCTTCGACCAGAACATGAGCGTGGAGCTTGGACACGAAGGGAAGTCGGATGACCACGTCGCAGTTTGGTGCGCGGCCGATCGAAATGCGGCTTGGAAAGGGGTTACCCGGTCGCTTGGTGAGAGCGGCGAGGGGCACGTCCCAGCGCAGTCCCGCGCAGGGGTTGGTGGGCTCCTCGATGGTCCTGAAGGCGAAGTGGTCGACGCTCGAGGCCTCCTCTTCCACCCCCAGCCGATGCCGCCGTGCCAAGAACCAGCATTCGCCGTAGCGGTGCAGGAACTGCAGGTCGTCCTCGGCCAGCTTCAGCAGTTCGGAGTACTCGGACACTTCTTCTCAGTATGGCCGAGTGGGGCGCTCTCGTGGAGGGGGAAACCCCCTCGGGTGATGGGCGGGCTGCGGGCGGCTGCGTCCCCGACCGCGATCCGGGGGGCGAGGTTCCCATTGGCCCTCGCGGCCAGGACATGGCCCATTTCTCGAGGAAAATGCCGAAGCGGACGGTGAGGGCAGGTCCCTGGTGGCGCGATTCGACTGTTGCGGCGGCCTGGCGCGATGGGCTCTGGTGTAGGCTAGGGGGATGCGACGGTGGACTCGGCTCCTCGGTGTGACGCTGGTCGCCTTCGGCTGTGCGCTGACCCCGAGCTGTATCGCGACTAGCCCGGGCGCATCCCAGGTGGCCCAGGGGCAGCTCTACCAGTCGGGCGAACCGCTCTACGACGAGTTCTTTCAGCAGCTTCACACCGCTCAGGTCGCGATGCAGGAGGCGCCTGCCGACGAGTCGAGAATTCGCGGCGAGTTGGCGCAGGCGTTGACGAGCATCCAGTCTGCGTCGGGCGGCTCGGCTGGTAGTGCCGCGGTCGCAGCAGCGACCTCGGCGCCGGGTGGGGCGGAGGAATCTGCGGGGGACGAGAAGTCCGAGGGGGACGCTGGCGGTGATCCGACGGCTCCCGCAGCGCTGGCAGCGGCGGTGCGGCAGCGCGTGGAGGCGATCGCGTGGCGCGCGAAGCTGAGCGTGGAAATCACGGGCGAGCTTGGGGACGAGGGTGTGACGGTGGAGTTGGCCTGGGTTGGCAAGCCGCGGATGGCTGACCGTGAGCTGGGGCAGGCGATCGAGCAGGCGCTGAGCGGAGAGCTGAGCGTTCTGGCGCGAATGCGGCAGCATCGTGCGGAGCTCGAGCGACTGGGGTCGATGGCGCAGGGGCTCGAGAAGAACGCGGACAGCGTCTTCCGGCGTGCTGGGCTTGCCAAGCGCGCGGAGGTCAAGAAGAACCTCCGAGACGCTCAGGTGCTCATTCCGCTGATGGAGGGACGTGCCCAGGAGGTGACAACCCTGGCCGAGCGTCTGGCGAGACAGCTCCGTGCGACGGCGACCGCGGAGCAGGGCCCGCCGGCACCAGCGCCCCCTCCCGCTCCCGAGGCTCCGTCCCCGCGCCCTGTGACGGTGCCGCATCGTCCTGCCGCGCCGACGAAGGCGGCGCCGCCGCGGTCGGCCGCACCGGCTGGTGACTTCGAGCCGTAGCGGCCAGGGCGGTGTCGGGCGGGCTTCAGTTCACACTGCGGACGAACTCGAGGAACTGTTCCGCGGGTACGAAGTCGGTGCAGCGGACCGCTTCCTTTCCGGAGCTGTCGAACATCAAAACCGTGGGCAGGCCGCGAATGGCGTGGCGTTCCTTGTCGGCCTGCGCGGTGGGATTCTCATCGTCGGTCATGTCGACCTTGACGGCGACGAATCGGCTCGTCTCGCTGGCCACTGCGGGCTCCGAGAAGGTGTACTTGTCGAGCTCGCCGCAAGCGATGCACCACTTCGCGGTGAAGTCGACGAGCATCGGCTTGCCCTCGGCGAGCGCTTGCTCGCGCGCCTCGGCCACGGTGAGCGACTGCCAGGCGACAGTCGTTCCGGTCGCGGGTGGTGGCTTCATGGCGCTGACCAGTGCAAGGTATCCGCCACCGCTGGCCAGCGCGATCCCGGTCACCTTCGCTGCGGTCCCGACTCGTCCCGGGTGCCGGGCGGCGAACACCAGTGCCCCGACCCCGATGAATCCCGCGGCGCCAAAGAGACCGAGATAGGTCAGCCCCGGTGGCGCCACGTCCCGGAGTGCGGGGAACGCGCTGCCGAGGTAGTAGAGCGCTCCCACCAGCAGCACCACACCGAGCGCGGTCTTGACGTGGACCATCCACTTGCCGCTCTTGGGCAACTGCATGGCGAACGCCCCGACCACGAAGAACGGCGTTCCCAGGCCGAGGGCGAAAGCCCCCATCATTACTCCCCCCAGCCAGGTGTTCTGCGAGTCGGCGATCCAGACGAGGAGGCTGGTCAGGAAGGGGCCGGTGCAGGGGGTGGCGACGAGCGCCGAGACGAGACCCAGCAGGAAGGCCCCCTTGTAGCCCACGCCTCCCACCTCGGAGAGCCGGTTCTGCAGACTCTGGGGAAGGGCGAGCTCGAAGGCGCCGAAAAAGCTGGTCGCCATCGCGGCGAAGAGGAGCGCCACGCCCAGGAACACCCACGGACTCTGCAGCCAGGCTCCCATCAGTGCGCCCGTCGTTGCTGCCCCCACGCCGAGTGGAACGAAGAGGGTGACGATCCCTAGGACGAAGACCGCGCTGAGGGTCGCCGCCTGCCAGCGGCTTTCGGCTTGCCGGGCCCCGAAGATACTCACGGTGACGACGATCATCGGGTAGACGCAGGGTGTGAGTGCCACCCCGAGGCCGGACACCCAGGTCAGCAGGAAGGCGTAGAGGGGGTTGGCTGCCAGCGCCCGCGCAAAGGCGTTGGGCGGCGCGGCGCCGGAGGTCGCGATGTAGTGGCAAGCGTCGGCTCCTTCGGCGGCCGCGGTGGCGGTGGTGGCGAGGAGGGTGACGAAGATCAGGGGTGAGAGCAGTGGACGCGGCGTATTCACGCGGATCACCTGGCGCAGGATAGAGCGCGATTCATTCCTGGGGCAGTCATTGCACGCTCCCCGGTGAGAGCCCAGGTTTGGGCCCAGCGATTCGCATTCCGTCGACTACGGTTCGGACTTCTTCGCGTTTCGTCGGCGCAGGCGCTGGCGTAGGCGCCGGAGCAGCGTGCGCGCCCGCCGGACCTCGGCTTCCAAGGCGACGGCGAGGGCGATTCGGCCACTGGTCGAGCGGGCGATGAACTCGGACAGGTAGCCGATCGCCGCCTCGTCGGCCCGCGCGTGGTAGGCAAGCTCGCCCAGTACGAACTTGCCATAGCCCTGACCGCAGGGTGCTTCTGCCAGCCGCTCCCGCAGCTCGTCGAGATCCCCCGGGTCTTCCTCACAGGCGATGCGGGCGAGGGCCAGCTGTGCACGGTAGAGTGGTCGGTCCGTGGTGCCCCAGCGCACGGCGCGGGACAGCACGCTGACCGCCTCGCGCGCGTGCCCGTTGAGGCAGAGGACGCTCCCCAGGGTCCAGAGGTGGAACGCACGCCGCGACGGAGGACAGCTTCGGCTGGCGAGCCGAAGCTGGCGAGTGGCAGCGTCCACATCGCCCAGTCCAAGGTGGGCTCGCGCCGCGTCCTGGCGGGCCACGTCTGGCATCACGTCCAGGTCCACCATTTGCTCCGCCACCGCGAGCGCTTCAGTGAACCGTCGGCTTTCCATGTGCGACAGGTACAGCTGTCGGAGCAGCATCGCGCGGGTTGTCCGGTCAACCGTTCCTGGGTGACCCAGCCCCCGCAGAGCGTACTTGGCACGCAAGCCCGCCGTTGTCGCCAGCGACGCCTTGCGGAGCATCGCTTCCGGCGTCGCGGCGGGTGCTTCGCTCCCGCGCGTTCGGGACATCTCGTGCAACTTTAGCAGTCCCTGCACAAGCGTCCAGATTTTGGAGGATTGCTGAGAGGTTGCGGGGGCTGTGCGAAGTGAGCACGCTGCTCTCTGCGGAACGAGAGAATGCCGATGCGAAAGACCCGATTGCTGGTGGTGCTGACCGCGGTGACGCTGTTCGGCGTCGGTTGCGGGCGGCCCGCGACGGAAACGGATTGCGACGAGATCGTCGAGAGGACGGCGCGGCTCAAGATCCAGGAAACCCGGCCGGGTCGGGAGGAGACCGTCGAGCACGAGGTGGAACAGCTCAAGGTCAAGCTCCGCGACAAGACGATGCAGGGCTGCGTCGGCAAGCGCATCACGGCCCGGGCCATGGCCTGCGTGCGGGAGGCGAGCAGCTCCGTGGCGATTCAAGAGTGCTTCCGGTGAAGCGACTGCTCTTCCTCGGGGCGGTCGGTCTCGTCGCCTGCGCCCAGCGACCCAGCGACGACGAGTGCCTCGAGCTCGTCGAGCGGTACACGGGCAAGCTCCTGCGCGCCAACAATCCGGATCTCAGCGACGCCGAGCTTCGGCGACTCCAGGCCGAGGCGCGATCACGGGCCGAGGACGATCCTCTTCTCGGGCGGTGTCGTGGGCAAGTGACGAAGCGGGAGTACGAGTGCGCGATGCACGCTCCCAGTCCCGACGAGATCGAGAAGTGCCTGCTGCCCTGAGCCACTAGCAGCGTCCGCGCCGCTGGTCGTCACTCGGGAGGTGTCAGGTGCCGGGCGAGGACCCGAAGCTGGAGTGGCTCGTCGTCGTCGTTGAGGGGGCGAACGTTGTGCTGGATGTTCCACTCGGTGGACGCCCAGACGGTCCATCCGAGCCACTCGTCCGGGTGCTCGCCGAGGTGCGTCAGCAGGTTGTCGACCGCCTTGAGGCAGACGGGGTCGATGCTCCCGCCGAATTCGCCAAGGAAGCCCTGGAGGTTCTGTTCACGCAGCCACCGGGTCACCGGCTGGACCGCCTCGACTCCGACAGTCTCGCTGACGCAGCTGTCGCTGGTGCCCGCGTAGTTCGCGTCGAAGTACTGGTGTAGCTCCAACGCATAGTGGTTCGCGGGATCCTCGATCCCGAGCATCGCCTCGGCGTTCGGGGTGCCATAGTAGTCGGCGAACCAGGCGTGGGCGCCGGTCCACTGATTACCGGGTACCAGCACCAGCTGCTCGGCGCCCTCGTTGCGAATCGCAGCGAGGGCAGCATTGGCGGCCGCGAGCCACGCCTCGGTTTCCATGGTGTGGGGCTCGTTCATCAGCCCAAACCAGACGAGGTCTTCGTTCGCGAACTCGGCTGCGAGTCGACCCCAGAAGTCGGCGAAGGCGCTGGTCTCGAGATCGACGCCGACGACGAGAGGGTCGATGTCGTCGGTTGGGTCCTGCTCGTAGCGGGCGAAGTTGTGCGGATCGACGATCACGGTTGCGCCGACCGCCTGGGCGAACCCGATCGTCTCCCTGAGGAATCCCAGCTGCCTCTCATCCAGCGGCTCGTAGAGCGTTGGCTGCATGCGTTCCCAGCGGAAGGGGACCCGGAAGACGTTCATCCCTCGCGCGGCATACATCTCGATGTCGAAGCGACTGGGCCACAGGTAGTCCGTGCCGTGCACCCCGGGAAGTTGCAGGTGGCCAAACTCGGCACCGACGAGATTGGCGCCCACGTAGTCGTTGCGTTGCCCCGGTTCGTCGCCTGCCTCCAGCCAGTCCGGAATCTCGATCGCTTGCCACTCGGCGCCGAAGAGTGCGCGGAGGTCTTCGACGCAGAAGTCGAAGGATTGCGGTCCCTCCGCCGAGCCGGCGGCGCGAATGGTGATCGATTCTACTCGCCGGCGTGAGGTTGCCGGTGCTTCCGAGTCGAGGTAGTTGCTGGCGTCGCTGAAGAAGGCTTCGAGCTCTCCTCCCTCCTGGAAAGTCGCGGAGTTGCGGTCCTCGCGTTCGGCTTCGGCGAAGGACACCGCGACCAGCCAGGGGAGCCTCCTGCCGGTGAGGGTGAACCCGAAGCCCACCAAGTCCTGCACGGCACGGTCTCCCAGACACTCCGCGACTGGCCGGGGGTTCCCCTCCGTGTCCGCGCATAGCGTTAAAGTGGCCTCGGCACCCCAGTACGTGCCCCAGTCGTCGTCGGTGACCCGCGCGGTCTCGCCGCTCAGGCACACGTTGCCATCGACGTAGCGCAGCGCGATCTCCGAACCGGGGCCCGCGTCGTGTGCCCAGGCCCCGACGAAACCGACTTCGTCCGGACCAAAGGTCCCGTCGCTGTCGACCGCGAGCGCGATGTCCGGGGGGGGCTCCGGACCCGGGTCGGTGGAGGACGCGCCACCATCGCCACCGGGCTGCTCGCCTCCCAGCGGGGTATCGGTTCCGGAGGCGCAGGCTGGGATGAGCAGCAGGCTCGCGGCCACCGCGGCACTCCGCCAGCCCCCGGCTTCGCGCGATCGAGCCGCTTCGGGGAAGGTGGCTTCTGGCCGCAGCGACCCGGTCGGCATTGGCGAATCGCAGCGCGGAGTCAGCGATGGTTCGGGGATTCGAAATGCGGGCCCAAGCATGGTCTACGCCTAGCTCGCCGCCGGCCCCGAAACAACCATGCTGGATTGTTGGCGTGGCACCACTCTGACTGAGTGGCCACCCGAGCGAACGAGAATGGCGGTGCAGCGCCCGGTTCAAATGAAGCAGCTGCCCGCCGCAGGCACTCTGCTACCCTCCAAAGGGACCCTCGTGTACAGCCTCGACACTCTCGACAATGGCTGGGAAGCAACGCCTTCGGAGAAGCGCGGCGATTCCGATTCTGCCGACGCAGGGCGAAGCTCCGAGGCGGGGAACCGGGTGTCCGAGCGCGAGCCGTCGCCGCCGACGTCGACGACGGGTGATGGCTGGCGCGTGCGGTTGGGGGACGGAACCGAGGCCAGCCTGACGACCTCGGAGATCGGGCAAGCATTGCAGGACGGTCGGGTCACGCGACAGACGCACGTCACGCGCCGCGGGCTCGGGGAGTGGATCGAGCTCGACTCGGTGCCGGCGCTGCGACTGCTCGCTGCGCGCGCTGCGCCGGCACCGGCAGCTAGCGGGACGCCGGGAGCTCCTGCGTCCGAAGCGCGGCCCATCCAAACGCCGTCCGCGCCCCCGTCGCGCCCGACGGGGGACGTGTCCGCCACTGGACAGGGCTCGGCGATCTTGCCCGTGGCGAAGGGCGCGGCGCCGCCGCCGTCGCGGTCCGAGCACCCTGCCAATACCTCGGCGCCGGACTCGGGCGTTGAGCTGGGTGCTGCACGTTCGCGGACGAGTGTCGAGCCGGCGCAGCGTCCGCCATCGCGTCCCCAGGTGGCGACCCGTCCGCCATCGCGTTCCCAGGTGGCGACCCGTCCGCCATCGCGTCCCCAGGTGGCGACCCGTCTGCCATCGCGTCCCCAGGTGGCGACCCGTCCCCTGCTGCGACCGGGGTCGGGCCCGCCGCCGCCTCCGCATCGAGAGGCGCCGACGCAGCCCCCGCCGTCACCCGTTCGGGTTCCCCACGACTCGCAAGCGGGGCCCCCGGCAATTGCGGAGCGTCCGTCCGTCATCCCGAGACCGGGCTCGCGTGCCTCGACGGTCGTGGTCGGCGGGCGTGTGCGACCCTCTCCTCCCCCGCTCACGCTGTCTTTGCCCAAGCCTCCGGCGTTTCCGCGCCAGCCTGCGGTGCCGCGCTTGGACGCGTCCACGTACGATCCAGCGGTGGAGGTCACGGCTGGCGACGACGACGGAGAAGCGACCATCGTGGCGCCTCTGGAAGGGCTGGAAGGAGATCTCGAGCCGGTTTCTGCGGAGGATGCCCGTGACCGGAGTGACGACGCCCGTGCCGGCGATCCACCCGCCTCCGATGTGGCGGTGGAGTCGCGCGACGAGTTCGAGGATGGCGAGGACACCATCGTCCAGAGCCTCGATACGCTTGCCGATGCCGAGCCCCTCGCCGCCGATGGGGAGAATCTCGAAGCGCTCGAGGACATCGAGACCCTGAGCGCCGATGATCTGTTCGAGGATGATCTGGAATCGGACGGGGCGACTGCGGCACCACAGGCTGCTCGCAGCGATCCCGCGCCAACGGGGACTCGTCCCGGGTCGCGGAAGCGCGAACCGACCTCGGGCAGCGCGGCAGCACCAGGTACCGACGGGCCCGCAGAGCTCTCGAGGCCTGGCCCGGAGGCGCTGGACGACGCGGTGCCTGCCGCTCCCGAGGAGACCGGCTCCGCCTTTGCGGTTTACGAGCGGCCCATGGCCACCGTGTCGTTCGAGCTGCCCGAGTACGATGACTCCGGCGGCGATGGCGATACCGAGCTGATGTTGCCACCCGAGGCGAACTCCGAGCCTCCCCCGAACACGAACGGTTCGCCTCTCCCCACGGCGGGGCCCGAACCCAGCCCGGTCTCCACGTCCACCTTGCCCGGAGATCGCGCCGCATCGGGGAGCGGCGAAGTGACGCCGGTCGCTGAGAGTTTGCCGGCGCTCGCCGCGGGGAGGAGTGATGGGCCCGCGACCCCGCTGTCCTCCCGCGTGGAGCGCGTGTCGGCGCCGGAATCGGTCCCCGCACCGACGCGACGGCGCTTCTTGCTCTTGCTGGGCGGGGGCATCGCAGCAGGGTTGCTCGTGGGGCTCATCTTTGCGGCCTCGGTCGGGAACCCGAGCCCACCGTCCCCGCCGTCGGTCGAGCCTGCCCAACCGTTGTCTCCCGCGGTCGCTCGGGATCCTGGCGCCAATTCCGTGCCGCGCGAGGTGGCCAATCCGGCTGAGGGCGAATCATCCGAAGTGCAAGAGGAGCCAGAGCGCCTGCCGGATCCGACCGAGGAGATTCCCGCGACGGAAAGCACCGACTCGCGAATCCCTCAGACATCGGTGCCCATGGCCAAGCCGGTGGTGGCTCCGCCTTCCCGAGTGCTGGCCCCGCCCGCGAGTCGGCAGCCCGAAACGCCCGCGATCTACGAGACCGACACGGAGCAGACCGCGTCGGCGCCCCCAGCTGCGGCGGCGACCAGTGGCGAATCGCAGCTGCCGCCACCCGGCGCGCTCACTTCGTCCCCGCCCGCCAGCGAAGAAGATCCCGCGGAAACGGAGGAATGGGACAGCCCCGGTTTCTGAGCGTCTGTCTCAACCCCGTTCTGCAGAAGACGCTGCTGCTGGAGAAGTTGCAGGGAGGGGCGGTGAATCGTCTGCGCCAGCACCACTTCGACGCCTCTGGAAAGGGGCTCAACGTAACGCGGGTGCTGAGTCAACTGGGACAGCCCGTGGTGCACCTGACGCAGCTTGGTGGGCGATTTCGAGAGCAGTTTCTCGCGCTCGCAGCGAACGACGGGCTACGCGTTCGCTGGTGCGAGAGCGGCGCCGAGATCCGCTTCTGTTACACGATTCTCGAAGATCAGGGCTCCGTCACCACCGAGATCGTCGAGGAGGCGGCTCCGGTTGCAGAGGGTACCGAGGCGGCGCTCGAGATCGCGTTCCACGAGCTCCTGGTGGATGCGAACTGGCTCGTCTTCTCGGGCAGCAAGGCGGCTGGATTCAGTTCGAGCGTGTTTCCGCGCTGGGCAGCTGCCGCGAAGGCGGCAGGCAAAGGGCTCGTCCTGGACGTTCGCGGTTCCGATCTGCGCGATAGCCTGGTCGCGTCTCCGGACGTCATCAAGCCCAACTACGACGAGTTCGTGGCGACCTTCTTCCCTGGACGGGAGCCGCCACCGAGCGAGGTGCGGGCGGCAATGGACGACATCGCGAGCCATCACGGATGCGCTGTCGTGCTGACGCGCGGGAGCGAGTCGACTCTCGTGGCGACGGGGACGGAACGGTTCGAGGTCGCTGTGGAACGCGTCACTCCGCTCAACACCACCGGTTGCGGTGACGCGAGTACTGCCGGGATGGTCGCGGTGCTCGGCCAAGGTGGCACGCTGCGCGAGGCCGTAGCTGCGGGGCATCGCTGCGGGGCCCAAAACGCCCAGCTCGTGCGACCTGGCACCATTGACGCGGCGTTCACCGAGCCTTCCCTCGAATCGGGGCTCGGTGAGAAGTGATCGACCATTGCGCTCGCCCACTCAGCCGTTCGCTGCGAGCGACTCCGGTCGAGGCGGTCGCGCCAGCCTCGCCCGGGGGGCGGGCATGACCACTTCCCGCCGGGCTGTGCCACAATCCAGCACCCATGGCGACTCTGGCCTCGCTTCCTGTTGCGCAGTCTGACCCCGATCCTCTGGACACGTTGCGTGGGCCGGGTCGCCGCGTCCTGCTGGTCTGCCCCCCATTCCAGCATGCCCGGCTCGCGTCGCTGAGCACGGCTCAGCTCGCCACCCTCCTGCGGGACCGGGACGTGGTTTGCGGGGAGGCGTATGTTCACTTCGAGTTGCTGCGCTGCCTGGGACGCGAAGCCTACGAGCGCATCACGGATCGCGACGAAGGGCTGATCGGCGAGCTGCTCTTCGCGGAGGGGCTCCACGGCGAGGTAACGGACGCGACCGCGGCGGCGAGACTCGAGAGCTGCTTCGGGCCGCCTGCTCGTCGCGAGGAACTGCGCGCGACGCTGGCCGCGCACTGCCTGCGCCAGCTCGAACACCACCAGCCCGAGGTCGTTGGGTTCACGACCTCGCTCAACCAGCTGCTTCCCGCGTTGTGGATGGCGGACCTGTTCAAGCGCCGCGATCCAAGTTTGATCGTCGTGCTGGGAGGCTCTGGATGTGCCGAGCCGATGGGTAGCCAGGTGGTGGCAGGGTACCCATGGGTCGACTACGTCGTCAGCGGTCACGGTGAGCGTCCGCTGCTCGTGCTGGCCGCAGGGGAGTTGCCCGCGCGGGGCGTGCTGCGAAGCCATCACCCGGTCAACCTCGATCGACTTCCCATGGTCGACTACGCGGCTTTCCTCGAGCAGGCTGGGGAGTTGGCCGAGGAACGGTTGAACCTCACTTTCGAGAGCTCCCGCGGTTGCTGGTGGGGCGAGAAGAATCACTGCACCTTCTGTGGGCTCAACCACCTGGAGATGGCATTCAACGAGAAGTCGAGCGAGCGCGTCGTGGCCGAGGTCCGATCGCTCTGGGAGCGCTACGGACGCGATCTCTTCGCCACCGACACGATTCTCTCCCGTCGTCACCTCCGCGAGGTGATCCCCCGCCTCGGAGAGTTCGCTTCCAGGCCTATCTTGTTTTACGAGACGAAGGCCAACGCGACGGAGGCCGAGATTGCTGCACTGCGTCGCGCCAACGTGGTCGCTCTCCAGCCGGGGATCGAGAGCTTGAGCACTCGCCTGCTCGGACTGCTCAAGAAGGGGGTCACCACGCTTCGGAATCTCGCCTACCTGAAATGGTGCCGCGAGCAGGACATCGCGGTGGTGTGGAATCAGCTGTGCGGCATTCCCGGGGAAGAGGCGGAGGACTACGAGCAGCAGATCGCGTTGATGGAATGGATCCCGCACCTGCAGCCCCCAGGGAGCGCTCACCTCGTTCGCATCGATCGCTTCAGCCCCTACTTCGAGAGCTACGCGGACCACGGATACTCGAGGATCGAACCGTTCACCGAGTACCGCTGGCTTCACCCGCACCTCGACGTCGCGGCGTTGCGTGACGTGGCCTACCACTTTAGCGGGCACGGTTCGGTACGCCCGGAGGCCTACCTCGAGCGTCTGACAGCTGCCGTGAAGCGCTGGCAGGAGCGCCACGCTCGCGGCGAAGGCCTGTTTCTCGATCCGAGCCGGGGGCTGGTGCGGAACGGTTCCGAATCTGCGCTTCGTGTTCGAATGACGCCGGTTCTCGAGCGGCTGGTCGGGGTCACGCACGAGGTGGCGCCCGTCCGGCGAGTGCTCGAGCAGACGGGTCTGCGGCGCGCTGACCTCGAAGCCGTGGCGCGAGAGGGACTGCTCTACATCGAGCGCGACAAGGTCATCAATCTCGTTGTGCGTCGCGGCCGGGTGTCGACCGACGCCGAGTGATCAGACACCACCGCCGGGCCGAGAAACCGTGCTACGCTGATCGTTTCGACATGATGATCCGTGCGCTGATCCTGGGTTGCCTCCCGCTGATCGCGAGCCTCGCCTGCACCACCACCTCGACGGATTCGGCCGGGAGCGGGGGGCAGCCGGTGGCGACGGGCGGTCGTGTG